>NZ_JACJSV010000099.1 GCF_014698335.1 Microcystis viridis FACHB-1342 | reverse complement strand
CAGATGGGGTAGAAGTGGAGTCCAATCGCGTTGGAAGAGGGAACAACCGCACCAGAGATGATGTTGTTTCCGTAGAGTAGAGAACCAGCTACAGGCTCGCGGATACCGTCGATATCTACGGGAGGAGCTGCGATAAAGGCGATGATGAAGCAGGTGGTGGCGGTGAGCAGGGTGGGGATCATGATCACACCGAACCAGCCGACATAAAGACGGTTGTTGGTGCTGGTGATCCACTGGCAGAACTGCTCCCACAGGGAAGCGCTTTCGCGCTGTTGTAGAGTGGTGGTCATTGGTTTATGATTCCTATTAAGTTATCGAGGTACGATTGATTGATGATGTCTCTATCTTAAGGACTTTGTAACGGTTTGTAAAGGGGTTTAACGATATTGTTACTTATACCATTGATAAGCTGAGGTTATGTTAAGTCTATAGGGTTTCCTGGCCAAGTTTTCCTTTTGGGGAGTACGTCGTCAGAAGGCGATGCTAAATCAGGTCATACTTCATGTTTATGAAAAAAACCTAGATCTCGAACTCAGGTTAGACTAAAAAGGGAAATTTAATCATAATGGCGGTTGTCCTGACTATGGTAGAAAAAGTTCGTAAAACCGAGGCGGAATGGCAGGCCCAGCTAACTCCCGAACAGTTCCAAGTTACTCGCAAAAAGGGAACAGAACGGGCTTTTACGGGTAAATATCACGATAATAAAGAAAAAGGTATTTACAAATGTGTCTGCTGTGGTACGGAGTTATTTACTTCTGACAGCAAGTATGATTCGGGTACTGGTTGGCCGAGTTTCTGGACTGCTGCTAACGAGGCCAATATTAAGTACGAGCGAGATGTTAGTTTTTTCATGGTGCGGACAGAGATTGTTTGTGCCGCCTGTGATGCTCATCTCGGTCACGTTTTTAATGATGGTCCACCCCCGACGGGAAAACGCTATTGTCTCAATTCTGCCGCTTTGCAGTTTGAAAAAAATCCCTAAAGCAAAAAGAGGTCTGGAAAGACCTCTTTTTTTAAGTTCTAGTGGCAGCCGATTACAGTAAACCTGTATTAGTTCCTGGTTTGCCGGTAGCTAACTGCACTTTGACAATTTTGCCGCCCATTTTCATGATGCGTTGTTGCTCACGAAACCAATTATCGTAGGGAACGAGTTTGGTGAAATAGGTATTTTGTAATTCCCGTTGTGTCCGAATGCGGCTTTGACTTGGAACACAAGCGGTGATTTTGAACATCCGCATGGATTGATTTCTCCTAATCGCTGAAAAACTTGTCGCTCAAACTAACGAAGGCTTTTTCCTAAAATAACAAAGGTCGGGAGTCAAGGATCAATACTAGCTCGTCAAAACCTATCTTGGACAGATTCAGCCTTTAAAGACCTAGCACTCATCCTCGGCTTCCCGAACCTATTTCGTCCGAGTTCGTTACTTCTAGCTTAAGCCAGAGCTAATGTAGTCGAAGTAAATCCCCATTTCTTTACCCGCATCAGCACCAACTAAACTAGCGGTGACTTCTTTCATCGCTTGGATAGCTTGAACGGTGGAGGAGATGGGTACACCTAAAGAGTTGTAGGTTTCTTTCAGGCCGTTGAGAACGCGCTCGTCGAGGATAGAAGGATCTCCAGCTAACATAGCGTAGGTAGCATAACGGAGATAGTAGTCGAGGTCACGGATACAAGCGGCGTAACGACGGGTGGTGTACATATTGCCACCGGGACGGGTTACGTCAGAGTATAACAGGGACTTAGCCACAGCTTCCTTAACGATACCGGCAGCGTTGGCGCTAATGACACTAGCGGCGCGCACGCGCAGTTCACCGGTGGCGAAGTAGCCTTTCAGTTTGCCGAGAGCAGAAGCGTCAAGGTATTTGCCTTGAACGTCAGCAGAGTTGATAACAGAAGTAATTGCGTCTTGCATGGTGGTTCTTCCTTGGGTTTTGCTTAATCTTAAGAGGTTTACGAGGGGTGTGTCTAGAACGATTCACAAAGGAATTATTCTACGACATAGAGCCGATCACGTAATCGAAGTAGGAAGAAGCTTCAGAAGCATCGTCAGAAGACATAAGACCGGTAGCAACTTCTTTCATTTCGCGAACGCTTTGAGCTACGGCACCGATGTCGGTTCCTAAAGATTTGTACATTTCACGCACACCGACCAAACCGATTTCTTCAATCGGGGTGACATCACCAGCGACTACTCCGTAGGTGATTAAACGTAGGTAGTAGTCCATGTCACGCAGACAGGTAGCGGTCATTTCTTCGCCGTAAGCGTTGCCACCGGGGGAAACGATGTCAGGACGTTTTTGGAATAAGCGATCGCCAGCTTGTTTGACGATGGTTTCGCGAGCGCCGGTCAGGGTTTCAGCGATGCGTAAACGAGCGGCACCACTGCCAACGAAGGCTTTAATTCTGTCTAGTTCGCCGGGGCTGAGGTAACGAGCTTCAGCATCAGCATTCACGATCGATTTCGTGACGATACTCATTGATGGATTCCTCCCAACTAAGTGAGATTAATAAACTTAATCTGACATTTTATAGCAGTCGTGGTCACTACGCTTAAGTTATCTCGTTTCCGCCTCAGCGTCTCAAGACTTCCCTAGCTAGAGCGACCTAACGCAACTATTTTGCGGCATCTGGTTCACCTTCTCACTATTTTCGTAATACTTTTTAACATTTGCCCTGAGAAAGGAGCACCGGAGTGGGGTATGAGGTGTGGGGTGTAGGGTGTAGGGTGTAGGGTGTGGGGTGTGGGGAGAATACAATGAAACTGTCTCCTGTCTCCTGCCTCCTGACGACTGATTTAGCCTAGCCAATTAATTGCCCCTTTAATCCAGTCTTCTGGCTGAGTATTTTTACTAAATAAAGCATCTTGACTGAGGACTGCGATAGCTCGATCGATCTCCTCCCGGCTGTATCCTAAAGCTAAAAGGGTCATCTGCACATCTTCGAGGATTTCCGCTGCCGGTAGTATTGCCGTGGTTGTCGTCGTCGCTTCTTTTAGCTGTCGCCATGCTGCCAATTTAGTTTTTAACTCTAAAGCGATTCTCTCTGCTGTTTTTAAGCCGACTCCGGGGGTTTTGCTCAAAATTTTGGTATTTCCTGTCACTATCGCCACCACAAGTTCCTCAATCCCCAAGGTATCGATTAAAGCTAGGGCTAATTGCGCTCCAACTCCATTGACGGAAAGCAGTTGACGAAACAGATCTCGCTCTGGGGCGGCGCCGAAACCGTACAATAAAGGCTGCTCCTCGCGAAGGAGTAGGTGAGTAAAAATCTGACGACTATCATTGTTATCTTTGCCGATGTCTAGGGCTAATCGCGAGGGAATTTGGATTTCGTAACCGATCTGGTTTACGTCTAAAATCAAGATCAGTCGGTTATTGGGGGTTTTGATCACCTCGATCGCTTGTCCGCGTAAATAATTAATCATTAATTTAGTTCTCCTACGAAAATAACCGAACCACAGCAATGACGGTTTTTACTCCCTAAAGGAATGCCGGAGAGATTTGCAGTTTTGTTACAATTGTTAACAGAAGTGAATGGCGTAATTGATAACCTAATCTTCTTGGCGTTAGTCCCCAATAATTGGAGAAGATACAAAATGAATGGCAACATTAGAGTCGGGAATCTCTTTGGAATTCCCTTTTATATTAATCCTTCTTGGTTCTTTGTTCTGGGGTTAATTACCTTAACCTATGGGGGAGATTTAAGTCAGTTTCCCCAGTTAACGGGAATCATGCCCTGGCTCTTAGGATTTTTTGCCGCTATTCTCCTATTTGCCTCCGTGGTTGCCCACGAATTAGGTCATAGTTTTGTTGCCATCGCCCAAGGTATTGAAGTCAAATCAATTACCCTCTTTTTATTCGGTGGTTTGGCAACTCTCGGCAGAGAATCGAAAACTCCCCTAGAAGCTTTTCTCGTAGCAATTGCCGGCCCTTTAGTTAGTTTACTGCTCTTCGGTATCTTCCTAATTATTGGTCTCAATATTAGTTTAAATGGGCCGATGGCGGCGATTCTTTCTCTGCTTGCCTATATCAACCTCGCCCTAGGGTTATTTAACCTAATCCCCGGTTTACCTTTAGATGGTGGTAATATCCTTAAAGCCATCGTTTGGCAAGTAACGGGTAATCCCAATAAAGGGGTTTTATTTGCTAGTCGTTTCGGTCAATTTTTTGGTTGGTTAGCGATTGTCATCGGTGCGCTATCAATTCTCGGAATCAGTCAATTTGGCAGTTTTTGGACGCTATTAATTGGCATTTTCCTCCTACAAAATGCTGGCTTTTCCGCTCAATCAGCTAAGGTTCAAGATTTCCTAAGTCGCTACACCGCTAAAGATGTTATCTCTCCTAATAGTCCTGTAGTGCCGATTAATTTAACCCTGCGCGATTTTGCTAATAATTATGTTATCGGTAAACAACAATGGTCTAAATTCCTAGTTACCGATAGCGAAGGTAAACTATTAGGAGTGATTAATTTAGAGGATCTGAAAACAATTCCCACTTCCCAATGGACCCAGGTAAATATCGGCCAGTTATTACAAACTAGCGAAAGTCTCAAACTGGTTTTGTCTAATACTTCCCTCCTAGATGTGGTGAAAATTTTGGAAGGAGAAAATTTATCTCAAGTGACAGTGGTAGAGGAAAACGGCAGGGTTTTGGGGTTAATTGAAAAAGCTTCTATCCTTACTTTTCTCGCCCAAGAAACCCAAAGTCAAGCCGCTTAATCAGTTATCAGTTATCAGTTATCAGTTATCAGTTAGGTAAATGTAATTTTCACCTCAATATTCTCGCAGAATTTTGTCTAGTATCTCCTGACTATACTGACTGTCGCATTGCTTGCCATAATTGCTCGTATTCTTGCTCGGTTGCTGGCGATAAAGGGTTGAGAAAATCGCTTTTTTTGACTGCTTCTGGATTGACAAGTAAAGGATTATTTCTAATATCTGGGGGAATTTGATCGGGATTTTCAGTGAGAATTAGGGGTGATAATCCAGAGGTAAATAAAGAAATTTTATTAGCGGATTCTGGTTGCCAACAAAAATCAATCCATTGCTGGACAAGAGAATTAGGAGTAGTTAAAACTGGTTTTACCCACACATCTGACCAGAGAGAAGTGCCAGATTTGGGGACAACAACTTTGATTTTATTATAGCGATCGCTCACTGGTAAAATATCATTAGACCAACCCACAGACAGCCAGACATCACCGAGTATTAGGGGTTGTAAATAATATTGAGAACTATAAAATCTTACCTGTTTTTGTAAAGCGAATAGCTGGTCTTTTAGTCCCATTACTTGTTTTAAATCACTAGAATTATAAGAATAACCCAATTTTTTTAGGGTTAAACCGATGACTTCGCGACGATTATCAATTAGGGCAATTTTACCGGTTAATTCCGGTCGCCATAGATCGGACCAATCCTGTGGCCGCCAGTCAAATTGAGCGAATTTTTTCTCATTATAGGCAATTACTGTCATTCCCCAACGGTAGGGCGCACCCCAGACTTTCCCCTCTGTTTCCAGTTGTCCTTGAGCATTGCGAGTCATATTTTCTTGCCAACGGGGGGGCAGTTTTGACCAATTAGAGAGTTGAGAAGTATCTAGGGGTTGAATTAAACCGTTGCTAATCGCTTTTCCTAGCCAAGCATCTCCTAGGGTGACTAAATTACCCATGGCTGGGTTTTGTTCCCTAAAAGGGATAGGAAACGAAAATTGTGAGGTTGGTTGCCCCTGATTTTTTAACCATTTTTCCAATAATTCTAATAGCTCTTTCAGCTGCCTTTCCGACTGAAAATTGACTTTTTTTTCGGCAATAGTTTTCTGAAAATCTGTTAGTAATCGCGGCGGAATCGAACCGGACAGGAGAAAAATGCTCGGCTCGCCGCTTCTGGAAGCGCAGCCATTTAAACCCCCCGCTAAGGCGATTGTACCTAATCCTTGCAAAAAAGAACGTCTATTTAACATATCGCCCGCCGATTCTCAACTTTAACAGTAATAATTGCCAGTTTCTAGCCTTGAATTATTATAGGACGATTTTTAACAAAATGTAAACTAGGGAGTTTTGCCGCTACCGATTTCAGCCATAGAGAGGCTTTGTTGTTAACTTTTATGGTAGAAAACTCTGATTTTGTCCTAGTTAAAGCTAGGATAGAAGGAGTAAGCTAAGGGGAGAGGTTATAAGACTATGTCAAACAATCATGATCGAGATTTCCATTATTCTTGTCGTTGTGGAAAAGCCAATTTTCAGTCTGTAAAACATCGATCGGGTATTTTATTAATCGGGGGAGCGGAAGGAGGTAAGTTAGGAGAAGATCAAGCGACCACATGGTTATTAAATCGAGCTAAAGGCGGTAATTACTTAGTGCTGCGCTTTGGTGATCTTGGCGGTCAAGCCGATTGGATTTGCGACAATTATCCCTCCCTGATCGGCTCGGCAGCGGAACTATCAATTGATAGTCGTGAAGGGGCGAATCATCCTGATGTTATCGAATATATTCGTAATGCCGATATCCTTTTTTTTGCCGGTGGTGATCAAAATCAGTACGAGGATTTGTGGGAAAGCACAAAGGTGGAAACAGCGATCAATTATCTGATCAACGACAAAAAAGTTCCCGTGGCGGGAACCAGCGCAGGAATGGCTATTCTGGGGGATTTTTACTATGCGCCTACTCACGAAGGAGTACTGAGTTCAGAAATATTAAATAATCCCTTTCACTTCAACACCAAAGACTTCTATCGGAGTGATTTTATTCGGGTTCCTTTTCTCAAAAAAGTGGTGACAGATACCCATTTGGATCGACTCAATCAAGATCATCCCGAAACAAGATATGGTCGCCTTTTTGGTTTTTTAGCCCGTAATGTACACGATAATCACAATCAACTACCTGCCTACGCTATCGGTTTAGAAGAAGGTGCTTTTCTGGCGATCGATGAGCATGGTATCGCCAAAGTCTATGGCAACGGCACCGATAAGGGACAAGATGCCTATTTTCTGCAAACTAACGGGACTCTACCCGAACAGATGGAGCCGGATCGGCCTTTAATCTGGAATAACAACGGTCAAGCGGTGAAAGTCTATCGCATCGCGGGAACTCCCTCCGGCAGCGGTGAATTTGACCTCAAGGATTGGTCTAGTGCGGCTGGCGGTGGCTGGGAATATTGGTACACTAAAGGGGGAATGGCAGGGTTTAAGCGGGTTCTGGTAGCCTGAAGGTCATTTTTGTCAAAAAAGTGATTTCTATGGGTGTTAGGATTAATTTTGAGGCAATAAGGAGAATTTTTTGAGCTATGACCCCTGAATTAATCACTTTTGGTCGGTATCTCGCGGGTGAATTTGAAAATCAACGGCAAGCGCAAGCAGAACCGGTGTGGTACGTTCACCTGCGTTTATGGTTACGTCCGTTGCCTTTATTTCGGGAAGACAGCATCGCGCTTTTTGCCGAACAGGCCAGTATCATCAATTTAGACCAACCCTACCGACCGCGACTGTGGCGATTAACGCACTCGGAATCGGGAGGGTTAGAGGTTAGGCATTATATGTTTAATGACCTGAAATCCGTGCAAGGTGCGGGCAAAAATCCCGATATTTTGCGAAAAATTAGCTTAGAAGACCTAACTTTTCTGCCTACCTGCACTTTATCGGTCAAAGTCCATACTCTCGCTGATAATCAATACCAGTTTATCGCCCAACCGCAACCGGAACAGCACTGTCAATTCACCTATGAGGGTACAACCTATCAGGTGGCTTTAGGTTTCGAGGTGACGAGTCATAGCCTAAAAACCTACGATAAAGGTCTAGATCCCGGCACTGGTAAGGGAATTTGGGGCGCTCTGCTCGGCCCCTATCAATACGAGAAAAAACAGGATTTTTCGGCAGAATTGGAGGTGTGAGGAAGATTGCATCACATTAGGTCAAAATGACGGCAGATAACACCGCAAACAGCCGCTAAAGCGGTAATTCCTAAAGCTGTACCGATGTCTTGTCCTTGATTGACGGCAAAAGAAGTGACGATTCCCGCACCTAAACCGGCTGTGATTGCTGCTCCGAGAAAATCTTTATCTGAGTTTTTATACATAGAGATAAGGCCAAATTTCCACAAAATCGTGTTTTTTACCTTATCATCCTCTTTTGAGCAACTAATCACCCAGGGGCGGAATTGCAATCAAGCTTTAGATTTAGCCACGTTTCTTAACATTAAGCCGGGTCAGATAGATAGGGGGTAAAATCGATGAAATTAGCTAAAATCTCTTTTTATGGCTTTTTAACGCTGATTATCTCCCTTTTGCTAATACTGAGTTTTGTTAATGCCAGCAAGGCACAATCGGATACGGCGGTAAGATCGGAGTTAATTAGTCTCCGCAATCGAGTTGAGCGCCTTGAAAGTCAGGTCCGAGGAATATCCATCCGCGGGGAAAATGCCGCTCCGATTCCCCAACGGCGATCGGGAACGGGTATAGTAAATGGGGAAGTAGTCGGGGAAAGTGACCCACTGTTCCAGCGTTTAGCCACTTTAGTAATTGAATTAAAGGAAGATTTAAAAAAGCTGGAGCAACGGGTGCAAATCTTAGAAAAAGAAACCGTTAGCCAGAAATCGTAGTCAATTGATGCTATAACGATCGAAAGTTAAATTGATCTGAAACTATGCAGTTAATTGATTATGTAATTGTGCTGCTTTATCTGGCAGGAACCCTAATAATCGGGATTATCGCCGAGAAAAAAGCTTCTCAAGGTCTAGAATCCTACTTTTTGGGTAATCGCAATTTGCCCTGGTGGATGTTAGGGGTGTCGGGAATGGCGGCTAACACCGATTTAGCGGGAACTATGGTCATTTCTGCCCTAATTTACGCCGTCGGACCCAAAGGACTATTTATCGAAATCCGCGGCGGTGTTGTCCTAATTATGGCCTTTCTCATGGCTTTTATGGGCAAATGGAATCGCCGGGCTAAAGTTATGACCATGGCGGAATGGATGCAATTTCGCTTTGGACCGGGAAAACAGGGTAATTTTGCCCGAATTATTAGCGCCGTCGCCACTCTCTTATTCTCTATCGGTGCGATGAGTTATTTCTCCGTTGCGGGGGGGAAATTTTTAGGGCAGTTTCTGGGTATGGATGACCGTCTTGCTTCGGTGATATTAATTCTTCTAACCTTGATTTATACGGTGGCCAGTGGTTTCTATGGTGGGGTAATTACCGATTTATTTCAAGGGTTTCTGATTTTTGTGGCGGTCATTTATGTATCGACAGTGGCCTTTTTTACTGTTAATCTTCCCGATAGTTTCACGGTAGCAATTCCGGGGGCAGCAGAGCCAAAAACTTGGAATTTAAGCGACTGGTCTAGTATTTTCCCTTCGATGACCTTGGATTTACCCGGAGATTATGCCATCTTTAATTTGTTTGGTGGGGTGATTTTCTTTTATTTAGTTAAAACCATCATCGAAGGTTGCAGCGGCAGCGGTGGTTATATGTTACAGCGATACCTAGCGGCCAAAAGCGATCGAGATGCCGGTTTATTATCTTTATTCTGGATTATTCTGCTTTCTTTCCGTTGGCCTCTAGTCACAGCTTTTGCGGTTTTAGGTATTCACTACGGTTTAACCGAAGGCACGATTACAGATCCAGAAAGAATTCTGGCCACGGTGATTACTCAATACATTCCGGTGGGGATGAAAGGGTTATTAATTGCTGCTTTTTTAGCGGCGGCTATGTCCACTTTTAACGCAGTTATTAACGCTAGTGCTGCCTATTGGGTCAAAGATATCTATCAAGCTTTTTTGAAACCAAATGCGGGAGAACAGGAGTTAGTTTTTCAAGGTCGTTTGGCCTCGATTTTTGTGGTAGTCATTGGCTTAGTTTTGAGTTTTAATATCCAAAATGTCAATGATATTTGGGGTTGGTTAACCACGGGATTAGGGGTGGGATTAGCAGTTCCTCTCCTATTACGTTGGTATTGGTGGCGCTTTAATGGTTATGGTTTTGCCGTGGGAACTTTAGCAGGAATGATTGCGGCTATTGCCTCACAAGCGATAATTTTACCTTTCTTTCGTCACAGTCAATATCAGGAACTTATTCTCTTTCTTGTGCCGAGTTTGTTCGCTTTAGCTGGCTGTATTATCGCTACTTTGTTAACTCCTCCTACCGATATTTTAGTTATGGAAAATTTCTATAATGTTACCAGACCTTTTGGCTTTTGGGGAGAAGTCCGTCAAAGTGTTAAACCTAACCTACAGGCAAAAAT
This sequence comes from Microcystis viridis FACHB-1342, assembly GCF_014698335.1. Taxonomy (GTDB): domain Bacteria; phylum Cyanobacteriota; class Cyanobacteriia; order Cyanobacteriales; family Microcystaceae; genus Microcystis; species Microcystis ichthyoblabe_A. Next base: position 2,073 of record NZ_JACJSV010000099.1, on the reverse strand, counting down.
TAAAGCGGAAAATCAACGGGATATCATTGCCGCTTTTCTCACCGTTCCTTGGCAATTAGTCCTCTTTATGATGGGGATTGTTTTAATCATCAAGCAGTGGCAAAGTTTGAAGATTTTGGCTTTGGTTTTTCTTTTGCTTTCCATCGGTCTCTATTTTACTTGGTATCGACATTTATCTAAGGAAATTACTGTCACTAAAGACCGAGATTTAGGTTAGGCAGTTATCAGTTATCAGTTATCAGTTATGAGTAAGATCTCGTTCCCAGGTAGAACCTGAATACTATTTTAAGGCAGAGCCTTAGATATTGTGTTCCAAGGCAGAGCCTTGGAACAAGGGAAACTCGCAATCCAAAATCTAAAATCTAAAATCCCAAAAAGAGTGGAGGAGCGGGTATCATTTCTCCACGAAAATCTAGTAATTGCACTAGAATTAAATAAGCGATTGCGATCAAAATCGCTCTAGTAATGATCGCAACCAGTTTTCCTCGATTCATAAACAATCCCTCAACTGATATAGTCTTATTGTACTAATGCCAGACAATAACCTCATCGCGATCAAAGCGAACTTTCTTCAACAGTTGATATTTGTCTTCTAAGGAGCGATAGCCGAGAGCCACTGCTGCTACTGCTGCATAGCCGCTACCTTCTAATTGCAGAATACGATCATAAGCCGCTGGCTCGATTCCTTCTAGTGGACAAGCATCAATATCGAGCAAGGCGGCGGTTTCCATCAGCATTCCCATCGCAATATAACTCTGTCGCTGAGACCACCATTGAACAATTGCTGAGCGTGGCCCATTAACTAAATCTGACACCATCAGATTCTTATAATTCTCCAGAGAAGCGACATCTAATTCTCGAACTTGAGCTATTTTTGCAACGAATTTCTCGACATATGCTACTTCAATTTTGGTAAGAGTAGCAAGTACCACATAGTGGGAGCAATCCTCTACTTGAGTTTGATTCCAACTGACCGGAGTAAGTGCCGCACGAATTTTTGGATCTTGAACGACAATAAATTTCCAGGGTTGCAAACCATATGAAGAAGGAGCCAGTCTCAAGCTTTCTTCTAAGATAAACCAATCTGCTTCAGAAATTTTTTTAGACGGGTCAAATTTTTTGACAGCGTATCTCCACTGAAGCTTTTCTAAAATTTCTTGAGGTTGAATCGTCATTATATCTCCTGGGCGATTGAGCGCTGGAATCTATTTTAAATTCTCTCAAAATCTGCAAAAAAAAAGCAAGCAAAATTTTGCCGTCAATTGTTAAGTTTGGTTAAGAAAAATAGCAAGAGCGGCAAGGAATAGAAATCCCTTACCGTTGACTTTGGCCGGACTCACCACTTCTTATAGGGTAAAAACTTACCCGACATGGTAATTTTAACGCGATCGCCTTTAGGGTCTTCCTCCTTATCCACGTCGAGGGTAAAATCGATCGCACTCATAATGCCATCGCCGAATTTTTCATGAATCACCGATTTTAGTGGCATTCCATACACCTGCATGATCTCGTAGAAACGATAAATCAGGGGGTCGGTGGGGACAACAGGACCCAATCCCTTGACAGGATACTCGGTTAAGGATGCGACGATTTCGGTTCCCAGTCCCAAAGCTGCCACAATTTTCGTTGCTTCTTCTAGGGAGGCGCTCGCTTGCCGGTAAAAAACAGCGGCAATCCACACCTCATCTCGTTCTAGAATCGCTTCTAGGTCAGCGAAACTCAGTCCTTTTTCCTTCTTCGCTTCCAATAGTTTTGCAGTAATTTCGGGTATCATCGCTTATTTTTGCAGAATTTGTCTGCTTCTAGTTTACCTGAACATCAATTATATAAGTAAAAGTTATGACATTGATAAAAAAACATTTCTTAAAACCCCTTTACATAACTATAAAAAGCCGATAGTATTAACTCATGTCAAACAACGAACCTTGACAACCTAATACATACAGAAATTATCCAACCATGACTACAACTCTACAACAGCGCGAGAGCGCTTCCCTGTGGGAGCAGTTCTGCCAGTGGATTACCAGCACCAACAACCGTCTTTATGTCGGCTGGTTCGGTGTGATCATGATC
>NZ_JACJSV010000098.1 GCF_014698335.1 Microcystis viridis FACHB-1342 | reverse complement strand
CAGCCAGCGATAGTATAATTATAGGAATCTGGTCGCCAATTTACTCGTTCATCTCCTAAAATTGCCAGACTGATAACTGGTTTCTGATACAAATCAAAGGCCCGATAGTTATAAATATACATCCTCTGAGGGAAATTTTCTTCGTACTGACTTTGAATTTCAATATGAATCAAAATCCAGACTTCTTCTCCCCTGAGTAACCAAACTTTATAGAGTTTGTCAGCGAAACGTTTTTTTGTCTTTGCTGAAGCGGTAATCCGTTTGAGTTCTTTTTCTAGGGATTCGGGAGTTTTTGTCCAATCAATCAATTGGTGAACTTCAGGAAAGAAGAAATGTAAAAACGCTTCAAAATACTCGGTTAATGCTTCTTTCCAAGGTTCATCATAATTGGCGGTTGTTGGGTTCATGGCAAGTCGCTACCAATTGGAAAGTTAGGCACTCATCTAAATCTATTATTCCCCATAAATATCATCAATGCTACTTGTCGTCACAAAACTTCCCATTAGAGCAACCTATAGTCATTTCAATTAAGATTGAGAATATCAATCCCAGAGTTCCTAAGGATTTTGTCGGTCTAGACTGTATCATACTTATCTGAAATGACTATAGGTCATCGTTTTCAGACTTAATCGACAAATAGTGCCAATTCAAAGTAGTATCTGGAATTTTCTAGTTAACCTTTTAGGGAGTCTCATTGCTTACACTTATCATCCTATTAAGCCTTCTCTGGATTTAGAGGTAAAAGACTTCCCTGCTCTACCTTCTGCCCTTTTTTAACTTCATAGAACTCACATTTTCTCCCTGTCAGCTTTCACCGATATTCAGCAAAACCTAGGTAAAAAAATTAATTTTTTCAATCAACAATCTCGAATTCTATTGACTGCTCTTGGGCAAAATTATAGGTAAAATGATCGATAATATTAGTATCGCTCAATTCGAGATTATAAAAATTGATCTCTGGTTGATCAAAAAGTGGGCCAGCGTGCCAAGTTCCCACCTCTAATTTAATAAAACAGTCCCCGGGGATGCGAAAAACCTTTAATTTTTCTAAATCTGGTTGAGGATGAGGACTAGGGGGGGCCACTCCTAAAAACCACTCTTGTCCCCCCAAAGAACCAAGACATTGGGTACATTGACTATGACGAGTAATTCGCTTAAATTTACGTCCGCGAGTCTGTAAACGCATAATATAAAAACGTGGCACACCATTTTTTAAATGCAGTTGTGCATCGCTTTCATCAAACAGTTTCCCGTCATGGCCAGGGGTTATTAATTGACCGTAGGGACGGAAACTCTCGGCGGTAATTAGTTGCGCTGCCAGGGGACGAACGGTAATCGAATTACTCATAAAAATTACTGCTGACTAACAGTTATAGCTGTACCATCTCGGAGAGAAAGAATATTATTAACAGCAATTCTTTCCCCGGCATTTACTCCAGAAATAACCTGATAAGCTTGCCCTTGAATCGTGCCGACTTGAATGGGTTTTTGTCTAACCACTAAACGCTCCTTGGCATTTTCTTGACCTTCTTTAGCCTTTTCTTTTTCGGCCACAAAAACAAAATTTTGCGCCCCGATGCTAGTCACTGCCGTGGTGGGAACTAATACCCCCGGTTTTTGATCCCAAATTAACCGCGCCCGCACATATTGGTTATTGCGAAGACTGCCATCATTAGTAAAGGCAAATTTCACTAAAACCGATTGGGTAGCTTGGGAAACGGTGGGGGAAATAAAAGTTACTTGACCGCGAACCCCCGGGCTGCCATCGGGATTAATAATTTCCACGGGCAACCCGACGCGCAGACGCGGTTGTAATTCCACGGGAATCTGCACATTTAGTTCCAAAGTTTTATTGTTAGTTAACGAGGTTAATTCTTCACCCAGGGAGATAATATCGCCGACTTTTCTTTGATTAAAATCGCCGACAAAACCATCAATCGGGGCGGTAATGGTGTTAAAAACTAAATTCTGACGCGTCGCCCCTAATTGTCCCTCAGCGCTGGCTACTGCCGCTTGACGACTGTTCACTGTTGCCGCCGCCGCCGCCACCTGTTGCCCTGAGGCTAATTCGTTTTGAATAGCGATATTTAATGCTTCTTTGTTTGCCTGTAGGGTAGCTCTAGCCGCCGTCACCTGTTGACGGGCCGCATCACGATTTTGAGACCGGGCTTCTACTTCTGCCTTGGCGGCCTGAATGTCGCGGCGGCGATCATCTAAGTCCTGTTGGGGCTGTGCGCCTTGTTTAACCAGAAATTCGGCTCTTGTTAGGTTTTTTTCCGCCAAATCTAAATTAGCTCTCGCTCTCTGTAAATCGGCTTCGGCGGCGCTCAAGGTGGCGATCTGACTTTTAACATTGGCTTCGGCATTGGCCACATTTGCCCGATTCTGGGCAATTTGGGCTTTATTTGCCCTCGCTTGCGCTTGTCTTTGCCTTAAATCCGCCTCAGACGCATTCAGGTTCGCTTTGGCCGAATTTACCTGGCCGATGCTGGCGTTTACCTGTTGCTGTTGTTGTTCGGGATCCAATTCGGCGATTTTTTGTCCCTGAGTTACCTGATCGCCAGATTTAACGAAAATAGAGCGAATCCGACCAGTAATCTGAGGAGAGACGCTAACACGCTGTTGGGCGATCAAAGTACCGACAAATTCGCTACTTTGCACTAATTTGTCGGTGCCGAGGGTTTGCAGTTTGACGGGAACAGCCGCCGGTCCGGTGGCCTGGGGGCTCTGGGGGGCGCAACCAGTGACAATTAGGGAAACGGCGATCGACGAACCGATCGCTCTCGATACGTTAACGGATCGTTTAATCATTGTTAAATTTAGGGAGTTTTGGCAGAAAAAGTGCTAGTAAATCGGAAAAAAAGGGAAGGTGAGGAGAGAAGCTTTTCCTTAAATTTTACTCTACAGAATTGATCGCCGTGATTATTAAACCTCTGGCATAATTAATTTTTGAGGGTTCAAAAACGGCAAAAATAAGGATTAAATTGCATAAAATCCGTAAATAGACTATTTAATTGATTATTGTTCATTCTTAATTCTCCTGACTACTGACTACTGACTCCTGACTCCTAACCCTAACAACAATTTTTGATTTTTACAAGAGGTCTATTGTTTGCTTTGCCCTAAGCTAACAATATTACAGGTGACTAATCTTTGGGCGAGGGTGGTGTATTCTAGACGACCACCGGCGATCTGATATTCGTCCCGGGGCGCCGGCAGATGACCGACGGGAGCATTGAGGGTATAGTTAAGATTTTCTTTAAAAATAATCCAATCACCATCTTTACGCCAACCGATGCGATCGCCAAAAGTTTGAAAATTTTCGATCGCCACTAAGCGCCCCGGTCGATTACCTGTCTCGATAAAAATACGAAATTGGGTACTGAAACTAAAACGACCCCCGGAAGCTTCTTTCCAGAGTTGATCCATCTTTTGCAGATCCCAACAGGCCAATTTTTGCAGGTCTTCCATGGTAAACCAGCCCTGTAATTCCCGTCCGGTCGCTTTCAGCATTAAATTACGGGTTTCATCGTTAGCTTGTCGCCAATTTTGTTGAGCGAGGAAATTTTTCAGGCGAGTGTAATTAATGCCCGTGGTCGGTGATACCATTTCCCCAGAGGTGGCAGTCTGGGCAACGATCGCCGGCAAGGGATTGAGAAATAAAGCGATCGCGAGAGTGACCTGACACAAGGAAAAATTAATTCTCATAAACCCTATTTATTAACTTGATGCAAAGAAATCCTACAATAGCATAGACGAAATTTGCCGTTTTTACCGCCTCCTCAACTCCTATGGCTTTCACTTGGATCCGACACCACATTTTGGGATTGCAAGACTGGCAACCGGAAGAATACCAAACCCTGCTACAAACGGCCTCTAGTTTTCGTGAAGTTCTTTCCCGACGTACCAAGAAAGTGCCGGCCCTACAAGGTCAAGTGGTGACAAATCTTTTTTTTGAACCTTCCACCCGCACCCGTAGTAGTTTTGAACTAGCGGCGAAACGTCTTTCGGCCGATGTTCTTAATTTTGCCCCGGGTAGTTCCAGTTTGACTAAGGGGGAAACGATTCTCGATACCGCTTTAACCTATGTGGCCATGGGTACGGATATTTTTGTTATCCGACATCAACAGTCGGGGGTTCCCGATTTAATTGCCGCAGAAATGGATCGTTTGCAGTCGGGGGTCAGTATTCTTAATGCTGGGGACGGTCAACACGAACACCCCTCCCAGGGACTTTTAGACCTGTTTACGATCTGTTGTCTGTTAGATGAGGAAAATCCCCGTTTAGAACTGTTAGAGGGCAAAAAAATCGCTATTGTCGGGGATATACTCCATTCTCGTGTGGCTCGTTCCAATATCTGGAGTTTAACCACGGCAGGGGCGGAAGTACATTTGTCCGCACCCCCTACCCTACTGCCGAAATATTTTGGGGAATTGTGCGATCGCATATTTCTCCACTGGGATTTAGAACCAGCTTTAGAAAAGGCCGATTTTGTGATGACCCTGCGACTGCAAAAAGAACGAATGACTGCCAATCTTTTGCCCAGTTTACGCGAATATCATCAAAGTTTTGGCATTACTCGTCCTCGTTTGCAATCCTGTCAACCAGGGGTGAAAGTACTTCATCCAGGTCCTGTGAATCGGGGAGTGGAAATTAGTTCCGATTTGATGGACGATCCCGATTTTAGTCTGATTTCCCAACAAGTTACCAGTGGTGTTGCTGTTAGAATGGCTTTGTTATACCTCATTGGTAATCTTCGCGGCGACCGGTAAAAGCTTCTCAGGGATTTGCTCTTTTAGTCTGGTTTCATTGAAACAATCCTAAAGTTTTTGTCAAGGTAAATATCATACTTTCTTCCTCCCTCACACACAGCATCTTCTGCTTCAAACTGGTTAGTCTCAACATCAAATTTCATCTCTTTAGGATTCCTACAGCCCTGTTTTAGCAAAGCATCGGTCAACTGTGATTTTTCTTCCGGGGTCAAAGCTCGATAATCACTGCTATTAGCTTGACCTGCATAGATTGACATTCCTATAATACTAAGGGATAGTAAGCTTATGATCGATTTGGTCTTCATTTTTTCAACTTCCTGAATACAATAAAAACATCATTCCAAGGGTTTTAAACCCAAATTTTCGGTAATTAGTTCGGCACGATTACCGATCAACTATATCTTAGGGGAAGCATACTTGGATGGCAATAAGTATAAATACTCAAGCTATTCCTAGGGCTTTTCTAGAAACTTTGACCGATAGCGAATTCCGTTCTCAAGGGACTAGATATGGCGACCTACTCCTCTCTTTTTTAACTAGGTTTGGCTGAATAAATCTAAAAACCTGGTTGGATAATATCTTTAGGCTTTTTTGAAATCAAAAAGTGCGATCATCAACCCCAGAAGCCTTACAGAATGAGGGTTTGAACAGAGCGCTCGCCTCGAAGCACAAACCACATTGATTATACCTCATCTTTGAGAAAAACGCTGAAATTAACCAAGCGACAAAAGATAAAGATTCGGATTAAGTTAATTGAGAACTATTATTATAATTCTCTCAGAATATGCTAGAATGCTTTTCTATACCTCACCGAAAAGTAAAACCCTTGTTCTTGCAGTGAATTTCCGGAATTATCGACAGAAACTAACGGAATCCCGTAATCTAAACGAACAGTTAAACCATTAGCCACTAACCAGCGTAAACCTAATCCTATCCCTCCTAAAGTAGCAGGATCGGGATCAGGAAGTAAATTATTTCATCCAGTCCCCCCCTCAACAAATGAGGTAATTTGGGTTCTTCCGAACTTACCATATAAAATCAACTAGCAAAATGCCAATTTAATAAACATCTAAGACTAAAGTTTTTAAAGTTTCTAAATCCATAGCCTCTCCTTTTAATCACCTTCAGTTTATTGTTAATTCCTTCCACTGTTCCCTGGGTTGTTCGGTTATCAAAATAGGCAGTTATTTCGTCAATCCAGCGACGAATTGTCTGGCAGCTTTTAGGAAAGTAAGCCATCGCCTTTTTTATCCAATCGCTCAAGGCAAATAATCCCTCATTCCCCTCCGTATTTTTCTCAAATACTTCTCTAAATTACTCTTTTAATTTGTGCATTTCCCCAAGTTTTGGAGACACTTTATATACTTCTTCCAATATTGCATCGCAAGTTTATGTCGGTCAAACTGTATCTGTTACCCCTTCTTTTGTCTGCATAGTGGGTAATCAAAATACGGATTATGAGGTAGATTTTCGCTTATTTGAATTTAATGAGCAAGGAAAAATTAAACAAAGGAGAGAAACGTTAAGATTTCAACAAAAAGGAGGAATTCATAACTTTTCTTTTCCCAGTAATCAAACCCCTTTAGAAGTGGGTAAAAAGTATTTATGGCAAGTCGCTATTCGTCAAAGTCCTGACGTTTGGATGATTCAACGAGCAGAATTCCGAGTGGTTGAAATACCCATTCATTTAAGTCAACCACCAATTCAAAAAACTGAACAAGCAGAACGCTATGCCGAAAATGGGTTATGGTATGATGCTTTAATGACGAGCTTATCTTCAACCCATCAAGGAGAATTAAACCCTCAAGTTTCCAATTTTATTAAATCTCTTGTAGAATCTGAACATTTAGATCCATCTGAAGGGGTTGATGCCAAAATTATTACTCGACGAAATAACACTTTAATAAAACTGGCAGAATATTACAAATAGGCTTAATTTTTGTTGCAATCCTATGAGTAAGGGTATAATTAAACTAAGAAATCAACATTTTCAGCTAAAGCCATGCAATTAGCCTTAGAACAAATTATCGTCAATCCCGGTCAACAGTTACTTTTAAAAGAGCTTAACTGGCAAAAATTTGAGACAATATTATCAGAATTAGGAGAAAGTCGTGCTTCTCGGTTATCCTACAGTAACGGAATATTAGAAATTATGGTACCTTTACCCGAACATGAAAAAGATAAAGAAATCATTAGTTATATGGTTCAGTTTTTGTTAGAAGCACTCAATATTGATTTTGAACCGTTAGGATCAACAACATTTAAAAACGAGCGGATGAATCAAGCGGTTGAACCTGATGCCTGTTTTTATATTAAAAACTATCAAGCCGTTATTGGCAAAAATAGACTTAATTTAGAAAGTGATCCCCCCCCCGATTTAGTCCTAGAAATTGATATTACTTCCCGTACTTATTTAGATAATTATCGACAGTTAGGTGTTCCCGAACTGTGGCGTTATACTCAAAGTGGCCTACAGATTAATTTATTACAAGAAGGAGAATATATTGAGTCTTTAAGCAGTCCCAATTTTCCTCAGATCCCGATTATTGAATTAATTAATCAATTTGTTAAACAAAGTCAACAAGTGGGGAGAAGTGAAGCCATCAGAAACTTTAAAAATTGGCTGACGGAAAATATAGATAATAGTTGAAAAATCCTAACATTTTCGAATAAGATAAATTCGTCCGTCGAGAGTTGTATAAACCCCTTGCGGTTCAATGATCAGTTTATTACTAGAATCTAGTTCACAAAAATAGATTAGATCATTGTTTTGAGCAGGGAATTTTTTAACCTCAGTGGGTGTGGATAAATCAGACAGGACAGAGGTTACAGCCGTTGGTGCTAGTTCTGAAAGTACCATGGTTATTCATTCCTCGTAGTTCGATTTTTACTTTGATGATTAATCAATTCACCGAGGCCGATTAAAATTCTAGAAACTAGCAGAATGAGAGCCTCTTGATTAAGAAAATATCCCGTAGAGGCTGTTAAAAAGTTACTGTTTTTTTGTCAGTTAAATTTTGTTAAGATAATGCCCAAAAACTACAATTTATGGTAGGAAAAGAGGTAAGTCGAAACCGAGTTTGATTTTTGCTTACTCTAAATCAGAAAGGGCATTGGGCAAGATTAGCTAACTATCCCTTTTTTGCCTCTTCCAGGTCATGATAATGCTGATAAGCGCCGATTTCGGGGTTAAAGGGGGCGATTTCTTCAGTTACAGTTAATCCCAAACCTTCTAACATTGCTTGTAGGACAGAATCGGGGGCCAGACGCAGATAATCGGGGTTAATTTCTAGGGCTACATGACGATTACCGAGGTGATAGGCCGCTTTGAGGAGTAAATCGGTTGAAGGGGCGGTAATAGTGATAACTGGTTCTGGTTTAGCAATTATTTGAATAATTTCGCCGTTTTCCCCCCGCAGGAAATCGCGGTCCTGTAGAATTGTGCCGCGGGGTAAACGAAAACAGAGGGAAAAACCTTCGGGACTGTCGAGACGATAACGGCTGCGGGTGCGTTCTTCGGCCGTGAGTAGAAGGCTAAAAAGTACCGTTTCTGGGGGAGGTGGACTAGCGGTATGACGGGGGGGTAAGCGCTCGGTAAAAGTTAACATGATATTGGTCAATGGGAAAAAACATTCTTATTGTAGCCCTGACTCCAACTTGACCGGAAAAACTGAGGAACTTTTTCTATTTATTTTCCCGCTGCAGACGAATCATCTCATTTTGTACCCGTCGTCTCAAGTTATCATCGCTACGAACCCGATTAGTAATGGCGTTAAATTCAGTCGCATTCAGTCCACTGTCTTGGACAATCTTTTTTGAGTTATTACAATAATCGACGGCAATTTTTTGGGCATTAGCGGGAAGATTATTAAAGCTTTCCCGTTGGTTACAGGTAATTGCTGGGGGAATTTTGCCTAAAATTTGCGAAATTGCCTGATAAGCTTGTTTTCTTTGGGTTTCGATCAACAAAACTGCGGTCGCATAACGTTTAATTTGGTCAGCCGTAAAATCTTGAGTATAAGCGGAAGACCGGAAACTAACCACCGCCGTCGTCCAAGAAAATTCGGGAATCACACCGCCAAGAATGGCGATTACTGCCAAAAAAGTCACGATAAAAGAACGTCTTAAGCTTTGACCTAGATCGGCTAGGGGATAGCAGTAAATCACCATGCGAGTTTGTCGCTGAATAGATAATGATAGCAAACTTTCCAGTTAAATCCTGCTTTTTTGAATATTTTTAACGATCATAAGTTCCAATTCTAGCGAATATCTCCTGGGTCTGAACCTTAATTTTTGGGCAGAAATTGCTTTGGTAAACTTTTTTAACGTTTTTGGGGGCAAAATTAGTCAAACATCTGGGAGAGAACCGATGAACGATTTTTGGGAAGTTAGGATGCCTATCGCTTTTAGAGAATATTTATCGGCAATTTAGCTTGCTAATCTCTTTTTATTAGCTTATATCGCCGTAAATCTCTCGCTTATTCCCTTTTGTCTCTCCTCTTACCGGGGAATCGGGGGGAAATCTAGATAAATTAAAGGTTTCAGCGATTCCGATCGAGACAATTCCCGCTTAGAATAATGCAGTGGAATATATAGCCAATGAGGATTTGAGGCTTTATTTAGTGAACTCGATCCTGGCGAGTCCTCAACAGGGGAACCATAATAAACTACTGACAACCACCCTAAACTCAGAAAAACCGCAAAAAAAGGAGTTAGCGCATGAATAAAGGTGAATTAATCGATCAAATCGCTCTCAAAGCCTCTGTGACCAAAAAACAAGCAGATGCTGTTCTCACTGCCGCCATCGAAACCATTATCGATGCGGTTTCTGAGGGGGACAAAGTAACCCTAGTAGGATTCGGTTCCTTCGAGGCCCGGGAACGTCAGGCCCGGGAAGGACGCAACCCGAAAACCGGCGATAAGATGGAGATTCCAGCTACTCGCGTCCCGGCTTTCTCGGCGGGTAAACTGTTTAAAGACAGAGTGGCTCCGGATAAGGAATAATTACTGTTGAGTTTCGTTCGCTGTAAGTCTTTTGCCTAGACCTAAACATGGTGGTAATCTTGACTGGGCGGCCGCAATTGCTGGCTGTCCGGTTTCCTCTATTCTCGATTTTTCTGCCAGTATCAACCCCCTCGGTCCACCGGAAAGCGCACTAACCGCTATTAAAAGCCATTTAACCAGTCTGACTCGTTATCCTGACCCCGCGTATTGGCAGTTGCGTTCTGCCCTCGGTCAATGGCACAATATCGGACCAGATTGGATTCTCCCGGGCAATGGTACGGCTGAGTTATTAACCTGGGCTGGTCGGGAATTGGCCTCATTTGATAGTGTTTATGTACTAACACCTGCTTTTAACGATTACGAACGGGCCTTAAAAAGTTTTGGTGGAAAAATCTGCCAACATTCCCTAGATTTAACCAGTTTAAAGCCTGTTAATCCCGAAAAACAAGGCTTATTACTCAATAATCCCCACAATCCCACCGGGAAACTCTGGACGGTGGCGGCCATTCGTCCCTATCTATCGCAATTTGGTTTGGTGGTAGTGGATGAAGCTTTTATGGATTTTTTACCCCCGCCACAACAGGAGAGTTTAATATCTCTGTTGCCGGAATATCCCAATCTCTTGATTTTGCGTTCCCTAACTAAATTTTACAGTCTCCCCGGTTTGCGTCTAGGATACGTCCTCGCTCATCCCGATCGCCTGTTACAATGGCAAAGATGGCGCGATCCTTGGTCGGTGAATAACTTGGCTGTGGTTGCCGCTATTGCGGCAATTGAAGATAGGGATTTTCAACAACAAACGTGGGATTGGTTAACGGCAGCCCGCCAGGATTTATGGCAGGGATTAGCTAATTTTCCGCAATTACAGCCCCAAACCAGTGCCGCTAACTTCCTCTTAGTACAATCTCAATCTTCCTGTTTACCCCTACAGGAAGCTTTATTAAAATATCATCGAATTTTTATCCGCGATTGTCTCAGTTTCCCCGAATTGGGCAGCAATTATTTTCGGGTCGCTGTCCGTTTACCGGCAGAAAATCAACGATTATTATCGGCTTTAGAGAGTGTTTTAGCTGCGTCTGAGGATGTCAATGTCTGATATTAACCACAAAAAGGCTCCCGTCAACTAGACGGGAGCCGCTGCCATCGAACTAACCGAAATTAGTCGAGGTCAGGCATTGCCAATGCGGGTTCAGTCTCGCGGTCAATTCCTTTCTCGAAACCGGCGGCGGCGGCGCGAGCGCGTCCAGCGTGCCAGAGGTGTCCAATCAGGAAGAAGAAGGCGAGGGTGAAGTGAGAGGTAGCCAACCAAGCGCGAGGAGACACATAGTTAAACGAGTTAACGTCAGTGATAACCCCACCCACAGAGTTCAAGGAACCTAAAGGAGCGTGGGTCATGTATTCAGCCGCGCGGCGGACTTGCCAGGGTTGTACGTCATTTCTGATTTTGTCGAGGTCTAAACCGTTAGGACCGCGGAGGGGTTCTAACCAGGGACCGCGGAAATCCCAGAAACGCATGGTTTCACCACCGAAGATGATTTCGCCAGTGGGAGAGCGCATCAGGTACTTACCTAGACCGGTGGGGCCTTGGGCAGAAGCGACGTTAGCACCTAAGCGTTGGTCACGCACCAAGAAGGTGAAAGCTTGAGCTTGGGAAGCTTCCATACCGGTCGGACCGTAGAATTCACTGGGATAGGCGGTGTTGTTAAACCAAACGTAAACGGCGGCGATAAAGCCCATCATGGAAAGAGCGCCCAAGCTGTAGGACAGATAGGCTTCTCCAGACCAGATGAAAGCGCGACGCGCCCAGGCAAAAGGTTTGGTGAGAATGTGCCAGATACCGCCAGCGATACAGATTAAGCCAATCCAGATGTGACCGCCGATGATATCTTCCATGTTGTTGACGCTGATAATCCAGCCTTCACCACCGAAGGGAGCTTTGGTCAGATAACCAAAGATAACTGCGGGGTTGAGGGTAGGATTGGTGATGATGCGGACATCACCGCCACCAGGGGCCCAGGTATCATAGACACCGCCAAAGAACATGGCTTTAAATACCAACAACAGCGCACCACAACCCAAGAGAATCAGGTGATAACCGATGATGTTGGTCATTTGGTTTTTGTCTTTCCAGTCGTAACCGAAGAAATTAGAGTATTCCTCTAGGGTTTCCGGTCCGCGGATAGCGTGGTAGATACCACCAAAACCGAGTACAGCCGAAGAAATTAAGTGCAAAACACCAGCGACGAAGTAGGGGAAGGTATCGACTACTTCACCACCCGGACCGACCCCAAAACCGAGGGTAGCTAAGTGGGGAAGCAGGATTAAACCCTGTTCGTACATCGGTTTTTCGGGGATAAAGTGGGCGGTTTCAAACAGGGTCATCGCCCCGGCCCAGAAAACGATTAAACCGGCGTGGGCGACGTGGGCGCCGAGCAGTTTACCGGAGAGGTTGATAAGACGAGCGTTACCAGACCACCAAGCGAAGCCAGTGGAACTTTGGTCACGACCGGTAGCGGTAGGGATATTAGAGAGCGTTACCACGCGGGAGAACCTCCTCAGGGAAGATAAAGTTTTCGTGGGGTTGGTCTTGGGGAGCCATCCAAGCTCTCAGACCTTCGTTAAGCAGAATATTTTTAGTGTAGAAGGTTTCAAATTC
>NZ_JACJSV010000097.1 GCF_014698335.1 Microcystis viridis FACHB-1342 | reverse complement strand
CAAAAATTTGTCAAGTATCATAAGTAAAATAATCTCGTTTTTGGCTATTATATCAAATCTTAACTCGATTGTCTATCTTTTGGTATTAACCTATTTGTGCCGTAAGTGTGTCCCTGTATGGATTTCAGCTACTTTTGAGCTTAGATACTCTCATCGAATTTTATTTTAAGTTAATTATTTGCATAACAATTCCCGAAGAGCCAGGGTTAATTGGCCCTGACAACGAATTGTACGAAAAAGAGTGATCGCCGATCGCGTAGGGTGCGCCCCACGCACCCACGCACCTTTTACTTTTTCAAAACACTTTAATCTAAATTGTGATGCGTTACGCTAACACATCTGGCTCTTCGTTACTTGGTATGGTTCGATAGGGGGGCATAAATCGACTAAATCCTTATCTGGTAAAAGACTTAATTGATTAGTTCGCTCTAGATCGAAAATAATTAACAAAAATCGCTAAATGCCTTTCTATATAAGGGTTCCATCCCTTATAACCCCCGTCCATTGCATAACACAAACCAAAGAGCCACACATCCTACCGTTACTAACAATCTCAAATCATTTTCTCCATCAATAAACAGGAGCAAAAGCCATGAAAATTAGCCAAAAAGGAATCGATCTCATTAAACACTTTGAAGGGGTAAAACTCAACGCTTACCAAGATACTGTTGGAGTATGGACAATTGGTTATGGCCATACCAAAGGTGTTCACGCAGGAATGACAATTACCAGATCAGAAGCCGAAAATCTTCTCGAACAAGACCTAGAAACCTTTGAAGCTGGAGTATCCAATCTGGTCAAAGTCCCCATTAACCAGGATCAATATGACGCATTAGTTTCGTTTGCCTTTAACTTAGGATTAGGAACTCTTGCAGGCTCTACCCTACTCCATAAACTTAACCTCAAGGATTATCAGGGTGCGGCAGAAGAATTTGGCAAATGGGTTCACGCAGGACACCAAGTTTTACCCGGTCTGGTTAGCCGTCGTAAAGCAGAAGAAGGGTTAGGGACTTGCGCTTTGATAATGTACCTTTTGGGCGAACGCAGTTCGCCCCTACATTGTGGACAAAATTCCGTTACTGTAGGGGCACAAGGCTTGCCATTGGTGTCAACTTAAGCAAGAAGCTTAATTATAAAAGGTAGCTGATTATCCAAGAGGAAGGAAGTAAAAAAGGCTCTCCCAGCTTTGGTGGGTAAAATGTATTCTAAGATACATTTCTCAAGAGCGAGGGGGTGGAACGAACCACAAAGACACAAAGGACACAAAGATCGATCCTATGTCAATTAAACTTATCACACAGAACCTAGAAGAGCCGTAAAAAATAGTAAAATAGGGTGGGGAAGTCAGAGGTGGGTCAGTGAAAAAGCGCTCTAAGCAACGACCGAGAAAACAGGGGGTTCCAGATTTGCGGCGACCACATCAATGCCCAAGCCCAGAAATCCCACAAGTAATAGAAGAACTTAAAAAATACCTAGAGCCAAGATTATTTACGCCGCTAAAATATATGCAAGGAAATCATGAAAAAATCATGAGAGATAGATTATTAACCTTACCCGTGGTGGTCGCCTTATTGGTAAGCTTAGTCTATTGCCAGATAGCGGGATTAAGTGAAGCTGTAAGAGTCTGAAAAGAGGAAGGATTACTCTGGGTAGAACCTCTAAAAGTAAGTAAGCAAGCTGTATCCAAAAGATTGATGAGCTTACCTACGGAAATCTTTGTATTGCTGCTGAGAAATATTTTAGAAAAAAGAAAAGAAATGTCAGGTAAAATTAGCATAGCTGAGAAATGGCAAAAGGTGAGAGAAAAATTCAGTGTTATTTGGATAGCCGATGGCTCAACCCTAGAGCAGCTGAGGAAAAGCCTGAAAGCTTCCGAGAAGGAATCTGGGAAATTGGCTGGAAGAATAATGATGATTGTTGAGGCATTTACGCAAGTACCTGTGACAGTATGGTATCAGAAAAATGAGAGATGTAACGATAAAGTATGGGTAGAACAATTAATAAATGAGCTACCTACATCAGGCCTGCTAGTCGTTGACCTAGGCTTTTTTAGTTTTCCGTGGTTTGACCAATTTACTGAGGAAGGAAAATATTTTCTTACCCGCATGAGGGGGAAAACATCTTACCAAATAAAGCAAGTTTTGTCCGCAGGAAAACTTTACCGAGATGAGATTATTACCCTCGGTCAGTATCGCTCTGATCCTTGCCATTCGACCGTCAGATTAGTCTCAGTTCTTTGGGGAAATACTTGGTATGATTATTTGACAAACGTGCTTGATTCTCAACAACTATCCGCTGAGGAAGTTTGTGATTTGTATAGAAGAAGATGGCAGATAGAAGAAGCTTTTCTCTTAACCAAGCGACTCTTAGGACTGGCCTATTTATGGGTTGGACACACTAACGGCGTACAAATCCAAATTCTCACTACCTTGATTTTCTATACTGTTCTCACTCAGATAGTTCAAGATGTGGCTGTCGCTCTCCATCAGCCGCAAGAAAAAATTTCTGTCGAGATGGTTTTTAGAAGCCTTTACTATGTAGCAAAGGCTTTCTCTCGGGGCGAAAACCCAGATGTAATCAGCTATTTAGCCGAACGCGCTCAACTTTTTGGACTGATTAAAGCTGAACGTCAGCGACATCGAGAGAAAGAGGCTCTCCATCGACAAATATGGGAACCTCTTCCCTTAAGTTGACACCAATGAATGCTTGCGCCCCTACAGTAACGGATTTTGTCCACAATGTAGGGGCGAACTGCGTTCGCCCAAAAGGTACATTATCAAAGCGCAAGTCCCTTAGCTGTCACCTTGATGGTGGTAGCTTTTTCTTTTTTTAGCCAATACAGCGCTTCTGTTCCCCCCTGAAAGGTTACGGTTATACCATTTCTCTAAATGAAAACTACACATCGAATTTAAATCCCCCTTTAAGTTCCCCTTTTTAAGGGGGATTTAGGGGGATTAAACTTCTGTAGTCAGACTTTGGAGAATTGGTATTAGGGGGTAATCCCGCCCTCCAGACGCTAAAATCCTATGATCTTGGCCATGAATTACTGTTAATTGGGCGATATTATCTGTCTCAAAATTTCTTGCTTCAGGGGGTTGGTTCGGTGGCGTTTCCGGGCAGTGCTATTCGTCTCGCAGCAGACAATCATACTAGCCCTTGGGTTACTCTACAAGTGTCCCTGTTTATGTTTTTCTGAGTTTATCCTCCTGTTGCCAGAGGAGAGGACAAGGATGATGGCTCTTCTGGTTTATGTGTGGAAACGAAGCCTATACTGATAGTTTCTTCGGCAAAATAGTCGTAAAAGTCCTTCTCAGTCAACATTTCACGATTCCATAAGCAAAAATTATCACACAAAGTCGAGAAGAGCCGGATGATGGTATGTGATATAATTTGCTCTTGCTTTCAACTACATATTTAGGGCTTGCTGAATAATGGTAAAACCCTTTTAAAATAAGGCTTTTGACCTGTTAAAATCCAATGTTAGTGCAAGAATATAGGATTGGGACATTCAAAAACCTTGCATTATTCTTCTTGTAGTACATAGACTGGTACAAAAAAAGAAGGGCAACAAAGCCTGAAACGACCGGCTACTGACTCCCGACGACCGGCTACTGACTCCTAGCCCCACCAACAAACTTTTTCAGCAAACCCTATTTAAGTGATTTTGTCAAGAAAATGAGCGAATTAAAATCCCAAATCACCGCTATTGATCATCAACTTTCCAAACGTCCGATCGCTCTCGATCCCGCAGGATATTTTATTATTTATCTCGACCGAGAAGCTGGGTTAATCTGTGCCAAACATTACAGCAATATTATCAATGAAAAAGGTTTAGCCGTCGATCCAGAAACGGGAAAAGTTATCGGTGTTAGGCAAAAACTTGATCGCAATCCTGAGTCTATTTACACCGCGAGAACCGCCAAAGAATTAGCCGTCAAAGTGATCGAAGAAACCCAACCTTGTCCGATTACTATGTTCGATCATGCTGCTTATTTAGGTCGAGAATTTACCCGCGCTGAATACGCTTTAATCACCGGGGAAGAATATATTCAGGATTAAAGATTGGGCTTTTCAGTGTTGCCAAAGGCACGGCGTAGCCGTCCAGTAAACAGTAAACAGGGATAAAGATGAAGATAAATAAATAACTTAAAACTTACATCTGATAACTGATAACTGATAACTGATAACTGTTAAACCGTGCCTTTAAATAAACCTTGGGGACGGAATAATAACAGCAAGATCATAATTAATAAAGCCACGGCTAATTTATAATCAGAACCAATTAAGGGAACACTAATTTCTTGAGCAACACCAATAATTAAAGCTCCAGCAATCGCTCCGTAGGGATTACCAATACCACCTAAAATAACGGCCGCAAACATTGGTAAGATTAAAAACCAGCCCATATTGGGACGTACTCCCCCGGTAATTAACCCGAACATCCCTCCAGCTAAAGCAGTTAAAACTCCGGTAATTATCCATGTCCAGAAGACAACCCATTCGACGTTAATTCCAGTTACTCTAGCTAAATCGTTGCTGTCAGCTACGGCACGCATCGCCTTACCGATCTTAGTTTTTTGTAATAAAAAATGGAGGGCAATAATAACTATAATTGCCAAACCAATAACTAACAAGCGATCGAAAGCTACTTTAATCCCCAAAATTTCTGTAGCGGTCATCACAGGGAGATCGTAGCGTTGATTACTGCCGCCCCAGATCATTAAAATACCATTGCGAAGAAATAAAGCCAAACCGATCGAAATAATAATTAAAGTGGTAGAGTCAGCCCGTCGATCGCGCATAGGTTTCCATAATAATCTCTCGGCAATGAGCATGGCAATAGCTGTCACTGCTGCCCCCACCAGCATCGCTAACCAGAGATTAATCCCTTGAGCATTTACCAGCCAAGTTATGTAAGCACCTAAAGTCATAAAATCGCCGTGGGCAAAATTAGACAGACGTAAAATGCCACAGGTAAGGGTTAACCCGACAGCAGCCAGAGCAATAATACTACCGACGGCTAAACCATTGAATAAAAGTTGCGGTGTATCCATCAAACCTCTTGTATAAATCAGAAATTGTCCTTAGAAATAGAAGTCAGGAGAGAGAAAATTAATTAACTTTTGTCTTTTACTTTATTTAGCTGAAAACTGGGGGACTGTAGCTTAAATATTTTTGTTTAGACCCAATTGCATGGCAGTATAAGCTCAGACAGCTATTATAAAGGTTTGTGTGCCAGCAATTTCTGGCGGCTGGCGGAAAGCTGACGGCTGATGACTTACTGCTATAAAATCAAGAATGCCCACTAATGGAATTTTCCGCCAATGAAGACTATCTTTCGATTAGCGATCGCTTTTTTTGCCTTACTATTTATCCTCTCTCCTGTCAATGCCTTAGCGGCCAGTTCTGCTGCTGTCACAGGAGCCAATGCCAGTTATGAAAACCAGAATCTGACAGGAAAGGATTTTTCGGGACAAAATTTGCAATCTGCCCAATTTACTAACGTTAATCTGCAAGATTCTAACTTTAGCTCTGCCGATTTGCGCGGGGCAGTGTTTAACGGAGCCTCTATCATCGAAGGCAACTTTCATGGAGCGGACTTAACCAATGGGTTAGCCTATCTGAGTACCTTTAAAAATTCCGATTTAAGCGATGCCATTTTTTCCGAAGCGATCATGCTGCGTACCATTTTCGAGGGAGTCAATATCAACGGTGCTGATTTTAGTTTTGCCGTGCTTGACGCTCAACAAATCAAAAATCTCTGTGAAAGAGCCGAGGGTGTCAACTCAAAAACCGGCATCTCTACCCCGGAATCTTTAGGATGTGATCAATGATGCAAACAAGGGTTGGTGTTATTGGTGGTGGACAATTAGCATGGATGATGGCACAGGAAGCCAAGAAATTAGGCATTTCTCTAATTGTACAAACACCACACCCCGACGATCCCGCCGTTGCTTTAGCTGACGGGGTTGTCTTTGCGGAAATAGCTGACGCGGAAGGCACAAAAAAACTAGCTCAACACTGTGATCTGATCACGTTTGAAAATGAGTTTGTTAATTTAGATGCCCTAGAAGAATTAGCGGCCACAGGAGTTAAATTCTATCCTAGTTTGGCAAATCTGCGCCCCCTATTGGATAAATACGAGCAAAGATGTTATTTACGCTCTCTAGGGTTGCCTGTGCCTGATTTTTGGGCGATAGATAATTTATCCCAATTAGAAAATTATCCTTTTCCGCTAGTACTGAAAGCACGACGACACGGTTATGATGGTCAGGGAACCTTTATTATCCGCACTCCTGAAGAATTAAACGCCAAAAAGCCGCAATTAGAGCGTCTTGACTTGATGTTAGAAGCTTATATTCCCTACGAGCGCGAATTAGCCATCGTTGCCGCTAGGGGATTAACTGGGGAAATCGTCACCTATCCCGTGGTGGAAACCTATCAAGAGGAGCAAGTCTGTCACTGGGTAATCGCTCCCGCCGCTCTTAACCAATCTTTACAGGCTCAAACCGAACCTATCGCCCATCATCTGTTAAGTAGTTTGTCGGCGGTGGGTGTTTTCGGGATGGAATTATTTGTCACTTCCCAGGGAGAAGTATTGATTAATGAAATCGCTCCCCGTACCCATAATTCTGGTCATTACAGCCTTTCTGCCTGTCTTACCTCCCAATTTTCCCTACAACTGCAAGCAGTGGCTAATTTGCCCCTCGGAGCCACGGATTTAAAATCTGCCGGGGCAGTCATGGTTAATCTATTGGGTTTTGAGGATAGTGACGGTGATTATGGCGAAAAAAGAGCAGTTTTAGCGGCAATTCCAGACGCTCACGTTTTTTGGTACGGTAAAAAATCCCGTCCCGGTCGAAAATTAGGCCATGTCACCCTCTTAAGGGATACAAGCGATCGCTCTGAGTTATTGGACCTAGCAAAACAGATAGAAAAGCTTTGGTATGGTTGTTAGGGAAGTGGGAAGTATTTTCAGTAAACAGTAATCAGTGAACAGTAATCAGTAAACAGTGAACTGATAACTGATAACTGATAACTGATTCAGTAAACCCTAATTAAAAGACCTTTTTGATTGCCTCGGTCAGTTTTTGACTAATTAACTCGTTACCGTCTCGACTGAGATGAATATTATCGCGATAGAGGGAATCAGGATTAGAATGTGCTTGAAAAATGGGCAGAAAATCTAGATAAAAAATCTGCTGGTTGCTGGTGAAATTCGCTAGTCTTTGACGGGCTTTTAATTCATAATCTCGCCCCTGTTTTTGGGCTTCGCGAATGAGGGGGGTAATAGCGATAATTAAACGGGCTTGATTAGCCTGAGCAAGGGCTTGAATTTGGGCAAGAGCGGTTAAATTATTGCCCACTCGATCGCCTCCTTCTTGCACTGGTGACAGGGGAGGATAACGCTTAAAATATCGATCGTATAATTCGATTAAAGCTAAAGCCGGCCGGCGAGCGGGATAATTAATTTCTCGTCCCACCACCGCCGAACTAGGAGCTAAAGCGAACAGATCATCGGTGTTCATTAATAACACAATCACCTGAGATTCAAAGGTGCCGAAACGTCGCAGATAGGCCAATTGATTGCGCGGTCCCCAAGAATTAGCCGAAGCATTGAGAACTTGCACCGAACCTGTCAGATTTTGTCCTAAATTTTTGGTGATTAAAGCAGAAATGGTCTCTTTTTGATCTGTCCACCAGGAGCCATTAGCGATCGAATCACCGATTAACATTATTCTCGTCGTCTCTGGGGGCCTTTGGGGTGTAATCGGATCGCTCCGCATCGAATACTGATTAACGGCGATAAAATTGGAAAACCGGCGCGTTTGTTGATTAGGAGCCAAAAGATAGCCAATTTCGGCATCGGCTTTGTAAATAAGCGGATTACCGAACCCGAAGACAATTCTTAAAATAGCCTCAAGGAGAAGGCCAAGAAGGAAAAGAACGCCTAGAATGATTAAAGACAGCCGAATGATACCAATTTCTAATAACACGGATAGATGAGAGTTCGCTAATTTATGATCCGAAAGTGTCTCATACCTTATCCATCTCATGAAAAGGAGTTAAAAGCAATGTCAGACTTAAATCGTGGCATCATGAAATTCGAGGGAGCCGATAAACCGGCAGTAGTGGCGATATCGTCGATTATCGTTATCGGTAGTATTATTGCTCTGATCGTTTGGGCAATGAAAGTCGCCTACATCTAGTTAGGGTTTGCGGCAAAAAGTTTCTCGTGGGGGCAGGGTGTGGGGTGTAGGGTGTAGGGTGTAGGGTTTTACCCATTTTCATCTGGTAAATTACCTAATTTTCAGGGAAAAAGTCCCTAAAATTTCCCCCCGATCTCCGCAACGGCTGGCACTTTTTGATTTCTCAAAAGTCTAAAAGTCTGACCCAACAAGGTTTTTAGATTTATTCAGCAACCTCTAGTTAACTAGAATAATTTCCCTCACTTTTTGGCATCACTCGGTTTAAATTTCTTGCGATCACGACACGATCTCACCTCTTGTCCCCTTGAGCCTGTAGGATAGGGTCAAGGGAGAAATTGCTAGTTCCCTCTATTGCGCTTGCTAGTCACACTCGACTCGAAACAGATCATCGATGAGCAGATCAACTTCTGTTTTAACAGAACTGTTGCAGTTACTCCCCCAATGGCGATCGCAGATGTACTTCAAAGCATCCCTGACCGCGCTATCCCACGCCATGGAGGATCAGGTTTTAGCGGAAGACGATCAACCGTTAGTGATTGCCAGTTTTCAGCGTGAGCGCTTTTATCGTCAAGAGGCCCATCGCTACCGACGCATTGCCCACAAAAGCGGGCAAGTTTATGTTTTGTCAGCCCCAGAAACCGATTTTAAGCATAGTTCCGACGTTTACGAGACGATCGCTTTTCAACCGGACGACAGTTTAGCCCAAGAATGGCATCTAGTGGTTATCAGTCGCCATTATGCTAGTTGTTTAATCTGTCGGGAGCGAACCCATCTGGTAGCCGAAGGGGAAAATAGGGCAGCTATGGATAATAATCGCCGTTTTGAGGGGATTTGGACGAGTGATCGCCATGTGAGTCAACAGGCCGCCCAAATTCTCTTAAATCATATTCTCGATTATCGTCCCGAACTGGCGGACAAAATTAGGCGCGCTCAAGAAGAATACCTGATCTGTGAACTGACGGATAGGGATCATCAAGAGGAACCAGATCCCTTTGTCCAGCGATTGGTCACTTATTTGCAAGCGGGACAGTATAAACTGCTGAAAGCCAATCGTTCCCTGGCATCGAAAGAACACAAAGAAAGACTGATCAACTCGGTGACAGCGGCGATCCGTCGTTCCCTCGATCCGGAAGATATCCTCCAGGTGGCAGTGCGGAAATTGGGGCAGGGATTGGGAGTCTGTCGCTGCGTGGTCTATCGTTGTAAGGAAGCCGACATTAACGCCACCATCGAACACGAATTTTTAAACTCCGGCATTAGTTCCATCAAAGGACAAAAATGGCCTCTGAAAAATAATCCTCTTTTTCAGGAAGCGCTGGAATTGAGAGAATCCCTGAAAATTGAAGACGCTATTCACGATCCCCGTCTCCCCGGCGATTCCATTCAAAATCTGGTGCGGGAATGTTCCATCTATTCCTGGTTATTAGTACCGATTTTTTACCAAAGTCGTCTCTTGGGAATGTTGGAACTGCATCACTGTGGACCCTATACCACCACTTGGAAAAGCGAGGATGTCGCCCTGGTGGACGCGGTGGCCACTCAAATCGGAGTCGCCCTCATTCAAGCAGAAGCCTACGCTAATTTACAGGATTTAAATGAACAATTAGCCGCCCTCGATCGCACTCGTTCTAATTTAGTCGCCATTACCGGCCACGAATTACGCACCCCCTTGTCCACCATTCAAGTCTGTCTAGAAAGTTTGGCCTCGGAACCGGATATGCCGGCAGAAATGCGCCAAATTATGCTTGATACTGCTCTGAAAGATGCGGAACGAATGCGTAAATTAATCCAAGATTTTTTAACTCTTTCCAGGTTAGAAAGTGGCCGGGTTAATTGGAATCCTGAAGCTTTATCCTTATCGGAATGTGTGGAATTAGCCATCAGTCACGTTCACTCCCGCAATCTCGACAACGAAAATCCAAAAATTAGCAATCTTGTCCCCCCTAATCTGCCCTTTGTTTTAGCCGATGGCGAGTGGTTAGTGGAATTACTCTCCAAACTTCTCGATAATGCCTGTAAGTTTACCGGACGGGAGGGAAATGTCTCGATCGAAGTCGCTTTGGGAAAACCAAAAACTCTAGAAGTGACGATTTCTGACACCGGACGCGGGATCGAACCCAATCTTTTAGAACAGGTTTTCGATCGCTTTTACCAAGAGGAGGGGGCCCTGCGACGCAGTGCTGGGGGAACCGGTTTAGGACTGGCTATCTGTCGTCAGATCGTTAATGGTTGGGGCGGCGAAATTTGGGCAGAATCGAGGGGCAAAAATAACGGCAGTCAGTTTCATTTTACTATTCCAATATTTAAAGATAAAACTAACGATAATCCCCCAAATACCGCTCCGAAAAAATCCCCCCGTCGTGCTGCCAGTAAACGTAAATAGCGGCCAGTTGCCTGTTTAGTTTTGGCTCTTTGCTCGTGACTTACTATTCCTTTTCTTCATCAAAAACTAAACAAAAAAGCATTAAAAAAGAAGCATCCAATCCCCAAGATATATAATAAACTTAAAAGAGTAATCAATTAGTCGTTTTTAGGTGAAAAAATTATGGGACGCGCCAAGAGAGTGGTTTTAGCTTATTCCGGAGGAGTCGATACTTCCGTCTGTATTCCCTATCTCAAACAGGAATGGGGAGTAGAAGAAGTGATTACCCTAGCCGCCGATTTAGGACAGGGAGACGAATTAGGACCAATTCAAGAAAAAGCTCTGCGCTGCGGAGCGATCGAATCCTTAGTGGTCAATGCTCAGGAAGAATTCGTCAAAGAATACGCTTTTCCCTCAATTCAAGCTAATGCTCTCTACGAAAATCGTTATCCCCTTTCTACCGCCCTGGCTCGTCCTTTAATCGCTAAATTATTAGTAGAGGCCGCCGAGAAATACGGGGCCGATGCCGTCGCTCACGGTTGCACTGGCAAAGGTAACGATCAAGTGCGTTTTGATGTGGGCATTATGACCCTTAATCCTAGTTTAAAAGTTCTCGCTCCCGCCCGGGAATGGGGCATGAGCCGGGAAGAAACCATCGCCTACGGGGAAAAATTCGGGATCGAGTCCCCTGTGAAAAAATCCTCGCCTTTTAGTATCGATCGTAACCTGTTGGGGCGCAGTATTGAAGCCGGTCCCTTGGAAGATCCGATGACGGAACCCCCGGAAGAAATCTATCTAATGACCAAAGCGATCGCCGATACTCCCAACGAGCCGGAATACGTCGATATTGGTTTTAATCAGGGTATTCCTGTCAGTTTAAACGGAGAAAATCTCGATTCTGTCACGCTAATTAGTCAATTAAATGACCTAGTGGGTAAACACGGTGTTGGTCGTTTAGATATGATCGAAAACCGAGTAGTGGGAATTAAATCGCGAGAAATTTACGAAGCCCCGGCTTTATTAGTTTTAATTGATGCTCACCGGGACTTAGAAAGTTTAACTTTAACTGGAGATGTTACCCAATATAAACGGGGAATTGAAGATACCTACGGACAGTTAATTTATAAAGGATTGTGGTACAGTCCCTTAAAGGAAGCGATCGATGCTTTTATCCTCAAAACCCAAGAACAGGTAACGGGATCGGTGCGACTCAAACTGTTTAAAGGTAACGCTAAAGTGGTCGGTCGTCAGTCAGTCAATTCTATCTATTCTCCCGATTTAGCTACCTACGGAGCCGAGGATCAGTTTGATCATAAAGCTGCCGAAGGTTTCATCTATGTTTGGGGATTACCCAGCAAAGTTTGGGCCGAAAAAACTAGAGGAAAGTAATCAACAATCCTCTGCTAATACCGTTAATAATTATTATTGTAGGAGCGAAGGCAATTCGTTCCTACAATAATATACATCTTGCATATTTTTTTTATGGTATAATGGAGGTCTTTACTTTTTTAGCGTTTGAGATGCTCTCACCCCGATGTACCAATTAACTAATTTTCCCCAAAAAATTAGTTAACCCAGCATTATAACATATAATTAATTTGCCAGAGTTCTAATGCTTTCTGGGAAAATGTACTGGAATTATTAATTAGTTGGCGGGTTAGTATGGAAATAAATAACATCCTAGAAACTGAAGATAGAGAGGTGTTTATGACTTTATCTCAAACCTATCAGGAATGGAGGGAAGCAACTAAACGGGAAGGAAAACTAGAAGGACGACAGGAAGGACGACAGGAAGGACGACAGGAAGGACGACAGGAAGGAAAACTAGAGGCTAAACTGGAATCTATTCCCCGTTTGCTTGCTTTGGGTTTAAGTGTGGAACAAATCGCTCAAGCTTTGGATTTAGACTTAGAACAAGTCCGACAAGCTATTCAAGAAACCCCATGAAACCCCATGACCAATTTGCCAAAAATTACCTTGAACAATTACTTTCTCCCCTGGGAACCGTCGAAATCAGCAAAGAAGTCAGCGATGAAACCCGACAGATAGATTTATTTTTTTCCCCCAATCCCGAACCCAACCCCGATTATCTGGGATTATTAGGCAGAATTGTCCTTAATACTGTCTTAATTGA
>NZ_JACJSV010000096.1 GCF_014698335.1 Microcystis viridis FACHB-1342 | reverse complement strand
CGGAGAGGCTATGGCTTTAGAAACTTTCGGAATTTTTGGGTTAGAAGTATGTTGTCTTGGCATCTTGTCTGTTGATTTAGCATAAAGGGTAACGAAGAGCCATTATTCGTCTGATTAAACGTAAGTTAGGAGCTATTGATGTGGCTCTAGAGAGTTGGATTATAACCTTAAATATTGATGCTCTGGAACGAGTGGGAGAAGCTTTATTGGATTTTTCGACAGTGGAGGATTTAACTAATTGGTTAAATGCTTTAGACGCTTAGTATTTTTCTATTAAACTTCACAGAAGGATATTTATTGTTATGGGTATAACTTTTGAAAATGCTATCCAGCAAACTCAAGATTTACTAAGTCAAATTGAGTTTTTAGATACCGATACAATCACTCAGGAAATTACTGAGTTAGTCTCAACAGAAAATGGAGCCAGAGGATTCTTTGTTACTTATTCAACCAGCGATTTATCCTATACGGAATATCCTAGTTTGGAGGTAATCACCGCTTTAAAAACTTCCCCGACATTGGTGAATGAATTATTAGTTAAAAATCTGGTCATGTCCACGGCAATGGTCATCTATCATCGCAGTCAAGGAGACGAAGAAAATGCTCGAGGTTCTGAGAAAGTCCAAGAAAAAAACAGTCAACTAATTAAGCAGTTATTATCGCCAGCCTTGGGGGAAAAATTACGACAATTAGCTACCAGTTTAAACACAGGACAAGGAGAATATCAAGCCTTTCTAGAACGCTGGGGATATGACGATTGCCAACGTCAAGCGATCGCAGAAATTATTCAAACTTTTCTTTAGTAACTAGCTGATTTTTTCCCAAAGATTTCGACCAAAATAGGGAACGATCGGTTAGAGGAATTAACTCTTTTACCTCTTGTTTGCTGCTAAAATGGCTTATTGAAGTCAATCGGCTCTCTTACTCTTGTTGTGATAAGTTTAACTTATATAAGACCGATCAATCTTTGTGTCCTTTGTGTCTTTGTGGTTCGTTCCATTCGCTCGCCAGTGGGAATGTATCTGAGAATAGATTTTACCCACCAAACCCAAGAGAGCCGCAAATCCCCGGCAAAGGCCTTAGGGGGTTTTGCCATAGCCGCCACAAAACCAAGGCATTTAACCACTGTACCAGTATTTCTTAGTCAACTTCCGGGAGGTAAAACCCCAAGCCGATGATGGGATTTGAACCCACGACCAATTGATTACGAATCAACTACTCTACCACTGAGCTACATCGGCACATTGCCAGTTTCCGATTATATCACGGACAATAGATACAAAGCTAGAAAGATTTTTTTATGAGCAAATCCCCTCGACTCGATACCCAAAAATACGCCCGCTTGAAAGAGGAAGCGGCCAATCCCTACCGAGGTCTGCGGCAGTTTATCTATCTCGGTTTAGGTGCTTCCGGTTTTATTGGTGCGGTGGTTTTTCTGGCCCAATTAGCGGCAGGCAGGGACGTAGCCACCGCTTTACCCAATTTTGCCCTACAAATCGGTGTGGTGGCCCTGATGATTTGGTTATTTCGTCGGGAGAAAAAAGCTAGCAGTTGAGGGAGTAGCCACCGATAGCCAAAACAGTCTCTTGCCCCAGAGAATAAAAGTTAACATTAACTCCAGTCTTTTCGTGTTATGATCGAGGCGAGAGTCAAGATTGGTGTTCAAGTTCGTTTTCAGTATTAACTCGGTAAGTCTTTTACTTTAGTATTGTTCGGCTTCTCCCTGAATTTTGTGTCTCCACACCGTTTCGAGTATTGTTCGAGGATTCAAGTATTATGTCTATTTTTGTTGGTAATCTCTCTTACGAGATTTCCCAAGAGGATCTGGTCGAGGTCTTTCAAGACTACGGCAAGGTTAAAAGGGTTCATATTCCCGTTGACAAAGAGACACAGCGCAAACGCGGTTTCGCCTTCGTGGAAATGGAAGATAAAGCCCAGGAAGCCAAAGCGATTGAGGCACTAGATGGCGCTGACTGGATGGGGCGATCAATTAAAGTTAACGAAGCCCGCGAGCGTGAAGAGCGTGCGCCCTTCAATGGTGGTGGTGGTGACAGAAAAAAACGCTATTAAGCTTTTTTTGTGAATAATTGTGGGAGGGTGGACAGGGTTCACCCTTTTTTTGTCGTTAATTAGGGTTTGCGGCAAAAAGTTTTTCGTGGGGGCAGGGTGTGGGGTGTGGGGTGTGGGGTGTGGGGTTTTACCCATTTTCAGGGGGTCAGTTACCTAATTTTCAGGGAAAAAGTACCTGAATTTTACCCCCGATCACTCCAAGGGTCAGCACTTTTTGAGGTAAAAAAAGTCTAAAAACCTTATCTAACAAGGTTTTTAGATTTATTCAGCAAACCCCAAGTAAACTATAAGGGATATCGCCATCAGATTCTGATCGGCGATCGACTCTTTCTGTGTTATGATCGAGGCAAGAGTCAAGATTAGTGTTCAAGTTCGTTTCCAGTATTAATCTGGTAAGTTTTTTACTTTAGTATTGTTCGGCTTCTCCCTGAATTTTGTGTCTCCACACCGTTTCGAGTATTGATCGAGGATTCAAGTATTATGTCTATTTTTGTTGGTAATCTCTCTTACGATATTTCCCAAGATGATCTGGTCGAGGTCTTTACAGACTACGGCAAGGTCCAAAGAGTCCATATTCCCGTTGACAAAGAGACACAGCGCAAACGCGGTTTCGCCTTCGTGGAAATGGAAAATAAAGCCCAGGAAACCAAAGCAATTGCCGCACTGGATGGTGCTGAATGGATGGGGCGAGCAATTAAAGTTAACGAAGCCCGCGATCGTGAAGAGCGTGCGCCCTTCAATGGTGGTGGTGGTGACAGAAAAAAACGCTATTAAGCTTTTTTTGTAAATAATTGTGGGAGGGTGGACAGGGTTCACCCTTTTTTTGTTGGTAATTGCGATCGCTGCTCCCCTCAAAACCAATAGAAATCTAAATGTCTGAGTCTCTCCAAAAGGTAACAAGTAAACTATAAAGGATATCGTCATCAGGTCTGATCGGCGATCGACTCCCGAATATATGGACAACAAAAACCCATGGAGACAACCTCTAGCCTAGCTGATGGGCGTGAAGCACTTCAATGCCCCACTTTAGTTGAAGATGATCGCACGGGCATGAGTCCCGAAACCCTAAAACGGGCTTTTCTGGACAATCTATTTTATTTGCAAGGGGTTAACCGCACTAATGCCAGTCCCTACAATTACTATGTCGCCCTTGCCTACACCGTTCGCGATCGCCTGCTGCGTCGTTTTCTGAAATCCACCGACACCTACAAACAAGAAAAAGTTAAACTCGTCTGCTATTTCTCCGCCGAATTTCTCATGGGGCGGTATTTAGGTAATAATCTCGCTAATTTGGGTATTTACGACCTAATCAAAGAGATGATCGAGGAATTAGGTCTTGATTTTGAGGAAATTATCGAACAGGAACCAGATCCCGGCCTCGGCAACGGCGGTTTAGGGCGTTTAGCGGCTTGTTTCCTTGATTCTCTCGCTTCCTTGGAAATTCCCGCCATCGGCTACGGTATCCGCTACGAATTTGGCATTTTTCATCAAATGATCCAAGACGGTTGGCAGGTGGAAATCCCCGATAACTGGCTACGCTTCGGCAATCCTTGGGAATTACCCCGTCCCGATGAAAGTGTGGAAGTAAAACTGGGTGGCCGGACGGAAATCTATCACGATGATAAGGGACAGGAACGGGTACAATGGCTGCCGGAACGTCGGGTTTTAGCCATTCCCCACGATACCCCCGTCCCGGGTTACAAAACCAACACGGTTAACGCTTTGCGTCTCTGGAAAGCAGAAGCAAGTGAATCGTTTAATTTTGAGGCTTTTAACGCCGGGTTATACGATCAATCCGTGGCTGAAAAAATGGACGCGGAAACCATTTCTAAAGTCCTTTATCCCAACGATAATACCCCCGCCGGTCGCGAATTACGTCTCGCCCAACAATACTTTTTTGTGGCCGCTTCCCTGCAAGATTTAATTCGCATTCACCTAAAAAGCCACAAAAATCTGCAAAATTTCCACGAAACCGCCGCTATTCAACTAAACGACACTCACCCCGCCATTGCGATCGCTGAGTTAATGCGTTTGTTAGTGGATGAAAACGGCTTAGAATGGTCAAAAGCTTGGACAATTACCCAAAAAACCTTCGCTTATACCAATCATACCCTATTGCCAGAAGCCCTAGAACGTTGGTCGGCGGATCTGATCGGGAAATTGCTACCCCGACATCTAGAAATTATCTACCTGATTAATCACTTTTTCCTCGACGATGTGCGGACTTGGTTTCCCGATAACGAGGAATTATTGGGCAAATTGTCGATAGTTGAAGAAGCTGGTTGGGGTAATAAACAAATTCGCATGGCTAATTTAGCCTGTGTGGGTAGTCACTCGATTAACGGAGTCGCTGCCTTACACACCGAGTTGCTGCAAAAAGACACCCTGAAAGAGTTTGCCATGCTCTGGCCAGAAAAATTCTATAATAAAACCAATGGTGTCACCCCGCGCCGGTGGATTTTATTGAGCAATCCCCAATTATCGGCACTATTTACCGAAAAAATCGGCGATAATTGGTTAAAAGACCTGAAGGAATTGCGAAAACTGGAACAATACCTTGATGATCCTGAATTCCGTCAGCGTTGGTATGAAATTAAACAGGCGAATAAGGCCGATTTAGCGGCTTATATGCTGAAAACCCGCAATATCGAGGTGGATGTTAATTCGATTTTCGATGTGCAGGTAAAACGGATTCACGAATACAAACGCCAACATCTGGCAGTTCTGCACATTATCGCCCTTTATAATCGCATTAAACAGAACCCTCAGATCGATATTGTGCCGCGCACTTTTATCTTTGGTGGTAAGGCAGCCCCCGGTTACTTTATGGCGAAGTTAATTATTAAGTTAACTAATGCTGTGGCTGAAATTGTGAATAAGGATCCTGATGTCAGAGGTCGTTTAAAATTGGTTTTCCTGCCTAACTTTAACGTTTCTTTGGGTCAACGCATCTATCCGGCGGCGGATCTTTCCGAACAGATTTCTACGGCGGGTAAGGAAGCTTCCGGAACCGGTAATATGAAGTTTGCCATGAATGGCTCCCTCACCATTGGGACTCTGGACGGCGCTAATATCGAAATTCGCGAGGAAGCAGGGGCAGAAAATTTCTTCCTTTTTGGCTTGACAGCAGAAGAAGTTTATGCTAAGAAAGCACAGGGTTATGAACCGATGAGCTATTACAAAAATAATCGCGAATTGAAGGGAGTGATCGATCGAATTAAGAGTGGTTATTTTAGCCATGGTGACCAGGAATTATTCAGGCCGATCGTTGATTCTCTCCTCTACGATGACCAGTATATGCTTTTAGCTGATTATCAATCCTACGCTGATTGTCAGGAACAGGTAAGTGAAGCTTATCGCGATCGGGACAAGTGGACGCGGATGTCGATTCTTAACTCGGTTCGCATGGCAAAATTCTCTAGCGATCGCACAATCTGGGAATATTGTCAAGAGATTTGGAAAGTTAATCCGGTCAAGATTAGTTTAGAGGATTAAAAAACTCGGTCAAGTTCGGGTTTAGTCTTTGACTAGCCCGAATTCTGGAACCGTCGCCCCAAAAATGCTTTGTGAAAAGGATAAAATTTATTATTTTTTGCTATCCAAAAACTGGGTCAACACTTTTGAGTTTTAGGGTGAATGATTCGGGGAGCTTTTTGATTATGAGGAAAAATATAAATGTCAGTAATAATTGAACAAAACCTAGGGGAAATTTTAGCTCAAATTAATCACAAATTAGAGAATTTACAAAAAGATGTTACAGACATCAAAATTGAGTTAACAGAAGCTAAGGGGGAAAGACAGGTATTAAAGGTGGAAATCGATAACCTGAAGCAAGATGTTAAGGCAATTAAAGGTTCACAACAGGCTCAAATTTGGACATTAATTGGTATTTTAATTACGGCGGTAGGAGGGTTTTTAGTGGCAGTGGGTAGGTTTGTTATTTCCGGTAATCCTTAATTACAATACCGTCTAAACTATGATTGAGAGTGATTAAATGATCGACTATGATTAGATTGTTTTTAGACAATCACACAATCACAAAAATCCTATTCATTTGATTCCCAAGTACTAAGGATATTCTAAGAATAAATTTTGAAAAGTATGGTTATCCTGCCAGCGATAGATTGAAAAATCGCGGCGATCTGACGTTAAAATTCTCCCGTGTCCTAAGTTTTCAGCTAATACTACTAATGAAGCATCAGCTAGATCCATTGGTATATCTTCATAACGGTCTATGAGTTGTTCCATTCGTCTAACATGATTTGATTGTAATTCAAATACTTCAAAACCACCTGCTAAGAAATTTTGAATAAATAGCAGTTGAGCATGATTACCGAGACGAGTTAGCAAAAGGTAACAAGTTTCGGTGACAACACACCAGGTTGTTATTAGGGGTTCTCGCAATCTTTGAATTACAAGCTGTGCTTGTTGATGATGATGATCTTGCTCATTGGCGAGGGCCAACCAGAAGCCTGTATCAACTATAATCATGTTTGGCTGACCATTCTTCCTTCAGGATAGTTTTATAGTTAGTAGAAAGATCGGGCGAACCTTGTCCACACCCAATAAAACCGCTTTCTTTCAGCACTTTAAGGGGATCTGAGTTACGCGGGTGTAGTTTGGTATATTGTTGCTCAATAACTTGATTGAGTAGGGTAGTTATATCCTGATCGCTATGTTGTTGGATGTAGGCGAGTTTTTCCCTTTGTTCTTGGCTAAGATGGATGGTGATGTCCATAGTCTTTCTCCTTA
This sequence comes from Microcystis viridis FACHB-1342, assembly GCF_014698335.1. Lineage (GTDB taxonomy): Bacteria > Cyanobacteriota > Cyanobacteriia > Cyanobacteriales > Microcystaceae > Microcystis > Microcystis ichthyoblabe_A. Next base: position 6,634 of record NZ_JACJSV010000096.1, on the reverse strand, counting down.
ATAATGTCTAAACTATGATTAGAATGATTGAATGATCGACTATGATTAGGTTATCTTTGACAATCATGAGTGTTTATTATATTATATTATACGGTTGGTATATCGAAAAAACATCACAGTTCATCACATAATCACATCAATCACAGTACAGACAATGAATGAACAACACTCCCAAGCATATATTAATTTAATTGAACAGTTGCTCATTTGTGCTGATGATGAGGAACGAACTAATATTCTGCAAGCTAATATGGAATTGATCGATCCCGAATTTTTGCAGGTGATGGAAAACTATGCAACGGGGTTAGAATAATAAGGATACAATAATAACCATGCAGATTGATTTAACACAAAACTTTGGGCAATATCTCAACCCTCAAGCGAGAAATATAGAAGAATATGAGGCGTTTTTAACTGTTGGGGACATTGACAATAGGCTAAGGTGTTGTTAGTATATCCAACATGAAGGCTACCGCGCTCATTCGTCGTCGCGTCATCTTGGCCCCAGACGCATTCGCAGAAGTCCCTGTCTGGCCTGTTCCCCAACCAGTTCTGCCATTGGAGCATCCTTACGTCATATACTTAAAAGTAGGATAAGAAATTGTTTAGAGAGTGAGCCAAAACTTTAAAGATAAAGAAGCTCAAAAAGTTTTTGAACGTAAACATTCGCGTAAATTGCCATTAGATATCCAACAAGTGGCATTGCGAAAATTGCGGATGCTTAATCGTGCGGAAACCCTGCAAGATCTTCGTGTCCCACCAGCAAATCGATTGGAACGTCTGGTTGGTGACAGGGAAGGTCAATATAGCATTCGGGTTAACGATCAATGGCGAATTTGCTTTGTCTGGCAAAACGGTGATGCTCTAGACGTAGAAATCGTTGATTATCATTGAGGTAAAATAATGAATGAAGATAAACTAATGCCAATTCATCCCGGTGAGGTTCTTTTAGAGGAATTTATCAAGCCAATGAACCTTAGTCAGAATCAAATAGCTCTGGCTCTTGGAGTTCCCGAACAATGTATTAACGAAATCGTTCACGGAAAGCGGTGTATCACGGCGGATATAGCTCTTCGGTTAGCTCGTTATTTTGATATGTCACCGCGATTTTGGCTGGGATTACAAATGGATTACGATCTGGACGTTGTTGAAGATGAAATAGGAGATCAATTGGACAAAGAAGTTGCTGTAATGACAGTTATTTGTGCAGAAAAGTAATTTGTTTGATATGTTCTAAGGCAGAAACTTGGAATATATCAAACAAATTTGGCAGCGACCCCCCCTTGACAATCACGAATATTTATTGTATCACACTATATCATAAGGTCGCTCTCTCTCAAAAAAAATCACAGTCCATCACATAATCACATCAATCACAGTACAGACAATGATGGAAGACTATGCAACAGGGTTAGAAGAACAAAGAAATAATACTCCTGTTGCTTGGTTACGGGATATAAAGTATAGAATCTTGTTATGTAGAAGTCTAAAGCATGATCTATATGATTATTTAATTGACTGTCATTCTAGCCTGACCTATAATCATGGAAAGCTCAATCAGGAAAGTGAAAATGAGACAGGTACTTACAGCGAGAATTTTTCAAGAAGATAATTGGTTTGTTGCCCAATGTTTAGAGGTTGATGTTGCTAGTCAAGGGGAAACGGAAACCGAGGCGTTAAACAATCTGCAAGAGGCTTTAGAATTACATTTTGAACCGCCTTGTGCAACAGTTATTCCCCGATTACAGAAGATAGAGGTAGAGATCAATGCCGCTTAAGCCTTTATCTTATCGTGAGATTAAACGCAAGTTGGAAGCGGCAGGGTTTGAAGTTGTTAGTCAAAAGGGGAGTCATGTTAAGTTTGCCAAGGATACTCCGGAAGGAAAAAGGACAACGATTGTTCCCTGTTATAAGGAGGTAACAATCGGTACAATTAGCAGTATTTTAAGGCAGGCGGGATTAAGGGTTGATGAGTTTGAGCGTTTATAGTTAATATCCTCTATAGCATTCTGTGTCATAATCGCCCTATATCAAGGGGACTCATCCTATCATAGAGTCATCCGCCAAAAAACATCATAGTCCCTCATTCAATCATTCTAATCACAGTACAGACAATGAATGAACAACGCGCCCAAGCTTATGTTAATTTAATTGAACAGTTGCTCACTTCTGCTGATGGGGAGGAACCCAATATTCTGCAAGCAAATCAGGAATTGATCGATCCCGAATTTTTGCAGGTGATGGAAAACTATGCAACTTGGTTAGAACAACAAGGAAATCATAATCCTGTTGCTTGGTTACGGAATATGGCGCAACAGTTGGGGCGATATCTCAACCGTCAAGCGGGAAGTATAGAGGAGTATCAGGCGTTTTTATTAGAAGTCTTACAAGCAGAAGCAGAGAGTAATAGTGATCCTACCGTGGTTTATCCTATCCTACAACGCCGTCAACATCTGTTAGATGATACCTTTGCCCAAGTGTTGCAACAACGCGCTAGAAATGTGTTTTCTGAATGGAATGCTGAAGAAGTAGCAGGTATTGGCAGAGTGATTCAATATTTATGTATTAATATTCAACAGTTTTCCTTGGGAAGTAGAACTAATAATCTGGAAATTGCTATTACAGGCTATCAAGCTCTCTTAGAAGTATATAGCCGTAATGTTTTTTCTTATCGATGGGCAAGTTTACAAAATAGTCTGGGGATTGCTTATAGTGATCGCATTCTTGGGGAAAAGGCAGATAATCTAGAGTTAGCTATTGCCGCGTACAACCAGTCTTTAGATGTATTTACTCGTGAAGCCTTTTCTGAAGATTGGGCAAATTTACAAAATAATCTGGGGTGTGCTTATCGTAATCGCATCAAAGGGGAAAAAGCAGATAATCTAGAGTTAGCCATCGTAGCTTTAAATCAGTCATTAGAAGTCTATACCCGTGAAGCCTTTCCTTATGAATGGGCAAGATCACAATATAATTTAGGGTTAGCTTATAGAGATCGCATTCTTGGGGAAAGAGCAGAAAATATAGAGTTGGCGATCGCAGCTTTTAACCAGTCTTTAGAAGTAAGAAACCGTGATAACTTTCCTTCTGAATGGGCAAGGACACAACTTGTCTTGGTGGATGCTTATAGAGATCGCATTCTTGGGGAAAGAGCAGAAAATATAGAGTTGGCGATCACAGCTTTTAAGCTGTCTTTAGAAGTATTAAACCGTCAAGCTTGTCCTGAACAAGACGATAACAATGTTTTTTCTCAAGGGAATGTGGCAGGTGTTGCAGGGATAATTCAAAATTTATGTGTTGATATTTCAGAGTTTCCCTTGGGCAGTCGAGCTAATAATCTGGAAATTGCGATTAAAGGCTATCAGACGCTCTTGGAAGTATATACTCGTGAAGCATTTCCTGATAAATGGGCAACAACACAAAATAATCTGGGAGAAGCTTATAGAAATCGCATCAGAGGGGAAAGGGCTAATAATTTAGAGTTAGCGATCACCGCTCATAACCTATCTTTAGAAGTAAGAACTCGTGAAGCTTTTCCTGAAGATTGGGCTGGGACACAAAATAATCTGGGTAATGCTTATCGTGAACGCATCAGAGGGGAAAGGGCTGATAATCTAGAGTTAGCTATCGTAGCTTTAAACCAGTCATTAGAAGTCTATACTCGTGATGCCTTTCCTGAAGATTGGGCAAGGTCACAAAATAATCTGGGTGCTGCTTATCTAGATCGCATCAGAGGGGAAAGGGCAGATAATCTAGAGTTAGCCATTGAAGCTTTTAACCTGTCATTAGAAGTATATACCCGTGAAGCCTTTCCCTATGAATGGGCAAGGTCACAAAATAATTTGGGAAATGTTTATCAAACTCGCATTAAAGGCGAAAAGGCAGATAATCTAGAGTTAGCTATTGTAGCTTATAAACTATCATTAAAAGTATATACCTGTGATGCCTTTCCTGATGAATGGGCAAGGTCACAAAATAATTTGGGGAATACTTATGTTCGCATTCTTGGGGAAAGGATAGATAATTTAGAGTTCACTATTGTAGCTTATAACCTATCTTTAAAATTAAAAGTCCATACTCGTGATGCCTTTCCTGATGAATGGGCAAGGTCACAAAATAATTTTAGGAATACTCATGTTCGTCCCATTCTTGGGGAAATCACAGATAATCTAGAGTTAGCGATCGCCGCATATAACCAGTCTTTAGAAGTTTATACCCGTGAAGCTTTTCCTGAATATTGGGCAAGGTCACAAAATAATCTGGGGAATGCCTATCTTCACAACAGATGTTTTGAAGATAGATTTGACGATAGAGAGGAAAGGACAGAAAATCTAAAGTTGGCGATCAATAGAGAGGAAAGGACAGAAAATCTAAAGTTGGCGATCACAGCTTATAACCTGTCTTTAGAAGTATATACCCCCACTGCTTATCCCATATACTGTTTAGGAATAGGACGAAACTTAGGAAATACTGCCAACTTTATCCAAGACTGGGAAACCGCCATCAAAGGCTACAACTTAGCTATCGAAGCAGTAGAAAATACCCGACTCGAAGCCTTAAACCCCCAACGACAACAAGAAATTCTCTCTGAGGCAATGGATGTTTATCATGGCATTGTTCAATCCTATCTCAACCTCAATCAACCAGATCGCGCCTTAGAATACGTTGAACGCAGCAAAACCCGCTATTTAGTCCAATTGCTTACCGACCGAGATATCTATCCTAAAGGTAATATCCCCCAAACTATTATTACGGAATTAGATCGCCTCCGTCGTGCCATTATTGGGGAAGAACAACAGTTAGCCATCCAAGAACAAACCCGCAATCGGGGAGTAACTTTAACTCTAGATGAACAAAGACAACCCATCTTAAATGACTATACTCACCTCAATAAATTAAAACAAGAATTAAATCAATTTATTGACCGTGAAATAACGAAAATAGATGAGAATTTTATTTTAACTCAAACGGTTAAGCCTATTCCCTTTCAAGACATTTTATCTTTAACCGATGCTGAAACTTGTCTTTTGCAATGGTATATCACAAGTGAGAAAATACTCGCTTTTGTTGTATCTGCTGATGGAAATATTAACCTTTGGGAATCTTCAGAAGATGATCGAGATAAATTAACTGATTTAATTAATAATTATCTACAGCTTTACTACTCCCAAAATGGCCATCAAGAATGGATAAATCAACTTTCTGACCTCCTGCAAACCTTCTCAGATACCCTACATATTAATGATATTCTGACACTTATTCCAAATACTTGTAAACGCTTAATTATTATTCCTTATTTATTTCTGCATATTTTACCCCTTCATGCTTTACCTATTAATCACAATCAAATATTACAAGATAAATATGATGTTCAATATGCCCCTAGTTGTCAATTATTTAAAATTACTCAACAGCGTCAATTAAACGATTTAAACTCCCTTTTTGCCATTCAAAACCCCCAAAATAATCTACTTTTTACGGATTTAGAAGTAGAAATCATTAAAAATTTGTTTGTTCAAAGTGATATTTTAGCCAAACAAAACGCTACTGAAATCGCCATCAAAACTCATCAAAACTTCCCCTTAGCTAACTGTATCCATTTTTCTTGTCATGGTACATTTAACCCTAGTAAACCCCTAGAATCTGCTTTAATTCTTACCAAAGAAAAAACAGATCAAGAAGATGGTTATTTAAGATTAGGAGAAATATTTGAACTGAATTTTAAAAACTGTCGTCTTGTCATGCTTTCTGCTTGCGAAACTGGCTTAATTGATCTTAATTCTATTAGTGATGAATATATCGGTTTACCGAGCGGTTTTCTATTTGCAGGTAGTCCTAGCGTTGTTAGTAGTTTGTGGAAAGTAAATGATTTATCAACTGCATTTTTACTGATCAAATTTTATGAAACTTTACCCAAAAATCCCAAAAAAGGTGAAATTGCAGTTAGTCTTAAAAATGCTCAAAAATGGCTACAAACCTTAACCCTTGACCAATTTGAACAAGAATTAGAAAGATTTCAACTCCAATTAGATAAAATCATCAATCAACTGGGAGGAGGAAAACGCCCAATTTTTAACGAGTCTCTGAAACAAATTCGTCAACGTCAACCCTATCCCTTTAAAAATCCCTATTATTGGGCAGGTTTTATTGCTACAGGATTTTAATCTGTCTCCTTACAAAAAGCATCTAAACCAATATCTTCGACAACAAACAAAACGACGGGAACAACTAAAGTAACGGGAAACTGTAAACATCCTGCGACAATTCCAATCAGTTTAAAGACTTTTTTAGTTTTGGCTGAACAAATAAAAGGACGACATTTTGTCGCTAATTCATCTAAATCTAAGCTTTTATCTGGTTCTGTTCCAGTTTCGCGCATTCTCATTAAAATGATTGCGTCTTGTAAGTTTCCTTCACATTCCTCAATAACATCAAGTGCAATTAAAGCGTTCTCATTGTCCGCAAATTGAATACGGTACTGAGCAATTTTTTCCGGTGTTAACTGCGTTGTGTCTGACATAATACCATCCTTAAAGCGCCAATTCAAAAATGAAACGCATCAACCTCAAGAGTTGACAAAGAAAGGCTCATCAGGTACTGTCTGATCATTAACAAAAACAAATCAGACCCAAAATGA
>NZ_JACJSV010000095.1 GCF_014698335.1 Microcystis viridis FACHB-1342 | reverse complement strand
TATTTGAGTAAGCCAGACAGAAGCCAGAAAAAGATATTTATCAGAAAAGTCATGATCAAGCTAGAGGTTTAAAGACTGATCGGGTTCCAATTATTTTTATTAATAAATATTTTACACAATTCATACCAGGTAAGCAAGAGGGCTACGCCACTACTACCAAATCATTACCAAGTGATTAAGTAGGTAGGTGTTAAAAGTTCTCAGGCACCCCCCTTATCAAGCTGTCCTTTAGTCACATCTTTCTTAACATTTCAAACCTTTGTAGCACAAGGCTTTCAAGACTCGGTTAACAATTTGTAATATTCCTTGTTGACACCCTTACAAAACAAAGAAAAAACTGAAATCAAGTCAGGATAAGGGTTGGAGTGCTTACTGCAAAAATTGTTAAGAAAGATCCCTATAAGGGATAGCTTATCAAGGGGGACAGGGGGGATCCCCCCGCCCATCAGCACCCCCCTTATCAAGGGGGGCAGGGGGGATCAGACGCAAAATCTATCTTCAATTTAATTATAACTACTTACTTATAAACTGTAATGATTAAACAATAGAGCGAGAAATTGAAATCCCTAAAGGGATCAAGTGACTATATCTCGTCGCTGCGAATACTATCCACCAAATTCTGTCGCATCTCTAGGAATTCTCGGGATAGCCGCAAAGAAGCCGGGGTTACCTCGTGGTCACGGTGGGCGAAAGGATTGACGATATCCTTAACCACGCGACCGGGACGAGCGTGGAGGACAACGATGCGGGTGGCGAGTAAGAGAGTCTCTTCCACGTCATGGGTGATGAAAAAGATCGTTTTCCCTGTTCTCTGCCAAATGCCTCTGAGATGGGTTTGGATCGATTCGCGGGTGAGCGCATCGAGTGCGCCAAAAGGTTCGTCCATGAGAATAATCGCTGGTTCGGCGGCTAGGGTACGGGCGATCGCTGATCGTTGTTGCATCCCTCCGGAAAGCTGATAGGGGAAGAAATTCGCCGCTTCCGAGAGTCCCACCATCTCCAAAGTGGCGGATACCCTTTGTTTTCGTTCCCGATCGCTCACTCCTTTCATTTTTGGCCCAAACTCGACATTTTTGGCGATCGTTAACCAAGGGAACAGGTTAGGACGAGAGAACCACTGAAACCACCACCGATAATGGCGATCGCCAGTTGAGAAACAGTCACATCGGTCATGTCCTTGTCCTGTATTATAATTCATTCAAGATTGTATTATGCTTCATTTAGAATACAAAGACAAGGCTGCGATGCTACGGGGCGGCTACATCTAAAATGAGAGTGCCTGGTGAACTATCCCTAAATTGACGAAGGTAGTAGCTTCCTTTACTGTATCCTTCGATTCTGTGGCAAAATCGGGCATAATTTGGTAGAATTCCTTCAAATAAAAATGAAACAACAGATTGATTTTATTCTCGATACAACCAAGAAATATTAAAGTAATCTTAAGGTTAAGATAGTTTTAAAATGTAGCAAATGTACTTGGTATTCACAATTTTAAAAGCACAACCCCAAGGATAGAATCGAGTAAAGCCAGTTTCGGCTTTGTTTGGCATTCAAATTTGTTTAAGTCCCATTAGAGTAGAATTGCAGTAGGAATGGGAACTGGCAGAAAGTCGGTTACAAGGTTGGTGACTATGAATTTCCGGGGAATTTTTCTTAGATATCTCATGCTGGTTCTGGTGTTGACCCCAACGCCGGTTTTAGCCCAGCAGACAGATGTTATGATCGCACCCACTCAAATTGATATCGTGGGGATGAAAGGAGCGATCGCAACTCGACGTTTATTTGTGAAGACTCCCCAGCCTATTGAAGGAATGCAGCTGATTCCTCCCGATCTCAATAGCTCTGATGGAACTCAAATATTACCGCCAGCAGCAGTCCAGATTCCAGAAATGTCGCCCAAACAGCCACAAAACCGATGTCAAGCTTCAGGTATTGAAAGAATTACTGCTAGTCTAGAAAAGTCTAATGAAGCAATTCTCCCTGTCTGTTTTGACTTAAAAGAAGCCCCTAGCGGAGAATTTTCCAGTCAGCTACAACTCAGCTATCAAGGGGGACAGCAGCTTGTTCCGATTATTAAACCTCTTGCATAATTAATTTTTGAGGGTTCAAAAACGGTAAAAATAAGGATTCAATTGCATAAAATTCTTAAATAGACCATTTAATTGATTAATGCTCATTCTTAATTCTCCTGACTACCGGCTCCTGACTCCTGACTCCTAACCCTAACAACAATTTTTGATTTTTACAAGAGGTCTATTTACCCCCGACCAACTCAAAAAAACCCCGGCTGACTTTCCCGATCGCTGCCGTCTGTGAGACAATCGATCGAGTGTTATCCTAAACTCTGCCAATTTTCATGTCCGACGACGCTACTATTCGCACTGCTGTACAACGTCTCTACAATACCTATCCTTTCCCCCCCGAACCGCTCCTAGATGAACCTCCTCCCGGTTACAATTGGCGCTGGAATTGGATTGCTGCCTATAACTTTTGTTCTCATCGTAAACCTGAACGAGAGGATATCCGCATTCTCGATGCGGGTTGTGGTACTGGTGCGGGAACCGAATATCTGCTCGCGCTCAACCCTTTTGCTAATATAGTCGCTATAGATATCAGTGAAAAAGCTCTAGAAATTGCCAAAGAACGCTGTAATCGTTCGGGAGTCGCACCAAAACACCGAGGTTCTCTGGATTTTCACCATTTACCCCTTGAATCGGCCACCAATCTCCCCGGAGAATTTGATTTAATTAACTGCGTCGGGGTGCTGCACCATCTCCCAGACCCGATTAAAGGGATTCAATCCCTCGCGCAAAAACTGGCCCCCGGTGGTCTGCTGCATATTTTCGTCTATGCACAATTGGGACGCTGGGAAATCCAGTTAATGCAATCTGCGATCGCACTTTTGCAAGGAGACCGACGCGGGGATTATAAAGATGGGGTCGCTGTCGGCCGAAAGATTTTTGCCTCTCTACCAGAAAATAATCGCATTTTGAAACGGGAAAAAGAGCGTTGGTCAATGGAAAATCATCGCGATGAATCCTTCGCTGATATGTACGTTCACCCCCGGGAAGTGGACTATAATATCGATACCCTCTTTCAACTGATTGATGCGTCAGGATTAGCCTTTATTGGCTTTTCTAACCCTTCCTACTGGCAATTAGAGCGTTTATTGGGTAAATCCCCCGAATTGATGGCTAGAGCGCAAAATTTAGGGGAAAGGGAACGTTATCGCTTGACGGAATTATTAGACCCCGAAATCACCCACTATGAATTTTTCCTCGCTAAACCACCGATTTTGACTGCCGATTGGTCCGGGGATCAAGTCCTAGAGAATGCAGTGGCCGAAGTTCATCCCTGTCTTTACGGTTGGCCTAGTGCAAGTGTTCTAGATTACGATTATCGGCCAGTTAATCTCTCGGAGAGAGAATTTGATTTTCTACAAGCTTGCGATGGTCGTTTAACCGTGGGAGCAATCGATGCTCAAGTTGGTTTAGGATTAACTGGTGTGCGTTCTTTACAACAGCGCCAACTACTGATTTTAAGTTAGGGAAAACTTGGGGATGTTAGAGATAGCGTCCCTTGGCAATCGGCAACTTTTAAACTAACTTGGCTGAATCTTGCCAAAAATTCTTGTTTCTTAACAATTATCCCCCTCTCTCCCCATAGTTTCAGCCCCAGAAATGACTAGGGCTGAATTATAATAGTTATATAGAGTGGACAAGGCTGATAAATTTCTGATTGGTCCGATTTTTACCCAGATCGGCAAACGGGAGTTTAGTCATTATCCCAAGATTCCGAGGCGATTAAGTCACCAATTTGATCCCTGAGAAGGTAGTCACACCGTTCTAGTTCACATTCAACACAAACCCACTCCCGAGGGGGAATGAACTGACAGAGGGTGTAGATCGGTTGGTGTCTGCTCACTACCCCCTGTTCTACCATCTGACGGACTTCGTCCTTAATCATCCTGATAGAGTAAGCGGTGGGAGCGGTGGAGAAAGTTATGGCACTCATGGGAGATTTCCTGCAAGATCTACAAAAAAGTCTTATCAATAACTATACTCTAACCTATAAGGGGACAAAAGAGATTTTTTGCTGTATCGAGGATGACAATTTTTTATATATAGCGAAACCCTCTCCCCTCGCCAGTTTAGGCTTAGGTTAAGAAAAGTTAAATTCATCGGCTAAAAGCTGTCGAGTCCCCTTATGCCAAATCAGTGATCAGTGATCAGTTATCAGTGATCAGTTAAGCTGTTGACTATCTAGAGTTTGCTGAATAAATCTAAAAACCTTGTTGGATAAGACTTTTAGACTTTTTTCCCCTCAAAAAGTGCCAGCCATTGGGGTGATCGGGGGGAAAATTCCTGGACTTTTTCCCTGAAAATTAGGTAGTTGACCACCTGAAAATCGATAAAACCCCACACCCCACACCCCACACCCCACACCCTGCCATCAGGAAAAGCTTTTTCAGCAAACCCTATCTAATATTACTGGTTAAGACTGCACCGGAGTGCTGGAGTTGGCAGCAGGGAGAGGAATTCAGAGCATTTGTACTTAATTTTTCCCTAAGCGTTTTAAAATCAGTACAGATGATCAGTGATCAGATTTGAGTTTTCAGTTTACCGTTTACTGGACGGCTACGCCGTGCCTTTGGCAACACGGAAAAAAGCTTCCCGCTTAAACTAATAAATGGGGAATAAAAATAAAAGCCGCTACGAGTAAAGCGGCGATCGAGGCGATTAAAACGGCACCAGCGGCACAATCTTTCGCTATTTTGGCTAAATCATGGTAGGATTGCCCCACCGTCAGATCTACCACTGATTCTAGGGCAGTGTTGATTAATTCTAAGACCATCACCAGAGCGCAGGTAAGGGTGACAATCGCCATTTCCATGGCATTAACCCGCAAAAATAAGCCCCAACTAATCGCTACTAGGGTCATCAGGGTGTGAATGCGAAAATTTCTTTGACTAACAAAAGCATAACGGACTCCGGCCCAAGCGTAGCGAAAACTGACTAACAGATTCGAGGCGACTTGCCAAGCGTATTCTCTTTGACTGGGATTGTTACCCTCACTCACCTGTCCCGATCGAGGGATAAAATTATTGTTGAGATAGGGATTAGATAGGCTGGTAGATTGGTTGGCTTGATGATAGTTTGTCTTCATATTCCTCAATAATGCTTGACAAAAATAACTAACTATGTATCGGCATTTCGACGGTTTTTAACAAAGTTTCCTGTAAAGATAGCATTTCTAACAGACTTGTTTCATCGGGATGGTCCCAACCCAAAAGATGTAAACAAGCGTGGGCAGTTAACCAAGCCAATTCTCGCACCAAAGAATGATTTTGTGTTAAAGCCTGTTGTTGTGCTGTCTCCACAGAGATGATAATATCCCCCAAATATAAAGGTTCTGTCTCTAAAATGCGCTCATCGACTGGTAAATCCACTTCCAGAGCGGCAAAAGCGAGAACATCCGTCGGTTGATCTTTGTGGCGATATTGGCAATTATAGGTCTGAATTTCTCGATCGTCTGTTAAACGCAAACTTAGTTCATAACCGGCGGCAAGGGGGAGATAATCCGATAGATAGCCTAACCATGTCTCCAACCAATAGTGCCAAGTTTCCCCATCCACAGGACTATTTCCGGGATCAAAATAATTATCCTGTAGGCACAAATCCACCCCTAGGGGTAAAGTCTCACTCACCAGATTTCACCCTAGGGACGCGTCAGATAGGAAATACCGACAAAAAAGCCTAATAGGGCTGCTGTAGTCAAAAAAAAGTGTTTTAACGAGACGCCTTTTTTCTTGACCATATTCCGCATCGCCAGCTTGACGTAACTGGGTTGCGCTTCGGTGGCGGTTTCTACTGCGGGGTCAGTGGTGCTAACAGGTTCAGTCATCAGTAATTCCCCAGACAAGGATTGATCGCTATAAGTGTAACAGATTATTAAAGAAGTGCCAAAAAAATTCAATTATGGGAAAAATTGTTACCCGTCCGGGATAGTCAAAACCGCTCAACTCCCCCACACCCCACACCCTACACCCCACACCCCACACCCCAGCAGTTAACCCATGTCTTCCCACGATACCGAAAGCATCCGGACTATTTTTCAGAAAATTTGGGGCTATGAGGCCTTTCGCTTTCCCCAACAGGAGATTATCGAGACAATTTTAGCGGCAAAGGATGCCCTGATTGTCATGCCCACGGGATTCGGTAAATCTATCTGTTTTCAACTGCCCGCTTTATTAAAAACCGGCTTAACCCTAGTGATTTCTCCCCTGGTTGCCCTAATGGAAAATCAGGTGGAGGAATTATTAGCCAAAAAATTACCCGTTGCCCTGATTCATAACGAAATCCCCCGACAACAGAGAAAGAAAACCTTAGCAGCGATCGCAGATCAAACCCTGCGACTTCTCTATCTTTCGCCGGAAACCCTCTTAAGTCCGCCCCTCTGGTCAAAATTAACCCTTCCCCACGTTAAAATTAACGCTCTCATCCTCGACGAGGCCCATTGTTTAACCCAGTGGGGCGATAATTTTCGTCCTGCCTACCGTCGTCTCGGGGCTGTCCGTCCCGCTCTGCTGCAATCAAAACCGGCCGGCAGCCAAATAGCGATCGCTGCTTTCACCGCCACCGCTAACCCCGCCACCCGTGAGACGCTCACCCGCATCTTACAACTAGAAAAACCACAGCTTTTCTTAATAAATCCTTACCGTCAAAACCTTGACTTAAGCACCAAAATATGTATTAGCCCCGGTTGTCGTCGTCATCAACTATTAAACTTCCTCACCGGTCAACCTCGACAATCCGGCCTGATCTATACTCGTTCCCGTCGCCATAGTGAAAATTTAGCGGCATGGTTGCAATCTCTCCACTATCGCACCAGTGCCTATCATGCCGGTTTATCGCCCTTTCAGCGTCGGGAAATAGAACAAAATTGGCTGCGGGGGGATTTAACTTTTGTTGTCTGTACCTCAGCTTTTGGCATGGGTATCAATAAACCCGATGTGCGTTGGGTTGTCCACTACCAACCCCCAGCTTTACTATCGGAATACCTACAGGAAATCGGCCGCGGTGGTCGCGATGGCGGTAAAATGCAGGCTCTCACCTTAATTAGTGAACCGACGGGATGGTTAGATAATAGCGATAAAAACCAGCAAAAATTCTTTAACTCCCAACAGGAGCGCCAATACCGACAAGCTTGGCAAATTTTAGCCCAAATTCCCCTAGAGGGCAAAGTAGAGGCGATTAGTGCCGAATTTCCCGATGGTGCGCTCATTCTCTCCCTTTTACACAGTCTCGATCGCCTAGAATGGCTCGATCCTTTTCATTATCGGCTTATTTATCCTCATAATTCAGCCAAGATGACTTTTAAACCCAGAAATGAGATATTTCCCTACCTCTATACCCGTCGCTGTCGTTGGCACTTTCTCTTAAATGCCTTTGGGTTTCAGGAAAATGCCGATAATTTTCGCTGTGGTCATTGCGATAATTGTCGTCGCAATCGACCTCTGGTAAGCTAGGGAGCGCCAGAGCAGGGAGAGGAGAGCTTTTGTACTAAATTTTTCTGTCTTTTTTCTCCTCCTGTCTGGGATTTTCCTCACCTAAGGTCAGATTTTTGATTTTTGCAGGAGATCTATAGCGGTTTTCCCAGAAGTTAGTCCCGATTGAATCTATCAAGGGATTTACCATACCTTACCCGAAATAATAGTGAAATTCTGTGACAAAGTGCAGCCAGATATAAGAATCTTTGCTAGATTTCTAGAAGGATTCTGTGATAAGTTTCCTTAAAAGGAGATTGTTTGCAGTAAGCTAATCTGGCTAACACGCTTTTGGGCGTGATATGGGGAAAAGTTTTGGCGATCGCGCTTAAATAGAGTGATATGCCGAAAGTTGACCCATATTGTTACTCTGGAGAGTGTTATACGGAAAGTCTCTTTATAAGATTTAGTTATACATCTTTTATGCTGAGACACAATAAGCAAATTGCTGCGAAATTGTAACATTAGCAAATCAATCTAAATTTTTATGCCATTTGAATTAATTATCACTTCCCTAATTGGACTATTTTCGGGCGTTATTTCACTTTATGCAGATCCCAAAGATAAGAAACATAAAATCTGGCAATTCATTTTACTAGCCTTAATAATTGTGAGTGCTTGTAGTACTGTATATTTTGGCTATCGTAAGGAGCAAGAATCTAAAGCAACAGAAGCAAAAAAAGATTCCCAGATCAAGAATCTGAGCGATAATCTATCTCAAGTTAATAAGCAAAACTCCGAGCTATTGCAAACTGTTAATATAATGCAATCAAAACTCGATGTAACAGGAAGTGATACAAAATTCATTCGCAATATTCTTGAGAAACTTGGATGGAGTCAGGAGAACATCAACAATCCGAATAAGGGTCAGATTGGTCAGAGTTTACAGGCTAGTCAGTCACTAAACAAAATTAGTGGAAATGCTGATCAAAGAAGAGGCATCACAGTACAGTATTTTCCCAAAAATGTAGATCCTAATATTGTGAAATCGCGGCTAGAAGCTTTGGGTGTTAAGCTAAATACATCTGCTTCCCAACTTCCAGGAGTACCTACAAATGCTATTTGGTTTGGTTCAGGAGTAGACATGAATACCGTAAAAGCAGTTGCCTATACATTGATTGGAGCAGGAGTTGAGTTAAAAATGATTCGCCAGTTCAATAATTCGCAAGGTCGAGAGTATTTAATCCAAGTGGGAGGAGATGGTGAATGCATAAATCGTCCAACCTTAACAGTAGAACGAATCAGAGCTATTCAAGAATTCCCAAAACAGAGTGAGGTCAAAGGTTGCCGAGCAGACTTCTAAGAGTATGTGTTGGAAGCCGTAGGGTGCGTTCCCTGATATGGCTCCTACTGCTCCACCGATCGATTTTGGGGAACGCACCATGCACATTGATTGCAGCTGTGGGTTAAAGTGTGATCGCCGATCTTGTAGGGTGCGTTCCTTAAGGCGACTCCTACTGCTCCAGCGATCGATTTTGGGGAACGCACCATGCACATTGATTGCAGCTGTGGGTTTAAATGCGATGTCGAAGGCACTGCGTAGCAGATCGCTGATCTTGTAGCTTGGGTTGACGAAAAGAAATCCAACACCTTCGGAACTAAACTGTGAACGCTAATCTTGTATTGTTCTTAACCTTAAATAGCCTTTGGCCTACATGAGCATATTCACAGATTGACAGTCAGCGAGGCATTCAGCTATGTTTGAGATATTTAGAGCAAAACTTTTGAATGCCCACGCTGTTGACCGTTGGCCCATATCGATTCTTTTGCTACGCAGGCGATCGCCATGAGCCACCTCACATCCATGTTGAACGAGATCGAGAGATCGCTAAATTCTGGCTTCAGCCGGTTCGTCTTCAGAGTAACCAAGGATTTAACCGCACCGAAATTAACCGCATTCAAAAACTTGTTCAAGAAAACCAAGAACAATTACTAGCAGGCTGGAATGACTTTTTTAACGAATGAAGTATTTGAAACATTGGCAATTCAGCAATTGGCCATCACAGATGACACACTCAGTGTAGATTTGTCTGATGGGCGCACTATATCTGTTCCCTTGGCATGGTATCCTCGGCTCCTGCATGGCTCAATTGAGGAGCGCAATGATTATCGCTTGCTCGCTGGTGGCAGTGGAATCCATTGGAATCAACTAGATGAAGACATTAGCACTAAAAACTTGATTCTTGGCCAACCATCAGGGGAAAGTCAAAAATCATTGAAGCGTTGGTTAAATAATCGAGTACGATCGCCGATCTTGTAGGGTGCGTTCCCTAAGGCGACTCCTACTGCTCCAGCGATCAATTTTTGGGGAACGCACCATGCACATTGATTGCAGCTGTGGGTTTAAGTGCGATGCCGAAGGCACTGCGTAGCAGTACACCAATCTTATAGAGACTTAGTAGGATGGGCATTAGCTCATCCTACAGACCTGTGAGATATTATAGAGGGGTCTCCAGAAGTCAAATCGTAATCAGGAGTTAGTATATGCAAGCAATCCTTTTAAGCCGTGAAGAAGTTGCTCAACGTGCAGAGAAACTGTACGAAAGCAGAATCCGCCAAGAGGTGGAAGTTGAAGAAAACATTGGCAAGATGGTTATCATTGACATTGAAACAGGTGACTACAAAGTTGATGAAAATGGCTTACACGCTGCTGACTTATTGAGCGAGAAACACCCCCATGCTCGGCTCTTTGGGATCAAAATTGGCTACAACGTTGCTGCCGCTTTTGGTGGGGGTGTTATGGAGCGTGTAGTTAAGTGATTTCAGGTATTGTGGCTAATGGACACCCGCTTATCACTATCCCATTTCGGATTCCAAATCGCGCTGACTTTCCGATTGAGTTTGTAGTAGATACAGGATTTACAGATGAGCTTTGTTTACCACCCGAAGCAGTAGCATTACTGAATCTTCCTTTCAGGTACGATATGCGTGCGAATTTAGCAGACAACAGCCAAGTAATGCTGCCTCTTCACAAAGCAATTATTATCTGGAATGGTGAGGAGCGAGAAACTCGTGTATTTGCCACAGGGCGGCGACCCCTGGTTGGAACTGCTTTATTAGATAGCCATGAACTTGTGATTCAGTTTACGGAAGGTGGGTTGGTAACGATTGATGATTTGTAGTGCGATGCCGAAGGCACTGCGTAGCAGCACGCCGATCTTGTAGGGTGCGTTCCCTAAGGCGACTCCTACTGCTCCAGCGATCGATTTTTGGGGAACGCACCATGCACCTTGATTGAAGCGCCGATTCAAATTTGAAGTGCACCACTGGGGGGCTTGCGATGAGGCGGCTCATCAGTAGTAGAGCGGGAGCACTTCGTTAGAATAAATCAGAGTATCATTAAGGCAAAATACTGAGTTGAGGTCAACCCTATGGCAGTTCGTCAACGGCGTTATCCCAAAGATGAGTTAGCCGAGCGAGGGCAAAAACTCTACGAATCTGGCATTCGGCAGCAAGTCGAAGCCGGTAATGAAGGTAAGATTGTAGCGATCGACATTGAAACTGGAGAGTTTGAAGTCGATGAAAACGTTGTGCCTGCAACTAATCGACTCTTTGAACGTCACCCCGATGCCCAACCTTGGATCATTCGTATCGGACATCGCGCTGTTTATCATTTCGGGGCACGGAGTTTGAAGAAAAATCCATGATGGAAGGTGTTGTAAATTTGCGGCGTGAAGCCACGCTAAGGATTGTAGTCGGAAACTCAAATCGGCAACTGCAAGCGGTTGACGCGGTGATTGATACTGGGTTCAATGGATTTTTATCTTTGCCCTCTACAATCATTGCTACATTAAATTTACCTTGGAGTGGTTCTGATTTTGTCACGCTGGGTGATGGCAGTGAAACTTATTTTGATCTGTACACTGGGACTGTGATATGGGATGGGCAGTACCAAGAGATTGATATTGCAGAATCAGAAACAGAGCCTCTACTAGGAATGGCGCTGCTTTACAGATATCGGTTGCAGGTCGATAACATTGAGGGCGGTAAGGTCAAGATTGAAGCCTTATGAGCCAGTGCTAGAAGAGATTCGGTGAGGCGCGGTCTAACAACGCAGCCGTAGGGTGCGTTCCCTAATGTGGCTCCTACTGCTCCACCGATCGATTTTGGGGGAACGTACCATGCACATTTATTGCAGCTGTGATACCAAATCCTGTTATAATAAAACGAGTAAAGACGAGGTTTTAGACCCGATTTTTTTGATACCATTTAGTGGATAATCGACCTCTGGTAAGCTAGGGAGTGCCAGAGCAGGGAGAACACAGCACTTGTACTAAATTTTTTATGTCTTTTTTCTCCTCCTGTCTCGGATTCTCCTCACTTAAGGTCAGATTTTTGATTTTTGCAGGAGATCTATAGCCGTTTTCACAGAAGTTAGTGCCGATTGAATCTATCAAGGGATTTACCATACCTTACCCGAAATAATAGTGAAATTCTGTGACAAAGTGCAGCCATATCTAAGAATCTTTGCTACAATCCTGAGAAGCTTCTGTGATAAGTCTCCTTAAAAGGAGGCTGTTTGCAGTAAGCTAATCTGGCTAACACGCTTTTGGGCGTGATATGGGGGAGGATACAACCATGACTCATGAGATTTTAGGGGAATTTTTATCTTTGCCTGCTGAAGCACAGAGCCAAGTAGTCAGCCTGATCGCTTTTTTGAAACAAAAGTACATATATTCTGAACCTCTGTCTGCATCGTCAAATGTTGATTTAGTTAATGATCCCTTTGTTGGAATGTGGCGCGATCGTCAAGATTTAGATAGTACTACTTGGGTGCGAAATTTACGAGAAAGCGAGTGGTCAAAGACAAATGGCTAGTTCAACTATCGTAGATACCGACATAATCTTGATGTTGGTCGTGGTATTTCTGAAGCAGTCAATTGTCTGCAAAGGCTACAATCAAGTTCCAGATTAGCAATTAGCGTAGTTACACAAATGGAACTAATTGTTGGCTGCACTAACAAGTCAGAGTTACGGACGCTGGAAAAATTCCTTCAACAGTTTGATGTAATCAGAATTGACCAACCTATTTCAGACAAAGCGGTTGACTTACTTCGCTTGTATCGGCTAAGTCACGGTTTGCTGATTGCCGATGGCTTGATTGCAGGTACAGCAATAATATGGAATTACCCTTTTATCACCAAGAATCAACGAGACTACCGATTTATTCAAAATTTAAATGTATTACCCTACCCTTAGCGAAAAGCCTAACTAGACCGTTATGCCACAAGTCCTCGGTGGAGGGTGTAAACAGGGCTAGTTCATCGGTATCTGAAGTTAAAAAAGGAGAATTGGTTCTTGAGCGAGGATAAAGAGTATCAATGGCTTCAGTTTGAAAAACTGATAGATTTGCATAAATTTTATTTTGAAAATTTATGCAAATCCGCCTCTTTTTCCTTTGGAATTATTGGGGCGATTTTGACCTATGTAATCAGCGCTAAACTTAGCGAAAACTTAATCCGGCTTGCTCTTCAACTACCATTTCTACTCAGCATCGGGACGTTCATTATGTTTTGTTTCGGCACATGGAAGACTTGGGATTTGTCAAATTGGGTGAAGCATCATCAGGCAGAACTTGGAATTGATTGGCGACCTCATGCCGAAACTTTAACCTATATGTCAATCGCATTTGCTCTATTGTTCTTAATAGTAGCCATTGGTCTTGGAGGACTTATTGGAAATCCCTCAATGCTACAGCCGTAGGGTGCGTTCCCTAATGTGGCTCCTACTGCTCCACCGATCGATTTTTGGGGAACGCACCATGCACATGGCCAATTCAAGTCTGAATTGCATCACTGTCTGATCTACCTTTATAGAATACCTCATTCGGGGTACGATAGTCAAGACATTTTCGAGGACGATTGTTAATCAAGTTTACGGCTCTTTCCACCTCCTCTGGCTTAACGATTTTAAAATTCGTTCCCTTGGGGAAAAATTGTCTTAACAGTCCATTGGTATGCTCGTTTAATCCCCTCTCCCACGAATGATAAGGAGTAGCAAAATAAAAATCTGCTCCTAGTTTC
>NZ_JACJSV010000094.1 GCF_014698335.1 Microcystis viridis FACHB-1342 | reverse complement strand
CTTTTGGCTTGGGCGGCAATTATATCTGAGGGGTGAAAATAGGGGGAATTCCAAAAGTCGTAGGTGGCACTCGCTGCGGCTAGATTTCCCGAAGCTTGTGGCACACTTGTACTAAGTTGGCTGGCCAAGTTTTCTACGATACTGATTAACCTTTTCTTTCTTCTGGTGTCCCCTAGGTCTGCATACTGTAATTCTTGGGCTGCCCATTTCTCCATTTTTTTGCTCACCTCCACCTTAATTCCTTCTTTCAAAACTATACCTATCAATCGTTTCCCCTTTTTTTAAGTTTCTTCTCTTTTTGTTAAGAAAGATCTGACTAATGGATAGCTTATTAACGGGGGACTAAGGGGGGATCAGAGGCAAAATCTATCTTCAATTTAATTATAACTACTTACTTATAATCTCTCTTTTTTAACAAAAAATAATTTCCCCTACATAGCTTGATTTTTGCTCAGGTTAATTTTTGGTGACTTCTATCAGATCACAACATCTGCTCGAAAACTTGACAGACCCGGGGTTGAAAGCGCTGACGGTGTTTTATTTTTAAAAAAGGGCGCGTAAATTCGAGATAGCGAGGGGATAAACCGGAAGTATCGATGACTCGAATTGATCGCAATGTGCCTAATTGTAATTCCTTTTGAACCATCAATTCGGAAATGCCGGCAGCTGCCGAACTATTCTCGATAATCGCTTTCACCATTTCTCCAGTATTTAACAGCAAAGTCACCTTTAATGTGCGTAAATCGATACCCCAATTCCGTAGCGCTTCCTCGAATCTTTGTTGAGTTCCCGATCCCGATTCTCGCATTACCCAAGGGGTTTCCACTAATTCCGGCAATTCGATCGCTTCTCTTTTATACCAGGGATGAGAACGTCCGACAATAATTAATAGGCGATCGCTGCCGACGATCTCCTGTTCTAAACAATTTGTTAAATCACTCTTGACTTCTCCCTCGATTAATGCTAGGTCAAAACGTCCGTTAGCCGTACCCAGACAGATTTCTTCCGTATTAGCTAGGGTGCAGTTGATCTTAATTGCCGGATAGCGCTCCTGAAAATCGCTAATTTTTGCCGGCAGCCAATAGTTACCAATAGTCAAACTCGATCCTAATTGTAGTTCTCCCCGTTGCAAGTCGTTAAATTCCGCCAATCCCCTTTCTGTCAAAGTTACCTGGGTAAGAATGCGTTGCGCTTCTAATTGCAGTAAACGTCCTGTTTCCGTGATCTCGATATGACGACCGACGCGATGGAATAATTTCACCCCGTATTCACTTTCTAGGGAGGCAATGGCGGCACTGACGGCCGGTTGGGTGATATATAAAGCTTCTGCTGCTTTGGTGAAGTGGAGATGTTCAGCAGTCGCGAGAAAGATTTCCAGTTGATCTAGGGTCATTCTGGCCATGGCAAGGAGTTTTTCCGTCTCTATTGGTCTTTCCATCATTTTAATTTATTAAATCAACAAGAAAGAATATTTGATTTTATTAATAGCTCTTTCTAGAGTGGAAGTAGGGCGATCGAGACCAGAAGAGCCGATTAAGAAAAAAATCCTATGACTACCATGATTACTGCCATATCCACAGCAATAGCGGCCTTTATTGCCACCAATCTCGATGACATCCTGATTTTGACGATTCTTTTTACCCAGGTCAATAAACTTTTTCGCCGTCGTCATATCGTTATCGGTCAGTATTTAGGCTTTATCCTGCTAATTTTGGCGAGTTTAACTGGCTTTTTCGGGAGTTTCTTAATTCCGGCTCAGTGGATTCGTTTTCTCGGTCTGTTGCCTGTGATTTTCGGGATTCGGAGTCTCTGGCAGCGAGAGGAAACCGAGACGGATAATCCTCTGGAGGTGACTGTAGAATCAGCACCTTCTTCTCCTTTGGCGGCCTGGTTTTCCCCTCAAACCGGCGCTGTGGCGGCAATTACCATCGCCAATGGTAGTGATAATATCGGCATTTATCTGCCGCTGTTCGCTAGTAATACCTGGCCAAATTTAGTCACTATCGTCAGCGTTTTTCTCATCTTGGTGGGTGTTTGGTGTTTTACTGCTCATCAGTTGACTAAATTACCGGCGATCGCTAATTTAATTACCAGTCACGGCAGCCACTTTGTCCCCTGTGTGTTGATCGGTTTGGGTGTATTTATAGTCAAGGAAAGTCTTCCCCTCGCTTTCTTGGCCCTATCCTTAAGCTATGGATGGGAGCTTTTCCAGCAGCAAGCAGAATCTATTTAGGGTTTGCGGCAAAAGGTTTTTCCTGGGGGCAGGGTGTAGGGTGTAGGGTGTAGGGTGTAGGGTGCAGGGTTTTACCCATTTTCAGGTAAAAAGTCCAGGAATTTTCCCCCCGATCCCTCCAATGTCCGGTACTTTTGGATTTCAAAAAGGTCTAAAAGTCTTATCGAACAATGTTTTTAGATTTATTCAGCAACCCCTATTTAATTTTTGATTCAATACAAATACATTTAAAAAGAGATTTTAGATTTTTTCCATACCATCTATAACTCAAGTGCCATAGAATAACATCATCTTCTCAAGTGCTCCCCTTGAAACGGACCCCCAGTCATCTCGATCATGTTATTTTTTCTCAAATCACCAGTGACGGAAAGCAAGACCAGCATTAAACCGAAAAAAGTCAATCCCAATCGAGTCCGCGATCATCTGGCCAATGAACGCACCTATCTGTCTTGGATGCGAACGGCGATCGCATTAATGGGTTTTGGTATGGTTATCCTGCGTTTACGGGCCTTTCATCCTCCCCTAGTTCCCCGGCCAGGTTATGGCTGGAAATTAGGCTTAATGTTTGCTTTAGTGGGTTTATTGACCGTATTTTTGACCACAGCCCATTATTTTACAGTCAGACGAGATATAGATGAAGATACCTACGAACCAGCCGATCGATGGGTGGTACTATTTAGTTTAGCGATCGTCATTCTCGGTGCGGGAATTATCTATTTTGTCGCCACCAGTCCCGATCTGTTGATCGGTAGTATGATGACTTTCGAGTAAACTCTGGGGATTAGGTGGGTTGGAGTAAGCGCCAACTGACCGTGACTAGAATAGTATAAAGCAGTATTTTTAGGGCATTTTTGGGGAAATATTCCGATAATCTTGCTCCCACTACCACCCCCGGTATTCCACCTAACCAGATGGGAAGTACCAGATTCCAATCTACCGTTCCTAATCCCAGATGACCGATGGAAGTACAGGTTAAGAGGATGGACGCTTGCGATAGGTCTGTACCGACTAATTTGCGAGAATCAAGCTGAAAAAAGGTCATCAAGACCAATGCAAACAAGGAACCACTGGAAATACTGGTTAAACCGACCAAATAGCCTAAAACTGCCCCTAATATCGTTGTTTTTATCTGACCAGAGCGAGTGGTTAAATCTAATTTTGGCCAGGACCAAGGGGACAAATCGGGAAAAAACAAGGAGATTAGTAGTTCTAGGGCCGCTAGGACAGTCACGATCATCAAGACAAGACCGATGATATGGGGCAGCCATTGATCGAGATTGAGGGAGCTATTCTGCTGAAAATAGCGAAAACCGACTAATCCTAACAGAGAACCGGGTACACTGCCAATTACCAGCCATTTTACCACCTCTAACTCGATCGTTTGCTGTTGCCAGTGACGAACGGTGCCGACCACTTTCATCAACCCGGCCGCCACCACATCGGAACCCACTGCGGTGGTAGCGGGAACCTGAAATACAAAGATCAATAGGGGTGTAATCAAGGATAAACCACCAATTCCCGTTAATCCCACGATAATTCCGATAAAAAAGCTAAATATTGCCAATAAAGAATAGTCCATTTTTGCCTCAGTCGTCTCTTTTCTCCGGTGCGTTTCTGGTGGTTAAGAGACAAAATTAGTTAATTAAGCCTTTAAAAAAGTAAAAAAGAGTAATAGTAAGCTTTTATCGCTGTTTAATCTTTTTAGTCTCCGTTTATAACCAGTAATCTCCCGAATCGAAACTTAATTTTCTTGCTATCTTGTAAAATGTAATTGTATTTTAATACGACTGCGATTAAATCATGGTTAAAATACGGTCAAACCCTATACATTTTTTGCCAGAGGATTAGCCACCGTGAGTATCATCATCGAGCAAGTATCGAAAAAATTCGGCACCTTTACCGCTTTAGACAACATCAATCTAGAGATCAAATCGAATCGTCTGGTGGCACTGCTGGGGCCGTCTGGTTCAGGAAAAACTACTCTCCTGAGAGCGATCGCAGGATTAGAACCCCCCGACACAGGCAAAATTATCATCAACGGCAAAGACACAACCCATTTAAACGTCAGAAAAAGGAATATTGGCTTTGTTTTTCAGCATTATGCGCTTTTTAAACACCTGACGGTGCGTCAGAATATCGCTTTCGGTTTAAATATTCGCAAAGCTACCCCGAACTACATTCAAAAACGAGTGGACAATCTCTTGAGTTTAATTCAATTGCAGGGATTAGGCGATCGCTATCCGTCCCAACTATCCGGGGGTCAACGTCAACGGGTTGCCCTGGCCCGGGCCTTAGCGGTGGAACCGGAAGTATTATTATTAGATGAGCCTTTTGGGGCCCTGGATGCCAAAGTTAGAAAAGAGCTCCGGATTTGGTTGCGACAGTTACACGAGGAAGTCCATGTCACCAGTGTTTTCGTCACCCACGACCAAGAGGAAGCCATGGAAGTGGCCGACGAGATCGTAATTTTCAATGAGGGTAAAATCGAACAGGTGGGAACTCCCGATCGAGTGTACGATCATCCTGCCTCTGCTTTTGTGATGAGTTTTATCGGCCGGGTGAATGTTGTACCACCAACCTCGGCTGCACTGTTCGAGCAGCTTGGGGGGGGTACTAACGGAGTCAAGATTTTTATTCGTCCCCACGACCTGGAAATTCTCTCTTCTCCCAATGGGTCTAGCATTGAGGCAAAAGTCGAGCGCATTATCCATCTGGGTTGGGCCATCGATGTGGAATTAATTCTACCGGATCGCTCTCTTCTGATTGCCCATCTGAATCGAGAACAACTGGCTCAACTGCACCTCAAGGTCGGGGAGCAAGTTTATGTTCGTCCTCGGGATGCTCGCGTTTTTGCCTAAAAGTCAGCCTTATTGTTAGCACCTGACGAAGGTCCTAATAGGTGTAGGGTCATGAATGCACACGGCTGCTACTAGCTTCGCATCATGTACCTGCACACCCTTAGGAGTCTTATGCAAATAAGACTAAATCCGTTGAGTATAGGCTACACATCAGGACAGGCAATAGATAATCAGCTTTTAATAACTAGATTTAGTATAAGGCCTTTTTGGGTTGTAAATTAAAAGCTACTAACCCCAGACCACAAAAGGGTTCTATCCAGCGATCAAAGTTTTGCTGATCCGCTAAACTTTTGGTCGATGATATCAGTTTAGTTTTGATACCTTGACATTTAATCGGGGGAACAATGACGGTTGTTTTCATTAACAACTAATAGATAATTAAATGAATACACCGGGGTAAACATTGAAAATCTCTCCTAAAATTTTACCTTGAGCTTTACTAATCGATCGCTTGCCATTAACAATTTCTGAAACCACACCCTTAGAACCAATTTTACCAACTAAATCAGCTTGTTTCCTGTTGTTAGCTGACATTAAGTGTAATAATACTTCCTGGGGTGAAGCTGGTTCGGGTTGAGGTTGTTTGGCATCAAAATCCTTAATAATTGTCGCCATTAATTTAACCATCGCGGTTTCTTCTGGTAGTCGATCCTGTTTACTAATTAGATTAAGGAGAAGATGACGCACTTGCTCATATTCTTCTTCATTTTCAATAATCTTGGGTTGAAATTTAGTCAACAGTTGATTATAAATATTGTCATCAAGTGCTAGAGTCATTTTTCTTTCGGTTAGACTGAACTTTTTGGGTGTGTTACTACTTAACTTAAACCAGCGATTTTAACCAACCGTACCAAGCATCTAAACCTTCTCCTGTGGTAGCGGAAACTTGAAAAACTTTCAGATTGGGATTAACCTGATAGGCGTAATCTAAACAGCGATCGAGGTTAAAATTAACATAGGGCAGTAGGTCTATTTTTGTCAAGATCATGACTTGAGAAGCGTGGAACATATAGGGATATTTAATCGGTTTATCTTCCCCTTCGGTGACGGAAAGAATGACGACTTTGGCATTTTCTCCTAAATCAAATAAAGCAGGACAAACTAGATTACCGACATTTTCGATCATGACTAAAGAATTCATCGGTGGATCGAGTTCGATTAATCCTCTCTCTACCATTGATGCTTCTAAATGACAACCTGTTCCGGTGTTAATTTGGATAACCTGACAACCGGTTTCACTAATTTTTTGAGCATCATTAGCTGTAGCTTGATCTCCCTCAATCACACTGATAGGAATAGCGGTTTTTAAATCGGCAATTGTGCGAGTTAACAGGGTAGTTTTTCCCGAACCGGGGGAAGAAACCAGATTAAGAGCAACAGTTTTTCTACCCTTCAACCAACCACGATTTTGTGCCGCTAACAGATTATTTTTTGCCAGCAGATTTTGCTCAACTTGGAGAATATTACCATGAATTTGAGCGTGAATTTCCGCAGGATGATGGGGATGCTCATGATCGTGAGCGTGATCGTGAGCATGATCGTGAGCGTGATGGCTATGACTAATAACAGTACCATCGGCTAAAATATGTTCATGGGTTCCCGTTTGCGGATTAGTTACCGTTACTTCCGAGTTATCAGAACAACCACAGGTTACACACATAAGGATTCTGTCTCCAACGATTTAAGATTTAATTCTTGACCCTGTAAAATGATTATATTGCGACTACCACATCGATCGCAGATTCCGTAGGGATATTCTAGTTCTAGCTCATTTCCGCAATCTTGGCACTGTCCTAAACCGGAAATTTCCAGAATCTCTAACATTGCCCCCTCTATATTAGTACCTTGACAACAGGTATCAAAACAAAAAGCGATCGATTCTGGCATAATTGCCGTTAGTTTACCAATCTCTAACACCACGCGCTTAACTTTCATTCCTCGCGAGTGTTCTAAGGCAAGTTCGATAATATTTTGGGTGATTCCTAGTTCGTGCATTTTCAGTTATCAGTTATCAGTTATCAGTTATCAGGGAACAGGGAACAGGGAAATTTCAACTAAAACCCCAAAACCCCAAAACTCCAAAACTCCAACTATCTGTTTTTTTAGTTTTCACTTTTTCCTTTAAAACTGTCTTCTGTCTAATTAACATATTCTCGGTAATTGTTCACCGACTAACATATCGAGAATCCTTTTAGTGCCGAAAGCGGTTTTTAAGTAAACTAAATTGGGGGGAGAAGCGACGACTTCCCCGATACAAGCGGCATTTTTACCGTCAGGATGGGAACGCATCACTGCTAAAACGCGATTTTCTGCCTCCGGAGGCACGACAAGGACTAATTTGCCCTCGTTTGCCAGATAAAGCGGTTCTAAGCCCAATAATTCGCACATTCCTCGCACTTCTTCCCGGATGGGGATCGCCGTTTCCTGCACCTCTATTCCCACCCCTGAACTTTGGGCAAATTCGTTTAAAACCGTGGCTAATCCGCCTCTAGTGGCATCCCGCATCGCTTTAACTTGTGGGCAAACGGCCAGAATTGCAGAAATTAAAGAATTCAGGGCTTGACAATCGCTTTCGATTGTGCATTGTAGGTCTAATTCGCCCCTGGCAATCAGAATGGCGGCGCCGTGATCCCCCAGAAAACCGTTCAGCAAAATGCGATCGCCAACTTGTAAATTATTCGCCCCGGAATTGATTCCGGCTGGAATTACTCCCACTCCAGAGGTGTTAATAAATATTTGATCTGCTTGTCCCCTGGAAACGACTTTTGTATCACCGGTGACGATTTTTACCGCTGCTTTTTCGGCGGCTATTTTCATGTTGGTAACGATGGTTTTTAGGGTGTCGATAGATAAACCTTCTTCGAGGATAAAACTACAACTGAGATAGAGAGGAATTGCCCCACCGACAGCCAAATCATTAACGGTTCCATTGACTGCTAAACTGCCAATATCACCCCCGGGAAAGAATAGGGGAGAAACCACATAGGAATCGGTGGTAAATGCCAAGCGATCGCCTATTTTAGCCAAATCTTTAATTTCAAATCGGGCTTGATCTTCAAGGGTTGCCAGTAGGTTATTATCAAAATTATTAACAAATATCTCATTAATTAAATCCCGCATTGCGCTGCCACCACTGCCATGGGAGAGAGTGATATTTGTGTCGGTAATTTTTGTTTTTTTTAATTTTAAAGAAGCTGAAGGAGTGCTAGTCATAGGTGAGGTAGGAAGTTTTTATTTTGGCGAGTCGCTGGTCGATAGCAAATTAGGTTACACTTTATCTTGATCAGAAACGCTGTCATAGCTTACTGCTAGATTAGCTTAATGGGTTTCTGGTATTTCTCGCACTTTTTCTACAGTTAAGTCCAAGGCTTGAGCAATTTGTTCTACCGTTAAACCTAAAGCCAATAAACGCGGCACAGATTCTAGTTTACCTTCCAATTTACCTTCCAGTTTACCTTCCAGTTTACCTTCTTCTCGAACGTCTTGAAAATAACGGGTTTGTTTCAGTTCATCTAAACTAAACATGGCTTCTATCTCCCGGCGACTTAGACGTGGTAATTTATAGATAAGGATCGTTTCTATTAATTGTAGGAGGTTTTGCGGTTGGGTAAATTCAGTTCGCACTCGTGTAATAAGTTGTTTGGCTGTTGCCACTGCTTGATTTTCTTTAGCAATAATTAATTTTATGGTGGCAATACCCAGGGAATCTTGATTAATATCATCTAGTTCATCTAAATAGATTCGCGTCACTCTCCCAGATGTCAATAAGTCTTGATAACGTACAATCTTATCTGATTCTACCCGACGATGGGGATAAATGACCACCCCGCGCCAATCATTGTTAAAAGCAGTTTTACTGAGATATAGGAAGATTTCAGCAAAGAAACGGCCATAAAAATTCTGATCATCTTGAAATTGCACCTCGCAGAAATAAATAGGAATGCTAGGATTGGTAATATTGGGCAAAAATACGCCATCAATACGAAAAGCTAGTTGCTTGATTTCGACGGAATCAAAGCGGTAATTCTCTGCTTCTCTGGGAGAAAGGTTGATTAATTCAAAGAAAATTGACGGATAAGATTGAAAAAGATCATAAAAAATACTGTCGGTTTTCATGCCCGGACTTGTGGTGTAAACTATGCAAAAATGTAGAGATAGAGAGTTTTCCTACTAATTAGCCTGATTATAGCAGTTATCTTTGCCAAAACCAATGCTAAAAGCCGATCCGGGAAAAGCTAAGTAGGTAGGTGTTAAAAGTTGTCAGATACCCCCCTTATCAAGGGGGCAGGGGGGATCCCTCCACCTATCGGCACCCCCCTTATCAAGCTATCCCTTATAGGGATCTTTCTTAACAATTTTTGCAGTAAGCACTCCAACCCTTATCCTGACTTGATTTCAGTTTTTTCTTTGTTTTGTAAGGGTGTCAACAAGGAATATTACAAATTGTTAACCGAGTCTTGAAAGCCTTGTGCTACAAAGGTTTGAAATGTTAAGAAAGATGTGACTAAAGGACAGCTTATCAAGGGGGGCAGGGGGGATCAGAGGCAAAATCTATCTTCAATTTAATTATAACTACTTACTTAATCGCTAAAATAACTGACAATCGATCAAGTCTGAGCATCTCCCCCTGGTCAGGGTGCTATAGCTGACAATGAGTCGCTATAATAGAATTCGCCGATCGCTAACTTCTCCCTCGGTAAAATTTCTATGACTGGAAGACTGAACAAGCTACAACAAGATTTAAAGAACATAGAAACGGAAGTGGCAAATTTAGCCGAAAGAATGCGGGAAAAATACCGAATTTATCTTGATTTACTCGGTGAATCTCTCTATAAACAGGCGATCGGAGCAGTGTATTATATCTGTACCCGTTACTATGGGGGGGAATTTCTGGCTCTCTCCCACAGCAATCGTCAGAAACTACAAGAGGAGATCAAAGCTCTAGGACAAGAGGCTAAAGCCAGTTTACAGCAATTGGGCGAGCAGAGCTTCGATCGAGGGACATTTTCAGGGGTAGGATTCTCTAAAAGTCCAGCAGAGACGAAAAATACCCCAGATTTCTTAAAACTTTTTCTAAACAAACCGGAAAATCTAGCCGCAACTGGAGAGATTAATAACCCCGATATTTTACTCCATTGTTGTCGAGTGCTGGAAAAAAACTGTATCGAGATTCTCAATCATCTCTCCAAACAAATTAATCAGCAACTACAAAAAGCTTATATTCTTCCCCCTTATCTACCTAGTCAAATTATCGATATGGCAATTCAAGCGGGAGAAGAGGGACAATCCCTAGGTGGAGGAAATAATATGTTAAACATTTTAGTAGAAGCTAAAAACCCTGAACCAGAGGAAGAAAAAGATGAAGATGAAGATGAAGATGAAGATGATGGGGATGATCATGATTTTTCAAGTGGCAAAGTCACTAAAGTAACGGCAATTCATCTACGAATGGCTGAACTGGAATTTGCTGATACGCGCTTAAGTGTCGAAAGAAATCAAATTCGCTCCCTTTGGGAACAATTAAATCGTCTAGGTAAACAATATTATCACCTTCGCAAAGAATATACTATTGCTCAAGCGGAAGCGGCGTGGCGCAGTAGTTGGTATGATTAATCAGTTATAATTAAACAGAGGTAAGCTATTAAGAATTTAAATTGCTTGTTGAGATGAGGCAAGAGGCAAGAGGCAATAGTAAAGGGATTTGGGGAGATTTAGCCAATCTAAGGATAGGCGGTTAAAATGTGTCTTAGCTTATTAGGGAAACATAATACTGGGAAATTTGGAATCAAGAGGCAATTATGAAAGGGGAAATACCCGACTGGGTGAGATTACAAAAAGCCTTATCTGTAGAAGCGGAAAAAGGTTATCCCGATCTTCAGGGAAATCAGTACCGTTTTAGCGAGTTTTTGTGTCTTAGTTTCGGGGATAATCCTCCCGTGGGAATTGCCACCAGTGAGAGAAATCGCTGGCGAGAATTAGCCCAAAAATTTGCCCAATATTCCCAATTTAATCCCAGACAAAGACAACAATTAGTCTCCGAAACTCGCAATTTTTTGCAACAATTACGGCAAACTTTAGAAGCAACCCCGACCCCAAAAGAACCAGCTGCGGCGAAAATTATTAATACCACTCCCATCACGGCAAAGGCTAATTCTCCACGGCAAGTCACCCTGGAACAACCCTTGAAATATCTAGCGGAAGTGGGAGAGAGAAAAGCCAGTCTTTTAGAAAGATTAAACCTCCACAAAGTTGAAGATTTATTATATTATTATCCCCGGGATCATGTGGATTACAGTCGTCAAGTTAATATCGCTAATTTAACCGAGGGGGAAACGGTAACTTTAGTGGGGAATGTCAAGCGCTGTAATTGTTTTAATAGCCCCAAAAATACCAAGTTAGCTATCTTTGAATTGCTCTTACAGGATCGTACTGGACAGATAAAATTAAACCGTTTTTATGCGGGAACTCGCTACAATAATCGTGCTTGGCAAGAAGGACAAAAAAAACTCTATCCCGTCGGTTCGGTGGTGGCGGTTAGTGGTTTAGTCAAAGCGGGAAAATATGGGTTAACTTTAGAAAATCCTGAATTTGAATTATTAGACAGTTCTGGGGCAAGTATTGAGTCCTTAAAAATCGGGCGTATCCTGCCGGTTTATCCCCTCACCGATGGAGTACCCGCCGACCTAATTAGAAAGGCTGTAGTCGCCGCTTTTGGGGCAGTAGAGGCGATAAAAGACCCCCTACCTTTCGGTCTAAAAAAACAATACGGATTAATCGATTTAAAAACAGCAATTACTAACATTCATTTTCCCAATAATTCCGATATTCTCAGTCAAGCGCGACGGCGATTAGTCTTTGATGAATTCTTCTTTTTACAATTGGGTTTTCTGCGGCGGCGGCAACAGTATCGTCAGACACAGAAAAGTGCTATTTTTAGTGCTAAGGGTCAACTAATTGATCAATTTAATCAGATAATTCCCTTTCAATTAACCAATGCTCAAAAACGAGTTATTGAGGAAATTTTAGAGGATTTAGATTCTAGCACCCCGATGAATCGTCTTGTGCAGGGGGATGTGGGTTCTGGCAAAACAATTGTCGGAGTTTATGCTATTTTAGCAGCCCTACAATCCGGTTATCAAGCGGCATTAATGGCTCCCACCGAAGTTTTAGCAGAACAACATTATCGTAAGTTAGTTAGCTGGTTTAATCTCTTACATTTACCCGTAGAATTATTAACTGGTTCCACAAAAACTGCTAAACGGCGAGAAATTCACGCCCAATTGGAGACAGGAGAATTACCACTTTTAGTGGGAACTCATGCCCTAATTCAAGATGCAGTTAATTTCCGCAAATTGGGGTTAGTTGTTATTGATGAACAGCATCGCTTTGGGGTACAACAAAGGGCAAGATTATTAAGTAAAGGAGAGTCTCCCCACGTTTTAACCATGACAGCAACACCGATTCCCCGTACTTTAGCTTTAACCTTACATGGGGATTTAGATGTGAGTCAAATTGACGAATTACCCCCCGGCAGACAACCGATTCAAACCACCGCTTTAAATGGGAATCAAAGAAGGGCTGCCTATGATTTAATTCGCCGTGAAATTGCCCAAGGCAGACAAGCTTATGTGATTTTTCCCTTGATTGAAGAATCGGAAAAATTAGATGTTAGGGCTGCGGTGGAAGAATATCAAAATTTATCAGAAAAGATTTTTCCCAATTTTAATATCGGTTTACTCCATGGTCGCATGAGTTCCGCCGAAAAAGAGGAAATCTTAACAGCTTTTCGCGATAATATTCTACAAATTATTGTCTCAACTACGGTTATTGAAGTGGGGGTGGATGTTCCCAATGCCACGGTGATGTTAATTGAAAATGCCGAACGTTTTGGCCTTTCACAATTGCATCAATTACGGGGGCGCGTCGGCAGAGGTTCCCATCAATCCTATTGTTTACTTTTAAGTGGCAGTAATAGTGCTAATTCCCGTCAAAGATTGACGGTTTTGGAACAATCCCAAGACGGCTTTTTTATCTCGGAAATGGATATGCGATTTCGCGGTCCAGGAGAAGTTTTAGGACAACGACAATCGGGTTTACCAGATTTTGCCCTCGCTAGTTTAGTCGAGGATCAAGAGGTGTTAGTTTTGGCAAGAGATGCCGCCGAAAAAATTATGTTAGATGATCCCCATTTAATCACTTTGCCCAATTTGAAACAAGCTTTAGAAGCTAAATATCAACGGATGTTAGGAGCGGATATTTTAACTTGATTTAGATGTTCAGTGATCAGTAAACAGTAATACTAAATCCAGTTATTAAAAACTGATTATTTATTCTCCGTTTTGCAGGAGTGCCTCTCTTGATATGTAGCCCATACTCAACGGATTTACTATTACTTCCGATTTTATCACTCAATCCAAGCTTTTGGGGGGTTCTACCCCCCAAACCCCCCGTTGGGGGCGTGGCGCCGCCCCCAAACCC
>NZ_JACJSV010000093.1 GCF_014698335.1 Microcystis viridis FACHB-1342 | reverse complement strand
TAGAGAGAATTCTTGTCCATTAAGAAATGTTACAAATTACATGGGTACATTAAGAAAAGTTAAGGGGCGTATCCATTGATGGATAAGGGTTTTCGGCTATTGTAGTATATATGCATGGGGTAAGTTCAGGTATCAGGATTGTACAACGATTTTTCGCGGGATATTGAAAAGCATAGACACTATTAATAATAATTCTCAATAGTTACCTCGGTCATAAGGATCAAAGCCTTGCTGGACAAGGCATCGACGCACCTCAACGAAAACTCTAGATTTTCAGCCATTGTGTCTAACCCGCGAAAAATGTTGAGAACCCCCCCATTCCATCGGCATGAAACAATAACCCACATTCCGCACCCTAAAGTGTCACATTGAAAATTTTATCTAAATCGTCAAAACGATTGCCGGCTCTGAATTACAGGCTAATTTGTTTGCCCAGCAGATGCACAATTAGCCCTAAAAATCTGATAGCTCTGATACCAAATTATTGAGATAAACTCTCATTAAGCCAGCGATCACTGGCTAGAGTGTGACACTTCATAATTCTTAATAATCGCTAAAAGTTTTACTATACAAGGGCTAGAGCAACTTTTGATTTCGCTGAAACAATCCACTACAACTAAACTATGGTTTGATAAAAATTATGGTTAGCTTAAATGTCAGAACCCCCTTAATCACAATTTTTGAGGTACCATTATTTTGTCAAGAATCTAGGCTACATAAGTAAAAATGATAACACCTTTAAATGCTAGATAGATTACATACTATTTCCCAAGGAGATAGCAGTATTTGTGTGGCTGTTTTGGATGGGCCTGTTGATCAAGCTCACCCTTGCTTCCAAGGCGCAAACCTTACCTATCTGCCCACATTGGTGCAAGAAGCCGCTAAAGTTGATGGCAGTATGTCCATGCACGGAACTCACGTTGCCAGCATTCTCTTTGGGCAACCCGGTAGCCCCGTTCAGGGAATCGTACCTCAATGCAAAGGCATTATCATACCGATTTTTGCCGATGACCGTCGCCGAACTTCCCAGCTAGATTTAGCTCGGGGAATCGAGCAAGCCGTTCATGCCGGAGCCCACATCATCAACCTCAGTGGGGGTCAACTCACTGACTTTGGTGAGTCCGATGGCTGGTTAAAAAATGCTGTTCGTTTGTGCCGAGAGAATAACGTCTTGTTAGTGGCAGCAGCAGGCAATAATGGTTGCGAGTGTTTGCACGTTCCGGCAGCTTTACCGTCAGTGCTGGCCGTCGGGGCAATGGATGCCCAGGGGAAACCCCTCGACTTTAGCAACTGGGGGGAAGCCTACCAAACTCAAGGCATCCTGGCTCCAGGGGAAGATATTCTGGGAGCCAAAGCTGGGGGGGGAACCCACCGATTAAGTGGAACCAGTTTTGCCACTCCTATCGTTTCTGGTGTCGCTGGGGTATTACTCAGCCTTCAACGGGAACAGGGAGATTCCCCCGACCCCCAAAAAATTCGTCAAATTTTGTTGCAGAGTGCTTTACCCTGTGAACTTGACTTGCCAGAAGAAAGCCGGCGGTGTCTGGCGGGCAAACTTAATGTCTCTGGAGCAATCACGTTACTAAAAGGAGAAAAAATGTCTGAGGAATTTTCGTCTGTGGCGGCATCAGAAGTAACAGCAGCAGGTTGTGGTTGTGGAGGCACGTTGAGTGCTACCCCCCAAGAGCAAACGGCTCCTAGCTTAACTGCTGTGGCTTCCAGTCCATCGGCTGGGGCTGTCCCCAGCGACACTCCCAACTTAAACAACTTAATTCAATCATTCCCTACTGCTGTAACTCAACAACCAACTATGCCCAACTTCACTGCTAATTCCGTTACTGCCAGCCAAGCTCCTAGCGAACTCGCCGAGATGGGTCAGCTTGTTTATGCTCTAGGAACCCTTGGTTATGACTTCGGGACTGAAGCCCGTCGGGACTCGTTTAAACAACTCATGCCTCCCTTTGATTTAGGTGGAGGACTCATGGTTCCCGCCAACCCCTACGACGCCCGTCAGATGGTGGACTATCTAGGGGAAAACATCTCCGAGGCGCGATCGCTGATTTGGACATTAAACATTGAACTGACTCCGGTTTATGCGATTGATCCGGCTGGCCCCTTCGCCGCCGAGTCCTACCGCGCCCTTCAAGAACTCCTGGCGGGTCAAATCCAACCGGAAAACGATGGCGAATATGTTGAACGGGTAAGTATCCCCGGTATTTTAACTGGACGTAAGGTTAAACTCTTCTCCGGTCAAGTCATCCCGGTGATTGAACCCCAAAGCACCCGTGGTCTCTACGGTTGGAAAGTCAACAACCTGGTCAGCGCAGCGATGGACGCGGTACAAGCTGAAGATGGCACTGCTGACGAAGACCGGATTCGCAAAACCTTGGATGGCTTCCTCAACCGCATCTACTACGACCTCCGCAACTTGGGAACCACTTCCCAAGACCGCGCCCTTAACTTTGCCGTCACCAACGCCTTCCAAGCCGCCCAAACTTTCAGCCAAGCGGTAGCCGTTGGCATGGAACTCGATAGCGTTACGGTAGAGAAAAGCCCCTTCTGCCGGATCGATAGCGACTGCTGGGATGTGAAGCTGAAGTTCTTCGACCCGGAAAACAGCCGTCGGGCTAAGAAGATTTTCCGCTTTACCATTGATGTAAGTGACCTAATTCCTGTCACCCTCGGCGAAGTTCGTTCTTGGTCTTCTCCCTACTAAGGAGCCGCACAATTTTAGTGAGAGTGCAATATTAGACCCCACTCTCACTAGGAGATGCAGATGTGTTCAGTTAATTAATACTCTCCATAGGGAGAATCCTAAACTATGCGACTTCCTCTATTATCTCCCCCGATTGAACGTCCCCATTTCATCCAGCCAGCACTGTGTGTGGATCTAGAAAATGGTCGTCCCGAAGATTTGGTGCATATTCGGATGGATCTGCTCCATGCCGCTAACTATAACGATCCTGCAGCCTTTGCCAACCGTAGTTTCAACCAAGTGATGCACTCTAGTGCCAGCCAAAGTTCAGCCAGCCAGGGCTGGGGCGGTTTTGGCAGTATGGCAGGATTCTATTAATGGGCTGCTAATCACTCGCCCTCAGCCAACCCTAAACATACAAGGACACTATGAGCAAGAACAAAACCACAACAACATCCTCGGAAGTCCCCTCTAACCCTGAACCGAGCAAGTCTGAACCGAGCAAGTCTGAACCGACGACGATCGCAACGCCTGAACCCAAAAAGTCTTACGTTCCCACTTCCCAGACCGGGCTGCAAGATTATTCCTACTGGTGCCAATACGTCAAGGATCAAGCCAAGAAATCAGACAAAGACCCTAAATCCTTCCGGCGCGGTCGCATTTGGGCTTAACCCCTAGCTGCTGCTGCTGGTCTTGTTATCGTCCACTTAATCACTGACTGTTCGTTCTATGCAATCCACCCCACTGCTCCAAATTCAACCCCACTTTCATGTCGAGGTGATCGAGCCAAAGCAAGTCTATCTCCTTGGCGAACAGGCTAACTATGCCCTGACTGGACAGCTTTACTGCCAGATTTTGCCCCTCTTGGATGGGCAACACAGCCGTGAGCAGATTGTCGAGAAACTGGATGGGGAAGTCCCATCAGAATACATCGACTATGTACTCGATCGCCTCGCTGAGAAAGGTTATCTGACTGAGGCAGCCCCGGAACTGTCCTCGGAAGTGGCGGCATTTTGGAGCGAGTTAGGGATTGCACCTCCAGTTGCGGCGGAAGCTTTGCGGCAGCCTGTAACCCTAACCCCTGTGGGCAACATCAGTGAAGTGACGGTTGCATCCCTGACAACGGCTCTGCGGGACATTGGTATTTCCGTGCAGACCTCAACTGAAGCAGGTTCTCCAACGGCGCTCAACGTCGTCTTAACCGATGACTATTTGCAGCCCGAACTCGCCAAGATTAATAAACAGGCACTAGAGAGTCAACAAACTTGGCTACTGGTCAAACCTGTAGGCAGTGTGCTGTGGCTGGGTCCTGTGTTTGTTCCGGGCAAGACGGGGTGTTGGGACTGTCTAGCTCATCGGCTACGGGGCAACCGGGAAGTGGAGGCATCGGTGTTGCAGCAAAAACAAGCCCAGCAGCAACGTAATGGTCAGTCCGGTTCTGTAATCGGTTGCCTGCCTACCGCACGGGCTACCCTGCCTTCTACCCTGCAAACGGGGCTACAGTTCGCGGCAACTGAAATTGCCAAGTGCATTGTCAAGCACCACGTCAATGCCACTGCACCGGGTACTGTGTTCTTTCCCACTCTCGATGGCAAGATTATCACCTTAAACCACTCGATTTTGGACTTGAAAAGCCATATCTTGATTAAGCGATCGCAATGTTCAACCTGTGGCGATCGCCAGATTTTGCATCGGCAGGGCTTTGAACCCGTAAAACTGGTATCGCGTCGTAAACACTTTACCCATGATGGCGGTCATCGTGCGTTTACTCCAGAGCAGACCGTACAAAAATATCAACATCTGGTCAGCCCCATAACTGGGGTAGTGACAGAACTGGTCAGACTCACCGATCCGGCTAATCCTTTGGTGCATACCTACAAGGCAGGTCATGCCTTTGGCAGTGCTACAACTCTGCGGGGTTTACGGAATACTCTGAAATACAAGAGTTCTGGTAAGGGTAAAACTGATATTCAATCTCGGGCTAGTGGGTTGTGTGAAGCAATAGAACGCTATTCGGGCATCTTTCAGGGGGATGAACCCCGGAAGCAGGCCACTTTGGCAGAACTGGGAGACTTAGCCTTACATCCTGAGTCATTGCTGTACTTTAGCGACACCCAATATGCCAACCGGGAAGAGTTAAATGCTCAGGGTTCAGCCGCCGCTTATCGCTGGATTCCTAACCGTTTTGATGTTAGTCAAGCGATCGACTGGACACCTGTATGGTCATTAACGGAGCAAAAGCATAAATATGTCCCGACGGCCTTTTGCTACTACAATTATCCTCAGCCGGAAGCAACTCGCTTCTGTAAGGCTGATTCTAACGGAAATGCGGCGGGTAATACTTTAGAAGAGGCGATACTGCAAGGATTTCTGGAACTGGTAGAGCGGGATAGTATCGCTATCTGGTGGTATAATCGGATACGCCGTCCTGCCGTAGATCTGAGTACCTTTGATGAACCCTATTTTGTTGATTTACAGCAATTCTATCAGCAACAAAATCGGGAGTTATGGGTGTTGGATGTAACTGCTGATCTAGGGATTCCAGCCTTTGCAGGGTTTTCACGGCGCACGGTGGGTACTTCAGAACGGATCTCCATCGGCTTCGGAGCGCACCTCGATCCGACTATTGCGATTCTCCGCGCCCTAACTGAAGTCAGTCAAGTGGGATTAGAGTTAGACAAAATACCGGACGATAAGCTTGATGGCGAGTCCAAGGACTGGATGCTGAATGTAACAGTAGAAAATCATCCTTGGTTAGCGCCCGATCCCTCTGTGCCCATGAAAACTGCCAGTGATTACCCGAAACGTTGGAGTGATGATATTCACACCGATGTGATGAATTGTGTCAAAACTGCCCAAACAGCAGGACTAGAGGTGATGGTCTTAGACCAAACGCGACCGGACATCGGTTTGAATGTGGTCAAGGTGATTATCCCAGGAATGCGAACTTTTTGGACGCGGTTTGGTCAGGGACGGCTCTATGACATACCCGTAAAGCTGGGATGGCTCGATGCGCCACTAGCTGAAGAGGAATTGAACCAGACCAACATCCCCTTTTAAGTTTTTTAAAGTTTAGGGGCGACAGATTTCTCTACATATCCTTGCCCCACCAAGCTTCTTCCCAAAGAAGAAGGGGACTGACCCACCCCTAACGGGTTAACAAAGCAAACAACAACATGAGGATTACTCCAATGGATAAGAAAAACCTTCTGCCCAACCAAGGCGCACCTGTCATCCGTGGCATCAGTGGTAAACTCCCCAGCCACTTAGCTGAACTCTCTGAGGAAGCTCTCGGTGGTAATGGTCTTGAAGCCTCTGCTACTTTTACTATCTGCGCGTTTGACGGTGCAGAAGCCTCTGCTACTTTTTGTATGTGCGCTTTCGATGGTGCAGAAGCCTCTGCTACTTTTTGTATGTGCGCTTTCGATGGTGCAGAAGCATCTGCCACTTTTTGTATGTGCGCTTTCGATGGTGACGAAGCGTAAGGACAACCTATACCAAATCTGTGAGAATAGGGTCTATCTGACTGATTAGCCTATCTCAACCGGATTTAGTGTATTCGTTTATTTGAGAAAACGAGGTTAAAGATGTTGAGTCGCACTCCAAACTTTTTCCTAGATTGGGTAAGCTTTTCTCATCTACCTCGTTTTCTTTGAATGGGGTTTTTAAGCTCTTATTGTACCAAATTTTGCAGGACTTACGCAGCCACAGCACTCGTATAGGAAATCCCCTTGCTCTCTGCCTGAGCAATCATACTTTTGACTGGGTGCAAAGCGGTGGATCCGTTGTTGGAGTAAAGCCCGCTCGGATCTAGGGACTAAAACCCAACAACAAACCTACTGAAAATGACCCTAACTTCTATGCTGACAAGTAATCATCTCAAAACCCGTCGTCTTCAGTTCTTGCGTAATCATCAAGAGGCTTTCGATGTGGAGCCAACCTTTATGCTTTCGCTGTTTGAAGAAGCCGTCCTTGGCATAGAAGAAACTTGTGGTGTTGAATCTAAATGTAATGTGGAAAAAGATCAATTATTTGCCATTGATTTTCAGGTTTGTAATGATCAAGGACGTACTTGGCCAATGTCTTTGACCCATGCGGTCAAGTTTATGGATAAAATTGAAAGTACAGTAGGTGTTCGACTCAATCGTAATTTGCTGGAGCAGTTTGCCACATTACACCTGGACTCCCATAAAATACAGGACAACACAGTCGGAATTGACCTAAGACCGAGAAATGAGGATTCTTGTATAAAAGTATATCTGCATCTTGCCCCAGAAGAAGAGCCTGAAGAATTAGTAAGAACAGCACTGCAACTTGATGGGGGTAGCTATTCACCTGAACT
Source organism: Microcystis viridis FACHB-1342 (assembly GCF_014698335.1). Classification (GTDB taxonomy): domain Bacteria; phylum Cyanobacteriota; class Cyanobacteriia; order Cyanobacteriales; family Microcystaceae; genus Microcystis; species Microcystis ichthyoblabe_A. Next base: position 6,803 of record NZ_JACJSV010000093.1, on the reverse strand, counting down.
CCTACAGGTATTACTTAAAAGCACTATTGTAATTGGGTTTAATCTTTTCTTGAATGGCTACAGCGATCTTGAGTTATGGGCGGCTTGTCCGGGAGAGCAATATGAAGTCCCCAATTCAGACCGAGGCAAATATTTGAAACAGTATGTACAGAATAATTTTTCCCAGAAGATCAATGATTTGTTGAGAGAATCCACTTTTTTGGTAGTTTCTTTTTCCAACCAAAAAGAGCCTGCGCTAATCTTTCATTATGAGGATATTAAAGAGATACCCAAGAACTTCTTATTGAATAGTTTAGGGGATAGAATCTACAGCTTTTGTCAGGGTCAAGATTGTATGACTTATGCTGGAGTAGCTGTCACAGAGCGGGAATTGGAAAAAGACAGGTTAGAAAACTTTAGTATTCTTTATAATCAACGGGATGAATGTAAACCTTTGTTGCATATTAAAAAACGAGAAGATTTTAGTTAGTCTTCTCCCCCTCTCCCCGTCTCTACTTTAGTTATGCTTACTGCCTAAGAATATGGGAATAGAATTTAACCATTTATATGTTACCCTCGACGCAGAAACCCTAGATTCAATTGCCAAATCAGAGTTTATTAGCCAAGAATTCTGCACAATATCCAGAGATACTGTAAAAACTGATACAGAAAGTTGGACGGGAATTTATCTCAGAGGAAAACATTCCTATCTAGAGCTTTTTCCTCCCGGCGGTGCTGAAGGGTTGAGGGAAGGTTTTTCTGGTATTGGTTTTAATAGTCAACAAGCAGGAGAGATGGATATTGTACAGGAAAAGCTTAGACCCTTATTAGGAGCTAAAGAAATACTTTCTGATTTGCAAGTTCGTCAAACCGAAGCTGGAAAAGTTCCCTGGTTTTATTATTTGTCCATCAACCCAGTAGAGAGAGAAGCTTTTGCTTCATGGTTGATGGAATTTCATCAGGATTATTTAGATTATAAAAACATCAAACTTACCAGTGATGGTTGCTTTAACCGTGCTGCTTATCTAAAAACCCTTGATACTTCCGAAACCTGTTTATTTGATGACATATCAGAAGTTCATCTTGAATTGACTTTATCGGAACAGGAGGAGTTAGCATTACTCCTTCAATCTTTTGGCTATGACTCATCTAGCGTAGGAGATATTACTACCTATCATTCCCATAATTTTATGATCAAAGTATGCCAGAAAGTTGCTCGCCGTTATCGAATTTGCAAGGTTGTTTGCACTCTCAAAGAGCAATTACAGCAGGAAAAAACTTTTACTTTTGGTAAAAATGCACAGTTAAATCTGGGGAGATCCTTAGCAATTTGGGAGTTTGGATGACTCAAGCAATCCATAAAAATTAAGACAAATTTCACCAATTGCTGTTTTCATTGCTCCACCTATTTAATACCGTTTCTTATTATTAATCATGATCAACAATTGTCCTTTTGCTATTTCCCTTAACCCTGATGTCCAAATCACCAGCACTAAAGATGGCTATACCCTGCACGGAGCAGAATCTGAGCCGAATACTTGGCTAACCTTAGCAATAACGTCTTCAAAACTGCTCTTCTCTTTCCCTACTCTTCTTCTAGTGCTTCCTGCTGAATTGAAAATCGTTGAATCCGTCTTTGAATATCTGCTAAAATGCTCCGTACCTCGTTTAAATCACTTGTTAACAAATGGTCTGATAAAATGTCAAGAACTATATCTAAATCAACAGAATAGTTTAACAACAGTAAAAGGATATCATTTTCATAAATGCTGGCCCGGCTAAATTGTCCTTGACGATAGAGAGATGGCAAGGCATAACACTTTAAAATTAGGAGTCCTACCACTGTGACACATCGAACTTTTCGGTTTCCAAAGATCTGCTCTGCTACAAACTCTTGCGATATTTTTCGGAAGAGCTTATTTTGGGTTAACAATACGTCAACTTGTAACCCATCAAATCTTCCCCGAAGAAAATTTTTATCTTCACTCTGGATACCAATCTCTGGTAAAGTGTCAAGATCGGCACGAGCCAGGATCAGGTCAATATCTTGAGTATTGCGACCCTCCACATAGCTGAGTAGAGCTACCCCGCCAACGAGAACATAACGAATTTCTCGTTCAGCAAGCGCGTCAAATAATCGTTCAACAGTCTGAAAAAAATCAGAACTTTCTGACATTACACCACCCCAATTCTTAACATCAAATAAGATTCCATTTCTGATAATTTCACCGATCGCTGCTGTCATTGATTCACTGCCCAATCATCGTTCTCCATTATCCATCAATATGAACAATTGCCCTTTTGCTATTTCCCTTAACCCTGCTGTCCAAGTCACCAGCACTAAAGACGGTTATACCCTGCACGGAGCAGAATCTGAGCCGAATGCTTGGCTAACCGTTGCCACAACGCCCGGAATGGGTATGGCTCTTGATAGTCTCAAGGCAGGCAACACCACCCCTGAATTACTCGTGCAAGGGTTAGCCGAACTCGAGGGTCAGGCAGCCGGGGAACAGTTTGGGCAGATGCTACAACAATTGGATGAGCGAGGTTGGTTGAGTTATGCCGTGTTACCCCTAGCAGTGGTGATTCCGATGGTGGATTCCGCCGAGTTGAATCTCACCGAACCCTACTGGACACAAACCCGCCTCAGCCTCTCCCGTTTTGCCTATCAGCATCCCTATGAAGGCACAATGGTATTGGAGTCCCCCCTGTCGAAGTTTCGGGTCAAGCTCCTTGACTGGCGAGCCAGTGCGATCTTAGCTCAACTGGCCCAGCCCCAAACTTTAGGATCACTGACACCACCGCCGTACTTGGGTGCAGAAACCGCCTATCAGTTTCTCAACCTGCTGTGGGCAACGGGGTTTCTGACGGCTGACCCCGAACCCCCCTCCCTCCGGCTTTGGGACTTCCATAACCTGCTGTTCCATAGTCGCAGTCGCTTCGGTCGCCACGACTATCTCGCCATAGACCATGATATAGAGCAGTGGTCAGATTTTCCAGTCGTGAAGCCTCCCATGAGTGACCAGATTGTGCCACTACCACGTCCGAACTTGGGGGCGTTGATATCTAATGATGCTACCCTCACAGAAGCGATCGAGACACGGAAATCCGTTAGGCAATATGATGATAACCATCCGATCACTATTGAACAACTGGGAGAGCTACTTTATCGCACTGCCCGTATTAAGGAATTGCTTTCCGCAGAAGATTGGTTTGGGAAAAATTGGCGGGAACAATTAAGTTTTGAAGCAGATATTGACTATGGGGAGTTAAGCCGTCGCCCTTATCCGAGTGGTGGGACAATGTATGAATTAGAAATTTACCCAGTAGTACGGCTTTGTGAAGGCTTGAGTCAAGGAATCTACCACTACGACGCACTAAATCACCAGCTAGAGCAGGTTATTGTCACCCAAGACGACATTTTTGCTCTATCAGGCTATGGTCTGCTAGACTTATTAAAATTAAACGGATTAGGAACACCACAGGTACTTCTAGTAATTACAGCCCGATTTGGTAGACTATTCCGTAGATATCGCTCTGTAGCTTATGCGTTAGTGCTGAAGCACGTTGGAGTATTACAGCAAAATCTCTACCTAGTGGCGACGAATATGGGATTAGCTCCCTGCGCGATTGGGGGAGGTGATAGCGATGCTTTTGGGCAAACAGTTGGTTTAAATTATGTGGAAGAGTCGGCTGTCGGGGAATTTCTGCTCGGCTCGTTGCCTAACAGCAATGTTGAAGCAAGTGGGCTGGAGTCGATGGAGGTGGATGGCTCAGAAGAACCTGCTGAGGCAACTGTCTCAGCCAGTGACACAGGATTGGCTGGAATGGAGCTTGAGCCTGATTCTGGTGAACCTGAGCCTGGTCAAACAGAAATATTGGGAAATCAGCTTGAGTCAGTTGGGTCAGTGGCAGAAATTGCCTCGGCTGAGATAGGAGAAAGTCCTGAAAATACCTCAGAGCAAGTTGAAGAGACGGAGGCTGAGGCTGTTGAATTGACGGCTTCAGATGCGATCGCCCAGACTCCAGATTCATCCAGTGTCGCTGAGGGAGAAAAATCAGCAGGGGTTTGGGCCAGTGAAGTTGAGAGTTCTGCAACCCAACTATCGATCGCACTCCATCCCCATGACCTGGACGATCGCATTCCCGGACTGGCTGAACTTCACAACCAAACATTAGGCGATCCTCGGATCACGATTGTAATTCTAGATGGCAACCCAGACCACACATTATCCTGTTTTGCTGGAGCCAACGTTTCTAAGGTGTTTCCCTACTGGCATGAACCAGCCGATCCAATCAGCCCAGAAGATTACGCCACCTTTCAAGCCATCCGAGACCAGGGGCTAAAGGGCAAAGCGAAACAAGAGGCACTTGAAAGTGCTATACCCGACACCATAAATCGTGTTGAACTCAATGACCATGCTTGTCATGTCACCAGTACCATCGTGGGTCAAGAACATAGCCCTGTTTTTGGCATTGCTCCCAACTGCCGAGTCATCAATATGCCTCACGATGCCGTAGTTACGAGCGACAATGGTATAGCTCTGAGTGGCTATAACGAGGTGCTGTCTCCCCTCAATTTAGCCCGTGCCTTTGAGTTAGCTATAGAGTTGGGTGCAAATGTTATCCACTGCGCTTTTTGTCGCCCCACCCAAACCGGAGAAGGGGAAGAAATCCTAGTTAAAGCGATTAAAAAATGTATTGATAACAATATCTTGATCGTCTCGCCGACGGGGAACAATTTAGGCGAATGCTGGTGTATGCCTGCTGTGCTGCCGGGAACTTTGGCAGTGGGAGCAGCAAAGGTTGATGGTACGCCCTGCCACTTTAGTAACTGGGGCGGCAATAATGGAGAAGAGGGTATCCTTGCTCCCGGTGAAGATATTTTAGGGGCGCAACCTTGCACTGAAAAACCCGTGCGTTTGACAGGAACCAGTATGGCGGCTCCGGTGATGACGGGTATTGCGGCGCTGTTAATGAGTTTGCAAGTGCAACAGGGCAAACCCGTTGATGCTGAAGCCGTGCGGACTGCACTGCTCAATACGGCAATTCCCTGTGACCCAAACGTTGTAGAAGAACCAGAACCCTGTCTACGCGGCTTTGTGAATATCCCTGGGGCGATGAAGGTGCTGTTTGGACAACCTTCTGTTACCATTTCCTTTGCAGGCGACCAAGTGACCCGCACAGAATGGGCTGGCTATGGCACGGCGATCGCAGGGGATACGTCGAGTATTCCTGCTGGGATTACTGCGATCGCAGTAAGTTCGGTTGGAGACTCTACTATGACAATGCAATCGGCTACGCCAATGGCGGCCGAAGTAGCGGTAACTGCGGCGGCTGACCCGGCTACGGTGGAGGCTAGTACCGCTTTTTCGGGCCATGTTTATGCTCTGGGAACCTTGAGCTATGACTTTGGCGATGAAACCTGTGTTGATACCTTCAAAGAACGGATGGCTCCGGTAGAAATGGACAGCATCTTGGTTCCGCCAGACCCCTACGATCCCCGTCAGATGGTTGAACACCTCGATCGCAACCCAGACGAAAGCCGTTCGTTGATCTGGACGTTGAGCCTGGATGGAGACACGATCTATGTCCTAGAGCCAACAGGAGCGTTTTCAGACCAGATCTACGAGATGTTTGTGCTGATGTTAGTAGGTCAACTGGAACAAGAAAGCAGTGATGAATTTGTAGAACGAATTAGCATCCCCGCCCGACAAACTAACCGCACAGTTGAACTATTCTCTGGTCAGGTTGTGCCCGTCGTGAAGGTACATGATATCCGAGGAATGTACGGCTGGAAAGTGAATACCCTGGTCAACGCGGCGATGGTGGCGATCTCTCGTCAGGTGGACGAAGCCCAAGCACCCCTCATCCAACAAGCTCTGACTTCGTTCCTCAACCGAGTCTACAATGATCTACGCAATGTGGGTCAGACTTCGCGCGATCGCGCCCTCAACTTCGCCGCCACCAACATCTTCCAAGCAGCTTCCGTCTTTGCGAAAGCGATCGCCGAGCGTCGTCAACTCGACACTATAGAAGTCGAAAAAAGCCCCTTCTGTCGGCGAAACAGTGACTGTTGGGATATCAAGCTAGAGTTCTCTGACCCAGAAAGGAGTAGTCGGGGACGCAAGGTTTTTCTATTTACCTTGGATGTAGTGCTTCAGATGCCCGTCACTTTGGGTAAAATCAAGAGTTGGTCAATGCCTTCGCGTTCTGAACAAACCTGATCTACAACAAAATGGGCTACCAACCTAAGTGTCGGCGTAAACAGAAGGTTCGTGTCACCAGGTGCAGCCTTGTGAAGTTTTGCAAAAATGACCCATTTTTTCGGCGAAATTAGACCTCTTGCAAAAGTCTTAAGTCGATCCTTGTACAGCAACATTTTTGAAGATTATCAACTACTAATAAATAATTAACTGAAAGTCCCTCCCATTATTGTTTCTATCGTTTGTTTTCGGATTTATGCAAGAGGTCTCTTGATGATAGCAGTCAAGGCAAAAAATCGACCATCAAGAAAAAACGAGCGATCAAAGGGCAAGGGATCCGCCACAGCTTCCCCCGGCTTTTAGGCAGAATAGCATCTAATACCATTTCTCTAAATGAAAACTACACATCGAATTTAAATCCCCCTTTAAGTTCCCCTTTTTAAGGGGGATTTAGGGGGATTAAACTTCTGTAGTCAGACTTTGGAGAATTGGTATAATATAATTATCTAATTAAATTAGGCTCTTCGTTACCCTTTATGCTAAATCAACAGACAAGATGCCAAGACAACATACTTCTAACCCAAAAATTCCGAAAGTTTCTAAAGCCATAGCCTCTCC
>NZ_JACJSV010000092.1 GCF_014698335.1 Microcystis viridis FACHB-1342 | reverse complement strand
TGGGGGTGCATGAAAAAGGATTACCTCATTTATTATGGAAGAATAAAGAGGACTTAAAGGACGAGCAAAAACAACAACTAGAAGTTATCCTGAAAGAACATTCATGCTTGGGAATAGCCTGGGAAATGAAAGAAGAAATTAGACAAATTTATCAAAGTTGTAGAACGTTCAGAGGTGCTGAGAGAAAATTGGAAAAATGGATAAGAATAGGCGGGATATTATATCAAAGTAGTGCCAGTATGATCCAGAAGCATTTGCCTGGTATTTGTAATTACTTTGAAAATCATACAACCGACGGATTAATTGAGGGAATGAATACCAAAATAAAGCTTATTAAAAGAATAAGTTATGAATTTACCAATTAAGCTGTTTGCTTGCTTTAATTCATAACAAAAATTAACACAGGAAAACCAAAAGAGCCAGCCGAAGCTTGCCCTGAGCTACGTCGAAGGGTATTGTCGTTAGGAAAAGCGCGATACTGCCCATAGAGGGGATGTAAAACCAAAAGCTGGGTGTAAAGTCCGTCTTGAGGCAATCCCCCGTGAAATAGGAAGCTCTCAACGACCTTGAGAGTAGTTCACTTTATCAAAATCTTCTAGAGGGGATATAGTGTAGAGAGAATGATGTATCTTAATATAAGTAAAGTTTCGTAACAATTCTGAAATCCTTTGCTCAACTCTACCCTAGTTCCCAGCAATCCCGATCGCCTGAAACCCCTAGTCCCCAACTGGGAAAAATGTCAATCCGTCTTTTGGACGGCAGCATTTCTGGTCTCGGTCCCCGTGTTCATGCAAGCGCCCCTAGTGCGCTACTATCCCGAAGTTAGCCTAGGTTTAACCTTTTTTTGGGTGGGGTTAGGGGTTTGGCTGCTCAAACAAGAAAAAATCAGTCTTTGGGGGGATTTACTTTTGGGCTTTAGTTGGAGTTGGTTAGCAGGTTCTCTCTACTGGGGTTGGTGGCGTTGGGAACCGTTGATCCATATTCCCATGGAAGCGATCGGGCTGCCCTTTGTTCTCTGGGGACTATACAAAGGTCGCGGCAAAGTGGGCAATCTTTTCTATCTAGGTTCTTTGTTAGGGACTGCCATCACCGATGTATATTTCTATCTAACGGGACTAATTCCCTACTGGCGACAATTAATGACCGTGGAACTAGACCCCAACCTAGTATCGCCGATATTTCATAACGCCTTGGCCCAAATTGAGACCCCCTGGGGCATCAGTTGGGCGATCGTGCTGCTCAACTTGCTCTTAGCGATCGGTATTTATCCTTTGCAAAAAAGGGTATGTCATTGGTGGGCATTTAGCGGAGCCGTATTGAGTACAATTTTAGTCGATGGTTTATTTTGGATTACCGCTTCTCTGGCTTAAGGGTTTTCCTAGCTAATTCCGGTTTCCATCTATTTACTTAGATAGATGAAAATGTGCGGAATCTTGCTATATGCTATATAATGTGTAGTTGCGACTGTCTATCTATTGCCGCTCATTTACCTGTGGATATACTGCCAAGAGAAAATCCCTATTTACTACTCCATAACGATAAGGGAGAGCGTTTTTTCCCTCTCGTGGGGAGATCTTACTGGACAATCGGACGGGGCAAAGATAACGATATCGTGATTAAGGATCACTGTATCTCTCGCAATCACGCTATTTTACAATCCACGGAAACAGGAGATTTTTATCTGATCGATCTCGGTAGTCGCAATGGAACTTTTGTCAATGGCAGAAGGGTAGCCATTCCCGTGACTATCCATAACACAGATCAGATCACCTTTGGCAAAACCGAGGTGCAGTTCTATCGTGCTACTCCCACCAATGTAGGCAAGCAACCGCGCAATTTAGAATGGGACACCCCTACCTCCTCCGTCCATGAACGGCGCTTAACATCGGTGATGGTGGTGGATATGCGGAATTTTACGGCTTTAACTAGGCAATTAGACGAAAAAGTGCTTTCTTCTCTGATTGGCAGTTGGTTTCGCCATGCCGGGGGTATTGTCCGCAGTTCTGGCAGTTGGGTAGATAAATATATTGGTGATGCGATCATGGCCATCTGGTTTCACGGCCAACAGGAAGTCAATCAAGACGATATCCTGCAAATTTTCCAAGCAATTATACAACTACATAACATGACTCGCGCCTTAAGCGCACAATATCCCTTACCCTTTAAATTACGCATCGGTGCGGCGGTGAATACTGGTTATGCCATGGTCGGCAATACTGGCAGCGGTGAACATCCAGATTATACGGCGATCGGGGATACAGTCAACGCCGCTTTTCGTTTAGAGTCGGCCACTAAAGAAATAGGTAGGGATTTAGCCATCGGAGCCACTACCTACAGTCATCTCATCGGTTTACCCTATCTCCACCAAGCTTTCGAGCCACATACCGTCAGTCTGAAAGGATACGACGCTAAAACTATTACCTACGGAACCACTTTTGAGCACTTGGATCGTTTCCTTGATGCCAATAGTAGTGAGGAGATGACTGGAATCACAGGATTTGCCAGCCGTGCTGGTTTTGGAGAATAAACACTGTCCACTTAAAACTCAAATCTGATCACTGATAACTGATAACTGACCTACTCTTCGGTAGCGGCGAGAACTAAATCTTCCTCCTCCAAGGCGGGGGGAACTTCGATTTCTTCCACTACTTCCGAGACGGTCCGGCCTTCCGCTTCCGCTAGACGTTTTTCTCGGTATTTAATCGCCATTTCTTCCGCTTTTTCAAACACTAACGGGCGATTTTTGAGCATATCTCCCGGTTCTGGTTCTAATTGTTTAGTCGAGAGGGAAATGCGACCTCTTTCAGCATCGAGATCGATAATCATCACTTTTAACTCATCATTGACATTGAAAACCGTGTGGGGGGTGTCAATGTGATCGTGAGAGATTTCGGAAATATGCAGCAAACCACTGACTCCACCAATATCGATGAAAGCACCGTAGGGCTTAATTCCGCGCACGGAACCGATTACCACCTGTCCCACGGCTAAACCGTTCATCTTGCGTTCCACTAAAGCGCGACGATGACTTAAAACCAGACGGTTGCGATCCTCATCCACTTCTAAAAACTTTAAGGGCAATTCCTGACCGACTAAATCCTCTTTCGCCTCTCTGGTGCTAATGTGAGAACCGGGGATAAAGCCACGGAGACCTTCAATTCTGACTAATGCTCCACCACGGTTAGTGGCGAAAACATTCGATCGCACGGTAGCATCTTCTTTTTGCAATTGACGCACCCGTTCCCAAGCGCGCATATATTCGATGCGACGGATCGACAGGGTTAGCTGTCCATCTTCATTCTCGTCGGTAAGAATGAAAAATTCCCTGGTTTCGTTGGGTTGTAAAACTTCTTCGGGATTATCGACGCGGTTGATCGACATCTCCTGCACGGGGATAAAAGCGGCGGTTTTAGCACCGATATCGATGAGCGCTCCCCGGGGTTCCATGCTGAAAACAGTCCCGGCGACAACATCTCCCGGACTGAAATGATAATCGTATTTGTCTAGAAGGGCGGCAAAATCTTCATGGGTAAAGCCTATGTTTTTGTTTGCAGTTTTTTGGGTGGTCATGTACGTTGTTTGGGCCTCGGAATTTCCGTAGGTTTTTCCTCCTATGTGATGTACAGTTTCTAAATCAAGGAGATGCCTCCTAATTTAGTTTCTAGGTAGGGCCTAGGGGATGAACTGCCGCATCCGGCTTTCTTGCAGGCAATCCGCCTCAAGAATGACTTTTAAGAATCTAACCAGAGCTTGGGCTTGAAATAGCACAAGGGATCCTAATTATAACTGAATCGGGAACTATTTAAGACGAGGTGATCACGCTGGCTTCTTCCACTGGAGACCAAGAAGGATAGGCGCGTTCGATTTCGGAGGATTGCAGCAGCGCTAAAGCGGCGATAAAGTCTCTAATTCCCTGAAAATTGCCGTAAACCGAAGCAAAGCGCACATAGGCCACCTCCGATTCTTGCCGGAGATATTCTAGGACTAATTGACCGATCTCCTGACTTGTTACCTCCCGTTTTGAGTCTTGCTGCAGACGGGATTCGATATCATTGACGATCGCCTCTAATCTTGAGTGAGGAATGCCGGTTTTTTCGCAAGCGCGAACGATCCCTCGCAGCAGTTTGCAGCGATCAAAAGATTCCCGTTTACCATCTTTTTTAATCACCGTGATCGGCACGAATTCGATGCGCTCGTAGGTGGTGAACCGATATTTACACTGTAAGCATTCACGACGACGACGAATGCTCTGACCGTTTTCGGAGGAACGGGACTCTAAAACGCGACTATCGGTATGCTGACAATTAGGGCATTGCATAGGAGGCGCTCGGTGAGGGGAACCTTTAATTTAAGCCTTTAAATACGAAAACCAGAGCCGCTAACCTGCTTTTGACAAGCGGGCGGCTCAGGGAAGAAAATTATTAACCTAAACGGAGTTAAGAAATTTACTTTTGAATCCGGGGAGGTTCCCGGAAGGCAATGGCGAAGAAAATTACCGACAAAGCCATAGTTAAAACTAAAATGTAAGCGACGCTTTCCATGGTTGGACATCCTACAAGACTGCTATAACAATCCTATAGTATCAGGAAATGAGCTTTTCGGCTTGTCTGGGGATGTAATCTACATCCCCAGAATCAGTGGCAATCTATTTAACGCTAACTTTTGCCCCAGCATCTTCCAGTTTTTTCTTGATGGCGGCGGCATCATCTTTGTTAGTGCCTTCTTTAACCGCTTTGGGAGCGGCTTCTACTAGGTCTTTCGCTTCTTTGAGTCCCAAACCGGTCAATTCGCGTACCACCTTAAGGATAGCAATTTTCTTGTCGGCGGGAACTTCTTCGAGAACGACGTTAAATTCGGTTTGTTCTTCCACCGCTTCAGCAGCAGCCGCAGGAGCAGCCCCGGGGGCAGCCATAATTATGCCACCAGTTGGAGCGGCGGCACTAACTCCGAAGGTTTCTTCGATACCTTTGACTAATTCCGCAGCTTCTAAGAGGGTAAGAGTTTTGAGTTTTTCTAAGATTTCAGCTACAGCAGACATGGGTTAGACTCCTAATTGTTTTAAGTGATTGATTGGCGCGGTATTAAGCCGCTTCTTTTTCTTCTTGACGGGCTACGGCATCGACGGCACGGGCCAAAGATGCGGGAACTTCGTTGATGCTGCGGGCCAGTTTGGTGGCAATGGCGTTGATTGCTCCGGCGGCCTGAGCGATTAACTGTTCTTTCGACGGTAAATCAGCGATCGCTTTGATCTGATCTTCTGTTAACAGTTGACCTTTTGTCCCTTCTTTGAGGACACCGCCGCGCAATTCGGTTTTTTTGCTTTCTTTTTTGAACTCTTGATAGGCCTTGAAAGCTCCACCGATGTCCTCTTTTACGAGCAGAAAGGCGGATGTTCCCGATAAAAGGCTTTTCATCGGTTCCCAGCCACTATCTTCAGCGATCGCCAAGCCCATCAAAGTATTTTTGGTGACTTTACAAATCGTTCCCGTGGGGCGCAATTTGCGGCGTAGATTGCTGATTTCAGCGACGGTTAAACCTTGATAGTCGATGACCATCGTTAATTGAGCTTCGCTCAGGGAGGTTTTTAATTCTTCTAGAATTACTCCCTTGCTTTCTCTGCTTCTCCCCATCCCTTGTTCACCTCCTGTATGCGGGGGACCGGTTCCACAGGCACAAAAATAACCCCTTGTAGCGCCGGGGTTGAGTGGAGAGAATCAGTTCAGGCACGACCAAGACAGAAAAAATCTCTCTTTAGTCTTTTTGGCTGCTGTTTTCTCGCTTTGACCTCGGCAGGGTATTTAAGCTGTTTCGCACCTGCTGTCTTTGGCTTAAGCCAGTCCCCTATTATAACACTATTGCGGAATTTATGTCAAGCACCACCAGGGAGCGGGCAGGGGCAAAATCCTGACGAGTAGAACAGGCATCCTCGTTGAACGCCAAGTCTAAAACCCAAACCTCTTTATTTAAGCGGCACAAACTATAGCGTTTTTCAGTCTGCTGAGGTACAAAAGTTATGGGTTTTAGGCAAAAGGCAAGAGGCCAAGGGACTTGCGTGGGAATAATATCCCAGCCAGAAAATCGCTCTGTAGAAGAATAAGACCAGCCCTAAATGGTACATTATCAAAGCGCAAGTCCCCAAAGGCAAAAGGGAAGAAAAATAGATGTACCTCACTAGCTTAGGAAACGCTATATCTCAATTATAAAAAACGGGGTCTATACTGATAGTTTCTTCAGCAAAATAGTCCCAAAAGTCTTTCCGGTAAACACTTCATGATTCTATAGACAAAAATTATCACACAAAGTCGAGAAGAACCCAAATGGTTTACCCGTTTAGCTGTGGGGGCGGTTATTTATCACACCCTCGAATCCCTCGGTTTACGATATCCCACCGTCACCGAAGAACATCACCAAGCTTTACTGAAAGCCAAAGAAATCCTGGAAAATGAGCCAGATTAAAAATGGAAAAAAATCCCCAAAAAGCGATGATTGCCGGAAAATCGATCGTATAATCAATCTCGATTTTCAAGAATTCCCCCTATGAATTATCGCATCGATCGCCGCACCTATGCTGAAACCTACGGCCCCACCGTCGGAGATAAAGTTCGCCTGGCAGACACGGAATTATTTATCGAAGTCGAAAAAGATTTCACCACCTACGGCGATGAGGTAAAATTCGGCGGCGGTAAAGTAATTCGCGATGGGATGGGCCAATCCCCCATTTCTAGGGAAGATGGGGCGGTAGATCTAGTGATTACTAATGCCTTAATTCTCGACTGGTGGGGCATCGTTAAAGCCGATGTGGGCATTAAAGACGGCAAAATTTATAAAATCGGTAAAGCGGGTAATCCCCACATTCAAGATAATGTCGATATTATTATCGGTCCTGCTACCGAGGCATTAGCTGGGGAAGGGATGATTTTGACAGCAGGGGGGATTGATGCCCATATTCATTTTATCTGTCCCCAACAAATTGAGACAGCGATTGCGTCGGGGATTACCACGATGATTGGTGGCGGGACCGGACCTGCAACGGGAACTAATGCCACCACCTGCACCCCGGGAGAATGGAACATCTATCGAATGCTAGAGGCCGCCGAAGCTTTCCCGATGAATTTGGGTTTTTTGGGTAAAGGCAATAGCAGTCAGCCGGAAGGACTAGCGGAACAGGTAAAAGCGGGGGTAATTGGCTTAAAACTCCATGAAGATTGGGGAACCACTCCGGCAGCCATTGATACCTGTTTAAGCGTGGCCGATAAGTACGATGTGCAGGTGGCGATTCATACCGATACTCTCAATGAAGCCGGTTTTGTTGAGGCCACTATCGCCGCTTTTAAAAATCGCGTCATTCACACCTACCACACGGAAGGAGCCGGCGGTGGTCATGCTCCCGATATTATCAGGGTTTGCGGGGAAATGAACGTTTTACCCTCCTCTACTAATCCCACCCGTCCCTATACGACGAATACCTTAGAGGAACACCTCGATATGTTGATGGTTTGTCATCATTTAGACCGGAGTATTCCCGAAGATGTGGCTTTTGCTGAATCCCGCATCCGCCGCGAAACTATTGCTGCCGAGGATATTCTCCACGATTTAGGGGCTTTTAGCATCATTTCCTCCGATTCTCAAGCTATGGGACGGGTGGGGGAAGTAATTATCCGCACTTGGCAAACTGCCCACAAAATGCGGGTACAACGAGGCAGACTGACCGGGGAAACGGGAGAGAATGATAATCTGCGGGCAAGACGATATATTGCTAAATATACGATTAATCCTGCTATTACCCATGGTGTCTCCGATTATGTCGGTTCCATCGAGGTGGGCAAATTAGCCGATTTGGTTCTCTGGAAACCGGCATTTTTTGGCGTAAAACCGGAAATTGTCCTGAAAGGCGGTTTAATCGCCTGGGCGCAAATGGGCGATGCTAATGCCAGTATTCCCACACCGCAACCGGTTTATATGCGTCCCATGTTTGCCTCTTTTGGTGGTGCGATCGCCAAAACTTCCTTGACATTTGTTTCTAAATATGCTATGAAAGCGGGCATTCCTGAGAAGTTAAAGCTGAAAAAAACCGCCGTGGCCGTGTCGAATACGCGCAATATCAGTAAGGCTAGTATGAAGCTTAATGACGCTTTACCGCGCATGGAAGTTAATCCCGAAACCTACGAAGTGCGTGCTGACGGGGAATTATTAATCTGTGAACCCGCTACGGTTTTACCCATGGCCCAGCGCTATTTCTTATTTTGAATTCGATTTCAGAAAACGGGTTTTTTCAAAAAATCCGTTTTCTTTTTGAATCACAGTTAAGGATTAGTAGGAAAATTTGGGAAAAATAACTTAACCAATCCTGCCATTAGTGCAGTAACAATAGCAACAAAGATGGTTCGATTAGTAAATTCCAAGTTATCTAGTCGTTTATTCACGCCTGTTAATTCTCCTTTAATATTTGCTATGTCAACTCTTAAGTTATTCACTTCTTCAGATAGCTTGTCTATTTTGCTATTAAGTTGTTCAGATAATCTGTCTATTTTGCCATTAAGTTGTTCAGATGATTTGTCTATTTTGTCATTAACTTCTTTGAATTGTCCTACAATAAAGTCTTTTAATTCTTTGAGGTCGTTTTCTGTAAATGTTGCCATTGTGTGACTCTCCTAGTAATTGTTTGTGATACCAATAATTTTACCCCTAAGTTTAACTCCTAACCCTTCATCAGTCAAATTGCATCGAAGTTGCATCACCAGAAGGAATAAAACTTGCCCAATAAAAAGGATGTTTTTGCTTCTCACCCTTGAGCATTCCTAGTTGAATTTGTCGTAAAGCTTCACTGCGTCCTTCTCCTTTTTGTAAGCGTCCATAATAGGCGACCATTAAATCTTTAGTCGCGTCATCAGATACTTTCCAAAGGCTAATTAATTGGCTTTCACTACCTGCAATAACTAAAGCACGGCGCAATCCATAAACTCCCTGACCGATTTTAATATCTCCTTTCCCCGTATCGCAAGCGGAAAGCACAACTAATTTGGTTCCGACTAAGTTTAAATTGGTAGTTTCTAAAGCAGTCAAAACCCCATCATCTCCTGCACTTTGACCGATTGTAACTCCTGCTAAAACTAACCCAGAACGCAATAAAGGATTCTCAAGCACATTGCTTTCTGGTTTAAAAAAACCATGAGTAGCGATGTGGAGAATATTTGGTTTTTTAACTTGTTTGACGGCGTTTTCTGTGGCTTTAGAACCCGTTAAAACAGTGGCTTGAGGTAAGATATTTTCAATCGCTTTAGCTTCTTGTTCTGTACCCGGAAGACCATAAAAAGTAAACTCAGAAAGGTCGATGGAACGAGTGAGAGCGACTTTTTCCCCTGCTTTACCGTAGAAAGGATCAGCTACAATGAGCGGAGATTGTTGACTAGCAAATCTATCTTTAAGGCGCAGTAAATCCCGTCCAGAAGTGAGGTAAGTAATATGATAATTTTCTACCAAGTATTGATTATTTTCATCTACTAAAGCTTCAAAGGGAATTAAATTAAGTGCAGCATCAGGAGAAAGCAGAATTGTTTTAGTATTGCCTAATAATTGACGGATAGGCTGCATCAATGTCTCATCAAGTTGACGCGCTGATTTTTGTAGTTGAGGGAGAGGAGTTTCTGCATCTGCAAGATTGTCACGAAAGTAAATTAATTTGTCATCAATCGGTTTGGCTTCCCCTAAATCCTTAGCTTTGATGTCACCATTAGGATAGAGAATATAAACAGCATAACGAGGAATGCCAAAGCGTTGATTTTCAGGTGCTTTAGGATTAAGAGGTCGATAGCGGACTATTTCAACTAAAGCAGCATCAGCAGGAATTAGTTTTTGAATACCTTCGAGGGTAATGGGTTGGGATAAGTTACGAAATTCGGCACTACGAACACCGATTTTACCCTCTATTGCTTTTGCTTTTGCGGTAACTTCGTTAAGTTGTTGACGGTAAATTTCTGGTGAGGGAAAATCATCAGGCTTTTTAAAAGTCAGATTAGATAGTTGAGTCCGAACTTCAATCAGTTGAGTTAATAATTGTTGACTTTCGGGGTCATCAGTACGTTGTCGGAGAATTTGTAAGCTATTGGTTGAAACATCTAAAATTCGTCCTTTACGTTCTAAGATAGTTTTCAAGGCGAGACGGGTTACTTCTGGGTTATTGGGTGCGGCTTGAAGATTGAGGGAAATCACCCCATCAGTCCTCCATGAAACCGTTGCCATATAATCTTGTTTTTGCTTGTCATCCCCCATATATAGGTTTTCTGAGAGGTTGTATTCTTCTACTGCAAGTCCTTGAGTGAGATAATTAATGGCTTGAGGAATATCATCTTGAGACCAGTAAAGTCCTGCCAAATTGTTGAGACTGGTGGCGGTAGCGGGATGGTTGTCTCCTAATTGTTGTTTATGGATAGCTAATGCTTGTTTGAAGAGGGGGTCGGCTTCGCTGTATCTTCCTTGAGACTGGTAAAGTTCTGCCAAATTGTTGAGACTGGTGGCGGTAGCGGGATGGTTGTCTCCTAATTGTTGTTTATGGATAGCTAATGCTTGTTTGAAGAGGGGGTCGGCTTCACTGTATCTTCCTTGAGACTTGTAAAGTGCAGCCAAATTGTTGAGACTTTGTGCAGTTAGGGGATGGTTGTCTCCTAATTGTTGTTTAATGATAGTCAAGGCTTCTTTGTAGAGAGGTTCGGCCTCGCTGTATCTTCCTTGAACCCTGTAAAGTCCTGCCAAATTATTGAGACTGGTGGCGGTGGCGGGATTGTTGTCTCCTAATTGTTGTTTGCTGATAGTCAAGGCTTCTTTGTAGAGGGGTTCGGCTTCGCTGTATCTTCCTTGAGACTTGTAAAGTCCTGCCAAATTGTTGAGACTGGAAGCAGTGTCGGGATGGTTGTCTCCTAATTGTTGTTTATGGATAGCTAATGCTTGTTTTAAGAGAGGTTCGGCTTCGCTGTATCTTCCTTGGGAATAGTAAAGTAATGCCAAATTGTTGAGAATGGTGGCAGTTAGGAGATGGTTGTCTCCTAATTGTTGTTTGATGATAGTCAAGGTTTGTTTGTAGAGGCGTTCAGCTTCGCTATATCTTCCTTGAGACTCGTAAAGTCCTGCCAAATTGTTGAGACTGGAGGCGGTAGAGGGATGGTTGTCTCCTAATTGTTGTTTCCTGATAGCTAAAGCCTGTTTGTAGAGGGGTTCGGCTTCGCTGTATCTTCCTTGAGACTCGTAAAGTCCTGCCAAATTATTGAGACTGGTGGCGGTAGAGGGATGGTTGTCTCCTAATTGTTGTTTCCTGATAGCTAAAGCCTGTTCTGCTAGGGGAATCGCCTCGTTGTATTTCCCCTGCTGATACAGTTGAATAACTTGCTGAGTTAGCCTCTCTGCTTCGGCTAATTTATCTTGCGGTGAAACCTGAGAAATCACCTGTCCCACCGTTGGGGTTAACATGACTCCCGATAATCCCATCATCCCGGTAATGACGACAACCGCTATCCCTGATTTGATTGATACTTTCATTGGTTTTTTATCCCTAGAGTTTATTGATAGGCAAAAACATCAACTTGAATAGATTTGTCGGGTTGAGCCTTTCGCTGTAGTAAAATTCTGATTTTTTCTGCCGTTTCACTACTAAAAACAACCTCACCACAGTTATAGCATTACTTTAAGGCAGAGCCTTAGATATTGTGTTCCAAGGCAAAGCCTTGGAACAAGGGGACAAGGAGAATTTGTTTTAAGTACCATAATTAGTATAAGGCCGTTTATAAGGTGGTTGCAGTCCCAAAACAATATCCTCCCTCTTAACACCCATTGAAATTAAATCCTCTGCTGGATTCAATTCCGTTAAATTTTGTTGTAGCCAAATCTTATTATCACGAATATCAAAATGAACAATCGAGCGGTAAACTCGTTTTAAACCTTCCCATCCTACATTCATCCACTGATAATGATCCCGTTCCACATCAAATATTAATTGTACTTCTACGTCTTCACCGGTAACATCTTCTGCTACATAGCGACTTAACAAATTTTGCACTGCTTGACGATATTTTATGAGTTTATCTTTATCCATTGTGTAATTACCTCCGTACAAAAGTAGTAGCCATTATCCATAATTTATAGTAATTTCAAATAAGTTGTAGGGGCGAAGCATTCGGATAAGAAATCTACGGTTTCAGCGATAGGTTATTGCCCGAATGCTTCGCCCCTACGGGAGTGCTATAACTTCCATCCTTACTCCCTCTTTAAAATTTCATTAATTGTTTTATCCAATTCCTGAACCTGCGAAGTATCCCCTAACTGATTATAAGTCCCCTTCGCCTTGGTTAACCACTGTATCGCCTCATCCTTATTTCCCAAGAGACGATAAGCTATTCCTAAACCCGCTTGTATCTCCGCTTGCACTGACAAATTCTGCGTATTTGTTGCCAGTTTTAACGCCTTTTCATAAGGTTTTTTTGCCAACTGAGGTAAACCCATCTTAAGGTAAGTATCCCCTAACAGTTGATAAACCGTAGCAACCTGACTATTTTGCTTCACCAATCCTTCTAATACCTCAACCGCATCCCCATACAACCCATAACCTCGATAAAGATGCGCTAAAACTAACCCTGCTTCCTCTGGGGATAATTGCTGCTGTTGAACAGTTTTAACAGCATCTAAAACCGTTTTCTTCGTCTGTTCATCTAATACTGTAAACCCGACGTTTTCATCATCACGTCTAGAAGACGCACCATTATCAGCTTTTATTGTTACTCGATATCGCTTTCCTGCTTCCAGAGGAGGTTCACCGGGATAGACTATTTCAGTTTTATTTGTCTGCGTTTCCCAATTAACCCCATCTATTTTGATAGTATAATTAGTTGCACCCGGAACAGCATTCCACCGCAGTGGAGGACGATTGGTGAGAATATTCGTTTGACGAGGAGTAATTAGATAAGGTAATTTTGCTAAAACTTTCTCTGTTTTTCCTGTTGGACGGAGGGTTGTATTATTAATATTGGGAAGTGAAATCACAGGATTTCCCCGAGGACAGCCATTAGAAACAATATACTTTCCTGTTTTAACCGTCCACTGCTTGAGATTACTACAATAAACCTTAACGGAAGCGTTAGCTGCCACTTCTAACTTATCATCAAAACTGAGGGTAAGTCCGACAGAAGCAGGAAGGGGTTTTTTCCATTGTGGTTTTTTAACGGTAACTTTCCCTTTTACCTGAAAAATTGTGTTAACTCCAACAGTGTTGCTAAAAGTCGCCGCCGGAAATCCTACCGTAATTAATATCAGGGAAATGGGGGTAAAGATTTTGAGAAATTTATTCATGGGTTGAATCAATTGAGGTTTGGCTTTAATTAGGTTCGTTGTTGGACTTTAGCATAAGATTTCAGAAAACGGGTTTTTTCAAAAAAACCGTTTTCTCGTCTAACTTGTTATATTACTACAACTTAAAACCTCACCATTCCCTAATCTTCCCTATGGGGTTGGAGACAAGCTTTGCACCCTCACAGAAGGAGTAATTTCCCACTTCCGCTCGCAACTATAGAATTAGCTATAATAAAATTACCACAGGTATCATCTTCATATTTCTGGAAACTATATGACCTTAAAACAATTAGACCGAATTACTTTTAACTCCAAAATTATGGCAGGTCAAGCCTGTATTCGAGGAATGCGTATTCCTGTTTCTTTAATTCTTAATCTACTTGCTAACGAAAAGCCGATAGAGGAAATATTAGAGGAATACCCTGACCTAGAAAGAGAAGATATTCACCAATGTTTATTATATGCTTCTTGGTTAGCCAGAGAACAAGTTCATCATTTTGAATTAATCGAGTAATGGAGATAGAGTTTCTAGCCGATATGGGGATTTCTCTGCGTACAGTCTCATGGTTAAGAGAACAAGGTTATGATGTCGTTCATCTTCGAGATGAAGGCTTACAAACTTTATCTGATCAGGAAATTCTTGCCAAAGCAAAAAGAGAAAAGCGGATAATTTTAACTGTCGATCTAGATTTTTCTCAACTTCTCGCTATTAGTGTTGATAATTTACCAAGTGTCATCCTATTCCGTTTAGGCAATGAAAACTACAATCTAATTAGGGGCTGCTGAAAAAGTTTTTCGTGGGGGCAGGGTGTGGGGTGTGGGGTGTGGGGTGTGGGGTTTTACCCATTTTCAGGTGGTCAATTACCTAATTTTCAGGGAAAAAATCCCTAAATTTTCCCCCCAATCACTCCAATGGTAGGCACTTTTTCAGGGAAAAAAAGTCTAAAAGCCTTATCCAACAAGGTTTTTAGATTTATTCAGCAAACCCTAATTAATCAGCGTTTAACTATAGTTTTACGAGATTGTACAAAAGCATTAAAGACGGGAGCAATTGTGTCAGTGACAGATCGTATTTTTCGGATTAGACTTGGCCAATTCAAGTCTGAATTGCATCACTGTCTGATCTACCTTTATAGAATACCTCATTCGGGGTACGATAGTCAAGACATTTTCGAGGACGATTGTTAATCAAGTTTACGGCTCTTTCCACCTCCTCTGGCTTAACGATTTTAAAATTCGTTCCCTTGGGGAAAAATTGTCTTAACAGTCCATTGGTATGCTCGTTTAATCCCCTCTCCCACGAATGATAAGGAGTAGCAAAATAAAAATCTGCTCCTAGTTTC
>NZ_JACJSV010000091.1 GCF_014698335.1 Microcystis viridis FACHB-1342 | reverse complement strand
TGGCTTTCAAACTATTGTTTTGTCTAGGTTCCAGCGTCGTTTGTTTCGCTTCGCTTTCGCTTTGCTTCAACCGCGCATTTACCAATGTATCTAACTTCCCCTGGTTTGTCAACCCCTTTTGGCAAAATTTTTTGATCTTTTTTCTATCCCTTGCCACGTAAGCTTTTCAGCTATTTCCCCTTTTTCTGGTGGGTTGTTTTTGTCTAGTAATTTTGTTCTAATTAGCTCTCGATGGCGGTGACAGCGTTTCTCATAGGTGGGAACTGTTTAGGCATCAAATAGGGATGCAGTGGCTGAAATAACTGCTTAGTAAGGTTTTCAGCCCCGTAGTCGAACGAGAAGGTCAAACATTGAATGCCCCGAGCAAATCTCAGTCCAGGAACTCGGTTCGATCAGTTAGAATCAAAACATGGGAAAAAAATTATTTATTTTCGGGAACCTTTACTGACTTCTCCCGTCCTCAACCTCTGAGTGAGGAGCTTATACCCTTGAGGAAATCCCATGAGTCAATCGATTCCAGCATCTTGGTCACTTGAGGCCAAAAAGTCTCAAAACCCCGTGTCCCCTGACAAACTCTCCAACTACGATCTAATTGCACGCTGTCAGGAAGGGTGTCAGCCGGATCGGGCAGCTTTTGCGGAACTGCTGCGGCGCTATCAGGCTCATGTTGATAAATTACTCTATCATTTGGCTCCCGATTGGCAAGATCGCGCTGATTTGGCTCAAGAGGTCTGGATTCGCGTCTATCGCAATATTAACCGTCTCCATGAACCCCTCAAGTTCCGCGGTTGGTTAAGTCGCATTGCTACTAATCTTTTTTACGACGAATTGCGGAAACGCAAGCGGGTTAATCACCCCATTTCCCTCGATGCTCCCCGACGCGTGGAAGATGGCGAAATCGATTGGGATATCGAGTCCGATTACCCCAGTCCCGATGAACATCTCACCACCCACGAATTCTACGATCAATTACAAGCGGCGATCGCTGATTTGCCAGAAGCTTTTCGGACAACTATTATTCTCCGGGAAATTGAAGGTATGGCCTACGAAGAAATTGCCGAGATGACGGGAGTTTCTTTAGGAACTGTTAAATCTCGCATTGCTCGCGCTCGCGCTAAATTACAATCTGTTTTACAGCCCTATTTTACTGAAGGCTAAAGAATATTGTGGTGATTCGGCACTAACGGCCGAAGTGAGGAGTCGTTAAATTTAACTAGCTCCGTGCTGGTGAAAAGTGATTGCATACCGATCGCTTCTGGTCGAGGTCAACCATGAATAATTATCAACCCGAAGACGTTCAATGGATCAAGTCTTTGTTACGTCGCGATGACAGCGATTGCAACTCCGCAACCGAGGATATTTTATTCTCAGATGAGGATAACGAAGAAGCTCATCGTTTCGATTTAATTAGTGCCTATATTGATAACGAAGTAACGCTAGAGGAAAGAAAGCTAGTTCAGCATTGGTTAGACCATGATGCTGCTGCTAAAAAACTCTATCGGCAGCTCTTGGGATTACAAGCTAATTTAAGGCAAATCCCCGTACCGGCTACTATGGCCGGCGACCGATTGGCAGAACAGGTGTTCAGAAAAGTCGATAGTCAGCGTCGTCGGCAATATTATGTTTATGGTGGCGCGATTTTCGCCGCTATGGCGATCGCTGTTGGCTCCTACTTCGTCTCGGGACGCAATGATCCCCTCTCCCAAATGGCGAGCAGTCCGAGCAGTATTAGCCAAGAGGGAGACCATTTGATGATTGCTCTCAACCATCCGATTATAGAGATTCCCGCAGCGGAACAACCAAAAGAGAATGGTCAAAGGTAAGGTCTATGGAGATAAATGCCAGCATTCTCGTGCGATCGCCCAATCTTCCGCCGTAGCAATTACCATCACGCGTACTTTAGATGTGTCGGTGGCGATATCCTCATCCTGGGGACGAGCGGCATTTTTAGCCAAATCTAACTTTAAACCCAAAAAAGACCAGCCTTGACTGGCTTTTTCCCGTACTAAAGCTGAATTTTCGCCGATTCCTGCCGTAAATACCAAGACATCTAACCCCTCTAGAGAAGCAATCATCGATCCGATTAAACTTTTCAGACGATGAATATACATCTCAAATGCTAATTTTGCCCTCTGGTTGCCTTCGGCCATTGCCGTGGTAATTGCCCGCATATCCCCAGAAATACCCGAAATTCCCTTTAAACCCGATTCTTTATTGAGTAAGCTATTTAAACTATCGGGATTATATTGATATTCTCGCTCTAGATAAATCAGAATCCCTGGATCGATCGAACCGCTGCGGGTTCCCATCATCAATCCCTCTAGGGGAGTAAATCCCATGGTGGTATCGATACTTTTACCCCCCTTGACTGCCGATAGGGAAGCGCCATTGCCTAGATGACAGATGACCATTTTCAAGGATTCTAGGGGTTTTCCCAACAATTCGGCGGCCCGTTGGGAGCAGTATTGATGACTGGTGCCATGGAAACCATAGCGACGGATTCCCAGTTCACTCCATTGGTAGGGAATGGGATAAAGAGAAGACTCAGGAGGGATAGAACGATGAAAAGCGGTGTCAAACACTGCTACTTGAGGAACATCGCCCAAAACTTGCTCGATTGCTTCAATTCCTTCTAAATGAGCGGGATTATGGCTAGGAGCAAGGGGGATCAGCTTTTTAATCGTTTCTTTGACTTGGGGAGTGATCATGGTTGCCTGGGAATATTCTGTGCCACCATGGACAACTCGATGACCGACTATACTAATGTCGGTGAGATTGGCCACCACCTTAGTTGTTCCAGTTACTAAGGTATCTAACATCCGAGCAATTGCCGCCGGACGATCCTGACTAGAAAGATTAATTTCCTGTTTAATTCCCTGAGCTTTTACCGTTAAAACCGCGTAATCAGGGTTAACCGTCCAATCGATCCCCGCTGCCCAAATCGGTTGCGGAGGATGGCAGGGGAGAATATCTAAATCGTATAAACAACTTTTTTGACTGCTCGATCCCGCATTTAAGACCAGAATTTTCATGGCAAAGCTCAATTAGGAGGTGGCTTGTGTTGATCATAATCAAAATCAGGTTAAGCCTAGATAAAATCGATTACTTTTGGGGTTTTTCTTCAGGAAAATTTTATCTGGCCGCCATCACCCATGCTTGACTCGGGCAATATTACAAAACTTTATCAAAAAAAAGTCAAAATAGAGCCTCTAGGGTTATAAAATACAAGAATGCCCCTTGTGAAATTGATCCAAGAAGCTACCTCTGATGCAAGTTAAGGCCTCTAAAGTGGATTTAGAGCTAGTTCTCGTCCTTTTCACCAGTGGAATGTCAACATCGCACCACGAATCTCTAGAATGGAATTTTTGCGTATTCTAGATAACCGTGATTACTAGAGGATTTCTTAAGTATGTCAGAGGTTACTGCCGTTACTGCCGTTACAGATGCCACCTTTAAAGATGAAGTTTTAGATAGTGCCAACCTTGTCCTAGTGGATTTCTGGGCTCCTTGGTGCGGCCCCTGTCGAATGGTGGCTCCCGTTGTCGAAGAAATTGCCAAAGACTTCAAAGGGCAAGTCAAGGTGGTGAAACTCAACACCGACGAAAACCCCATTATCGCTAGTCAGTACGGGATTCGCAGTATTCCTACTCTGATGATCTTCAAAGAAGGTCAAAAAGTTGATACGGTGGTCGGGGCTGTACCGAAAACCACTTTAGCTAATACCATAGACAAACACCTGAAACCTGATGATCCTCAAAAGGGGTCAAAAAGTTGATCTAGTGGTCGGGGCTGCACCGAAAACTACTTTAGCTAATACCCTAAATAAGCATTTGGGGGTTAACTAGGTTTTCTGGTAACGCATACCGGGTAACTGAGTCACTAAACCCATTAATTCTAATTCCAATAAGATCCCCGCCACTTCTGAGGTGGGGATTTGCATTTTTTGAACAATAATGTCAAACAACAGGGCATCTCTGTCAAATAACTGATACACTTGTGCTAGTCTAGGTTCTAGATTGACTGGAGGAGCAGCATTAACGACCGGGGATGTCTCTAGAGGGGGTGAAGGGGACGGATTAACCGGTGCAGATTGGTTCTTGGTGGGAATTGCCCCCAACATTTGTAGTAATTTCTCCTCAGAAACGATAATTTCTGCTCCCTGATGAATCAGTTGTAAACAACCCCTAGCGGTGGCAATATCGGGAGAATTGGGTAAAGCATAGATATCGCCGCCAAATTCGTTGGCATAACTGGCCGTAATCAGGGAGCCTGACCTTTCGGGGGCCTCGATAACAATAGTCGCGCGACTTAAACCGGCGATAATGCGATTACGACTGGGAAAATGAGCTTTATTCGGTTGAGTTGCCGCAGGATGTTCACTAATGACTAAACCCTGCTTTTGGATGTCCGCGTGTAGCTGCCGATGACGACTAGGATAAACCACATCGACCCCCGTTCCCAAGACGGCAATCGTTCTTCCCCCTGCTTTTAAACAGCTTTGGTGTGCCTCGCCATCAATTCCTTCGGCCATCCCAGAAACAATAGTAAATCCCTGTTGGGCCAAAAGGGTACTTAAGCGCCGCGCCCAGCGCCGGCCGTGATCCGTGGGGTTACGAGTACCCACAATGGCGACGGTGGGGATATTTCCCTGATTTTCCTCTAAATTGACCTTTCCTTGATAGTAAAGTAAGGGGGGAGGACTGGGAATTTCCCAGAGAAAGCGGGGATATTCTGGGTCGCTAGGGGTCCAAAAAAGGGGGTTTTTCTGGATATGTTCGGCGAAAAGAGCTTCTGGGTCAATTTGCGATCGCCCCTCCCGTACCGCTACCATTGACTTTTTGCCAAATCCCGCCACTTCTGCGATCGCAGTATCGGTGGCATTCCAGGCCACAGCGACACTGCCAAAATGTTGATAGAGTCGCTTCAGGGAAATTGACCCAACTCCAGCAATACTTGACCATGCTAACCAATAAACGCGATCGTCTGTCAATTTAAAAAGCTCCTCAAACCAAGTAATATTTTCAGTCGGTTAAAACTGACTGCGGCCAGATGACCTTAATTTATTTTAATCTTGCCGGAATCCCTTCCATTAGTTGTTGAGGTATTGTTGAGCCTCGTCCATGTCTTTCACTTTTTTAAAATGTGAATCAGTTGTTCTTGATCTTCTGGGGGAAGTTGTTCGGTTGCTTCTAGTATTTCTGCAAAAGTGGCTTGAGTCATGGTTTTAGTTGGTTATAGTGGTCTTTGGAGCCAATTGTAGCAGTAACGGTAGAATATGTTAGCATAGCGTAACGGATAATAATATGAAAATGTCTAAAATGTTTCACATTAAAAGGCACGTTAGGTAACGTATCCTAAAAGATCGGTGGTTGCGTTTTTTCAAGAAAAATGCTAGGATATCTAGAAGTAGAGTAAATGAGTTATTATGTCATCTTTAGTGCTTAAACAGCATATTGAAGTAACACCCGGTGTTTGTGGCGGTAAACCTCGTATTGCTGGACATCGTATTAAGGTACAAGACATTGTTATTTGGCATGAAAGAATGGCGATGTGTCCTGATGAAATTGTTTATAATTATCCAACGATTACTTTAGCTGATGTTTATGCAGCTTTAGCTTATTACCATGATCATCGAGAAGAAATTCGCCAAGATATTGAATCCAGCGAAAATTTTGCTAAACAGTTACAAGGGGATAAACCTTCATTGGTCGAAAAACTTTTAAAGGGAAATAATGGCCAATAAGCTTAAGTTTCACCTAGATGAAAGCGTCTCTAATGCGATCGCTAAAGGTTTAAGAATGCGAGGGATTGATGTTACAACTTCTCCAGAAAAAGGACTGATGGGGTCTTCCGATGAGGAACAATTAGCTTATGCTTTATCGCAAGGCCGAGTCATTTTTACTTTTGATGATGATTTTCTGGTTTTGTCTTCAATGGGATTAGAGCATTGGGGGATTATTTATTCACATCAACGTCAATCTATTGGCAAAATTATTAGTAATTTAGTTTTAATTTGGGAATGTTTAGAGCCTGATTATATGTATAAAAATGTTGAGTTTTTATAAAAATCATAATTCAGAGAAAAAAGGTAGGTTGGGTAACGCAATTTACAAGATTGAATCTTTACACTGTGATTATATTCATTACAATCCTGTGCGGCATGGGTTATGTTGATAGCCTCCAATTTGATTGGTTAGGCAATAAGCAGGACGAACCTTACTGGAAGATAAATCGTCGAAGGGAAATCGAATTAATACGATTTTACCCTTCATTAGTTACAGGTTGTCCATCGTTAAGGGTATAAATATCTTCTTCGGTATCTTGCAGAAAAGCAAAGCTAGGGTTATGGGAAACGGCATCTAGCCAGTTTTTTTCGTTCAGTTCATCCTCCGACATCAAAAGAATGACGCGCACAAACCGATCTTTTTCTTGGGGAATAGGATGATCAAGTTGAATTTGTCCTTGGGTATTGAGGATACCAGTGGTTTCAATCGCACGCATAGCAAAACCTAAAAGAAGTGATTCGATTCTAACATTAAAGTAACCTTGAAAAGCGGTGATGGGCAACTACAGCGATCTCCATTCTCAGGCTCGCCCTATGGCTCTCCTCGATTTTGTGTGATAATTAGTGCTGATTATTCCTTGTAGTTTTGCCAGACAAGGGTTTAAAGACTATATTTCCAGAAAATTATCGGCTGCATCTCCTATTTGTGACTTTCCCTCACCTATAGGTGAGCAGTAGAAGTTATTCAAAGAGGGCGAATGCAATTCGCCCCTACAATAATATTATTGCGCCAATAGTGGCCCCCAACTGATAAAAGTTAACTGTTAACTGATTAGGGGAGATCGCACACAACACGAAAACCGATATCGTGGTTGCAAATTTCGGCAACGCTTCTGCCTCGATATGCTGAGCTATAGGCCAAAGAGTCGCGGAACCACGAACCGCCACGCCGTATTATTGATGACGCATTAGTTATATTGTTATCTGTCCATGGAATACTGCCATTTTCTTTAATATTGTCTGGTTTGTCAGCATAACTTTCATGATATGAATCAGCACACCATTCCCAAACATTGCCGTGCATATCATAGATTCCCCAAGGATTAGGCTGTTTTTCCCCAACAGGATGGGTCGTATTATTTGAATTAACAGTCAACCAGGCATAATCTCCTAGTTGCTCTTTATCATCGCCAAAACTAAATCGGGTTTTTGTACCAGCGCGACAGGCATATTCCCATTCTGCTTCTGTAGGCAAACGGTAGTTTTTTCCGGTTAACTGGCTCAATTTTTCACAAAAAGCTTGAGCATTAAACCAAGTAACAAATTCTACCGGGTTCTGGGGATTTCCTGAAAACCTGGAAAGATTGGTTCCCATCACTGCTTGATACTGTGCTTGGGTGATAGGATATTTGCCTATCTGAAATGCTGGCACAATTACTTCATGTATCGGTTTTTCCTGGTCATACTCATTAGAACCCATGTTAAATTTACCGGCGGGTATATCCACCATTTCTAGGTTAAAGTCTGGAGGCAATGAGGGAATATTTTGGCTAATTTTTATATTTTTGGAAATTTGTTTTCGTTGAATAGGCCCACTAGCTGAATAAACACCCGATTGATAAGGTACCCGAATTACCTTGGGTGATACTTGTAATAATTTATCAACATTTACCTCTGCCAAGCTAAATTTAGAGTTAGCTGCCGATTTTTCATGACCGTAAGCCATTAAAGCTTTAAGCTTAGTATGACTACCCCAATAGCGAATCGACTCTTCATATTCTTTGGTTTTTTCTTCATCTAGTGCAAATTCTTCTAATTTTGCTAAAATTTGCTTATCATTTTCTAAATCTGATAATAACAATGGCCATTTTAAACTAATCGCAGTAAATTTGCCTAACTTTTCAAAAGTCAAAGAAGGCTCTAACAAATAATAATTCTCGTCTCGCTTCTCAAAAAATAAACCAGTTTCATTAGCGATATAAACCTTGAGACGAAAGACATTGATAAAGTGTTTAATCCGTCGCGGATTGTAATCCAATGCGGGAGCTACCATCATAATGACATTCCGCTCTCGCTCTAATCGCTTAATTACAGATGCTCGTGCTTTCTCTTTTTCGGTTTGTTCGGATTCTATCGAAGGATTATCTGGAGACGAGTTGTTTAAATCACTTGTCTGATTACTTGTTGGGGAAGTGAGATGCTTTTGCGAATTATTTCTCCGGGGTAAAGCTAACTTAAACTTACCCCAGAATGACTGAAAAAATGTAAAATGAGGTTTAGCTGGCTGTAAATTGGGAGGAGTTGAAGTAGCAAGCTGAGTCAAAAAACGCTCAAAATCTGACTGGGATGGTTGGGGAACTAAAAAGGGAAGCTGGACAAACTTTTCAATAAAGGTATAACCATAAGCTAACCCTTTATTAGCACTACGTCTCGCTAAAATATCAGGATCAATTTCTGTGGTTTCCGACGGTAAATACTTGAGAATGTTTTCGTATTTTACCGCTAAACTAGCGGCTACTTTTTCTCTGTCCATTCCTAAAATAAACACCACTGAAGGATCATCAGCAATCATCAAGTTAATCGCTTGCATCAAGTCCGCTGATTTTGGATGTTCACAACGATCTAAATCGTCAATAAATACATATACCCGATCATTGCCAATATAAGCATCAACAATTTTAGCAAAATCTTCATGAAATTCTTCTACAAATGCCGATTGTTTTTTATAATCTGGGGCTTCTATGTATTTAATTAGGTTGTTTTTGGGGTTTTGTAGTAACCTTTGAAAATTTCTCAATAAACTCTTAATACCAGCGAAAATACCTGCTCCTGATAAGGTTAAACTGACCGCAGTAAATAATAACTTAACAACTGAATTAATTTTGCTCCAAAAAACATCTTGAGAGGTTGTTGCTCTGATTAATTCGTTAATTCCTTCAACTCC
The DNA here is from genome assembly GCF_014698335.1 of Microcystis viridis FACHB-1342. Lineage (GTDB taxonomy): Bacteria > Cyanobacteriota > Cyanobacteriia > Cyanobacteriales > Microcystaceae > Microcystis > Microcystis ichthyoblabe_A. Next base: position 6,185 of record NZ_JACJSV010000091.1, on the reverse strand, counting down.
ATAAATGATTAAAATAAAAGGAATGGCAATTGAGGCACAAATCACAAAAATTATTAATGGTAAAGCTTTAATTAATTCAAATAAGCCTTTTTCTAGGTTAAAACGCAATAATTGTAATTTAAAGTATCCTAGGATAATTCGAGGCAAATCTCGCCAATTTTTGGGCGTAGAAATCTGCTTAATAAAAGACAGCGCAAAAGCTGCCCATACCGACTCCGCTTTATCGTCTCGCCAAGCATTAAACCAAACCGTCCGACCTCCCTTTTTTCGTAAATATTCCTCTAACATTTTCATAAAAGAAGACTTGCCACTACCCCACTCTCCCTCAACCGATAAAGTTAGGGGTGGTTGTGTCTGCTCATGCAACAAAAATTCAGCGATCGCTATTACATAAGGCTCAAATCCGAGAGCATCATTATTAGTAGCTTGATCGCTGACGCTAGTATTGCGGATAGATTCAGGAGAATCGGACATGGTAGTCATTTTTAGGTGACAGAGAAGGGAGAGTAAAATAGATTACCCTAAGTAAGTGGTTCTAATTATACTAAATCTGGTTATTAAAAACTGATTATTTATTCCCCCTTTTGCCTCTTTAGGAAAGTCAGACCAATCCGTTTTTAATAAGAGAATTAACTCCCAATCCAACTTGAAAAACCCGCTCCCCACCCTCCTATACATTTTAAATAGGTGGCAGTTTAGGGAGAACTGGAATAGGTGTACAAGCTGCCCCACCCATGACCGTCAGTTTATTGGTGTTGCAGACGTTCCAACGCAGCCACCAGCGCATCCACCTCGGCTTTAGTATTGTAGAAAGCCAAGGAAGGGCGCACCGTTGCCTCTAAACCAAAGCGTCGCAGAATAGGTTGAGCGCAGTGATGGCCTGCCCGCACGGCAATCCCTTCCCGATTCAGGGCTTGTCCAATCACTTCCACATCAAATCCCTCTAGCACAAAGGAAAGCACGCCGGCCTTATCGGCTGCCGTCCCAATCAAACGCAGGCCCGGGATGGTTGTCAGTCCCGCAGTGGCGTACTCCAGAAGTTCATGCTCGTAATTGGCAATGGTGGTCAAACCAATCTGCTGAACATAATCCAAGGCCGTCCCTAAGCCAACGGCATCGGCAATATTGCCCGTTCCAGCCTCAAAACGAGTGGGAGCCGCCTGATACACGGTACGCTCAAACGTCACATCCACGATCATGTTGCCGCCGCTTTGCCAGGGAACCGTGGCATTTAACAGGTCTTCTTGACCATAAAGTACCCCGATCCCTGTGGGACCAAAGACTTTATGCCCGGAAAAGACGAACCAATCACACCCTAATTGTTGAACATCGATCGGAATGTGGGAAACCGATTGAGCGCCATCTAACAAGACTTTGGCCCCGACCCGATGGGCCAAGTCAATGATTTGTTTGGCGGGGGTAATGGTTCCCAAGGCATTGGAAACATGGGAAAAAGCCACCAGTTTTGTGCGGGAGTTGAGTAATTGTTGGTACTCTGCCAGTAAAATCTGCCCGTGGTCATCGACGGGGACAACCCGCAATTTTGCTCCCGTTTGGGCGGCTAGTTGCTGCCAAGGCACAATATTGGCATGGTGTTCTAGATGGGTGAGGACAATCTCATCCCCCGCTTGCAGGGTTTGTTGTCCCCAGCTTTTTGCCACCAGATTAATGCCTTCCGTTGTTCCCCGCACGAAAATGATTTCGTTAGCAGATGAGGCATTGAGAAAACGGCGTACCGTTTCTCTGGCCGCTTCGTAAGCATCTGTGGAACGGGCCGCTAATTCATGGGCGGCACGATGCACATTGGAATTTTCATGGCTGTAGAAATGAACGAGGCGATCGATGACTGCTTGGGGCTTTTGAGTTGTTGCGGCATTGTCGAACCAGATCAGCGGTTTGCCATTCACCCGTTCTTGCAGGATAGGAAAATCCAGGCGAACGGTATGAACATCAAAGAAGCTGGGTCGTTGAACGCTTCGCCCGCTGGCATGGGGGACAAAAAGGGGATCGATCGCTGGGACTTGAACAAGCTGGCCCGGTTTGGCCACTACCGCCGGAAGGTCGGGGATGTTTGTTTCTAACTCTTCAATGAAGTAGAAAGAGGGGGTGGCTAAGGGTACAGCCAAGGGAACTGTGGGCCGTTCGCCCACAGCAGCTGGGGAAGTTGCGGGGGTGGATGGCACCAGATAATCCCGGTCTGGACTCAACCCCTTCGCCACCTCGGCCTTAAGGTCGTGCCGTTGTAGTTCTTGAATTATCGTCTGGGCGAGATGCTCAAGAAGGTCAGGTTGGAATAAGGGGTTAAGAGAAATGTTCTCGACCTCAGTTGGGGCAGTGGTGGGCGGGGATACAGAGGGTAGATTCCCCCCCGCCTTTTCAGGGATCAGTTCAGGGTTAGTCATAGTCGTAGATGTGGTATTGGTTGACATCAACGTTCTCCAGTACGGCCGCTGCGTCGTCGGTCAACACTGCCAACGAACAGTAGAGGGAGACCAGGTAAGAGGCGATCGCCTTGCGACTAATCCCCATAAATCGCACCGACAAGCCAACTCCCTGTTGACCGGGTAAATTGGGCTGATAGAGACCGACCACCCCTTGACGGCTTTCTCCTACCCGCAATAACAAAATATTGGTTTTGCCTTGTTCATTCACGGCCAACTTATCGGAAGGAATCAAAGGCACGCCCCGCCAAGTAATAAACTGAGACCCGAATAATGACACCGTAGCAGGGGGTACACCCCGTCGGGTTGCTTCTCGGCCAAAGGCCGCGATCGCTTTAGGATGGGCGAGGAAAAATGCCGGTTCTTTCCACACCTTCACCAGCAACTCATCCAAATCGTCCGGCGTGGGCGCACCATTGCGAGGTTGCACTTTCTGGGAATCAACAATATTGTTGAGCAATCCGTACTCATGGTTGTTGATCAACTCATTTTCTTGACGTTCCTTCAGCGTTTCAATCGTCAGGCGCAATTGTTCATGGATCTGATCGTGGGGACTGCTGTAGAGATCGGACACGCGAGTGTGAACATCCAGTACCGTATTCACCGCACTCAAGAAATACTCCCGGGGGTTCTCTTCGTAATCCACAAAGGTTTCGGGCAGCTCCCGCTCATCTCGTTCAGAGCAAGCCACCTCAACCCGGGAGGCATCCCTGACTTTGTTGAGACGATAAATCCCCGCTTCAACGGGTAGCCAATGCAAGAGGCGAACGAACCACCGGGGCGAAATGGTCAATAACTGAGGAACGGTCTTTGTGGCATTGGCCAACTGCCGAGCGGCAGCATCTCCCAAAGCCAGTTGCAATTCATGATCTTGGGTATAGGTCATTGAGTTAAATCCTCCAATTCAAAAAAAAAAGTAACAAAGCGACTGTTATGGCCGAACATTCACAGCCCGGACAGCCCCTCAAATTCCCGAGCCGTCATCAAACATTTCCTGTCGTAGTTGCGCCTGGGAGACAAAACCCCCCGGCGGCACACTGCGGGTTAACCAAACATTTCCACCGATGGTGGCGCCCCGACCGATAGTTACCCGACCGAGAATCGTTGCACCTGAGTAAATCACCACATCATCTTCAATAATCGGATGACGGGCTTGACCTTTGATTAAACTGCCCGATTCGTCCCGGGGAAAACTTTTCGCCCCGAGCGTGACCGCTTGGTAAAGGCGCACGCGATCGCCAATCACCGTGGTGGCCCCAATCACAACCCCCGTCCCATGATCGATAAAGAAGCTATTGCCAATCGACGCCCCGGGGTGAATGTCAATCCCCGTTAAGGAATGACCAATTTCACTGATAATCCGCGCCAACAGGGGCGAGTCCAACCGATACAGGGCATGGGCAATGCGGTGATAAGTGATTGCCGTTACCCCGGGGTAACAAAACAATACTTCATCTAAATTTCTGGCCGCCGGATCACCTCGATAGGCCGCCGTGATATCGGTTTCCAGTAGAGCCTTCAGATGGGGTAATTGAGTGGCAAAGGCTTGTACCGTTCCTTGGGCGTGCGTCTCAATCTGGTCTGACGACCAGTGCAACTGCGACCCCAGCAACCACTGTTCACGACAAACCTGGTGATGCAGCAGTTGCAAGACTTCATTGAGGGTATGACCGATAAAATAGCGGCTGGACGTTTCGCCTAAATCGGGATTGCCAAAGTGATAGGGAAAAAGAACGGCACGCAGTCGATCAACAATCCGAAATAAGGCCTCACGGGAGGGCAAGGGGAAATGGCTTCGTGATTGAGACCAACTGTGGAACGACTCGCCACGAGGTTTGGACAATTGAGCGATAATTTCATCGAGATCCAAGGACAAGGTGGGTTGGGAGAGAGCGCTGGAACTGCTCGGATGCTCGCTCGTCATGCCACTAACCCTTGCTCATTAAATACCCCCTGGAACAGGATGGAACTCAAATACCGTTCTCCGGAATCTGGCAAAATCACGACAATGGTTTTGCCTTGGTGTTCGGGTTGTTGTGCCAAACGAGCGGCGACGGCGACGGCGGCACCGCAGGAAATGCCGGAGATAATCCCTTCTTCCTTGGCCAACCGTTGGGTATAAAGAATGGCCTCTTCGTTGGAAACGGTTTCAATCCCATCCACGAGGGATAAATCCAGAACTTCGGGAACAAACCCCGCCCCAATGCCCTGAATTTTGTGAGGGCCAGACTTTAAGGGCTGACCTGCCCGGGCTTGGGATAGTATGGGGCTGGCTTCTGGCTCCACCGCTACCGATAAAATCGGTTTTCCTTGGGTTTTTTTGATATAGCGCGAAACTCCCGTAATGGTTCCGCCCGTTCCCACACCCGACACGAGAATATCGATCGCCCCATCTGTGTCCTGCCAAATTTCGGGGCCGGTGGTTTCCTCATGGATGCGGGGATTGGCAGCATTACGGAACTGTTGCAACAACACATAGCGAGTGGGATTAGACGCGGCAATTTCTTCTGCCTTTGCCACCGCTCCAGTCATGCCTTTAGTCCCTTCTGTTAACACCAGATTGGCTCCATAGGCGAGCAACAGTTTGCGCCGCTCCAAGCTCATGGTTTCAGGCATGGTCAGGGTTAGGGGAATCCCCTTAGCGGCGGCTACAAAGGCCAGGGCAATGCCTGTATTGCCACTGGTGGGTTCCACCAGTTCTTTGCCCGGCCCCAATAGTCCCCGTTGTTCTGCATCCCAGATCATGGCCGCACCAATACGACATTTGACCGAATAGGCCGGATTGCGACCTTCAATCTTGGCCAGAACCGTGGCGTGATTGTTGCCAACGATTCGATTAAGGCGCACTAGAGGAGTCCGCCCGATCGACAAACTGTTATCTGCGAACCATTTCTTACTCACAAAATGGCAACTCCATGATCAAAATACGACAGTTCACCAGATTGGCTCATCTTGAATTCATTTGAAATTCATTTTGAATCCATTTACAATTCACCTTAGCCTACGCACTATCAACCTCTGGTTAAGCTAAACAAATCTTTACAATCAAGCGGGGTCGGCCGCTGAGGTGGAAGAATCAAACCCACATTCCGCACCCTCAACTGTCACATAAGCTGTCCCCTCCAGAGACTTGAGTAAAAATACTTAGCTGGTGAAGGTTTTCTCGGCACCAGCTAGGGGGGTCTTGAAACCCCTAATTATGAAAAAATAGGAATTATTGGAAAACTGAGGCGAGTGGACTGTTCGACCAGGAATCAATCAACAGAAATTGAAGTCAAAAATCTAGACCGGTAATGATTCGGTAGTAGTGGCGTAGCTCTCTTGCTTACCTGGTATGAATTGTGTAAAATATTTATTAATAAAAATAATTGGAACCCGATCAGTCTTTAAACCTCTAGCTTGATCATGACTTTTCTGATAAATCTCTTTTTCTGGCTCCTGTCTGGCTTACTGAAATATCAGTCTAGCACCGAACAAAGTACCCCCCCCTAGTTCACCTCCGTTCCCCTGTCCTAATTGTGGTTCTCACCATAGGATCAAGAATGGTTCTATTCATAATGGAAAACCCAAACGTTAATGTAAAAAATGTGGTCGTCAGTTTGTGATCAATCCCACTAATAAAACCGTCTCTGACGAAACCAAGCAATTAATTGATAAACTCTTGCTCGAACGAATTTCCTTACGAGGAATTGCTAGAGTAACAGGGGTAAGTTGGTCATGGTTACAAAATTATGTCAACAATAA
>NZ_JACJSV010000090.1 GCF_014698335.1 Microcystis viridis FACHB-1342 | reverse complement strand
GTCGGGACATATAAACAGTTATAAGGCTGGTCTGGGTTGACCTGTTAGATTCAGTCAGGGGACTGAAGACCTTACTAGGCGGTTATTTCGGGCATTTCAGCCCTATTTCATGCCTAAACGTTTCGCACTACTTTTCTTAACATAACTTAAAACTACCAGAGATAAAAAGAAGGGGGTGGCCAATCATTTTTTCAGCCCATTTACCCCCTCCTTGTCGTCTTGTTATTTAACAAACAACATTTCTTGATAGGTAGGCAGCGGCCAGAAATTGTCGGCCACTTCCCCTTCCAGTGTGTCAGCATATTCGCGCACCTTATCCATCAAGGGACGGATCGTTTGAGCGGAATGCTGCATATGTTCCTCGATCGAGTCAAAATCGTGTTTAGCAATGGCCTCACTCAGTTTGGCAACGCTATCCATCATTAACTTAATCAGATTCGAGACGGTTTGGGCGCTTTCCTTATTGATCTCGATGCCGATCGCCGCCGCATTAGAGATCGCCAAAGACAATTCCGACAAGTAGCGAACAGCAGCCGGATAAATAATCGTTTTAGCCATACTCACCACCAGTTTCGCCTCCACCTCGATGGCCAGTAAATACTGTTCTGCATAGACATCGAAACGACTTTCCAGTTCAACGGGGGTAAGCACACCCATGCGGGCAAACAGTTCTTCGATATAATCGGCCCTCAGCACGGGTAAAGCATCGGCAGTGGTGCGGAGATTAGCCAAACCGCGCTCTTCTACCGCCATTTTGTGCCATTCCGGGGAATATCCGTTACCTCCGAAGATCACATTTCTGTGTTTGTCCATGATCTCCTTGAGAACACCCTGGGCAGCAGTCTTGAGGTCTTCCCCTGCTTTCATCCGGCTTTCTAGGTTATCCGCCACCCAAGTCAGGGAATCGGCTAGAATCGTGTTCATCGCCACCAGCGGCCCGGAAACTGACTGATTAGAACCCACAGCGCGGAATTCAAAGCGATTGCCCGTAAAAGCAAAAGGAGAGGTACGATTGCGATCGCCAGGATCCTTGGGGAATACCGGCAGGGTATCGACACCGAGATCCATCAATCCCGGGGCATCAGAACCCTCAATTCGGCCTTGGCTAATTTGGTCGAATACCTTTTCTAACTGGCTGCCCAAATATACCGAAATAATGGCGGGGGGAGCTTCATTTGCCCCCAAACGGTGATCATTGCTGGCGGTAGCCACCACTGCGCGTAAAAGCGGCCCGTACTTGTGAACACCACGAATCACCGCCCCACAGAATAACAAAAACTGCATATTAGCGTGGGGAGTATCGCCCGGATCCAACAAATTGCCCTGGGTGGCGTTGCCGACAGACCAGTTAACGTGTTTTCCCGAACCGTTAATTCCTGCAAAGGGTTTTTCGTGCAGTAGGCAAACAAAACCGTGTTTTTTAGCCGTACTTTTCAGCAAAGTCATAATTAACTGCTGATGGTCACTGGCCACGTTAGCAGCCTCGAAAAAGGGCGCAATCTCGAACTGTCCGGGGGCGACTTCATTATGGCGGGTTTTGGCCGGAATGCCGAGGCGATACATTCTTTCCTCTACTTCCTGCATAAACACCTGAACCCGTTCGGGAATCGCGCCAAAATAATGATCGTCGAACTGTTGACCCTTAGCGGCGGGTTTACCAAATAGGGTGCGACCGGTGAGCAATAAATCGGGGCGACTATGGGCAAAATGAGCATCGACTAGGAAATATTCCTGTTCAGCGCCGCAGCTGGAGTTAACGGGGGCGACCTCCGTATGTCCTAAGAGCTTAAGCACCCTGGTGGCGGCTTTACTCATCGATGAAATCGAGCGTAAAAGCGGCGTTTTTTTGTCGAGGGCCTCTCCTGTCCAAGAGATGAAAACCGTGGGGATACACAGGGTGACACCATTATCCGTCTCCATGACGTAGGCCGGACTGGTGACATCCCAAGCGGTGTAACCCCGCGCTTCAAAGGTGGAGCGAAGGCCGCCGTTAGGAAAGGAGGACCCGTCCGGTTCCCCCTGTACTAAGACTTTGCCCGTAAATTCTGTGATCACTGAACCGTCGCTCTGCACGGAGATAAAACCATCGTGTTTTTCGGCGGTGGCGTTGGTCATCGGATAGAAGACGTGAGCATAGTACAGCGCCCCTTTGGACGTGGCCCAATCCTTCATCGCAGCCGCTACCGCACTGGCGATGGAAACGTCTAATTTTCCCCCGGTTAAAATCGTGTTTTTGACCGATTTGAATACATCTTTGGGAAGACTGGCCTGCATTTTGCTCAGGGTAAAAACATCGGTTGCCCACAGGGCCTCTAAACGCTGAGGAATTTTGCTAGGTAGGGGTTTACGATCCGTTACTTGAGAGATAGCTTGAACACGCGTTCCATAACTCATAAGTATTTTTCCTATTTTGTTGTGTCGTGGATGAAGGGTTACTTTACTTAGGCGATGACAAGTTTCCTACTGATTTTGATGTTGAATTCCGGTCAGAGGCTATTCTCCGCTTAATAATTTTGATCCCACGGCACAAGCTTCTCTGCGGTTTTTATCTGCTTGCGCCGGCCTCTTTTCCGATCAATGAGCAACACCAGCCTTAATCTTAAGAACAGATGATCGAGAGATTTGTATCAAACATTACAAATATCCTAAACCCGATCTTCCCCAAGCGATCGCACTGAGAAAACGGGTTTCTTTGAGAAACCCGTCTTCTGGACTTAAAAAAGCGATATTTGACAAAAATCGGGGGGGGGGGGGGGGGAAAAATGCTGGTGGAATTTGCCCAAAATTGCCCATGAATTTTACAACTAACTTCAAATCTCTCTCTCTGGCTGGTGTTGTCTTCGCTGGCACAGTTAGCGCGATCGCTGGAATGACTATCCTCCCCGTCCAAGCGCTGCCGATCATCTACAATCCCACTCCAACCTTAACGCTTAATGCAGGCACTGCTACTCCCACGATTGGAGCCTTAGTCAACACTGCCAACGGCAATGGGTTGACTGGACCTGGAAACGCTTTGCAGCAACAGCACGTCGGAGGTACCGATTTGTCTAATTTCTGGGGAGTACGTTTAGAAATCGGGACAACTCCTGCTGATGTCAATCTTGATTTTGATTTTGGCAGTTCTGTGTTCTTAGATACCTTGGCTTTGTGGAATTACAACGCTTTTAATACCACAGCTACTGATCGCGGAATCAAGGATTTCACACTAATTCTCTCCAATAACTCCGACTTTAGCAGTCCAGTTTATGTATCAGGAACCCTAACACTTCCCGAAGGCACTTCGAACAACATACCTGCCACACTTTTTTCCTTTCCTTTAATTCAAGCCCAATATGCTAGAATTGATGTAGCAAACAATTGGTTCGTTGGTTGGACAGCACCAGGGCCTATTGGTCTCTCTGAAGTTCGCTTTGCCCAGACTGTTCCTGTTCCTGAATCAAGTTCTGTCTTAGGTTTGCTGGCTTTAGGCTTACTGGGGGCGGGAGCGGCATTTAGGCGCCATTGGAACTGAGAAAACGGGTTTCTTTGAGAAGAAAAGGGGTTTCTTTGAGAAACCCCTTTTCTGAACTTTTGGCAGATCGCCTTAATTATGGAATTAGTTGGATTACAATTAGTTTAAGTGCCATTGGAACTGAGAAAACGGGTTTCTTTGAGAAACCCGTTTTCTGGAACAATCAATTCAAAGCAAGGACAAACCCATGAAATATCGCGTCTTAATTGAGCAAGATGAAGATGGCATTTATGTGGCTGAAGTTCCCTCCCTACCCGGCTGTATTTCTCAAGGCAATACCCGGGAAGAGTTACTCGCCAACATTCAGGAAGCAATTGCTTTATATCTAGAAAGCCTAGAAGCGCACAATGAACCGATTCCACCACCAATTTCTGAGGAACTGGTAGAGGTTAAATTATGAGTGAACTCCCTCCTATCGCTGGTCGCCAAGTCGTTAAAGCACTGGGCAAGATTGGCTACGAATTAGATCGGCAGCGAGGAAGTCATATCATACTCAGACAAAAAGCCTATCCCTATCGACGCATCACCATCCCTGACCATCGAGAAGTCGCTAAGGGAACGCTGAGATCTATCATTCGTCAAGCGGGATTGACAGTGGCAGAGTTTAAAACTCTCCTTTAGCTTAATTTGCCAGAGTCGAAACAACCGCTCATAAATCGCCAATTCAAAAATATACTATTAAACAATGTAAACGCTATATGAGTCAATCTGCTACTGCAATCAATACTAAACTAATTGATTCCCTTGCTCAAATTATCCTTTCTTTAACTGACGAAGAACAACAGCTTCTCCTACAAAAAATTCAGCATCCAGCCTTATCTGATGTCGATTTTCATCAAGGTTTTCCCTTTGATGTTCAAATTCCTAATACAGAAACGCTCGCCGCCATTGAAGAAGTAGAAAAACATCCTGAGCGTCTTAAGCGTTATACTAGCGTTGGGCAGATGTTCGAGGATTGGAACAGTGATTAAGACAACCCAAGTGTGGATGCCTGACTTGATGCGTAGTGTCGAAGAAATTAAACTTGAATGGAGTTAAATATGGATTTTGTAGTCGCTCAGCTAGAAAACGGGTTTCTTTGATAAACCCGTTTTCTGGAGAAACAGGGCAAAATTATCGCCAGAGTCAAAACAACTGATCATCAAATCGACAATCTTCGAGACAATCACCGAGCTTTATTCCTGTCAATGATGCTAACAAAATATCTAAAACAAGCAATGGAACTGGCAACCTATGAAGTTCTAGAAGACGGTACTTTTTATGGAGAAATTCCAGGATTTGAGGGAGTATATGCTAATGAAACAACCCTCGAAGCTACTAAGGAACAGTTACAGGAAGTTTTGGAAGGCTGGGTTATTTTAGGACTACGCTTACAGCATCAGTTACCGATTGTTGACGGTATCAATCTAACCCCTCAACAAAAAATCGCCTGATGCCACCTTTTGCCCCCATCAAAAGGAAAGAGTTAATTCGCCAGTTGAGAAAGCTGGGATTTTCTGGTCCTCTGGTAGGAGGAAATCATCAATATATGGTGCAGGGAAAGTTAAAAATCTGGATTTCTAATCCACACCAAGGAGATATCAGTAAAAGCTTGCTGGCTAAAATTTTACAACAAGCAAATATTAGTAGAGAAGAATGGGAAAAATTACGTTAAACAATTCTGTCTTGGAAAAGTTAAAAACTGTTCTCAATTGAGCAAGATGAAGATGGCAGAAAAGGGGTTTCTTTGAGAAACCCCTTTTCTGGACTGTCAATCTCTTGTCTCGATTAATTCGGGGACGAGTTCGGGAATAAAACCGGGTTCAGCTAAAGAACCGGTAACATGATGTTCAAAGACTTCTGCGGGGGGAAAAGTTTTCTTGACTTCCTGAGATTGCGGATCCGTAGAAGGTAGCCATTTAATTAGGGGTAAAGGTAGGAGAGTAGAGAGATTAGTAATCACTACCAATAACCAAAGGTTATCAAAATTAGTTTCGGTGACTCCCAACCAATGGGTTAATAAAGCTCCGATTTCTTGGGAAACTAATCCCGACATATTCCAGATGGACATTAATAAAGCGAATAGAGATGCTTCAATGCCCACCGGACAAAGACGGGCCGATAAAATTAAGACGGGTAAAAAGGCAATTTGTCCCATGACGGTGAGGATGAGACTATCCCCCAAACTAAACCAATGATCGTCAATACCGAGCGCTCGATTAGTATGGGTAACTAAGAGTAGGGTAGTCATCCCTAAAAGTGCAGAAATCACCGTACTCCAACCCAAAATTAAACGAAAGGAAATCGCTTTTAAAAAGCGTTGATATACCCAGATACCCAGGATCGAGGCTAAACTGGTGACTAAGCGCACTCGTCCTAAAAATTCTGGTTCAAATCCTAACTCGTTGGTGGTGAAGTAAAAAAAGGCAGAATCGGCGCTAGGAGTAGCCTGCCAGAGAAAAATAAAGGCAGTGGGTAATAAAATTGATTTTTGTCTAATTGCTGACCATAATTGCCCGATTTGCTCCTTGACTTTGGGCGTTGATTGTGCATCATTGTTATTCTTGATTTTTTCCTCTGTAATTAAAAACGCCATGGCTGAGGCAATCAGGGGAAAAATAGCGGTGAGAGCGAAGACAGGACGAGTGCCGAGGTGTGCCAGTAACCAACCACCGAGATAAGCCGTAATTAAGCCGCCTAGTGCCGATATTCCCCAAGTTAAGGACTGTAGAGAACCGGATTGAGTGAAGGACTCTCTGCGGGCCCTTTCTACTACCAAAGAATCGACGATGACATCACTAATGGTGACAGAAAGGGAACCAAGCAGGATCGCCGCCGCCGCTTGCCAAGCATTCTCCACCACAGTGGCTAGGGCCAACCAAGCTAAAACCCCAAGAATTCCCGATAAAATTAGGTAAGGGCGACGACGATAGCCGAAAATAGGCAAACCATCCGAAAGAAAGCCAAAAGCTGGTTTAATCACCCAAGGAATCGCCGCCACTCCGATTAATGCCCCCATCTGGGAGGGACTCAAGGCCAAATCGTCTTTTAAAAAGAAGCTAACCGCTAATCGGGAGAGTCCGAGAATGCCCTGGACGAAATAAACCCCTAAAATGCCGATTAATTCGGGATTAGGGTCATTTCCGAACAAGATAGTCTCTTTAAGGAATTTTTTCCCGCGATCGATGCTAAGGCGATTAATAAGCATGAAGTTTCATAAATATTTGTTACTGTCTCTATGATAATGATTGAGCGCTCGATCGGTGCGTTAGCTGTTAGGGTTTAACTGTTGAGCTTTAGGTTTTGGCGGTTGGGTATTGGGTTTTAGGGTTTTAGTTGAATTTCCCCATAAAAGGCTTATTGTCGTGTTATGGGGAAAGTTTTTTGCGATCGCTCTATTAATATACGGAAAGATTTTTTTTAATGTGTATTTGATGTGATACAGGGAAACTTTCCGTATAATCCTCAGTTAGGTTTACCAACAAAGGCGAGAGATGAAAAAAGTTCTAAACGTAGGTGGCAACAGCAAGGCGATTCCACTTCCGCCCCAATATTCAGAATTTGAACACTTGCTGCTCGATATTGACCCGAAAGGTTCACCAGATATTGTGTGCGATGCGCGTAATCTTACCACCCTTGAAAGTGGTCAGTTTGACGCTGTTTACTGCTCACATAACCTTGAACACTACTACCGACACGATGTACAGAGAGTCCTAGCTGGGTTCCTACACGTACTTAAGGACGGCGGTTTTGCACATATTCGGGTCCCGGACATCCAGGAACTGATGCGGATCACAATTGACAGGGGTTTAGATATTGATGATGTCCTGTATCAATCACCGGCAGGGCCAATTATGGTTCTAGATGTCCTTTACGGTTATAGCGTTGAAATCGAGCGCAGTAAAAAAGACTTTTTTGCCCATAAGACCGGTTTTACACATAAATCGTTGTTGAAAGCCTTGCAAAAGGCGGGCTTTTCAAAGATATATAGTGCCGCTCGCAATCTTGAAGTGTCTGCTTTGGCATTCAAAGTGGCGCCAGACCATGATACACGATTACTTTTCAACCTCCCTCCTGACTAACAGCAATCGTTTTGTATGGCCTACCTAGGGTTTGCTAAATAATGGTAAAACCCTTTCCAAATAAGGCTTTTGACCTGTTAAAACCCGATTTTAGTGAAAGAAAATAGTGCGATCGCTATTGCCGCAGCCGTAGGGTGCGTTCCCTAAGGTCAGTTCTACCACTGCACCGATCGATTTTGGGGAACGCACCCTACTCATTCATTAAAGTTGATAAGTCTAGGTAATCTAATATCCTCTGCCAGATTAGCACTTAATTGGGGATAGATCATCTACTTCTTACATTAGTATGATCGCTGCTCTGGTAGTGGTGGAGGGTTCATAAAAAAATGTGCTAATCGGCATAACAGGCTTATTTTGATGTTGTCGGGAAATTTTCTTGCGATCGCTCTATTTGAGAGTAATATAGGGAAAGATTTTTTTTTAAATGTGTATTTGGTGTGATATACAGAAAGTTTCCGTATAATATGGTCAGGCGTGCAACTAAAAAAGGGGTTTCAAACTAACGTGGGAATAATTGAGACAGTTATAGCGGGCATTATCGTTGCAGCAATTTTGAGTATTACAAAGTTTGTCGTCAAGTCAAATGGTATTTCTTAATTGCCATCTCAAATAGTCTCTAATTCCTTATTAGTAGATAATCAAGATGAACTATATAGAAAATTAATAAAGCACAGAGAAATATTATGAGGCTGTCATTCCCATCTGGAGCCATAGTTCTCTCAAATCTCGTATAACTCCTGTAACCATCTCAAAAAATTTGCTGATTGGGGATGGGATTGATTAAGTATTCTTTGTTTTACTGCATCGTGAAGTTGTTTCCCCGGCGGATCTTGCCAAGCTAAATAGGTATGAATATTAGCCTTATCTAGATGATAATCTCTATAGGTTGCCCCTTGTTGTTTTGCCTCTATCACCTTGTTTTGTGTATATTGCCAAAGATTATTATCGGGAACTAAATAGGCTAAAAAAGTCTCTAACATTCCTCTAGATTGATTATCGGGCATCATCCACACACCGAATTTTATACCCGATTCTAGAGTTATAATTAATCCCGCTGCTGGTAAATTTTGAGGGAAGTTAGGGATATTTGGTAAACAGGCATTATATAAACTTTTCCAACGATTATCAGGTTCTTCGTCTGCATCTATGACAATTCCTAAATGAGTTAGTCCGTTAGGAGTTTTTAGTTGTGCAGAGATGTATTTAGGTTTTAGTAAATTTTCAACACCATCACAATTTATGATATTCAGTGGCTCTTCCCCTCTATTCCAAGTAACTCCATTTGCTTCCATTAATTGGGGAATAACTCTCAATTCCTCTGCACCTTCTACTAATAACTTTTTTGTCTCTATTTTAGGCATTGTTACCGCACCTCAAGATTACTTGTAGCGGCAATAACAATTTCTTCTGGATCAAAGATTACAGATTGGCTTTTTTCCTTATCTATCCTTTGAATAGTAATCTCGTTATCGGTAATTTTTTCTTCGGTAATTAATTCGGCTAAACTTTGCCAACAATCCCGGCTGTGAGTGGTGGCGAATACCTGAATATTGAGTTTTTTAGCGGTTTCCCAGACTACTTTCCACATATCAGTCATGACAGTAAAATGCAAACCGCTATCAATTTCATCAACTAATAAAATTCCATTTTCAAGATTAACCATCGCTAAAACTAATCCTAACATTCGCCAAAATCCATCACCTAAACTGCCAACCGGAACTGGTTCTTCTACTCCTTTAAGTTTAACCATAAATCCCCCACGTCCTCCCGATGTACTACTAAATACTGGAGGTTGAAATTCTTCGGTAGTCGCAATTTTTTCTATTTTAGGTTCAATGATTTTTAAAGCTTCGATAACTAGGTTATCCGTAGAGTTAAGCAGACTTTGACTGAAAAAATATCTGTTTGTATTAACTGCTATAGATTGAGGAGGAATCCAAAATAATTCTAGTTTTTTAAAATCGTGAGACGGTTTGTTATCGGTTAAATTTATCTGTAAAATTTCTTCTTCAGGTGATAAAGAATAGACTTTTTGCTGATGCTCAAATTCAACCACTAAGCAAAAACTGCCTATGGATTGTAAATTATTTTTATTGACTTTAGAGAGTAATTCTTTAGATGTAGATTGAATACTTAAAATCACCCGATTGGCTGGTTTATCTGGTTCATAAATCACTATTTTTTGATGATCCTTTAGTAAGTATTTATAGAATAAATTTTTTATCTGATAAAATTGCTCTTTCGCACCGGGAAGATTAGCTGAATCTATATGAGAATACTCGCCCCGATGATTAAGAATTCTTTGTATTTCTCCTGTATTAAATTTAGAAACATAAATAAGAATCGCTTCTAAAATAGAAGTTTTACCGCTATTATTTTTACCTACTAAGAGATTAATTCGACCAAGATTGGCCATCTCAAAATTTTGAAAACCGCGAAAGCCTTCAATTTTTAGGGATTGTAACATAAGTAATTACCCCGGATTTTCCGTTATTAAATCTAGTTTATCTAAACCTCAGAAAACACCTCAATTAATGACAGAGCAGCACCATGGCGATACCGATACCCAAACTTAAACCGACCAGCACCTGAAAAGGAGTATGACCAATTAATTCCTTTAAACGTTCCTCGTTAAATTCCTTGCCCTCCTGGAACATTTCATCGATAATTTGATTGAGAATCCGGGCCTGTTTTCCTGCTGCCTGACGCACTCCGGCCGCATCATACATAACAATAACCGCAAAAAGCGCAGCGATTGCAAATTCGGCACTAGACCAACCCATCTGTAATCCTACCCCAGTAGCCAAGGCCCCCACCAGTGCCGAGTGAGCGCTAGGCATTCCCCCCGACGAGACTAGATAGCGCAGACTCACCTTACCATCGCGGATTAACTCAATCAGCGCTTTTAGTCCCTGGGCAGTGAAACAAGCTAAAAGAGAGACTAGCAGTATTTGATTGTGTAACACCTGCTCGAAGTCCTGCATAATCTCATTCGTTTAATTTAATTTTTACGATTAACAATATACTCGGCGATGGCCCGTAAAGGTTCAGCAGCCTCATCGTAGCTACTCAATTCACCAATGGCACTATCTATTAAATGTTGAGCTTGCTGTCGGGACCCTTCTATCCCCCAGAGACTGGGATAGGTAGCTTTTTGTGCCTGTAGATCCTTACCGGCGGTTTTACCCAATTCCTCCTTGGTCGCCGTGATATCGAGAACATCATCGATAATTTGGAAAGCCAAGCCAATATTTTGGGCATAACGGGCTAATTTAGCTATATCTTCCCCTTTTGCCCCCGCTAAAACTGCCCCCGACACCACAGAAGTCTCCAACAGAGCCCCCGTTTTCTGAGTATGGATAAAACCGAGAGTTTCTGCCGAAATATCTGGTTTTCCTTCGGATTCCAAGTCTAAAACCTGACCTCCCACCAAACCCGCTGCCCCGACAGTGCGACCTAAACGGGCAATTACCTCTAAAATCTGTAGGGGAGGTACATTAAGAGTCTGGGTAGCCACATACTCGAAAGCGTAGGCTAGGAGACCATCCCCCGCTAAAATAGCGATATCTTCGCCAAAAACCTTATGATTGGTTAATTTCCCGCGTCGGTAATCATCGTTATCCATGGCGGGTAAATCGTCATGAATTAATGACATAGTGTGAATCATTTCTAGGGCGCAAGCGGTGGGTAAAGCCATCTCTAGGGAACCCCCCATCAATTCACAGGTAGCCAGACATAAAATCGGCCGCAGACGTTTGCCACCGGCGAGGAGAGAATAGCGCATCGCCTCGTAGATTTTGGCAGGATTGCCGATAACTAAAGAGCTATCCAAAGCTGACTCGACAATCAACCGCTTTTCCTCCAGATAGGAAGCCAGAGAAAAGTTCTCGTTTTTCCTCACTTCTACTCCTCGTTCGCCCCTAGTAACCATGTCTTTTTGTCTTGAACCGACTGCTTTTAAAACTATATCAGGAAACTCCACCTCGATGGGAATTAAACTGATTGCTCCCTTGTCCCCTAAGCTGTTGACTGTCTAAATTACGCCTTCAGACTACATGGCAGCGCCGCAGTTGCTATTCTGAACATTTGTACTAAAATTCCCCAGGCCGAGAGAGGTCAATTTTTTTTTGATGCCTATTTTCTCTTTTACCTGAAAAAATACCTCCCCCAGTCCAGAGATTAGCGAAAAACGGGTGATACAATTGAATTTCGCCGCAGTTATCCTGGGAGATGTTGAAGTTTTGATGATTCGGTCAAACTTCCGTTTTCTTAGCTTGCAGTTGAGAAATTTCTCGATTAACCTATAATTAGGATTATCCTAGAAATATATTGTATGCTGCCAGGGCAAATTTTAGGCGATCGATACCAAATTCAAAATCAGTTAGGTAAACAAACTGGAAGACGCACTTTTCTCGCCCAAGATCTAAAAACGGGCGCTACTGTTGTCGTCAAATTATTAATCTTCAGTCCCGATTTTGAATGGACAGATTTAAAACTTTTTGAACGGGAGGCCGAAACTCTTAAACATCTAGATTGTCGCTCGATTCCCGAATATATCGACTATTTTGAAGTTCGTACCGATACCTATCAAGGTTTTGCCCTTGTTCAGAGTTATATCGAGGCTAAATCTCTCAAGGAACAGATAGAAAATGGCCGCAAATTTAGTGAATCAGACCTGCAAGAATTAGCTAAATCTATCCTCGGTATTTTAATTTATCTCCATGGACTTAACCCGCCAATTATCCACCGGGATTTGAAACCTAGTAATATCTTATTAAAAGATCGATCGGGTCATAGTATCGGTAATGTTTATTTAATTGATTTTGGTTCTGTCCAGACTGTTTCCCAACAGGGACAGGCCACTTTAACTATCGTCGGAACCTACGGTTATATGCCCCCCGAACAATTCGGTGGTCGCACCGTTGCCGCTTCTGATTTATACAGTTTAGGAGCCACTTTAATCTATCTAGCTACAGGCATTCATCCCGCCGATTTACCCCAAAAAGATGGCAAGATTCAATTAAATAATTTAGCCAATTTAAGCCCTGCTTTTGTTCATTGGTTAGGACAGTTAATTGAACCTAGTCTCGAAAAAAGGTTTGTTTCAGCACAGACAGCCAATCAAGCTTTAAATACTCTCCACGAAATGCAATTAACTTCCTTCAACCTTGAAAAACCCGCAGGGAGTCGGGTACATTTGCAAAAAAGCGAGGAGAAAATTAAAATATCTTTACCTCCCGAAGGTTTTACCCCTAAATTAATTTATCTTGGAACCTTTGCCATCGCTTGGAATGCTTTTTTATTAGTATGGACAGGAGGAGCAGTTTCCATTCCTCTGTGGATGAGTTGGTTTTTTCTGCTCTTTTCCTGGCCTTTTTGGTTTGTGGGTTTAGGAATGCTTTACCAGATTATTTATTGTCTCAAAGGGGAGGAAATTATAACTATTAATAGTCAAGAAATTGTTACCATTCAGCGAATTTGGGGTTTGACACTTCCAGGCAAAAAGAAAATGGCACGGGAATATATTAATAAACTGGTGAAAGCTGATAGTTATCATACCAAAGATGGTGATGGCGATCGAGTTTATGTGCCGATGGCTTTAACTATTTGGGCGGGGACTAAAGAATATACTATTAGCAGTAAGACAAAAGAATATCTGAGTCAACCTGAAATTGAATGGTTAGCAGCGGAATTAAGCCAATGGTTAGGAATACCAATTACTAATAAGTAGCCAGTTACAATCAGCTTTTTTCTCCCTTCTCCCCACTCCCCCACTGATTACTGATTACTGCTTACTGAAAAAGTTTCCCACTTCCCACCTCCTGATATAGACGAACTGTCTGTGATCAGTGTAAAATTTTATGAAGGGTCTGGGTTTTTTTCTCCCTTTTCCTGAGAAATGCCCCAGAGCCAGTGACTAAAATCAAAATTGTGCATCCCATCGATAATTAAGTTTATGAGCGCCACTATTACCGTAGAAAAACGCAAATTAGAAAAACCCCCTTTAGAACTGCATTATCTCGGCGATCGAGTCTTGCGTCAACCGGCCAAGCGGATTGCTAAGGTCGATGACAGCATTCGCCAATTAGCCAAAGAAATGCTGCAAACTATGTATAGTTCCAATGGTATCGGTTTAGCGGCTCCGCAAGTGGCAGTCAATAAACAATTGATTGTCATCGATTGTGAACCCGATAAACCCGAAAATACGCCCTTAATTCTGATTAATCCCCAAATTATCGGTTATAGTCGGGAATTGTGCAAAGCGGAAGAGGGTTGTTTGAGTATTCCCGATGTGTTTTTAGATGTCATCCGTCCCCAAGCGATCGAAGTGAGTTATAAAGATGAACAGGGGAAACCGCGAAAACTGCAAGCTAACGGTTTACTAGCGCGGGTAATTCAACACGAAATGGATCATCTTAATGGTGTCATGTTCGTGGACAGAGTAGATAACGATTTGGCACTCAATGAAGAATTAAAAAAACACGGTTTTTCCGTGCAAGCGGTGAAACCGGTCGAGAAAGTGACAAAATAAAGGCATTAGTTAATTTAGGTGAGGAGTGAAAATGACCCCGAAAAGCGGCGTTTTATTGTTATTATCCTGTATTGCAGCGATCGCTGGTGTGGGTTGTGTCTTTGAAATTAGTTCGGGAGAACCGGATTTAGGCAATACCACCACTGGCTTAATTCTAGCGGCAAGTGTACCATTAACAGCCCTATTTTTTTGGGCGGCGGTTAAAGACACGAGAGCCAATTACAAATAGAATAAATTCCCCTCGTTTATCTAAAAATTGGCATAATTTTCACGAGCAGAAGAGAGAATTTATTTCTCTCTTTTGTCTGTTTTAATTACAGGATAAATTGCCAGAAAAAGTTAAGTATCTCAGCAAAATTAAGAGGTACTTAGAATTGTGCTTACCCATAGCCGAGAGTTGGATATGTTCCGCTTCAAGCAACAAGTCTTCAGTCTCATAGTCGTTGTCAGCTTTATCTGCATAAACAACGCTACCGACTGGTAAATCGAAGGAAAATACTCTCAAACCTCTAACATCAGCAAATAAACCGGTCGAGAGAAAAAATTCCACAGGCTCTCCTGTTTCTGTAACCATCAGATGAATTTTAATGCCATAGAAATATCGCTTCTTACTGGCTTGATAACCTCGATAAGCCTCGTCACCACCATAGATTTTTGACCTTGGCACGCCAATTGATAATTTTTACTAATATATTGCTGACAACCCTTTGCTGGTAAGGACTCTAGCTACAATGATTGATTTTTATCAAGGTGAAGAATTGTAATTTATTTTCTCAGAAAAAATCAATTACTGAAAATAGTTGTCAATAGTAGTTCCTACAATGACAGTTTTTCGTCAAAACATCTTGGGGAATGTAAAAATATATAAAAATATATGAAGATGTGCGGAATATCGGCTAGAATCATCAGTGCAACTTAGTTTTTTTGCTAGGGATTATGGGTGATTTCAAGCATCAAGTTGACCAAGGGATAAAACAGGTAAATCAGTTGGCTGATCAAGCAATTGACAGTATTAAGGACAATGTGCAGCAGATCAGCGAACATCCTACCAAACTGGTGGATATGGGCGCAGGCATGGCAGGTGGCATGGCTGGTGCCACAGCCGGAGAGGTAATTGGAGGTACTGTTGGGGCAGTATTAGGCCCAGTAGGCGTGATCGCTGGTGCCCAGGTAGGCGGACTGGTTGGGGATGTATTGGCAGGATATGAAGCCAGTCATCTTTCCCATCAGATGCTGCATCCAGGGACTTCCAGAGAATAAAATACCCAACAAAAAAATAGAAAAGTGTTTTTTTGAAAAAGTAATTATTTTTGTCTAGGAAAACAAAGAGTCTCCCATTACAA
>NZ_JACJSV010000009.1 GCF_014698335.1 Microcystis viridis FACHB-1342 | reverse complement strand
AAGACACAGATAATTTCCTCGGTATTTTGATCAGCTACTAATTGGGATTTTAAAGTATGATAACCTCTTTTACCCGAAAAAAAATCTTTCTGTTTCTTTTGGGGGCGTTCAATGGGAGTTTCCGTTACATCCATTACCGTTACGACCGGTATCTCTGCTTGATTGAGTAAAGCTTTTTTTCCTTTTAAACGGAAGTTTCCCGATTGTAAAAGCATTTTTTCCGTCTTATTTACAATCCGACATATAGTTGATTCTGATAGTTCCCAGCTTGTACCAATGTGAAAATATGTTCTATATTCTCGCCAATATTCTAACGTTACTAAAACTTGTTCTTCTATAGATAGTTTAGGTTTCGGTCCCATTTTAGATGGTGAATTAGAGTCGGCTTCAACACTTTTTACTGATTCTACCATCTTTCTATATGTTTGTTTATACACACCGATTTTATTCTTTTTTCCACTTCAATCTAAGAATTGAGAAAAAAGCAAAACCTTATGTTATACCATAAAAAAATTATGCAAGAGGTCTATTCTCAACAAGCACTGTTTATTGAGAATTACTGGGGGAACCCTGAAATTTTCGGCTTAGTTGCCGGCAGCTTGCCGCCAACTCACTCCTCTAGATAAGTATTTTGACTCACGCTCCTTCCTCTTTTGAGACGTTGTGACACTTAGGGTGCGGAATGTGGGTTGTTGGGTAAGACTTTTAGACCTTTTTGAAATCCAAAAGTGCCAGGCGTGGGAGTGATCAGGGGGAAAATTCAGGTACTTTTTCCCCGAAAATTAGGTAATTGACCCCCTGAAAATGGGTAAAACCCTACACCCCACACCCCACGAGAAACTTTTTGCCGCAAACCCCAATCACATCGCGTAAAATGGTAGCGCCTCCGACCAATGGGGGCGTTTTCCCGTTTGCCAATCCAAATGGGCTAAATCGAGGATAGCGGGGGCATTTATGCCTAAATAGTTGGGTGTAGGTAATCTTTGATAGGGAATAGTTAAGTTTTCTAAGGTCTGCTGCCATTGTTCCAAAGTCATCAGGCTATCAGCTAAATAAACCCGATTACCCCGATAGATGCCCACATACAATTGTCCCCTAGTGGCGGGCATTTCTAGGGCTAGATAGGTATCAAGGGGGTAAAAATCCCGTTGTGACCAAGCAAAGGCCGCTAAACTGGAGACGGTAAAAATCGGTAGCTGTAATTGTTGTGCTAGGGTTCTAGCGGTGACTATACCGATGCGGGTACTGGTAAAGCTCCCCGGACCCCTAGCAGTGGCGAGAAAGGCTAAATCTGCCCATTTTTGCGGGGCTAGGAACTTTTTTAGATAGGGGTGGAATAGGTTTGATAAATCCCTGTCTAAGTCCCAAGTTTGTTGACGACTATCATCCCTGAAATTAGAGAGGGCCAGTCCCAGTTGGGGACTGCTGGTATGCAAAGCTAATCCATAGACAGGGGAAGACAAGTCGATCTTTCTGTATCAGTAAGTTTTTATGGGTCGCCTGGGATTCGAACCCAAGACCAATCGGTTAAAAGCCGAGTGCTCTACCGCTGAGCTAGCGACCCGTTTCGTGTTCTGCACACGATTCATCAATATAACATCTTATCGAGGCTAAGTCAAGGGGTAATTTAAATTTGATTGACTCGCATTTCCACGATCGCCTCGCGGCTGCTCTGGGGTTCTAGGTAGGTCAAATGTTCGCCTGTGTTAAGGGCGTTGCGGGGAGCGCTCCAAGGTTCGAGACAGATATAATTTTTATCTTTCAGGGTCCAAAAAACTATAGTTGTATAGAGATCGTCGTAACTGAGGACAATTTGGCGCTGATGATAAGAATCACTAAAACCACTTTGATGGCGCGTAATTTGCGGAAAAGCGGCATCAATTTCTTCGAGATTAAAGTCAAAGTTACCAGAGTAGGAATGGAAGGTTTTCGTGCGTTGGTCGAGGTATTGGGAGGAGGGAATATCAAAGGACAATCGGGTTTTATCGGTGACTTGAAAATAGGGATGAAATCCGATAGAAAAGGGCATTTTTTCGGGGGAAAGATTGATTACTTTTTGGTGAATTCTGAGGCTGTTTCCTTGCAGTTGATAGGTAAAGATTAATTGAAAATCAAAGGGATAGACTTGACAAGTGGCTTCATTACTGTTTAATTCTAGGGTTAAACTAGCGGCGGTTTCGCTGCTTTGTTTGCTGACTTGCCAAGGTAAATCACGAGCAAATCCGTGTTGTTTGAGGGTATAGTTTCGGCCTTGGTATTGATAGGTATTATCGGGTAAGTTGCCGCAGATAGGAAATAAAATCGGGACTCCTCCGCGGACGCTGAGGTTAGGATCTTTGAATCTTTCTGTGTCCAGATATAAAAGATCTTCTCCGCAAATTTGCCAACGGGTGATGATTCCTCCCCTAGCGGGAACCACTTCCAGATAAGCGTCAGCCTCTTCATCCTTGAGACAATAGGTAAGGTATTGATTTTGGTTTTGAGTGATCGTAAAAGTCATATCAGTTATCAGTTATCAGTTATCAGTTACCAGTGATCAGTTACCAGTGAATATCATCGTTCTTCGGTAGTTTGAAAGCTGAGATAGACTAGCTTGAGATGAAAATTTGAGTAAGAAAATAGGCAATGGCGGCGCTACCAACGGGTACAGTGAGATTATCTATACCCAGTTTCGAGAAAGTTTCTAGAATAGTAGCTCCGATCGCTGTCAATAAAGATACTAGAATAATTGGCGGATTAATGCCATTAACAAAAGATAAAATAATCAAGCTGACTAGAAAGCTGACTCCTAACATAGTCAGGGAACCTTCCAGACTTTTGCCACTGCCGAAAATTTTGTAGGGATGTTGACCGAAATTTTGTCCGACTAGGGCTGCTAATCCGTCTCCTAAAGCCATAATTAAAATACCCATTGCTGCGTATTCGGGGTGAGAAATTGGCCAAAAATAAGCCACAAGAACACCGATACTAACAGCATAAAAAAAAGTTCCCCAACTACGGCGACCGACACTATTAAGACTAGGTAAAATGGGTAAAAAATAGGATAGTATAGCAATAATTGCCGCTAGGATGGCCGCACTTATTCCCACCCAAGCGGGGATATTTAACCACCAGGCAAAAAGGATGACGTTTCCTGTGCCAATGTGGACAACTTTGCGGGTAATTTCGCCATCGGTACTGAAAACACTTTTTAATTTTTCAGCGATCAGAATCAGAACAGCTAGGTAACAGGCGACTAAACTGATCGAAAATAGGAGAGGGTGGGATAGTTCCACGTGGCAAAAGCGAAAATTGACTATCTATTTAGTTTAGGCGATCGAGGTGACATTGATGAAAGGAATTTTTATTGGCTTAATTGAGGGATATAGACGGTTTATTTCGCCGCTATTTCCCCCTTCCTGTCGTTTTCAACCCACCTGTTCCCAGTATGCCATAGAAGCGATCGATCGCTTTGGTGTGCTACGGGGTTCTTGGTTAGCAATTAAGCGTATTCTCCGTTGTCATCCCTTTCACCCCGGAGGTTACGATCCTGTGCCTCCCTGTAGCCACAAGCACGATTAAAAGCCACAGCAGTTATCTCAATGGTGAGATAAGAAGTTTTCGTTTTGGGGATTCAGGAGTCAGGATTCAGGAGTCAATAGCAAACTAGGTTATACTTCATCTTTAGGGTAAAGTCTGTAAAACTCTTGATATTTTTAGACCCGTTGATGATTGCCTATTTTCTTTTGGGAAAACGCTCGATATCGGCGATACCATAAAAGATAATCTGTTTATCTTTTAAACGTAGTCGATCGACCCTTAATTGAGTACCATCGAGAGCAAACTTATCTAAATCCATAAGGTTGTTAACATGGCTGATTAAAGCTTCTCCTAAAGCTTTCGATCTTTCGTCCCCTTGGTAAACCACATCAACAAATTGAATTTTTCGCCGTTCTTCCACAACCACAGCCGTGGTCATTTCTAGCAGAATTGGTTCTTCTTCTGCCAATTTAATTAGACTTTTGAGAGTTAAAGTTTTATCGTCATTGAGAATTAATTCTGTGTTCTGACAGTGAATTGATTTACCTTCGTACTCTAATCTTTGCAGTTTTTCGACAATAAAAGGTGTATTAAAAGAGGTGGTTAAGTCGTCTTCCGTTAAAACTACCCGCAAAGTGGCCCGCGTCGGTTGACGGAGTTTCACCTGTCCGGTAAAAATGGCACTAAAATCGATCGCCACTGCCTGCACATACAATTCCATGGCTTCGATGCGTAGGCCATTGTACATGAGCATCGACTGACCGATAAAGTCAAAACCGTCGATACTGCCTTGCAGTAATTTGGCTACGGGTTCGGCGCGGACAGTCGCTGTCAGCTTGCCTGTGCGTTTGAATAATGCAGCGATCGCAGCACTCACCACTTTACTGATGAGTTGATCGCCGCTCTGATTGGGAAAAGGTAAGCTACCAAACACGCCTGCTGTCATATCTCTCATAGGTGGAACTGCAACGATCTTAACATTATTTAAAGTTTCTTTACATATCGTTTTATTAATGAAGATGATAAGCAATCTGTATGATTCTGTAGAGGTTATAAATTTTTAGCGGTCTATCGCGTGGGAGGGGATAGGATGGAAAAACGCTACTATCCCAGTGATATAGCGTTTTTCACTTAGAAAATCGGGGTTAAAAACGTGGTTGCCATTTCAGATCAACAACCGTTAGCCGCTACCCACAACCACAGCGATCAAGTGGCGGTATTATTGATGGGATACGGGGAAGTGGAGAGTTATGAGGACTTCGCCAACTATAATGAACAGGCCTTAAATTTGCTGACGGCTAAGTTCGCTCCTGTACCGACTTGGGTTTATCCTCCCCTAGCGAAATTATTGGCCCTATTTGACCTACACGAATGGCAGCACCAGCATAATCACTTTATTTCCCCCCATAACCACATTTTCGAGCATCAAAGACAGGAAATTGAGCGCAATTTACAGGCAAAATGGGGTAATCGGGTGGAGGTATTCAAAGCGTTTAACTTCTGTGCGCCTTTTTTACCGGCACAGATATTAACGGAAATCCGCGAGCGGGGATTCGAGAAAATTTTGATCTATCCTCTCCTCGTTGTTGATTCTATCTTTACCAGTGGCATTGCCATCGAACAGGTTAATAAAGCTTTAGCTCAAGGACAAACGGGGGAACATTGGGTCAAAGGATTGCGCTATATTCCCTCGTTTTATAACCAACCCGCTTATATAGAGCTAATGGCGCGGTTAGTGGAGGAAAAAATCGCGGCCGAGGTAGCTAGTAGCTGTCTTCCCTCGCAAATTGGCATTATTTTAATGAATCACGGTTGTCCCCACGAAGCTAAGGGATTTACGTCGGGAATCGATGAAAGTCAAGCTTTATACGAGTTAGTCCGGGAAAAATTAATCTATCGTTATCCCTTGATTTCTGTGGGTTGGTTAAATCACCAAACCCCCTTAATTAAATGGACGCAACCGAATGCAGAGTTAGCGGCGAAGAATTTGATTGAATTAGGGGCCAAAGCTTTAATTTTCATGCCGATTGGCTTTGCTACGGAAAATCACGAAACTTTACTGGATGTGGAGCATATTATCGAAGCTTTACGCCGCAAACACGACCAAGTTAATTATGTGCAGATGGCCTGTGTCAACGATAACCCCGAATTTTGCCGGATGGCTGCCGATTGGGCCGATGAACATATCGAAGCTTTACTGTCACAAGAGACTTTATCTGTCAATAGTTCTGTAACAATTCCTCACATTCATTCCGATAACCATCATCACCACGGACATCACCATCATCATTAAGCTTGGACAGTGGCAAAGAGGGGCAACGGCGAAAATTAGTCCTACCACTTGTCACTGTTGGAGCTATAATCTATAATTGTGCTTTCCTGGGTACGTAGCTCAATGGATAGAGCATCCGCCTTCTAAGCGGACGGTTGTAGGTTCGATCCCTACCGTACCCGTTATTGTTAAGTAGGGATTGGAAATTCTCTCCTCTTGTCCCGGGGACAATCGCTTTGATGCGGTGAGCGTGGAATTGGGTCAGTTGAATCCCGTCGGTTGATATTAATTGTGTTTAATTTAGTTGGCGATCGAGTTGAGGATCAGTCAAGGGAGAAGGCAAAGGCGAATAGGACATACTGCGCCACAATATCTCACGGAATGAGGATAGGTCGCCTGAAAAGGGGTAAAACAGGGGAAAACACCTGAAACTCCTTCTTCTGTGAATCACTGTCTTATGGCGAAAGGAGAAACAGCAGTCTAGAAAAGAGTTCTGGTATTATTTATAGACATCGCCGCGAGGTTTAATAGTTGTAATGACGTATAGATTGTTATTTCTATCTTCAAAAAACAACACTCGATACTTACCTACTCGCAATCTTAGTTCATCTCTTCCGTAAAGGGGTTTAATATCTAATTTTGTAGAATCCGAAATCAAAGTATCCAAAGCTTCAAGAAGACGAATTTGATCATTTTTAGGCATCCTTTCTAAGGAGCGTTCTGCTTGTCTAAGTAGAATATAATCAGCCAAGTTTATCTCCAAATAATTTGTATTTTAATTCTGTTGAAGTGATTCCAGTATCTCGACCGGATAAATAATCTTGCCATGCTGCTTGGCTTTCAGCAAGTTCTTCGGCTGGAATGATCTCATCGTCATCTTTTGGCGCTACGGTCGGCTTGATGATAGTTTTTAAATCCTCTAAAAGTCGCAACTTATCCGTAAGGGGAAGATTCTCTATTTGGCTGAGGATTTCATAGTAAGTTGTCATAGACCTTGATCGTATCAGATAATCCGAACACACCTCAAATAATACCACATCCAGATACTAACCAAAAATGGTAAAAGCGGTGGGCTGTTCACAACCGACTTGGTTCTGCGGTTTCTTTATCGGGATTAAGAGAGGAATGTAAAAATTTATTAAATTGTATCAAAAAATACAATTGTGGGGGGGGGAATGTGTATTGTTGTCTTTGCTGACCCTTTAGGGTTAGGTAAAACTGCTGGTTAACTTGGCTGCTAGAAAAGCGATCGTATCAATTTACTCTTTGCCAACTTTGCCAAAAAGCAGTTAAATCCCACTAACAACTTCAATGTCTTGAGGCATCTATCATGGTATTCATTAAACTTGTCAAAAATTCTATTGGGGGAGCCGTACTTATCAGTTTGGCAACAATAGGTACTGCTAATGCTCTTCAAATTACACCTATCAGTTATGATATGGAAAATGGAGGCGGCTCTAGATACTGGGACAAGAAATATAATGGCACTGGAAACACGTCGCTAGATTATGCTCTTCTCAGCGGAGGAGTTGGAGATCTAACTGATGGCATAATTCCTACACAAAGGTGGATTGATGTAGAAGTTCCAGACGGTACAGGACCTTATGTTGGTTGGCTAGACCGGAATCCTGTCATTACTTTTAACTTTGCTGGCACAGTCAGGATAAACTCAGTTACTGTCCATGTGGCTGACTTAAATGGTGATGCTGCTATTTCCGTACCGCAAAGTATATTATTAAGTATGGGCAGCTCTAATTACGATTCGGGAACTCTTACTGATCCGCCTGGTTCAGAGGCAACATCCTATACTTTTTCAGGATTAAATTTTAGTGGTAGTTCCCTACAACTTACTCTAAATCGACGCACTGCGTGGGTCTTTGCCAGCGAAGTTACTTTTGATGGCGAACTTTTGGGTGTCCAACCAGTTCCCGAACCCACTTCTACTTTAGGCTTCCTCGCTCTCGGCACTATCGGCGCAGCTTCAACCCTGAAGCGCAAACTAAAACCCTCCCAATCCATTGAAAAAGAAACCACAAAAGTTGGCTAAATTGCTTCTAAAATACCATAAATGCCCCTTCATTTAGTCAGTTGAGGGGTTATTTTTTGTCCATGTTTCTATTCATTAATTTTTATTAATTAATCGATCACAAGTATTTTTTTGTGATATAATGGGGCGGTTTATACAAATATTTTAATTTTTAATGACTATTGTGATTCCCAACGAAATTATACAAGCAACAGGAAAAAACGAGCAACTGTTGCAACTAGAACTGGCAATCATTATGTTTAGAGACTATCATATCAGTAGCGCAAAAGCGGCTGATTTTGCCAACTTATCTTTAATTGAATTTCGTCAAGAAGTCGCCAAGAGGAATATTTGTGTAAATTATGATAGTGTAGATTGGCAACAAGAATTACAAACCTTAAAAACCTTAGGTGATCTGTGATTGTTGTTAGTAACACCTCTCCGATTACCAGTTTAGCTGCTATCGGCTATCTTAACTTGCTCCATGATATCTATGGAACAATTATTATTCCAGTGGCTGTTTATGAAGAAATGACAGGATTAGGTTATTCAGTTCCTGGCACTATTGAAGTTCAAACCCTATCCTGGATAGAAAAGCGAGAGTTAGAGAATCGGTTATTATTAGAAGAATTACAGAAGGAATTACACCGAGGAGAATCAGAAACGATAGCTTTAGCGATTTCTTCAAATGCTGATAGAGTAATTATAGACGAGAACCCTGGCAGAAAGAAAGCAATTAGTTTAGGATTGAATGTTATTGGAATTTTAGGTATTTTATTAATTGCCAAAAGAAGAAGATTAATTCCTAATATTCAGCCGTTAATGGATGATTTGATTTTTAAAGCAGGTTTCCGTGTTAATCAAATATTGTATTTAGACATATTAAAAACAGCGCAAGAAATTGATGAAAACCCATAACTAAAGCCTTCAAAATCTTCTTATTTAATTGTTGCTAACTAATTGACAACAAGAGCGTTTTTTTGTGGTAAAATGGTTGGTCTAGTGTAAATATAGTAAAAGTTGAAATGTCTGTCACCCATATTAATAATCTTCAAGACCAGATTTTGCAAAGTATTAAGACTTTACCGCTAGAAAAACAGCAACAAGTCCTTGAATTTGTCAAATCCTTACAAAGAAATTCACGTTTTCAGAAATGGGATAATATTTCAGATGCAGAAGCACAATCGTTACAAAATGAATTTGCTCAAGAGAATATTAGCTTTTCAGAAAGTATTTTACCCGATTATTTATCTCACCTTGAACAAGAGGATAAGGAATAAATGCGAGGCGATATTTATCTAGCTGATTTTAATCCGAGTCGTGGTTCAGAACAAGCTGGTATTCGACCTGTTATTATTGTCCAACATAACAATATTGATCGCTTCACTAGCACTGTTGTTGTAATTCCATTAACCAGTAATTTACGTCGCGCACAAATTCCCGGAACAATGGTTATTCCCGCAGGACAAGGAGGCTTAAATCAGGAATCAGTAGCCTTATGTTATCAAATTGTTGTTATTGATAGACAACGACTTCAACGACAGTTGGGGACACTTTCTTCTAGTTATTTACAGCAATTGGAAGATGTTATGCGATACACATTAGATTTAACATAAAACACTAATATGAATGTTTAATTAGGGTCTGCTGAATAAATCTAAAAACCTTGTTGGATAAGACTTTTGGACTTTTTTTTCCTCAAAAAGTGCCGACCTTTGGAGTGATTGGGGGGAAAATTCAGGTACTTTTTCCCTGAAAATTAGGTAATTGACCACCTGAAAATGGGTAAAACCCCAAACCCCAAACCCCACACCCTGCCACCAGGAAAAACTTTTTGCCGCAAACCCTAACTAGGGATGGGAAATTCTCTCCTATCGTCTTGGGGACAATCGCTATAAGATTAGCGTACTGCTACGCAGTGCCTTCGGCATCGCACTAATAATTTTTGATCATTAATTCCCTACCAGATGCCGCCGCTCCTTGTTTATAATTATTCATGCCATACTGAAGATTCCACTCGATAATATGGGCAAAATTAAAGAGTTTTCGTATCTCTGGACAATCATCGTAGGTAATTAACCATTTAGCCTGACATTGACGCATATTATCGGCAAAACGTTGATGATCGAAGCTGGTATGTAAATTACCTCTCACACCGTACAAACGGGATTTTGTGGCACTATAGTAGGGGGGATCGAGAAAGATAAAAACTTCTTTTCCCTCAGCAAATAATAATTCTTCGTAGTCTTGGTTAGTAATTTTTACTGATGCTAATAACGGCGCAATTTGAGTTAATCTGGCCATTGATGAATCAGTAAATCTACTGGTAAAAGCTGCTTGAGAATAACCTCCCGAATCCACTGT
Source organism: Microcystis viridis FACHB-1342 (assembly GCF_014698335.1). GTDB lineage: Bacteria > Cyanobacteriota > Cyanobacteriia > Cyanobacteriales > Microcystaceae > Microcystis > Microcystis ichthyoblabe_A. The sequence continues at coordinate 79,346 of NZ_JACJSV010000009.1, read as the reverse complement.
TCCCGAAAAAGTAATCCGATTTAAGATAAAAAAACGCACTGCTTTCTCAAAGTCGGTTAACTTTAAATCTTCCCTTGTTAAATCTTGAAATAATTCTCGTCCAGTATCATATTTCTGTTTAATTTCTGTTATTTTTGCTACCAATAACTCAATATTTTCTTGAGCGCATTGCCAGAAACAATATAAATCATAATTTAAGTCATTAATCCAATAGGTTTTTATTTGTTGTCCAAAGAGTTGCTTAACAGCAAAAAATACAGAACCCCCACCAAAAAAAGGTTCTCGATATTCCCTAATATTCACAGGAATTTGCGGCATAATTTGCTTAATTGCCCGGGATTTCCCCCCGGGATAACGCAAGGGACTTTTAATTTTTGACATTTTATACTAAATCCGTTTATTATTGAATTCCGTCTAACGACCAAGTTAGTCCTCGTGCTTCTCCCCCGACTTTTACTTACTTTGTCTAGCTTGACTAACTTTTAGCCATGCAAAGATTTGTTGTGGAGTCAGTGTCAACTCAACCCCTGCAATTACCTTAAGTTGGTGATCCCCTCTGCAAACTTCCGGCTCTTGTTGGGGAGTAAACATTAAAACAGAATAATCATCTGGATCAAGCATCCATCCTAATTTACTGCCATGTTTTAAACAATGTAAAATGTTGTCAATTACACGGTTTACCTTTTGATCCGGTGAAAGAATTTCGATAGTCCAATCAGGTGCTTCCCTAAAGTCGTCCTCTGGTTCACCTGCTTGATTGAGGTTAATTCGATTCCATGCAATTACGGCAACATCAGGAACGATCGAACGCCCGCCGAAGGTACATCGCAACTCAGGTAAGGCTGTATAATCAACAGTGTGGCTGTCAACCGCAGCTAAAAGACGTTTTTGCAGGATAGAGTGTCGAGTCTTAGGCATGGGTTTCTGAATTGCGACTCCATGCAAGTATTCCCATGCTGGAGAATCCTCCAAATATGGCAATTCGAGGAAATCTTCAAGGGTGATACCCTCAGTCAAGGAAGTCGTCATCGTTTCAAGCAAAGGTTTTTTTGTGACTTTATTATAAATGAACTTTATCTGGGTTGCTTACCGACGATTCAGGTATATTTGAGGAGAATTTGCCCTCTCAATCAAATGGGTCGATTTCTTAACTATTCTAACTGACCAGTATCACTGGAAATGCCCACAAAGATCACAAAATTGGCCAATTGTCAATAGCATTTGAGATGCTCTCACCTTGGTTATGGCGCTTCCCACTCTTTCTTTTCTAGACACTCTGCAATTCGATATGTGTTTGCAATTCCTCCTATTTTTCCATGAGATCCTAATATTGGTAAATGGCCATATGGAGCATTCAGAGAAAAGTTAGGATCTTTTCCTTTTTTCCATCCCACTGCACTGCGAAACCTATGGTAAGCCTCTGAATTCTCATCAGTTAAATAGGGTTCACCGCCTTCACTTTTCCATATTTTTTGCTGAGTATCAAAGCCAAATCTGCCTTGACTTGCTTTTGACCACAAATCTTCAATAATCAACAAATCTTTGCAAGGAAATTCTTTCATAGTTTTTGTATCTATAAATCCTTCTCCTTCTCTATTGACCGTTTGCAACATTAGTCTTAGAGTCTCTCTATTAGCGTCCTCCCACCTATTTTCTTTAAGCAGTTTACGAAGACATGAATAATAAGCATCTCTGTTTGACGAAAATCCCTCCATAGGTTTACAAGTTACAAAGTGGCGATCATAGAAAAAATAGACAAAACCCATAATTGTAGCCAAAGCTGATAGAAAAGCTACAATTTCGATAGTAGTATGAATACCTAACTTTTTCCCAGACATACAGTCTCTCAGCTAGTCAAACGGTTGAACTCACCCGCCTTGTCAAAGTCTAGCAGAAAGTCGGGTGCAGTGATATGTCAGACAGTCGGCAGCCGGTCATAGGCTTCTGGCTCAACATCGGGAACTTTTGTTAAGATTGCCTGATACTTTTCTCGACTTCCCTTTTTGGACCTTTCTATTAGGTAATTTTCTGTCATCAACGCTGAAAGTTTCTCAGCGATCGCAGTAGAGATAAATTGATCGATCGAAATTCCATCACGAGCCGCTAGATCATCTAAACTTTTCTGTAATGAGTCGGGAATTTGAACTTGGATGGTACTCATGGTAACTTACCTATTAATCGTAGGAAACCTGAAGGCTCAAAGCGTGGGTTTCATTTTTAACATAGCCACCTTTACTCGATCGATAAATTACGATCAAACCAATTAGATTAACCATCTACTTAACTGTTGGTTTGCGAAATTTGGAAGGAGAAGGAAAATATTCTACCCGTTCATTTTTCAGAGCTTGTGCCATGAAATCGCGCCAAATGGGAGCGGCAAAACCACCGCCGGTGATACCTTTACCTAAAGTGCGGTTTCGGTCATCTCCAATCCACACTGCGGTGGCTAATTGGGGAACATAACCGACAAACCAGACATTTTTCTCGTTATCGGTAGTACCGGTTTTTCCCGCTGCTGGACGACCGATTTGGGCCGAGGTTGCTGTTCCTCCCTGAATAACTCCCTGTAGGACAGAGTTAAGAGAAGCGGTGGCCCAGGGGTCTAAAACTAGCTTCGGTTTGGGTGTATTATCGAGCATGACGTTACCCCGGCTATCAGTAACACGCATGATAAAGGTCGGCTCGGAATGCCAGCCATTACTGGCAAAAGTAGCGTAAGCTCCCGCCATTTCCAGAGGAGTCACATCCACGGAACCCAAAGGTAAAGAAGTGACGGCAATTAAAGGACTCTCGAAACCCAGCAGACGACAGACTTCAATGACTTTATTTATCCCGACACGACGACCGAGAACAACCGCGGGAATATTCAGAGACTGCATCAGAGCGCTACGCAGGGAAACCGGACCAGAAAAGCCGCCACCGTAGTTTTTTGGGCTATAGAAGCCGCCGCCCTCGCGAAAACGGATGGGAGCATCATTAACCACGGTTTCGGGGGTAAAACGACCACTAGCGAAGGCAGTATAATAGACGAAAGGTTTAAAAGCTGACCCCGGTTGACGACGGGATTGAATAGCTCGGTTTAATTGACTTTTATTGTAATCAACGCCACCGACGAGCGCCTTGACGAAATGGGTGCGGGGATCCACCGCAACTAGAGAAATTTGTAGGTCTTTGGTGCGAATACCGCGACCACGCAAGCCATTATAGGCCCGTTGAATGGTGGACTCGGCCATGTTTTGAAAGTCAAGATCGATCGTAGTTTGAATCCGCATTCCCCCTTTAATTAGAGTTTCTTTGCCAAATTTTTGCCGCAATTCTGCCACCACTGCATCGGTGACATAGGGTAACTTACTTTCTTGCCAAGCGGTGGGTTTACCCAGTTTCAGAGGTTCCTTTAAGGCGGCCTCTTCCTGTGCGGGGGTAATCCAACCTAAGCTACGCATCCGACTGAGAACCAGTGCCTGTCTTTCCTTGGCGGTTTTATAATTATTAAAAGGACTATAAACTTCCGGCGCTTGGATTAATCCGGCCATCATCGCCGATTCTGCTAAATTTAACTCGGAGGCGGGTTTATTAAAATAACTTTTAGCGGCGGTTTGGACTCCATAATTATTATGACCCCAATAGATATTATTGAGGTACATTTCCAGAATGTCATTTTTGCTAAAAACCTGTTCTACTCGTATTGCTAGGACTGCTTCAGCTAATTTACGGCTAACGGTGCGAGCATGGGAAAGAAAGATATTTTTGACTAACTGCATGGTGATGGTAGATGCACCTTCCACCACACCGCCACTTTTCCAGTTAGCCACTACTGCTCGACCGATACTATTAGGATTAATACCACGATGGTGATAAAAATGGCTATCTTCGATCGCCATCACGGCGCGTTTCAGATTGGGAGAAATTTGATCAAGTTCCACCACTTCCCGATGTGCTTCCCCGTGTAAGCTGGTCAGGGGTCTGCCTTTAACATCATAGATATAACTGGTTTCCGTGGGGACATAGCCCTGTAAAATCCTCACATCGGGTAGATTGCGGTAACTGATCGCTAATCCTACCACAGCCCCCGTCACCACGGCCGTGGATACCATCAACAGGCCGAGAGCGGTTCCCCCTGCGACTCTAGAGACTCCCTGAAGAAAGCTATCGGGGGAACTACTGGACTGCTGCTCTTTGTCTTGATTGCCGAGGGTACTGGTGGACACGATGGTTACAATTTCCTTTTTCCAAGAGGGGACTGATCGATCGAACTGGCTTGAAAGTCTATTCTATAGGTTTTGTTAAAAAATCGAATACTAGCTTACAGCAATTATGGCCGATCTGGCTCTAGATTCGATCGGCCATGGCAGGGGGATTAGGAGCAGCATAGTTAGATATCAGGGACAAAACAGGGTATCGCGGGTATTTCTGCCAGTTATGGGGTTAGTTCCTGTGGCTATCTCACAAAGATACTTTTCCACATCGGAGCGAATAATTGCATCGGTAAAATCGGCTCCGTCGATAATTGCACCTTTGATTAAAATGTTAGTGGCAAAAGCTCCTTCGAGAACGGCATTGGTAAAGTTGGCTCTGGTTAAACGGGCCGATTCTAAATCCACATTTCTCATATTGGCATCGCTAAAGTCGGCCCCCTCCAAGTTGGCAGAAAAAAAGCGTACTCCTTCCAGATTGGCATGACTGAAGTTACTACCGCGCAGATTAGAGTGATCGAAGGTGGAATCGCGCAAATCCTGCCCCCCAAAGTCATTATCGGTCAAATTGCGGTTATTGTAACTTAGGGCTTGGGCCGGAGCTAAGGAGAATAATAATACTAATATACTAGCAAACAAGATTAGTAGAGTTTTGCGAGAAAATTGCGCCATATTGCCACCTGATCAATCAACCTTTTCTATAATAAGCTGTACTGGATTTAAACCGCCTATCGGGAATTGTAGTACAAATGCTCGAACTGGCCGCCCCTCTATAGTTTCTCAACACGATTTATTATCATTACCCGGCACTCGTTGACAATTATCCCCGGATTTACCAAGGGCGATCGATCTGCTAGATTTTTGATGTTGGATATCTTAGATAGATATGGCTGGTCATAGTAAATGGGCAAATATTAAACGACAAAAAGCGCGGGTTGACGCCAAAAAAGGGCAAACTTTCACCCAGTTATCCCGGGCCATTATCGTGGCTACGCGTAACGGTGTTCCCGATCCGGCGGGCAATTTTCAGCTACGCACGGCGATCGAAAAAGCCAAGGCGGCCGGTATTCCCAATGACAATATCGAAAGAGCGATCGCTAAAGGGGCGGGAACGTGGGAAAATGACTCGGCTTTTGAGGAAATTCGCTACGAGGGTTATGGTCCGGGGGGTGTGGCGATCCTGATCGAAGCACTGACCGATAATCGCAATCGCACGGCTGCGGATCTGCGGGCGGCTTTTAGCAAAAATGGCGGTAATTTAGGTGAAACGGGCTGTGTGGGCTGGATGTTTGACCATAAGGGGGTAATTCGCCTTGAGGGAACTATTGATGAGGATAAGCTTTTAGAAGCTTCCCTAGAGGGCCAGGCCCAATCCTACGAGTTTTTTGACAGTGAGGAGGAAGGTCAAGGAGCAGAAGTTTTTACTGAGGTGTCTAACCTGGAGAGATTGAATAAGGTTCTGCAAGCAGCGGGATTTAAGGTCAAAGAAGCAGAATTACGCTGGATTCCCACTAATACCCTAGAAGTGAGCGATCGAGACCAGGCCCGTTTTTTATTCAAGTTAATCGACACCCTAGAATCCCTCGATGATGTGCAATCGGTGACGGCTAATTTTGATTTAGTTGAGGAATTGATGTTAGGGGATCTGTGATCCTAAATTCCCGGACTGCTCACTGATTCTAGGCCCAATCAAGAAATAATCTGTCCCCAAAATCGCGTAAAAATTCGGGTTCCGTAAAAATCGATCGCTCTGGCCATGATTTTTAACCTTTGACACACAGCACCTGCTTGAGAGTGGCGACAATTTCCACTAGATCAGCTTGTTGATTCATCACCCGTTGGATCGGTTTATAAGCCCCTGGAATCTCATCAATAACCCCCTCATCCTTGCGGCATTCAACCCCTTGGGTTTGGGCGATTAAATCATCAAGAGTAAAGGTTTTTTTAGCCAGATTTCTCGACATCAAGCGCCCGGCCCCGTGGGAACAGGAACAGAAGCTATTATGTTCTCCTTTACCTTTAACAATATAAGATTGCGCTCCCATGGAACCGGGGATAATGCCATAATCGGTTTCTCTAGCGCGGACGGCTCCTTTGCGGGTGACATAAACCTCCTCCCCAAAATGAATTTCTTTTTCGGCATAATTGTGATGACAATTAACTACTAAGAGGGGTTTAGTTGGTTTGCCTCCCGCTAGATGTTTTTCAACAATCCGTTTAAATCTAGCCATCATAATTTCCCGATTATAACGGGCATATTCCTGCGCCCATTGTAGGTCATGCCAGTAGGCGGCAAATTCTTCTGTACCGGCAACAAAGTAGGCCAAATCGAGGTCGGGTAATTTACATTCTGCTAGTTTGGCTAACTCTTTGGCAGTATCAATATGACATTGGGCCAGTTGATTACCAATACCTCTAGAACCGGAATGGAGCATTAACCAAACTTGATTATCTGTATCTAAACAAATTTCGATAAAGTGATTACCACCCCCCAGAGAACCCATTTGTTTAAGGGCTTTTTTCTCTAGGTTTTGTACCCCTCGATGAATCTGTTTAAATTCCCCCCATTTTGACCATTTAGTCACTTCCCGATCCACTTCTTTATTTTCCGCAAAACCGACGGGAATATTCGCCTCTACATCGAGGCGAATTTTTTTAAGTTTTCCCTGCAATTGTTCACCAGTAAAAGGCATTTTTAGGGCAGCCATGCCGCAACCGATATCGACTCCGACGGCGGCGGGAATTACGGCATCTTTGGTGGCAATCACCGAACCGACTAAAGCACCTTTACCCAAGTGAACATCGGGCATTAAAGAAATGTGTTTATAAACAAAAGGTAGGGAGGCAACATTTTTGGCCATTTGGGTTTCTTGGGTCCCCAATTCATGGCCTGCCCAAGATAAAATCGGTGTCGGGGTGGAAAGTTCCAGAGTTTCGTAAGCCATAGTTTTTATGAAATAATCAGATAAAAGGCGGATGCAACTAAGACAATAAGGCAATTGAGATTCTGCGATGAATTAGATAAATTGTGATCGGCGATCGTGTTTTAGCGCCAGAGGATAAGCTGTTGACTATCTAAATTACTCGTTCAGACTGCACCAGAGTTCTGAGCATTTGTACTAAAATTGTCAAGACGCAGTTTAAATGCAGTACAGCTTATTACCTATATTACATTATATACTACATTCGTGTTATCAACAAGTTCCCAGAAAGAGCAGGCATTGGGGAGCTTTTTGCTGTGATCGGTAAACAGTAAGCTGTTCAGCATCTAAATAGCGTATAACAGAAACAGTAACTTAGTCAAAAAATTCAATGATGAGCAATCTTACTGATTTACTCGCACTTCCATTTGGCAAACCTTTAGCTGAGATCGATGCCACAATCCTTGAGAGTTTTGGGGATAATTGTTACAAAATAAATGATCAGATTTATTTATTAACAATGAGTATTGACAATATTCCTGTATATAGAGGTCTTGCTTGGGTAGTTTCTGAGCGGGCAGCCGCCTGGATTTTTACAGGTCGTTGGTCTGATGATGAAATCAAACTGCCGCCACCAGATATTCTTTTACCAATGTTTACTATAAAAGATTATCAAAGTGTTTGTGAATTTGGCCAGCAAGTAGATGCGAAAAACTTTGTTAATGATCTTCCAGGGCCGCGAAGAGTAAAATTTAGCAACTACACTTACTATTATCGCATGGTAGAACCCCGTCAATCGGATGATCCTATTGGTATCGAGATCGATCGCCGACCAGAACAGTATAGGTATTGGGGAAATTCTCTAGTCATTATTAATAGTTGGCAAAGAACGATAACTAAAACCTTTCTTGACTTTCAACAATGTTCTCTTAACAATTTAAGAGGAGGGGGAGTCAATACTGGTAGTCATCTTATTCAGTTGAGAAGTTTTGGAAAGCCTGATAATTATCGGGAATCTATTTTATCTGTTTTTAATCCACCTACTCTATGCTATTTTGATTTGGGCTTAGAATTTGTGCCTTCTGTAGATATGCGTTTGGCCTACATCTACATCTATTTACAACCTAACTGTAGCAGTTTATTTTCCGAGGAAACCCGTTCTTCTACCTTTAGGGTTTTTTCTGGTGATCTTCTTTACGGAAATAGATTAATTAGTGCCTCTGAATTAGAGGATTTTCCTGGGTTAATTAACAGTTTTCAAGATAGCAGATTTAAACGATATGACACCGATACTTATATTCAAGAAATAAATGGAATACGCACAGGAACAATTGTTTTTACTCATGATTACATAATCTTATATTAATAAGTAGGTGGGTGGAATTAAATATAAGATGAACGTAGGTTGGGTTGAAGCATGAAACCCAACGCCCGCTCATGTTAGGCTACCGCTAACCCATCCTACAAATAATTGTGCCTCCCTACTTAGCACGATCTTTCAGTTATTAATAAAGTAAAGTGGCTCTTCTGGTTTCTGTGTGGAAACGAGGTCTATACTGATACTTTCTTCCGCAAAATAGCCCTAAAAGTCTTGCCCGATAAGCATTTCACGATTCCATAAGCAAAAATTATCACACAAAGTCGAGAAGAGCCGTAAAGTGCGGTAAATTTCTGAACTCTGGTAATGATCTTGATGTCTGAGATTCATATTTTCTACTTAAAAGAGAGGAAGTGAGGGATTTCCACCACCACTCCAGGGAAACCAAGGAGAGCGAGCATGGAGTGGTAAGAACTAAGAGTTTGTCTCACTTCTGACTCCTTTCCTTCACCACTAACTCTTTGATCCCGAACTGACATTAGCAATACTACCAAAAAGGTTCGGATACCTACACTATCAAGAAAGCGGGGTTATTTTGCACTATAGAGATAACGAAGGAACTGATAGGGGTGGGTATCGCCTAAAAACCGAGTACAGTTCCGATTCTAGAAGTCACTATAATTTGTATCGGAGCAGCACAAAGATTATGGGAAAAGTAGTTGGAATTGACTTAGGGACGACTAACTCCTGCGTCGCGGTTATGGAAGGGGGTAAACCCACCGTTATCGCCAACGCCGAAGGGTTTAGAACCACGCCCTCAGTCGTCGCCTACGCCAAAAGTGGCGATCGCCTAGTAGGACAAATCGCCAAACGTCAAGCGGTAATGAACCCGCAAAATACTTTTTATTCCGTCAAACGCTTCATCGGCAGGAAATTCAACGAAGTTACCAACGAAGCCACAGAAGTATCCTACAAAACTCTCCAGGACGGCAACGGCAACGTTAAATTAGACTGTCCCGCCCAGGGCAAACAATTCGCCCCCGAAGAAATTTCCGCCCAGGTACTGCGGAAACTGGTGGAAGATGCCAGTAAATACCTCGGCGAAACCGTTACCCAAGCAGTCATCACCGTACCCGCTTATTTTAACGACTCCCAACGTCAAGCCACCAAAGATGCCGGGAGAATTGCTGGGGTTGAAGTTCTCCGCATTATCAACGAACCCACCGCCGCCTCTCTTGCCTACGGATTAGACAAAAAAGCTAACGAAACCATTCTCGTTTTTGACTTGGGTGGAGGAACCTTTGACGTATCGGTTCTAGAAGTGGGTGATGGTGTCTTTGAAGTTCTCGCTACCTCTGGAGATACTCATCTCGGTGGTGATGACTTCGATAAAAAAATCGTTGATTATCTAGCCGGAGAATTCAAAAAAGTTGAAGGAATAGATCTCCGTCAAGATAAACAAGCCCTGCAACGTCTCACAGAAGCGGCAGAAAAAGCCAAAATTGAGCTTTCTAGCGTTACCCAAGCGGAAATTAACCTGCCCTTCATCACCGCTACCGCCGAAGGACCAAAACACCTAGATACTACCCTAACCAGAGCTAAATTTGAAGAAATTTGCGCCGATTTAATCGATCGCTGTCGGATTCCCGTCGAAAATGCCATCCGTGATGCCAAAATCGATAAATCTGCCCTCGATGAAGTGGTTCTCGTCGGTGGTTCAACCCGGATTCCCGCCGTCCAGGAATTAGTTAAAAAAGTTCTGGGCAAAGATCCTAACCAAAGCGTTAACCCCGATGAAGTGGTAGCCGTCGGCGCCGCTATTCAAGGTGGTGTTCTCGCCGGTGAAGTCAAAGATATTCTTCTGCTTGATGTTTCGCCCCTGTCTTTGGGTGTGGAAACCCTCGGCGGTGTGATGACGCGGATTATTACCCGCAACACCACTATCCCCACCAAAAAATCGGAAGTTTTCTCCACGGCAGTAGATGGACAAACTAACGTGGAAATCCACGTCCTGCAAGGGGAACGGGAAATGGCCAAAGATAACAAGAGTTTGGGAACTTTCCGACTCGATGGTATCCCTCCCGCTCCTCGTGGTGTGCCTCAAATCGAAGTGGTTTTCGACATCGATGCTAACGGTATTCTCAATGTCACCGCTAAGGATAAAGGTACAGGAAAAGAACAATCGATCAGCATCACCGGCGCTTCTACCTTGCCCCAAAATGAAGTGGAACGCATGGTTAATGAGGCAGAATCGAACGCCTCGGTGGATAAGGAACGTCGTGAACGCATTGAACGCAAAAATCAAGCTGATTCCTTGGTTTATCAAGCTGAGAAGCAGTTGGAAGAGTTAGGCGATAAGGTTCCTCCATCTGAGAAAAATAAAGCCCAAGGGTTGATTAAAGACCTGAAAGAAGCGATCGCTCAAGACGATGATGGTAAGATCAAAACCATCCTACCGGAATTACAACAAGCCCTCTACGCGATCGGTAGTAGTATGTATCAGCAAGGAGCCCCTAGCAATCCCCCCGGTGGCAATAATGACAATGGCCCCTCTGGTGGTGCTGGTGGTGGCGATGATGTCATCGATGCGGAATTCTCCGACGCTAAATAAAAATTAAGTTCTTAGCTTCGGGAAGGACACAAGTTAACTTGTGTCCTTTTTTCCTTGCGGCTTTCTTAAAGATAAGGCTGTCACCGAAAATTAGGACTAAACTTAAGTGAACCATCTTGGAGGACTAAGATTAAGAAAATGGAAATTTACCAATTTAGCCAACGCCAGACAATTATTATGGCTATTCTAGTCCTCTATCTCGGTAAGTATTTAACCAAAAATATCAAATTTCTGCAAGATTATAACATTCCTGATGCCGTTGCTGGTGGTGTCTTGGCTTCCTTGTTTTTAGGTCTATTTTTTGCTGTTTTTAAATGGCAAATTGAATTTACCCTTAATGTTCGGGATGCCCTGTTAATCGTTTTTTTTACTACTATCGGGCTGTCCTCAAAACTAAAAACCCTGCTGCAAGGGGGTAAACCCTTGCTAATTTTATTAATAACCGCCGTGGTTTATCTCATTCTACAAAATTTAGCTGGGTTAGGAGTGGCAAAAGTGATGGGATTAGATTTACCCATCGGTTTGATTGCTGGTTCCGTTTCTTTGAGTGGGGGTCACGGGACTGCCATTGCTTGGGCTTCTATTTTTCGTGATAATTATGGCATCGCCAAAGCATCAGAAATCGGTGTAGCTAGTGCTACTTTTGGGCTAGTTTTAGGGGGAATTATTGGCGGACCGGTGGCCAAATGGTTAATTACGAGAAATCGACTGCGAGCCAATAATCAAGATCAAGATTTAACGGTGGGAATTAAACAAAGCCAGAGGAATGTCAATATCGATTACAATACAATGCTCCATTCAATCTTAGTGATTGGTTTAACTATCGGTTTAGGTAATCAGATTAACTACTGGGTGACTCCCCTTGGTTTAAAATTACCGGATTTTGTCACCTGTTTATTGGCAGGAATTATCCTGACTAATACCATACCTTTGGTGTTGAAACGCTTTCCTTGGCCCGCTAATACGCCCTCTTTAGCCTTAATTTCTGATGTTAGTCTCGGTTTGTTCCTATCTATGTCCTTGATGAGTTTACAATTATGGACATTGATTGATTTGGCCGGACCGATTGCTATCCTGTTATTAGTGCAGTTCTCACTCAGTATTATTTATACTGTTTTACTGGTCTTTCCCTTAATGGGAAAAAACTATCATGCTTCAGTAGTTTGCGCCGGTTATTTGGGTTTAACTCTAGGGGCAACTCCCACAGCGATTGCCAATATGACAGCGGTGACGGAACATTTTGGGGCTTCTCCCCAGGCATTTATTATTGTTCCTTTGGTGGGGGCATTTTTTATTGATTTGTTTAATGCTTTTATCATCCAGCAATTTTTGAATTTTCTGACTTAAAAATTTTTATCGATCAAGTAATTATGGTTCTTCGGTTTGTGTTATGCAAGGGACGGGGGTTATAAGGGATGTAACCCCTATATAGAAAGGCATTTAGCGATTTTTGTCAATTGTTTTTGCTCTAGAGCAAACTAATCAATTAAGTCTCTTGCCAGATAAGGATTTAGTCGATTTATGCCCCCCTATCGAATCATACCAAGTAACGAAGAACCCAAAACACTTACATTATGGCTCTTATGGATGTATTCACTCATTTTTCTATTATACCCTGCGAGCGGCGGGGAATTAGACCCGAAGAGATTAAAGCATATCTAAATATTTTTGGGTTAAAAGTTAAACTTCAGGCTCCTATTTAGTACGAGTTTACTAAGCGACTAATTTTCCCAAAAAAATTAGTTAACACATTATTGTAACATATAATTAATTTGCAAGAGTTCTAATGTTTTTTTGGATAGAAATCATGAAATCCCCCTCTCGTTTTTTCATCGGGATCGCCGGAACCATAACGGTCGGTTTCCTCGCTACCTCGTCGGTTCAAGCTTCGCCTTTAAATTTACAATTTCTCGGTCAATCGATTGTTCCCACGGGGTTTATTCCCTCAGGCCCAGCGGGAACCGTGAACGGTGTCTCCGTTCCGGTCGGGGGATTATCGGGCATTACCTACGATCCGGCGGGTAATAACTTTTACATCATCTCGGACGATCGCTCTCAGAACGGCCCGGCGCGTTTCTACACCGCAACGATCAATCCGACTCTATTTAATGTTAATGGGACGAATAGCGGCGTTACCTTTACCGGTGTTACCCCACTTTTACAGACTAACGGGCAAACTTTCCCCGCGCTGAGTCTCGATCCAGAAGGGATCGCGCTCGTGGGTTCTAATCTGTATATTTCCTCCGAAGGGGAGGTCTCTAACAATCAGATTCTCAATCCCTTTGTCAATCGATTCGCGCTGGCCAACGGTCAACAGAACGATACTTTACCGATTCCAAACCAGTTTATCCCCGCGCCGAACTCGATTCCCACCACAAGCGGGGTTCGCAATAATCTGGCTCTAGAAAGTCTGACCACCACCCCAGATCAGCGATTCCTGTTCACGGCCTCCGAGAACGCGCTTGTGCAGGATGGGCCGGCTGCGACGCCAACGAACGGTTCTCCCTCACGGATATTGCAGTACGATCTCGCTAATGGACAGCCGATCGCTCAATTCCTCTACAATACCGATCCAATCGCCCTTCCCCCGATTATTCCAAGCCCAGTCGATGTCAACGGACTCGTCGATTTACTGGCACTTGATAATAGTGGCAAACGCTTTCTCTCCCTAGAACGTTCTTTCTCCATAACGACGGGAACACCAGGGAATACGGGCTATACTGTGAAAATCTACGAGGTTTCCCTGGAGGGGGCCACCGATATTAGTGCCTTTCCCAGTATTAATGGGGTTTCGGGTATCGTGGCCGCCCAGAAAACCCTATTATTCGATTTGACCTTGTTAAATATCCCCATCGATAACGTGGAGGGGATTACCTTCGGCCCCTATTTACCGAACGGCAAGCGCTCAATAATTCTCGTCAGCGACAATAACTTTACCCAGTTCCAATTTACTCAATTTCTCGCCTTTAGCGTCGAAACTGTACCCGAACCCTCAACCCTAGCAGGATTGCTGGTGATCGGTTGCGTTGTTATTCTAGTCAAAAAACGGGAAAGCTAAACAAAATCTGGCAACAGCATAGAGATCAGGCTATCTTTGGGGTTGCCGAGCGTTTCGTCAATTGGACAATGGCTCTTCTAGGTTCTGTGTGATAAGTTTAACTTACATGGGATCGATCAATCTTTGTGTTCTTTGTGTCTTTGTGGTTAGTCTAGCCCCTCGCTAGGAGAAATGTATCTTAGAATACATTTTACCCACCAAATCCAAGAGAGCCTAATACCAAATCGGTTTTTAATAATATCATTAACTGCCAATCAAACTTTAAAAACCCAGTTATGGACTGTTTCTCCCTGTCCCAGCGCTCCCCGTTTCCACAAGGACACAAGTTACCTTGTGTCCTTTTTTAGGTTCAAAATCGGAAATTAGGCTAATCCGACTAATTTAGCGCTGTATTCCCACATTTTTTCGCCTCTTTCCTCGTCGCGAGCTTGAGGAGAAACCCTTTGTACAAAAGATTTACCCTCTTTTTTCTGACGGTTGCCCCAACTCCAGTAAGCACCAGATTGACGGTATTGGGGGTCAGCCACCACCATGGCCACTCTTTCCCCAGCTAATTCTTGGGAAACATAGCCACCTGTGATATTTTTCTGGAACCAGGGGAAAAACTGCTGGAAAAAGGGGTAATGATTGCGGAAAAGGGGTGTATCGGCTACACAACCCGGATAGAGGGAAGTAAAAGTGATTCCGGTGGATTCGTGATAGCGTTTGTGCAGTTCCCGCATGGTGAGAACATTACACACCTTACTATCTTTATAGGCTTTGACCGATTCAAATTTTTTGCCGTCGGCCATAGTAATCGGCTCTTTGAAACCCTTGGCAAACCCTTCCAAATCGCCCAAATCGGGACGAGGAGGAATTTTACCGCCTAATTCATCGGGATTATGGGTGACAGTGCCGAGAATGACTAAACGGCGGTCGGGAGAAGGGGAATTTTTTAGATCTTCCAAGAGCAAATTCGAGAGCAGGAAATGACCTAAATGATTGGTGGCCATGCTCAATTCATAACCGTCGGGACTTCTTAAGGGTTCTTTGAGCAAAGGCAGATAGATAGCGGCATTGCAGACTAAAGCGGTTAGAGAGCGGCCCAAGGCCCGGAAATTTTTAACGAAGCGCCGGACGCTATCGAGGGAACCGAGGTCGATAAATTCAATAGAGTAGTTATCCCGGGGAATGTTCAATTCCTTGGCAGCCTGTTCCATTTTCGGGATATCCCGACAGGCCATAACCACAAACCAACCTCTTTGAGCAAGGGATTTAGCGGCGTAGAGACCGACTCCAGAAGTTGTCCCAGTAATGATCACCGTGGGTTTTTGATCTTGTACCATTGTTTGATAGTTTTCGTTAATCGCTCTGGTCTAGGGAATATCCAAGGGATTCCAATCATAAATTTTATCGGTTGTCTTACCTGACCCCCAGGTTCGCTTTACATAACTTCAAATTTTCGTGAGTGTTCACTTATCAGTGATCAGTTATCAGTGATCAGTTATCAGTGATCAGTTATCAGATTTAAGTTTACCGATCTTCCCGCTCCCCACACCCCACACCCCGCTCCCCACTTCCCCAATTAACGAATCGGTTTAGCTAAATCACCGATTTTAAAACCATTACCGGTAATGATACGACCGACGCTAGATTGACCATCAGCTTCGACAATTTCGAGAGTGCCAATCGGTTGAGTAATCTGACGAATAACCTTACCCGTTTGGGGATCCTTGACCGTTTGAGTCGTCCTTTCGATGGAAATGCGTAAACCGACACGATATCCTTCTCCCGTACCTTTATTGAGAATTACCTGATTTCCCGCCACGGCAGCCACTAAAGCGGTGACAGTCGGGAGCGAGCGAGGTGTAGCGGCGATTTGGTCGGCTTTATTATTGAGATTATCCACCACCTGCGCCACTGCCTTATCGGTGGCAATACTGAGTAATTTCCCTTCGTTGGAGGTTTGGGAACCACCCCCAACCCCTAAAACCACGGTTGAACCATCGGATTGATTGGCACTACCATCTCCCTGAGCGGTGGTAATAATTTCGGCCGTGGTGGTATTAATTGCCCGGACATTCAACTTGACAAAAGCATCGGTTTCTGTCTTGGCAGTGCTAAAAATAATAAACGAGCCACCGGATTGTTTTTTTTGTAAATCGAATTGGGTAATCGAACCGATAATCACCACATCTACCCCCAAAATTTGCCCGATTTGAGCAGCGGTAGCGGCATCTACCCGTCCCGAAGCCCCAAAATTTTGTTCTCTGAGGACAGCATCAATGCGACTGCGCTCAATGACTGTATAGCGACCACTTTCTACCAATCTATTGACGAGAATATCACTGACACCACTGGCCCCACCATTGAAAAATGTTAACCATTGGGGATTACTGAGACCGCTATAATCGAAGTCTAAAACCGCTACGCGCACCTTTTCGCTTTTTTGGGCTAAGAGTAGCGGTAAATTGTTAGAGATAGCTTGGGAGAAAGCCGGTGCGTTGAGGCTAAAACCCAAACTAGAAGCGACTCCCACAAGGGTGATTAGGGCAGAAAAACCACGGATACTATCTCGATCGAACATGATAAGGGGTTCTCCAGTCAAATAGAATATAGATCATAATACATCTGAAAATCGCTCTAACTATCGAGAGTGATCAAGAGTGAGAATTTTGAATGGCAGTAATTAAACCTCTCACTTCCTCGGTTCCCTCGGAAGCTTCAAAGGAAGTGGGAAATTTACCCTTAGCAATCATCCGCAATCCCAAGGGGGCAATACTTAATAAACCCTGTAAATCGCGCCAATAATTGCCCAGCACATAGAGGCCGAATTTGCGTTCATCAACCCATCCCCCTGCTTTGACTAATTCCACTAAAACTTTCCGGTGACGAATGGGACGACTACTATCGTCCGACTTGCGAGCGAGTATTTCCTGTTTAATTTTACCGATTTGATCCATGGGGGCCACTTCCATGGGACAAACCGCATTACAGAAATAGCAACGCGTACACCCCCAAACCCCGGCGGTGCCTTGATTATAAAGTTCTAGGCGACCTTCTTGATTACCATCGCGGGAATCTGCTAGGGTGCGCTGCGCTTTTGCTAAAGCGTGGGGACCGACAAAATCAGGATTCACTTGCTTGGCATTACATTCCGAATAACAGGCCCCGCACATAATGCAGTTACCCATCTGATTGAGATTGGCTCTTTCTTCCGGAGTTTGCAGAAATTCTCGTTCGGGAATGGTGCGTGCTTGACTACTAATATAAGGTTCAACCTTTTCTAAATCGTCCCAAAACGGTTGCATATTGACGATTAAATCCCGGATAATTGGTAAATTACCCAGAGGGGCGATCGTGATTTCGGGAATTTCTCCGGCATCTTTTTGGCTACAATGGTTTAATTCACTGGCGATATTTTTTTGACAAGCCAAGGCCGAACGACCGTTAATTTTCATCGCACAGCTGCCACAAATTGTATTGCGGCAATTTTTACGAAAGGCCAAAGTTCCATCAAGTTCCCATTTGATGCGATTAAGGCAGTCGAGAATTGTATTTCCCGCCTCCACCTCTAGGGTAAAATTTTCTAGGTAGGGGGTGTCGTTGGGTCGTTGACGCAGAATTTTAAAAGAAACTTCCATACTCGGCACGGGGATGAGGGACTCCTAATACTCAGGATAATCGATGTTAACGGGCCAAGGGGGAGCTAGTAATGGTAATTAATCCTTAAGATTTTCCCGGGTCGGTTGAGCCAAGGGGTGGGTATCTAGGTCTAATGATAGATGGGGAAGTCGCTCGAAAACAGTTTAATCCCCCCGGATTTACTGCTCTGGGTCATTAGTTTTTTGCCAACTCCAACCACAAGTATAGTTTCTCAATTCCTTGCTAAGTATAGCTTAAACGGTTTTATGTCCTCACTTTCTCCCCCCTGTTTTCCCCGCACCCGACCAAAAATTGCCGGAGTCTTGGCCAAAAATTTCCTCTCCCCCACAAGGTTTATACTTACTACCTAGTCCGGGGTCTTCTTAGCACGATTGTCATCACCGAACCATCAGTTTTAAAAAATTTATTATTCCCCTCTAGACATTTTTGGCAAGATTTTTGGTATGATCAATTTGTCAGTGTAAACTTAATTGACAGTCAGTCAAAAATCAAGGAACATTAAAAAGTACCATGAGTGACATCTCTCCTACTCCCCTAACCGGGAAAGCTCTACTACAAAAAGTCAAAGAGTTATCCCACTTACCCCGTCGCGAAACGGCAAAACGTTGTGGTTACTACTCTCAAAGTAAAGATGGCCAGGTTCGGGTCAATTTAACCGACTTTTACGATGCTGTTTTAGGTGCAAAAGGGGTTCCTCTCGATCCCGAAGGCACTAAAGATGGCCGCGGCCGCGAACCCACTTTCCGGGTTAGTGTCCATAAAAATGGTCAAATCGTCATCGGTTCCACCTATACCGAACAAATGAACTTGCAGCCCGGCGATGAGTTTGAAATCAAACTTGGCTACAAGCACATCCACCTCAAACAAACGGAATCAGAAGAACCGGTAGAAGCTTAAATAGGTTACGGAGTAGGGATAAGGACAAAAAAAATCGGCAGTCAAAAGGGCTAGTTTTGACAAGACCGACTAAGAAGACAATATAGATTCTTACCCCTAATTCTAACCCCTGACCGCCTCTTTTATCAACTTGAGGGGTTTTCTTTAAGCACTTTTTCTTCTTTTTCGCAACCCCCTAGGGATGGATTTTTGTTGGAGCTAGGCTTTACCAGAGCAGAGTTCCACAGTTATCCTATGCCTAGGGGGTTTGTTTTATGGGTGTTAGGAGACAGGAGACTCCGAGTTAGTATTCAGGAGATTATTTTTGTGGTTCTTCGGTTTGTCTTATGCAATGGACGGGGTTATAAGGAATGAAACCTTTATAGAGACAGACATTGCCGCAATTTTTGTCAATTGTTTGCGATCTGGAGCGAACTAATCAATTAAATCTCTTGCCAGATAAGGATTGAGTCGATTTATGCCCCCCTATCGAACCATACCAAGTCCCGAAGAGCCATTTTTGTTTATTCTTCCCACACCCCACACCCTACACCCCACTTCTCTGACACCTAATTGACAATGAACATGGCTGCCTTAATAAAAATTATTATTTTCCTGTTAGCCTGGTTAATTCTCTGGCTGCCGATTGCCATTAGTTTAGGGAGTCGTTTGGGATGGCAACCGCTGCAAGGGACAAAACCTGACCAGAAATTGCCCCTGGTGGCCTCTCTTTACGCCTTGGCTCCCTTAGTTATCTGGGGATTATTGAAGATAGAGGGGAGCAGCCTCCATAATTACGGATTAATTTCGTCATTTTCCCTATTTATCTCCCTAACCAAAGGATTAATCTTGGCAGTGGTGGGATTAGGGATAATTTTTTTTCTGGAGGGGATTTTGGCCTGGGTACATTGGCAGCCCAAAAACCTAACTCGTGCTTTTGCCTTGAGTTTACCCCTGTTGATAGTGGCTCTCTGGGTGGGTATTACCGAGGAATTAATCTTTAGGGGCATCTTTTTGAGCCAATTAAGCCAAGAATACGGTTTTTGGGTGGCGGGAGCCATTTCTAGCCTAATTTTTGCCCTGCTGCACTTGCTTTGGGAACGTCAGCAAACGCTGCCGCAACTACCCGGTTTATTTCTGATGGGGATGGTTCTGGTCTGGGCGCGGGCGATCGATCATGGTAGTTTAGGATTAGCTTGGGGACTTCATAGCGGTTGGGTGTGGGGATTAGCTTTGCTAGACAGTGCCGAATTGATGTCTTACAGCGATTCTGGGTTAGTTTGGGTTAAAGGTATCTATAACCAACCTTTAGCGGGTTTAGCGGGTATTCTTTGCCTCTTGGGGACAGCTTGGGGGTTAAACCTGCTTCAGTAACCAAAAGCCGGTAAAAGTGCGACCAGAATCATCCGGTTGTATGAGAAGAAAGTGTAAACCTTGGCTTTCCTCTTTGGTTGCCTGATAAACATTGGCTGCCAGGGCCACTTCTTCATCCTCGTAGGTTAGGAAAATCCAGCGTTCATTTAGACCCGATTCCAAGACTAAACCGCCCGATCGCCCCGTTTCTGTGGGAATATGATCGATAAATACCGGGTTAATTTCCTCTAACCAACGAGCGATCGCCAGAGATTTTTTACCACCGGTAATAACCACACCGGGGATCATGAGAGTGGAGGCTAAACCCAATTTTAAAGGAGAAAAGGCCTCTGGTAGGGAAAGAATCGGTATTCTGCGATCGCCAAAAAAGTTAACTAAATCAACGGCGGGAAAACGAGCAAAACGCCACTCTTGACCTAAAAATCGGTCTGGTAGGGGTTGCGGTGGAGGAGAGTCGATATTGATGGGGATTTGCCGTAATTCTAGCTGTTTTTTCAGAGCGTTAACGTGACGGGTTAACTCAATTTTGATCTGTAAATTCTGACCAGCGAGGAGAAATAAATTGGCGCATTGGGGGCGAAAAACTTGGATAATTTCTGGGGGGGAGACTTGACAAGCTTGCTCTAACTGTTGGGTTAACCAGTCGCTATTAGCTTGGGATTGGGGACAGGAATTTTCATAAATAAGATGACCGAGAGGATCGGAAATTAACAATTGCCAGACTGTGCCAAGAGGGGAAGAAGATGAAGATTTATAAAAATCCGCTTGCCAAATAGTCATAATTCAGTCAAAAGCCACCAGTAAAAAGTCAAAAAATGGTCAGGAGTAGAGGTCAACTAAAAATTTTACCTTACCAAGACTTTAAAAATCTAGGAGCGAGACAAAAAAGGCTATATACTAGGGAAAGCTATAGCAAAACATATCGAGACAATGGAAGAAAATTGGCTAGAAATTGGGACAATAGTAGCACCCCAGGGACTGGAGGGAGAATTGCGAGTTTTATCGGTATCAGATTTTCCCGAACGTTTTCAGAAGCGAGGTATTAGGGGAATACAAGGGACCCAAGGGGGAGAAATCCGAGAAATTACGCTGCTCAGGGGACGTGAGCTACCGGGCAAAAATGTTTATGTTATCAAGTTAGAGGGGGTTGAAAATCGGGAACAGGCCCAAGCTTTGCGCGGATATAAATTATGGGCGAATAAACTGGAAAAACCTCGCCTAAAAGCGGATGAATATCATGTTAGTGAGCTAGTAAACTTGGAGGTTTATCATCACCTGACAGGAGAAAAAATCGGGGTTGTAGTAGATATTTTGTGGGCGGGTAATGACATTTTAGCAGTGCAACTAGAAGCAAATCTCGCCTCTGTCAAGAAAAAAAGCCCTTCCTCCGACTCAAAAGCCACGGCCCTGGTTCCCTTTGTCAAAGAAATTGTTCCACTGGTGGATCTGAAAGCGGCACGCATCGAGATTGCGCCACCACCGGGGTTATTAGAGATCAATTGGTCATAGACTTATTACTGAACTTCCCCCATACATATCTACTATAATAGCCTAAAACCTTTATCCATCAATGGATACACCCATTAACTTTTCTTGATGGAGCCATGTAATTTGTAACATTTATTAATGGACAAGAATTCTCTCCATTTGCTAGAATAGAGGTCATGTATATAGAAAAAGTTCCTAATCGTAATTACCCTCCCGCTGTTCTTCGACCAGATTCCTATCAAGAAGGAGATCAAGTCAAAAAAAAAACCCTGGCCAACGGCTCGACTGAGCTCACCGAACACCCTCTCAAAATTACCCGATGATATTATCGACAATAGATATCTTCAAAAATTATAACCCAATCACAGCTTGCTTTTAGCTTGTGTACTAACTGACTATTTATATGGCTGAAATGTATATCTATCGTTGCTAATTCAATTGCACTGAAAAAATATGAGACAATTAAAATCATTTTTACTTGGTTAGATTCCTTAACTAGAAAAACTTTTAGTATTAAGATAATATTATGGATAGGTCTGATCTGAAACTGGCTCTCAAAGGGGCAAGACTGTCAATGAGTGAAGACATTACCGCTCATTTTAAAGTGATTAGAAGTCTTCGTTTGTGCTATCATTTAGATGACTTAATTTTTCGTTCCACTAAAGTTAAAGCCAAAACCTGTAAATGCCATCATAACACCTGTAACCGACTAAGATTAAGAATTAAAAACCTAGTTGATGAACTACATCACAAAGTAGCTAGATTCTTAGTAGAAAACTTCGATGGGATTTTATTGCCGACATTTGAAGTATCAGAAATGGTCTTAAGGTCTGGAAGAAAAATCCAATCAAAGTCTGTTAGACAGATGTTAACTTGGTCACAGTATCAGTTTAAAATATTCTTAAGATCTAAGGCATTTGAGTACGAAAAAACCGTTATAAATTGTTGTGAAGCTTATAGGTCAAAGACAGGTAGCCGGACTGGTGAATTAATCGATAATTTGGGTGGAAAAAAAGTAATTAAATCAGAAATTGATGGGCGACAAATGGACAGGTATCCTAAGGGAGTACGGGGGTTCTTCCTTCTTGCTCTGGTAGATACACCCTCGTTCAAAGACTCTTTGAGCGTGCATTGTTAACCCATTAACAGAAATGTTAAGCTGTTCCTAATTCAAATTGCTTGTTGAAACGAGGCAAGAGGCAAAAGTAAAGGGATTGGGGGAAATTCGGCTAATCCAAGAATAAGCGATTAAAATACGTCTCAGCTTAATCAATGTTAGCAAAAAAGTATCGGTATAAACAGAAATTATGTATAGTCTTGACGTTAATTTTCTTAAAGATCGCCATCTTAACCAAACAGCCTCTAACTTCGAGGTTTCCACCGTTATTGACCGAAGTAAACAAATACCCCTGTTCATCGGTGTGGGAGTTGGGGCCGGATTATTGGCACTGACGGGATTACTCGGTTTAGCCGTCGGTTGGAAAACTGGCGAAGCTCAGGCCAAAATTCAGCAATTGGACGGGGAATTAGGTCAAGTACAAGTCCAAAGTAAAAAACTAGAAGACATCAGAGGGGAACTAAAGGCGGTAGAAGCAGAAAATCAAGCTCTGGTGGGTGTATTCAATCAGATTAGTCCTTGGTCAGCCATTCTCCAAGAAATTCGCCAACAAACTCCTCCTAGGGTGCAGTTAAATAGTGTGCAACAGGTGGAGGTTCCCGCGAACCTCAATCAAGGGCAACCCAATTCGGCTACGCGCTTAAAAATCAGTGGTTTTGCCAGTAATTACGAAGCAGTCAATGATTATCTCTTAACTCTACAAGCTTCTCCTTTTTTGCAGGGTAAGCAAACGGTGATCGAAAGTGCTGCCCTGGCCGATTTACCCGTAGAGGTGGACAATCAGTATAAAAATATTAATATTACTTTCCCCCAAGTGGTTCAATTTGTGATCACCGCCCAATTAAGTGATACTCCCACCACTCAACAACTGCCCAATCTGGTCAGGAATGGAGCGATCGGAGTTATCACTAGGATTAATACTCTCAAAAGCCAAGGAGCCATTCAACCATGACCTTTAACGAAGAATTTGAGAAGCTGACATTAGAGGAATTTCAGGAGTATCCTATCGCTTTCGGGATAAATTTTACTCCCCGTAATAGTGGCATCGCTGCCGCTATGCTAGGTTTACTTGGCTCCCTCTATCTGCTTTTTAACTGGGTGATGCCCGCTTATGATACCTTGCAGCAACTGCAAACCGATGCCGCCGACAAACAACAACTGCTAGATCAACAAAAAAGCCGTCTCGAATTTTCAGAATTCCAAAAAATCGAGAGTCAGTTACAACAACAAAAAGCTATGAAACAGCAAATACTCTCGCTTTTTGCTAGAGAAAGGGACTTAAGCACTATTCTCTTAGATGTTAGTAATATCTTTAAGTCTGGCGATGTTAAGCTGGTTAGTTTTCAACCCCAAGGACTAGAACCGGTGGTAGTCTCCGATGGTTCCCTCGGTAGTGAGGTTAATAATAAGCTCAAACGTCAAACTTTTAACGTCAAGATTCAAGGAAACTATGTTAACACTCAAGAGGTTATTCGGGATTTAGAAAGATTACAGCCGCTCATTTTGCTCAACAGTCTCAATACCCAGATGGAAAAGCAAGGATCGACGTTTAAAGTAGTTAGTACTGGCAACAATAAGGCCACTATCGTTCTCCAAGGCGATCGACCCGTGACCACGACTTTTCTTCTCAATGTAATTATTCCTCTCAGTGCCGCCGAATTAGCCAAGTTAGCACCACCCCCACCTCCTGAAGGTCAACCCCCCGCCGAAGGTCAACCCTCCGCCAGTCCGCGCCAATAATAGTCTTCAATCCGGTGTGAGTATTGCGTTTTTTGTCCGTTGAATCCCGTAATCGTTGAGGAGTGAAGTTAAAGTGAATCCGTCCCGTTATGCCCTGTTTATCCCCCCAATTGCCTCGTTTTTATTGATGGCTCCCCTGAGCGTCTTGGCCGAAACCGCCATTTCCTTCCATGGTTCAGAGTTAAAATCTGCTACATCAAAAATTGAATTTTCGCAAGAGTTTAGTCAAGAAACTTTACAAAAATCGCTAAATCAGCTTGTCCCTTCCAGCGCGGCCGTAGAAAAGGAAATCAGCGATCGCATTTTAGACAGTGAAAAACTACTTGCCCAAAGTGTGCCCCTTGTCCCCAATCCGGAAATTATCATTCAAGGCATACCTCAAGCCCCCGGCGCTCCCACCCTACCCCGGGCCGTCGCCCCACCAGTGGGAGATATTGCCATCTCTAATATCGATGCTAGTGCCGAAAAGATCAAATTTGATCGCAATATCACCGTACCTCGTGTTTTACTGCGGGAAGCTTCCGCTAGAGAAGTGTTAATGACCCTTGCTAACATTGCCGGTTATAACGTCGTTTTCACCAGCGCCCAGGGGGAAGCTAACGCCACTTCTCAGACAGTTTCCTTGGAATTTACTAACGAATCGGTGGAAAACATTTTTAACGCCGTGTTGTTAGTTTCTGGACTCCAGGCCAACCGTCAGGGTAAGACCATCTTTGTCGGGGCGCAATTACCCCAGGGCGCTCGTAATCTGATTAGCCGCACCCTGCGTCTCAACCAAGTGAAAGCCGTCAATGCTGCTACTTTCCTCGCCACCCAAGGGGCAGAATACCAGCGTTTAGTTACCCAAACCGAAGATATCGTCGATCCCCTCACCCAACGGGTAATCGGTCGCCGGGATGTTCCTCCCACCCTAGAGCCACTGAAACCCCAAAACACAGAAGGCTCAAAAGCTGCCCTACTTTTAACCGGTTTAAGAATTGCCGCCGACGAGCGCCTTAATTCTATCAATTTAATCGGCGAACCCCGACAAGTCCAGATCGCCACCTCCTTATTAACCCAACTGGATGCCCGTCGTCGTCAGGTAGTGGTTAATGTCAAAGTTATCGATGTCAACCTGCTCAATACAGACCGTTTTAACAGTAGTTTTTCCTTCGGTTTTAACGATGGTTTCTTTGTTCAAGATAACGGGGCGGCAGTACTGAACTTTGGCAATATCAACCCACCCACTAGCTCGACTGTAGGCAGACCGGGGGCTTTTGCACAGCCTGTTGTGCCGATTTTCGATATCATATCGGGGAGTACAAACGCGGACCAGGAAATAGCACCTTTTTTTGATGTTCAGAATGGCGCTTCCTTTGGCCGTGTTAACCAGGGACCGAATGACTTTGTAGGTGGCACAACACCCTATGCTCGTCCCAGTTTTGGTCGCACTGTTAACCCCTTCCAACCCGGTTTGAGTGATGTTAATATTGACCCAGAGACGGGAATAATAGAGTATGAATACGAACCCCCGACCCTATTTCAATATCCCCAAAGATTCCTGATGACCCTGCAAGCCTCAATTCAGACAGGAAATGCCAAGATTCTCACCGATCCCTCGCTGGTGGTGCAGGAAGGTCAACAGGCAGTGGTGAAACTAACCGAGAAAGTGCTGGTCAGTGTTACAACAACAATTGATACCAATAGCAATGGCAATGTGAGAACTACAACTCCTGTGTTTGGTGATGCTGGACTGACCTTAACCGTCGATGTGAATCAAATTGATGATAATGGTTACATCAGTTTAAATGTTGCGCCTACAATTGCCCAACCAGGTCCCCAGATTCCATTTAATAGCGGTGGGGCGACAATCAACCAATTGACTCCTTTGATTACCCGGGAATTATTATCGGGTTTAATTCGTCTCCGGGATGGACAGAGTTTAATTCTTTCCGGGATTATACAAGAGCGCCAACAAAGTTCTGAGACAAAAGTGCCGATTTTAGGGGATATTCCTATTTTAGGGGCTTTATTCCGCAGTCGTACCAATCAGAATAGTCGCTCGGAGGTGATTATTCTCCTCACTCCCAAAATCATCGAAGATACGGCCACCTCTACCCTCGGTATCAACTATCAACCGGGCCAAGATGCGGCGGAAGTGTTGCAGCGTCAAGGTTTCCCCGTACAACCACGACAGTGATCAGCTTTTTTCAGTAATCAGTAATCAGCTTCTGAAGCTTTTGCCTCTTGCATGAGTGCCTCTCCTGATAACTAGCCTATACTCAAAGGGGCTCTCCCAGGTTTGGTGGGTAAAATGTATTCTAAGATACAGTCTTGCGGGCGAGGGAGTGGAAGGAACCACTCCAGACACAGAGGACACAAAGATCGATCGCTACTATATAAGTTAAACTTATCACACAAAGTCGAGAAGAGCCAAGGATTTAGTCTAATAATAAGATGGAGCCGAATTCGCTGGTCTAAATATTCCTTTATCAGTTAAAAAAGCGAATAGCAACAGTCACCTATTTTAGGGTTTACTAACCGCCGATTCTAACATAGTGATTGTTCCCCGATTAGCATCAAATTCTACTGCAATACCGATGGGAATAGTTTCAATAATTTCTAAATGTCCGATAGTTAATCCTAGACAAGCGGGAATTTTTAAGGGTTGGATATATTCTCTGATTACTTCTTCTAAAGTTAAGGAACCATACTCACTATTGGCACTACAATTGCTACATTGACCGAAGATAAATCCAGCTAAATTATCGAAAATTCCCGCTAATTTTAATTGATTTAACAGTCGATCAATTTCATAAACATCTTCACCAATATCTTCCAAAAATAGGATAGCTCCGGTAAAATCTGGTAGATAGGGAGAGCCAACTATTGAGGCTAAAGTGGTTAAATTACCACCGATTAATTGACCTTTTGCTTGACCTTTAGTAATAGTTTGAATGCGGTTTTTTACCTGCATTAAACGATTAGCATCATCGGGATCGGGAAGATTTCTAAAAGTTAACTTTTCCCCAGAAAATAAAACTTGTCGAAAGCTTTCAGTTTGAGCAGTGCGCCAACTAGAAAAGCCATTGGGAGCATGGAAAGTAACTAAACCAGTTTTGGCATAAATAGCCAATAATAAGGAAGTTATATCACTAAAACCACAGATGATTTTCGGATGACGACGAATTAAATCGTAGTCGAGATAAGGTAATAAACGAGCGCTGCCCCAACCGCCGCGAATTGGTAAAATTAAGGCAATATTATCATCAGCAAAAAATCGATTTATATCCGATGCTCGCTCCCTATCTTTACCAGCTAAATAACCATAACGATTTAAAGCGTGTTGACCAACTTTTGGGACTAATTTTAAAGCTTTAACAGCCTCAATGACTATATTCAAGTCATCTTCTTTAAAAGTTGCCCCCGCCGGACTAATAATACCCACTCCATCCCCCGGTTGTAGATGTGGCGGTTTAATTAGAGGAAAATTATTACTAACAACTTTTCTAGGAATTAGGGAAAAACTAAGAGCAGTTAGGGCAGTAGTAGTGAGAAATTGACGGCGCTTCATCCTGATAGTTTTTAGAGAAATTGCCAGGGAAATAAGAATTTAAGTAGGTAGGCGTTAAAAATTATCAGAAGCTCCCCTTATTAAGGGGGGATTAAGGGAGGATCGAGGGAAAAAAATTTTTCACAATTACCCCGGCTAAGAGGACAATTAATGTCCAAACCTGATATTTTTGGTTTCCTTCTAATGAGTTTAGTCGATTTTCTATTCCCTCAACTTTTCCCGTTAACACCGCTTGTCCTACCTTTAAATCCCTCATATCTTTTTGTAACGAATCGATTTTTCCCTCAATCCGCATCAAGATAGTTTCTAGGGAATAAGTAACCGTTTCCTGAGATTGATTCATTTGTTCAAGACTTTTTAGTTAATTGTTGCCCTAGAAAAGCCATTATGCTTCCGATTTTGCCATATCGCGAATGATATCGCCGCGAGTGACAATACCAATTACTTTGTGGGTTTCTTCCTCAATCACCGGTAAACGACGCACATGACGATCATACATTAACGAGGCCGCTTCTTTCAAAGGGCGATCAGCCGTGATACTAATAGGTTTATCGGTCATTACTTCCCCCACGGTTTGACCGAGAGCTTTATGGAGTAATTTCTCGTGACGGCTAGGATTTTGTAGATAGATGACGCTATCGAGGAGCATAATGTAAGGAGGAGCTTCTACTCCCGTTTCCTGCCACATAAGGTCAGTTTCGGAGATAACCCCAATCAGTCGTATATTGTCATCCACCACGGGTAAACCACTAAACCGCTTTTCGGCCAAAATCTTCACTGCTTCAGACAGAGAAGTGTTAGCGGTGACGGTGATGGGATTGGGAGTCATGATATCGGCAACTGTTTTCGTCATCTTAGGGACTCGCGATAATAATGCTTTCTCTCTCTATCTTATCATTAGGGTAATCAGTCGCCGCTTAATTATGACTATTCTTCAATCTTCGGCTGAGAAAATGGTATAACATAAAAAGGAAATGGGATATTAATTTAGTTAGTTGACAAGGAAAAAGAAAAATGATCGCTCAACCTCAATACCCAGAAAGAATGACCCCGGAAGAGTATCTAGAATGGGAAGCTACACAGGAATTGCGCCATGAATACATTGATGGGGAAATTATCGCCATGACTGGGGGTAGTCTGCCCCATAATGATATTACCTTGAATTTTTACACTGCTTTAAGACTTCATCTCCGTCCGCGAGGCTGTCGAGTCAATGTATCTGATGCGAAAGTACAAGCTAATAATAGTCGTTATTTTTATCCCGATTTGGTGATTAGTTGCGATTTTAGGGATAGAGAATCTCGTAATTTTATTCAACATCCACAAGTGATTATTGAAGTGCTTTCCCCCAGCACAGGAAACTATGATCGCACTAAAAAGTTACAATATTATCGTCAGATTCCTAGTTTACAAGAATACGTTTTAGTCGATCCTGAATCGATCAGTGTTGAGGTTTATCGTCGCGGTGAAGATAAAATTTGGTTTTACTGCGCTTATAGTCAAGGGGAAGAAATTATTCTATCTAGTCTCGATTTTCACTGTGCGATCGAGTTAATCTATGAAGGGATAAGTTTCGATTAAAGAAAGTTTACAAACAGGTCAAACCTTCCTAGAATTAAAATAAATACGTCCCGATTGTTTCGATAAATTCTATGTTACCGCCCCTATTAGTTCTTGATCCCTTGTTAGAAAACTGGTTACGAGAAGATCTCGGTAGAGGCGATCGCACCACCCAAGCAATTTTCTTCGGTCATGCTAAAATCGGTCAAGCCACTTGGATTGCCAAGGAAGCGGGAGTTATTGCCGGTTTACCCGTAGCTGAAAGAGTTTTTCAACTACTTAACCCCACTATTCACTTTACCCCCACCGTTGCCGAGGGGGAATTCTGCCCCAAATCTAAAGTTATTGCCGAGATAGAGGGTTCCTTCGATGCGCTGTTAATCGGGGAAAGAGTCGCTTTAAATCTTGCCATGCGCTTGAGTGGGATTGCTAGTGAAACTCGCAAATATGTGGAGAAAATTGCCGATTTATCGACAAGATTGGTGGATACTCGCAAAACTACCCCCGGATTGCGAATTTTAGAAAAATATGCCTCCGGTATCGGTGGCGCTATTAACCATCGTTTGGGGTTAGATGATGCAATTATGATTAAAGATAATCATATTCAAGCAGCCGGCAGCATCGAGGAAGCAGTGCTTCGTGTACGGCAAAATATGCCCTATCCTCTCACAATTGAGGTGGAAACCAGTCAATTAGAAGAAGTGAATCAAGCTCTGCAGCAGCAGGTAGAGATCATTATGTTAGATAATATGGATTTAGAGATGATGCAAACTGCTGTGGAGATGATCCGCAATTTTAATAGTAAAACCAAAATAGAAGCATCGGGAAATATTACCCTCGATCGCATTCGCAACGTGGCCGAAACAGGAGTAGATTATATTTCCACTAGCGCCCCAGTTACCCGTTCTACTTGGTTAGATATTAGTATGAAAATTGATTAAAAGGCTATATCAGTTATCAGTTATCAGTTGTCAGTTATCAGTTTTGATCACTGACTCCTATCTATTGTAACCTCGATCGCATCGCCAATATTTAAGTGTAATTGCTTTTGGGCGCTGCCACTATTGACGGCAATTTCTAACCCCCCGTGACTACCGATAAAAGCGACTATTTCCCCCGAAGGAACATCACTGTAGGTGTTTTTTGTGGGGATAATTTTTGGACCCAACTGCACTGACCAATTTTTTCCTTCTAGGAGATAATCGGGAATATTACTGATTAAATTGCCGAAAATGTCAATATATTGGATTTGTCCCCTCATTTTATCTTCCTCGATTTGCGGAACAGCGATCGCTAACTGTTGCAAGCTATCGGGATCAATAATCTCACCTAATATTTCTAGGGGTACTCCCTGGGCCAAATAAGCGGCCACAGCAGCAAAAATATCACGACCGTGAAAAGTAGTGCTAGGGTTAGGGGTGCGCCAATAGGAAGAATTATTGAGATTAACGGCAGATATAGCGGGAGATTGGCTTAAAATGCCACTAAATAAACCATTATCTGGCCCGACTAAATAACCACCAGCAAAACGAATCCCTACCCCGCGTCTTTTGCTTCCCACCCCCGGATCTATAACTGCCAGATGAATAGTGCCTTGGGGAAAATATTGATAGGCATTCAGGAGGATAAAACGACCAGCGTAGAGGTCTTGGGGCGAAATTTGATGATTCAGATCGATCGTGCGAGCATGGGGGGCAATTCCTGCGATTACTCCCTTGATAATGCCCACATAACCGTCCTGTAGTCCAAAATCGCTAGTAAGGGTTATTAGTGCCTGTTCCTTCATCGACTTGTCCCTAGGTTGGCCAACAGCGTTAATAAATCTTAATGGGAAATTCAGTAGCTAAAGATACATTTTACCAAGGAGAATGTTATGATTTAGATATAAGGTAAGTTAAGTCGCTCAAAAGTCTGTCCATCATGAACAAAAATCGTCAGCAAGTCCTAACACAGGCCACCGTCGCTCATAGAGAAACACTCCGCAGAAATTTGCAACACCGACTGGAAGTAGCTAGAGCGCAGGGAAATGAAGCTTTAGTGCGTCAATTAGAAGCAGAGGCGGCCTATTTGCACCTTCGTTAGATTTAATCGGTGTTTAGTCATAGTCTAGTTGTCGGTATGTAGTGATCGGTATGCCGATCACTTTTTTTTGGGCGAATTTTTTTTAATTGCTGATATCCTAACTGGCAATCCCTAAAATAGAAGGAACAGCAATTTAGAGATCAAATAATTATGGCTTTTTTCCGACAATATATCGCCCCGCTCCTGACTATCTTAGTGTTTTTAGTGGCTCTGGTTGCCACTGGCATCCGGATTTTTTTGCCGGCAGATTTAGCGGCACCCGCTCCGATCGAGCCATCCCTGGGCATAATTTTCTCTTATCCTTGGCATGGCTAACCTTCCCGAAGATTATCGGCTGCGACTGGGCAAAATGGGCGATCGCTATCTACTCATTAATTTTCTCACCCGCAGCTATCAAGAATTTTTTCCCGAACAAAAAAACCTCTCCCATCTAGCTGATACAGTCAGACAGTTTTTTTGCCTTGATACTCCTCTGTGGATCGTCGAAGGACAACAAACGGCGATCGCTTGTCTCTGGATGGGGAGCGCCGTCGATCAGGTGACAGGCGATCGCTATGGTCATATTTTCCTAATTTACGTCGATCCCCAGCATCGTCGCCAAGGTATCGCCAGCGCACTAATCGATCGAGCTAAGGATTGGGCAAAAAGTCGCGGACAAACCCGCATCGGTTTACAGGTCTTCATCAATAACGACAATGCTCTCAATCTCTACCAAAATCTCGGCTTTCAAACTCGCTCTTTGCTGATGTGGAAAAATATTTAGAAACTTTTAGGAGCTGGTCGTCAGGAGACAGGATTCAGGAGACAGGAGACAGGAGATTATTTTATTTATTCTCCCCACACCCCACACCCCACACCCTGGCCCTAGGAAAAACTTTTTGCCGCAAACCCTAATTATTGTCGATCAAGCGACAAAGGTTAAAATTTGGGAAACACTGCAATACACTGGCAGTCAACGTGGTAAAAACACGCTATTTTAGTAACCTATACTAATCGCGCTTTAGGAGTAAGCAGTTTTCATGGACTCCCTGACAACCCTCCAATGTCAAAACCTAACTTGTCTATCCTCGAACGCTCTCACTAATAGATTCTGTGAAAAATGCGGTACTCCTTTAGTTAAGCGCTATTTATGGATGATGGGTGATTGGGTGAGAACCTATTATCGTGTTGGTGAGCTAATTGATAATCGTTATTTGGTCAAACAACCACAAATTGTTCTTGATACTAAACCCGCTCAAGCACCCCAAGCACCGGAAGAACCTCCTAGCTGGCTCTCCCTCTACCTAAAATTGTTACCATTTCATCTCCATATTCCCCAAGTCTATGGCTATATTCCCAGTCCCGACGAACGCTTAAATATGGACATCTGGCTGTTAGAATACGGCACTATTCCCCTCGATGAAACGGGAGAATTAATTTATCCACAACTATTGCCCACTCTGGCCGAGGTTTGGTCGCAAGCTTCCGATTTAAGGCAAATTCACTGGTTATGGCAAATGGCCAAACTCTGGCATCCCCTCCAGAAAAAAGCTGTGGTTTCTAGTCTGCTTAACCCTTCGCTGACGAGAGTGAATAATCAGCTGCTGCAATTGCTAGAATTAAGCAAAGACGAGGCTGCCGCTCCCAATTTCAAAGATTTAGGGGCCTTCTGGTCCAGTCTGATCCCGACGGCAGCCGCTAATATTCAAGATTTTCTCGCATCCCTAACCCAAGAACTAGAATCCGGTGATCTCGATCGCCCAGAATCCCTGATCGCTATTCTCGATTATGCCCTACAGCACTACGGTGCAGGTCAAGAGCGCAGCTATGAGATTTTCACCTGCACCGATACCGGTCCGATGCGGGAACACAACGAGGATGGCTGTTATCCCCCAGCTAATCAGGCCATAACCCTGTCTAATGGTCAAAATCCCCTGGCGATTGTCTGTGATGGCATCGGCGGTCAGGAAGGGGGCGAAATCGCTTCTCAATTGGCGATCGAAACCCTGCCTAGGGAAATTAATCCCAGTCCCACCACTGATATGGAAGTCTATCCCGATAGTTACAGTCTTGTCCTCGAACAGGCGATTCGTGTCACCAATGATCTGATCAGTCAACGCAACGATCAGGAGTCAAGACAAGACCGCCGGCGCATGGGTACGACTCTAGTTATGGCCTTTGGCCATGCTCAGGAAATGTACGTTGCCCATGTGGGGGATTCCCGTATCTATTGGATTACCCCCCAGGGTTGTCATCAAGTGACGGTAGATGATGATCTCGCTTCTAGGGAAGTGAAATTAGGCTATCTCCTCTATCGTGATGCCATACAGTATCCCAACGCGGGGGCCTTGGTGCAAGCTTTGGGCATGAGTAGCGCCACTAATCTCCATCCCACTGTTCAGAGGTTGATTGTTGATCAAGATTGTGTTTTTCTCCTCTGTTCCGATGGTTTAAGTGATTATGATCGGGTAGAACAATACTGGGACAGTGAAATTCTGCCTCTTTTGCGAGGAGAGAAAACCGTGACGGCCGTGGGGGAAAGTTTATTACAACTAGCTAACCAGAAAAACGGTCACGATAACTCCACCATCGCCCTAGTTTATTGTCGGGTAGTTCCTGCGGCTGAAACTGTCAGGCCTTTAATTTATGCTGAGGCCAAAGAACGAATTATTCCCCATCTTAATGACCAAGATTTTGATCACAACGGGGACACCGACCCCGGAGAAGAAGTGGTGACGGCAATACCCACTCCCTCCCCTGCATCTTCTTCGGTTTCTAGTCGTACTTTTCCCCCCGCGCTCACTAGCGTTTCACCCCCGATGGTGGCGATCGCCGTCGGTGTTCTCGGTTTGCTGGCTGCGATCGCTTGGCAATTCTTGGGTCGTCATCCCGCTCCCAATCCATCGATTTCTCCCGCACCCGTCACCAGTCCCACGACCGGGACGACACCTCCCGCACCTGTCACCAGTCCGAGTCCCACGACCGGGACGACACCTTCCGCACCCGTCACCAGTCCGAGTCCCCCCAATGCTTCCCCTAACTAGGGTTTGCGGCAAAAAGTTGTTCGTGGGAACAGGGTGTGGGGTTTTACCTGAAGATTAATCGGCTTGTCGGGGGTTGCCTGAGCGAGTTAAGATAAAATGCCTGATTAACTGCCGAGTCTATCCTATGGTTGATGCTGCGACGTTCTCCTCCGACACCTCCGCGATCATTGATGCCTTTGAAACGCCTCTAGAGTTTAACTTTCAACTGCCGGATCCCGAAGATGAAACTATCCAAGATCATGACTTTCAGCAGCAACTGGATTCTTTTTGGAAAGTTTGCGATCGCTTTGATTTGCAAACAGAAATCTGGCGGGGGCGAATTTTGCGAGCTATTCGCGACCGGGAGAAGCAAGGCGGTGATAGTCGCGGTACGGGCTTTTTAAACTGGTTAAAACAGCGAGAAATCACTAAAAGTCAAGCTTATGCTCTGATTCAATTGGCTAATAGTGCCGATACTCTCCTAGCAGAAGGACAACTGGATCCCGATAGTATCAATAATTTTAGTAAACGCGCCTTCGTAGAAACGGCCAAATCTGCCCCCGAAATTCAAAAATTAGTCAGTGATGCGGCCCGACAAGGGGAGAGAATTACTCGTCGGGAGGTGAAACAATTGGCCGATGAATGGACGGCGATGAGTTCAGACTTACTACCCGATGAAGTGAAGGAAAAAGCCAGCGATGGCAGTTTACCGGCGCGTCATCTCGCTCCCCTAGTGAAAGAATTAGAAAAGTTACCCGATACTCATATCGACACTCTCCGTCAAGAAATCGCCGCTAATCCCGATGTGGACACGGTAAAATTAATCACCTCGGAAGCACGCAGTTTAGCCAAATATCTCGACGCGGCGGCCCAAGTACAAACTCTCCGACGGGGTAATTTAGATATTGAAATGGCTCTAGAAGAAGCTTTGCGCGTCGATTGTCTAAATACGGCGGCGGATCTGGTTAAACAAGCCACACAATTAGAGCAGGCTGTGGCTAAACTTTATACTACTTGGAAACGTTTGGGTAGTTTGTCCGATCGCCTCTATGTGGATACAGGAGCAAGTAATCCCCATCTGCGATCGATGTTAACCTGTTTAGAAAGTTTAACCAGTGAAGTGATCGAAGTAGAACTGGATGAGGGTGGGCAAAAAACGGTACGTTTACGCATTATCAGCGATGGGGGAAGTTAGGTGCTTTGTTGGCGGTTGGGGTTTTAGGGTGTTGGGTTTTTAGGGTTTTAGCTGAAATTCCCCATTTCCCCATTTCCCCATTTCCCCAACGGCTTGCTGCTATAATCTCTGAATATCCTCAAATTTTATGAAAACTTATTAACAGATACTTGACTTTATGCTAAAAATCAAGGAAAAAAAACCAATAATTAGCATCGATTCCATAACTGCGGCGATCTTGCTCAGTTTAACCCTAATTCCTGCCGCTATGGCCAAGGATGTACTTCTGAGAGTGGGCATTGTCCAACGTTTTGGCGATGAAGCCAAGGAAAAATTAACCCTGAGCAGTACCAGTGGTGATAATCTCACCCTGCGCGTGGTAGGAGAAGATGGCCAATCCCAAACCCTGCAAACCAATCGCCTACAATTAGAAGTTATTCCCCGTCCCCTTGCTTCTCCCATCCTCCAAGAAAAAGTCATTTTAAGCGACCACGCCACCTTTGAAACCGCCGAAAATAGCGCCAAAAACTGGGCAAAAATGGGCATTAAAGTGGAAATCACCCAACCCGGACGCTGGCAGGTTTGGGCAAAGCGAGAAGTTTATGAAAATCCCCTAGTGCGACATTGGTTGCTGACCAGTTTGCAAGCCAAAGGCTACAATCAACCCTATATTAATAGTGTTTTACTCAAAGAAAAGCCGCAAGTTTCTTTCCAAATCAACGGGGTGCGCTATTTTCCCAAAGAATTGGAAATCGAGAGCCAAAAAAACCTGATTCAAGTCAGCCATAGCCCCGATCAGGTACGTTTGTACGGTGGGACTATGCGCCTACAGCCCAACGCCTACGGCACTTTTACCCTAGTTAATAACGTTCCCCTTGAAACCTACCTGCGTGGGGTTGTCCCCCACGAAATCGGTCATGATGCCCCAGAAAGTGCCACCCAAGCGCAAACTATTATCGCCCGTACCTACGCCCTCCGCAATCTCCGCCGTTTTCAAGCCGATAATTACGAACTCTGTGCCGATACCCATTGTCAAGTTTATTATGGATTGACGGGAACTAATCCCCGGGCTGATCAAGCGATCGCAGCTACCCAAGGACTGGTTTTAACCTACCAAAATGAGTTAGTGGATGCCCTTTATTCCTCCACCACCGGCGGAATAACTGCCCTCTTTAGTGATGTGTGGGATGGGGAAGAAAGACCTTATCTCCGGGCAGTGGTGGACTCCCCTAATCGAGTCTGGGATCTGTCGAAACAATCCCTCGCTAATGAGACAACTTTTCGCCAGTTTATTAATCTTAAAGATGGTTTTAATGAGACGGGACGACGGGTTTTTCGCTGGCAAAAACAAGCTTCTTTAGCTGATTTGAGTCAAGACCTAGAAACCTATTTAACACGGCGAAAACATCCCCTGGCCGACTTCCAGAAAATCCAATGGATGGAAGTGACTAAACGCTCTCCTTCCGGTCGGATTCTGACTATGACCATTCAAACCGAT
This sequence comes from Microcystis viridis FACHB-1342, assembly GCF_014698335.1. GTDB lineage: Bacteria > Cyanobacteriota > Cyanobacteriia > Cyanobacteriales > Microcystaceae > Microcystis > Microcystis ichthyoblabe_A. The sequence continues at coordinate 42,136 of NZ_JACJSV010000009.1, read as the reverse complement.
AAGGGGATTTTGGAACTGCATAAAAATGAGGTGCGTAGTGCCTTAGGACCGCCTCGCAGTACCCTATTCTACATCGATCCTATCTACGATACCAATCGACAGATCCAGGGTTATAACTTTATTGGTGGCGGTTTCGGCCACGGGGTAGGATTAAGTCAATTTGGTTCCTATAATTTAGCCCGTTTGGGTTGGTCTCCTGAACAAATTCTCGCTTTCTATTATCCCGGTACCACCATCCAACCTCTCAATAATTCGATTATCTTTTGGCGAGGAAATTAATCAGTTATCAGTTATCAGTTATCAGTTATCAGTTATCAGTTATCAGTTATCAGTTATCAGTGAACAGGGATATCAGGAGAAAAAAGCTGACGGCTGACGGCTAAAAGGCTGACGGCTAAAAAATCGCCTTCATCTATTTGACTAAATTTTACATCGGTAAACGCTGAATATCTCGGTTAGAACCAATTACCACCATGGCTAAATCCTTGTGTAATCTTTCTTGGGGATTGGGGTTAATCTTGAATTTTTCCGCATTACCGACAGCGACAATATTTAACCCATAACGATTACGAATTTCTAACTCTGCTAGGGTTTTACCGTGAAAAGCTTCCGGGACTTTTAACTCGACAATACTATGTTCAGGATCGAGATCAAATCGTTCTAAAATTGATGGTCTAGTTAAACGGTGCGCTAACTCACAACCGGCATCGTATTCGGGAAACACTACTAAATCTGCGCCAACTTTTTTGAGTAATTTTCCATGGATTTCTGTGGAGGCTTTAGCGGCGACAAAATTAACCCCCGCTTCCTTACAATTGAGAGTAGTAATGATACTTTCTTCCACGTATTTACCAATAGCGACAATCACCGTATCGGTTTCAAAAATTCCCGCTTCTCGCAGAGCGTTAGGTTTGGTAGAATCAAGTTCGATCGCATTATCTACTATTCGATCAGATAACGCTTGTGCTACTAATCCTTCGTCAATATCTGTCCCTACCACTTGATAACCTTGTTTGCGTAGGGTTTCACAAACGGCTCGCCCAAATCTGCCTAATCCGATGACGGCAAATTGGCGATTTTGGGGACGCATACTACTAAAAAATTTAATTGATTGCATAAGAAGTTAAACTGTTACGCATTTAAAATGCTAGTGTCAATGAGTGAGGAGACAAGAGAAACTGATAACTGATATTAATTATCCCACTAAAAGGTTTTCTTCGGGGTAATTAATAACTGTTGGTTTCGGATCGCCGATAATGGCCGCTATTAAAAGTATAACTCCTACCCGTCCAAGATACATCATAAAAACGATAATTAACTTAGAGATCGGTGATAAAGCGGCGGTTATTCCCATAGATAAGCCGACAGTTCCAAAGGCAGAAACTACCTCGAAAAATAGTTGAATCATTTTAAAATCTGTCTCCACAAATGAGATAGCTAGGGTGGAGATAATAATCGCTATAACTGAACCAAAAACCACCGCCATTGACTTTAAAATTAACGGCATAGGAATGCGTCTTTGATAAAGAGTCACTTCTTCACGTCCCCGTAAAACCGAGCGGGTACAGTTATATAAAATCCTAAAAGTTGTGGTTTTAATACCTCCCCCTGTACCGCTAGGACTGGCTCCTATAAACATCAAAGCCATGGTAATTAATAAACCTTCTACGGAAATTTTACCAATATCAATGGTATTAAATCCTGCTGTTCTCGATGTTACCGATTGGAACCAAGCACCCAGCAATTTATCTTTCAGTGATAAATTAGCCAAAGTGTCACCATTTCCCTGTTCAGTAAGTAAAAAAGCCAAGGTTCCTATCACTAATAAAAATATAGTTGTGCTGATAGCAACTTTATAGTTAAGAGAAAAAACAAAGCCTTTTCGTTTATATTGAAAGCGGTAAATAAACCAAGTGTAAAACTCGATAATTACCTGATAACCGATACCTCCAAAAATGATCAGTCCTGTGATAGATAAGTTAATAATAATTGAAGAATGATAGGACATCAAGTTATCTTTAAACAAGCCAAAACCCGCATTATTCCAAGCACTAATACTATGAAATAAAGATAACCACACCGCATATCTAAAATCATACTTTTGGGCGAAGACAGTTAACATAACCAAAGTTGCTGTTAACTCAAAAACTAAAGTAGTAGCAATCACTGATTTCATTAAACTTTGACTACCTTGTAGGAAAGGTCGATCAAAAGATTCTTGAATTGCTAACTTCTGTCTCAGGTCAAATTTTCGCCCAATTAATAACATTAAAAAAGTGGTAGTGGTCATATATCCCAGTCCACCCACTTGAATTAATAAAGCGATAAATAATTGACCCCAAAAAGAAAAATAAGTACCCGTATCTACCACTGCTAAACCCGTGACACAGACAGCAGAAGTGGAGGTAAAGAGGGCAACAATTGGATCATTCCAAGTGCCGCTAGTGGTAGAAACAGGCAACATTAACAGGGAAGTTCCCGCTAAAATTACCGCCATAAATCCCAAGCAAATTGTCCGGGCAATCGTCATATAAATTCCTTAGTGAAAGTAGCTAAGAGAAGAATGTTTTTGGGCTAACACTTCTTGATAAACTAACTGTAAGCGATCGATATTTTTGCTAAGAGTGTAAGATTCTAAAACTCTTTGACGGGCTTTTTGACCTAAAATTGTGGTTAATTCGGGATGATCTCGTAATACAGGCAAGAGAGTTTTTAATTGGGTAATTAGTCCTCTAGTATCTAGAACTATTCCCGCACCTTTTAACACTTCCCCATCGGCACCCACATCCGTAGCCAGACAAGCAACACCGCAGGCCATCGCTTCCAAAAGGGAAATCGATAAACCTTCCACTAAAGAGGGTAAAATAAAGCCGTCAACCCCGCGCAGAATTTCAATTCGTTTATTTTCATCGCCGATAAAACCTAACCAGATAATACCATCTTCTTCCCCATAAAAAGGTTTAAGGGAAGGAGTCAACGGACCATCTCCAACAATGAGCAGTTTGCATCTATCCCCTAAATTGGTTTTTTTCCAGGCTTTCAATAAAGATTCTACATTTTTCTCCGGCATGATCCGACCGAGATAAATAAATAAACAATCGGCATTATATTGAGCTTTAATATTCGATAGTCCTGGACAATACTTATTAATATCAACCCCATTGGGAATAATTGCTAATTTTTCTTCGGGAACTCCCAATTTAACTAAAAAATCCCGTTGAGAGGTGGAAAAAATAATTACCTTATCGTAATTAGCTAAAAAAGGGGCGTGTAGTTGGTAGGTTAATAATTGGGTACTAGAGATGAGATTGCGAATTTTACTATCAAAAGCCGGGTGAAAAGTCGCCACTAGAGGCAAATCTAAAGACTCACAAATTTCCGGTAGCAGAAAATCGAGGGGAGACAGGGGTAAGGACGCATGAACTAGATCGGGTTTCAGTTCCCTGAGTTTATCCTGTAGAACCCGACTCGATTTCAGGGTGGGAATAGTATAGACTTGGGAACTATAGAGACGTGGCAGGGTGATTTCGTCGTAAAAGTCGGGCCAATCGCTTACGGTGGGTTTTTCGGAAGAAAAATGCAGAAAACTGACTTGATAATCTCGATCGAGCAGGGAATTAGTCACTTCTCGCCCATAGGTAACGTTACCGCAAAAAGGAGATTTTTTTCCTAACCAGGCAATGTGCATTGAGATTCTCTTAAGAAAAATTTAATTTAGTCAAGTATCAGCTTACTAAATTAACCGTAAAATTAAAAGCTAATAGAGTACCCAAGCAAAATTAATTACCCATCTAAGTCCTCAGCTAAAAATTGCCCTTTGCAAGAGTGCCTATTTGATAGTTAAAATTCTCGGCTTTTTACTGATTGGCCGAGGACTTGCGACGACGACAGCGTTCTGAACAGTATTTGACCTCATGCCAACAGTTTTGCCACTTTTTGCGCCAAGTAAAGGATAAACCGCAAACGGGACAAATTTTACTGGGAAGATCGGACTTCGAGACCTGACGTGCCATGATTAAAATTAAAAAGTCAAAAACTGCGCCTTATCTATGAGTGTAGATGAAAATAATCAGAGTTCCCCACTCGATCGCCTGAGAATTATTTTAGTTGAACCTGCAGGAGCCTTAAATGTGGGTTCCACTGCCAGAATTATGCGGAATATGGGCTTAAGTCGCTTAATTATCGTCAATCCCGCCTGTGATATCCTTGCAGAAGAAGCGCGACGCATGGCAGTACACGGAATTGAAGTCCTAGAAAACTGTTCACAGGTAGCCACCCTTCTGGAAGCTTTGCAGGGTTGTCATCGCATCATTGCCACCACCTCGAAACCCCGTCACCTGAATACTCCCCTCGAAACACCCCGGACCGCCTTACCCTGGTTACTCACCCCTAACCTAGAATCGGCCCTAATTTTCGGGCCAGAAGACCGGGGTTTAAGTAACAGCGAACTGAACCACGCCCAGCGTTTTGTCGGTATTCCCGCTAATCCTCAATATTCCTCCCTTAATCTGGCCCAAGCGGTGGCGGTTTGCTCCTACGAACTGTACCAAATGGCGACGGAAAATAGGCTCGAACCCCCGTTAGAAATGCTCCCTAATGCCACTTTTGAGGCTCTAGAAGGCTATTATCAGCACTTAGAGAGCTTTTTGCTCAAAATTGGCTATCTTTACCCCCACACCGCCGCCGCTAGGATGGAGAAATTCCGGCAATTTTATCATCGGGCCCGGCCCACGGTGGAGGAATTAGCCCTGCTGCGGGGTATTATCGGTCATATTGAAAGTATCGGGCAACTTTTTCTCGGTCTTGATAGTCTCAAGGGCAAGAAAAAAAATTCTCCTAGCGACCGATAATAAATCTGGATACCCTTGAGGAAAACCGTGACTCGTCAAGTAACTCGTCGTCCTAGTAAAGTTCAATCTGGCCCTGAGTCCCCTAGGTCCATGGACTTAAACAATAACAAAAAGCCTGTACCAGTTAAAAGGACAAAAAAACAGCGTAAACCCAACCTAATCGCTTCTTTTCTCCTTCAGGTTCTTCGCTTCTCTATCCTTGGTGTCGGTTTAGGTGCGATCGCTGGTACGGTTTTAACGGTGGTGGATCCGAGCAAATTACCCCTACACCCAAAACCCACCGCTACTAATTCCCCGACTCTCAAACTCGTCACCCCAAAACCGACCACCTTAGTCTTAAACGAAAATCTCAGCAGCCTTAACCAGAAATTACAGGCTTTAGCGGTCAAATATCCGAAATTACAGGCGGGAGCATTATTTATTGACCTTGATAACGGTGCTTACGCTAATTTTCGCGGAGATACTATTTTTGCTGCCGCTAGTACGATTAAAATCCCGATTCTGGTGGCCTTTTTTGAGGATGTGGACGCGGGGAAAATTCGTCTCGATGAAACCCTTGTGGCCACTAAGGATGTCCTGGCCAGTGGGTCCGGGGATATGCAGTATCTAGGATTGAATAAAACCTATACTGCCCTAGAAACCGCCACTAAAATGAACGTAATTAGCGATAATACCGCTACTAATATGTTAATTAAGCGGATGGGCGGCAAAAAGGCTCTTAATCAGCGTTTTCAAGCTTGGGGTTTGACCAGTACGGTAATTAATAACCCTTTACCAGACTTGGAAGGAACTAATACCACAAGTCCGAGAGATTTGGTGACAATCTTAGGAAAAGTTAATCAAGGGGAATTACTTAGTTTACGTTCCCGCGATCGTCTATTGAATATTATGCAGGAAACGCGCACTCGCACCCTGCTGCCCCAAGGTATCGAGAAATCCGCCGATATTGCCCATAAAACCGGTGATATTGGCTCAATGTTAGCGGATGCGGGGATTATTGATATGCCCAACGGGAAACGCTATCTAGGAGCAGTGATGGTCAAACGTCCCCACAATGATAGTAACGCTAGGACTCTGATTCAACAAATATCGCGCACGGCCTACCAACACTTTAAATGGTATCAAACTCAACCCGCAGCCAAACCGCAACCAGTCGCCCAGTCTTCTCCCTCTCCTAGTCCAGTCGTTATTCCTAGTCCGGGTAATTAGCCCCTAGGTTAAATTATTGGCTAAAAGACGGGCTAATTGTTCGGCATTTGCCCGGGGGGAAAGACGAGGGATGATTTTTTCCCCCGTGGCCAGTTTTTGACAGAGAACGGGGATTTCGTACTGATAAGCGTTAAACCAATCCTCTCGACTGGTAATGTCCCTAATTTCTAACTGCCACTCCGGTTGACGGATTTTTTCTAGTTTTTCTAGCAACCCTTCGCAAAGATGACAGTCCGGCTTACTGTATAAAATTAGTTCTATGGTAGTCATAAATATTTATGTTCATTACCTCCACGATTAGTCTCTCATCAACAATTCTACAAACTCCCACACCCACACCGACTTTAAATAATAATTTAGTTAATTCAGGTTCTCAAAATCTAGTCTATATCGGTGTGTTTCTTCTGGCAATTACCCTAGTCATGGTTATTGGTATTATCAATCAAAAAATTGAATACGCTCTCATTTTTGCCGCCACTCTCACCGTTATTTTAGTTGCTTTTTTCTGGTTTTTATAAGTCCTTCAACCAAGGGGATTGAGGTCATGATATTCTGACTTCCCCAACCGACTCCTAACACCCTATATACAAGCAAAACGATCGGACTTATAATATAATTGTATTGATTGTGGCTTGTTGCTAGAATCACCCCAAATTGACTCAATGGGTTTATAAACGATGACAACCCTAGATATTGCTACCGATATTGTCTGTCCTCCCACCGATTTATGGAGTGATGAACCACCCTTGGAAAGTGATCTGCATTTACAACAAATTATTTTATTATTATCTTGTCTTGATTGGCTCTGGCAAGATAGAAACGATTACTATGCCTCGGGCAATTTGACTATTTATTATAACGAAAGACAACTGAAACAGCGAGATTTTTGTGGACCAGATTTTTTCGTGGTTTTAGATACAGAGAAACGTCCCAGGAAAAGTTGGGTTGTCTGGGGAGAAGGGGGTAAATATCCCAATCTAATCATCGAAATTCTCTCCGATTCCACCGCTAATGTGGACAGAAAAGCCAAAAAGGAACTATATCAGCATACTTTCCGGACTCCTGAATATTTTTGGTTTGATCCTAATACTTTAGAATGGCAAGGATTCACTTTAATCGAGGGACAATACCAACCGATTACCCCCAATGAAAACGGTTATTTATGGAGTAAGCAACTAGGATTATATTTAGGAATTTTTGCCAATAAATTGCGCTATTTCACCGAATCAGGTGAATTGGTTCCCACCCCTCAAGAGTCGGCCCGACAGGAAAGATTAGCCAAAGAACAGGAAAGATTAGCCAAAGAAAGAGAACAACAACGGGCGGAAAAATTAGCCCAAAAGCTGCGAGAATTGGGCATTAATCCCGATGAAATTGCTTAAATATCCGATTGGGGGTGTTAGGGTGGAAACCACGGCGCAATTTTTCCTTAATTGCTAGGCATTAAAACGAGTAATCCGAAACTCTGATTCTAGCCTAGAAATCATGGCAAAATCTCCACACTGATGTTACAATAATGACCAAGGGCAACAATCTTCAAATATAATTAATGCCATGGTGCAAAAAATAGCTTTTTTTAATCATAAAGGTGGAGTCAGCAAAACTACAACCACTTTTAACCTTGGTTGGATGCTTGCTGAGAAGGGCAAAAGAGTAATTATTGTCGATACCGATCCCCAATGTAACTTAACTGGTATGGCTTTGGCTAAAGAAAGTGAAGATAGGGAGGAAAGACTACAAGCCATCTACAATACTTACTATAATATTAAAACAGCTTTAGCACCTGCTTTTGAGTCTCAACCGAGATTAATTGAAGCTGTGGACTGTATTCCTATTGATGGTCGTGATCGTTTATTTCTATTGCCCGGTCATGTGGGGTTAGCTGAATATGAAGTTACCCTAGGTATTGCTCAAGAACTTAGTGGGTCAATTCAGGCTTTAAAAAATCTCCCTGGTGCGATTACATATTTATTAGACAAAACTGCCGAAAGATTTCAAGCTGACTATATTTTAATCGATATGAGTCCCAGTTTGGGGTCAATCAATCAAAATATACTGATGACCAGCAACTTTTTTATTGTGCCAACCACAGCGGATTTTTTCTCGGTTATGGCTATCGATTCTTTAACTAAAATCTTGCCTAAGTGGCACCAATGGGCCAAGGCAGCTAGTGCTTTACCAATTCTCAAAACCGCCAACTATCCCTTCCCTGAAGTTAACCTACATTTTTTGGGAACTATTGTTCAAAACTATCGAATTATTCGTGGAAAAGAAACAAAAGCCTTTGAAAACTGGATTAACACAATCGAGGAAAATATCGGCAATAAAATGATTCCAGCCCTAGGAAAAAATGGCATGATGCTACCGAAATTTATCTACGATCAGAATGGTGTACCAGACTGCTGTACTCTAGTAAAAATTCCTAATTTTAATAGTCTTATTGCCTTATCTCAAGAGCATCAAATGCCTGTTTTTGCGCTAACTGCTGAACAATTGAAATCAGCTAAGTGGCAGGGTAAAGTGTTAGGTAAAGCCCAAGAAAAACAAGAGGACTTTAAAAAGATTTTTTCTGACTTAGCAGACAAAGTTATCGGTCTTACCTCCGAGATTTATGCAGTTAGCCATTGAACAATTTCGCCTTAGTCTTGCCCGCGTTCGTGACTTGATCGCTATCCACAATTCCCTCAAATCTCAGACTACTTCGGACCTAGATGTATCGGATATCCTCAGAGCCGCTTTAGTCCTGACTGTGAGCGCTTTAGATATTATGTTCACGAAGTGGTTACTCTAGGAATGCTAGAAATTTATCGAGGCCAACGTTCAGAACCTTCTCCCACTCCTAACAGTTCTCAATCTGCCTTTTCTCGTTTTCAAGTCTCCTTGAATGGCGCACGACAAGAACGATTGATAGCTATTAGTATTGGCTCTTGGTTAGAGAACGAAATTCAACAAAACTACGGTTCTTTTTTTGATCAAGAATCTCGCTCAATTTCCGAGGTACTACCAATGATTGAAAATCTCCTCACCAACAAACTTAATAGTAATTATTGGCTAGAGACTGAAATTAGAGAAAACCTCAGATATAAAAGCTTTCAACAACCGGACAAGATAGCGGAGGCCATTAGATTAATTTCAGCCAAGAAATTGTGGGAAGAAGTGGCCAGCAAACTAAATAAACCAGCCAAAGATATTAAAAGCCAACTTAGCATAATTGTTGATCGAAGGAACAAAATCGCCCACGAAGCTGATATAGACCCGAGTTACGGCATTGGCAGTCGCTGGAATATCGATGAAAATCTCGTTAATGATGCCGTTACCTTTATAGAACAGCTTGTTGAAAATATCCATCAGGTACTTGAGGACATCCACTAGCCGAAAATTTCCCCGGCAGTCCATCCATAAATACTTATGATTTCTCAGGGAATTATAACAATTATTAAATAATGTGTAGTTTTGTATACTGAAGTCAAGAACTTAGCTACAATATGAAGTGGCGTAAGATATATAGAGATTAGCTAGTGAGTCGGCATCAAGACAGTCAAACTGACCGGAAACGAGAAGAAACACAGTTCACTCCTTACAGTGCAGAAGCGATCGCTCAACAATACCGTTACAAACCTTGGCAATTGTTCGGTCGCGCTTTCGTGATTACTTGGTCTTTAGGATTATTTCTCCTCAGTCTCCTCTGGGACAAATGGACAAAGCAAGAAGAAGCCAATAAATACCGGCGTGCCAGCGAACTTAGGCAAATTCTCACCCGTTTGGGTCCCACCTTCATCAAAGTCGGTCAAGCTCTCTCTACCCGCCCCGACCTCGTTCGCAAAGACTTTTTAGACGAATTAGTTAAACTGCAGGACCAACTTACCCCCTTCGATAACCACATCGCTTTTGCCCTTATCGAGACAGAATTGGGGATGCCTGTAGAAAAAGCCTATCGAGAAATATCCCCCACCCCTGTGGCTGCCGCTAGTTTAGGACAGGTTTACAAAGCTATTCTACCCACCGGCGAAGAAGTAGCCGTTAAAGTGCAAAGACCGGGGCTGCGGGCGCTTTTAAGCCTTGATTTATATCTAATGCGCTGGGCCGCCCAAAAATTCGGCCGTTTATTACCCCTCAATCTCGGCCACGACCTCACCCTGATTGTCGATGAATTCGGCACCAAACTCTTTGAGGAAATCGACTATCAAAACGAAGGTCGCAACGCCGAAAAATTCGCCACCAACTTCCAAAATAACCCCGAAGTTAAAGTTCCCAGTATCTACTGGCGTTATAGCGGTCGCCGCGTCCTCACCCTGGAATGGATTGATGGCTATAAACTCACCGATACCGAGAACATCAAAGCTTTAGGATTAGACCCCAATAATATCGTTAAAATCGGCGTAACCTCCGGATTACAGCAACTCCTCGAACACGGCTTTTTCCACGCTGATCCCCACCCGGGTAATCTTTTCGCCACTTTTGATGGTCGCATGGCCTATATTGATTTTGGCATGATGGACCAGTTAGAGGAGGAAACTAAAGAAACCCTCGCTAGTTGCGTCGTCGATTTAATTAACAAAGACTACGAAAACCTGGCCGCCAACTTTGTCAAACTGGGATTTTTAACCCCAGAAACGGATATAAAACCCATTATTCCGGCTCTAGAACGGGTTTTAGGCAATGCCATCGGTCAAAGGGTCGGTGACTTCAATTTCCGCACTATTACCGATGAGTTCTCCGAATTGATGTACCAATATCCCTTCCGGATTCCCGCCAAATTCGCCCTGATTATTCGTTCCCTCGTCACCCAAGAAGGGGTGGCCCTTACCCTCGATCCTAACTTCAAAATCGTCCAAGTGGCCTATCCCTACGTCGCTAAACGTCTCCTGACCGGGGAATCGCCTCAACTGCGCCGGCGTTTACTGGATGTGCTGTTCAAAGACGGTAAATTCCAGTGGCAACGCCTAGAAAACATGATTACAATGGCTCGATCGGAAAGTAACTTCGATTTACTGCCCACAGCGCAATTAGGCATCACTTTTCTTCTCTCGGAAGAAGGTCGTTATCTGCGTCGTCAATTGCTATTAGCTTTAACGGAAGATGACCGTCTCCATACTGCCGAAGTGCAACGTCTCTGGGGTTTAATTCAAGGAGAATTGCAACCGCGGCGACTCTTGGATGTGGCCATGAGCGCTTTTCGGGAATTATCGTCCCAAGGTGTGGCCGCTGTCCTTCCGCGAGAAACCAGTTCGCGTTAAAGTGTTTAAGGTCATTATCGCTTAATCACTTTTTCTATGGATTATTATTTTCTGCCCCAACCTCCCTATTTTCTAGTTTTTGCCGGTTTATTTATCGGTATTACCTGCGGGGCCGCTTTTGAAGCTAGTCTCAAGCAAGTGGTTAACAATTGGTATAAAAATAAGGGTTCAGACGATCAAAATCTTTTAAAATCCAGTTCCTTACAAATTCCTTTTATTGGTATTTGTGTAGGAATCTGTCTTTTCCTGGCCTCGGGATTAGATATATTTATTCTCAATGGTTGGGTTGCCTACGCTATCTCTCTCCCGATGACTATCTTTATCGGTGGTTTGGTTTGGAGTCAGTTAGGGGAATTGTTAGGCCAATTACAGCGCGGCGGTTCTAAAGAAATTGACCTCGATTATCGGGGATAATTACGAGGCAGCAAACATTTAGGACTAAGATAATAGGTGTTAGCAGATAGGAAAGATCAACTCCCCCACAACTAACACCAAAACCCTAGTTATACCCAATTTTCCAGCTATTTTGGCCCGCGATTTTAGATGCAAAAACCTTTAGCATGGCATTGGCGATCGCTTCCTCTGCATCAGCGCACTGGTTCCGAGGTTTTTGCCTGCTTATTCTCCCAAGATGCGATCGCTACTTTACTAGAAAGTCCCTATCCGGGTAATTCCCTCTCCCGTTACTCTCTTTGTGCTGGTTCCCCGCGTCAGCTTTGGACCCCTGCATTAGGGGAAATTTTGCCCTTTTTAAGCAGTTTACTCCCCCAACCCCGATGTGATCATCTTCCCGATCATCTTCCCTTCCATGGCGGTTGGTTGGGGTGGTTAGGCTACGATTTAGCTTGGGAAATAGAAAAATTACCCGACAGGAAAGCTGATACTCTCCCTTTTCCCGTCGCTTATTGGTATGAACCGGATAGTTTTGCCATTCTCGATCACCAAGCACAAATTCTCTGGTTAGCTGCCACTAAACCCGAAGATTTAGATAAATACGAACAATCTTTAACCACTAACCCCGATTTTGAGTTCATCGATCCCCAACCCTCTCCCTTAATCTTTTATACTTCTCAACTCGACTACGAAAAAGCTGTTAAAAAAGCCTTAGATTATATCAGAAAAGGTGATATTTTTCAAGCAAATTTATCCCTAAGATTTCAAAGCACAACTAGGGCAAAAGGATGGCAAATTTATCGCAGTTTACAACAGATTAACCCTTCTCCTTTTGCCAGTTATTGGCGCACCCCTTGGGGAGAAATGATTAGTTGTTCTCCCGAAAGATTGGTCAAATTAGAAAGGGGAATAGCCAGCACTAGACCGATCGCTGGAACCCGTCCCCGGGGTAAAACCGAGGCACTCGATCGACAATTGGCCGAGGAACTATTAACTAATAAAAAAGAACAGGCCGAGCATATTATGCTAGTGGATCTAGAACGTAATGATCTAGGTAGAGTTTGTGAATGGGGATCGGTGGATGTGGATGAATTACTGACGATCGAGCGTTATAGTCATGTTATGCACTTGGTCAGTAATGTTCGAGGAAAATTAGATAAAAAGTATCATGCTATTGATTTAATTAAAGCTCTTTTCCCCGGGGGAACAATTACCGGTTGTCCGAAAGTTCGCTGTCTAGAAATTATCGAAGAATTGGAACCGATGCGACGCAATTTATTCTATGGTTCCTGTGGCTATATTGACCTACGGGGTCATTTAGATTTGAATATTCTCATCCGTACCCTATTAATGACTACTCAAGGGAATTTAAACACCGTTTGGGGACAAGTGGGAGCGGGAATAGTTGCCGATAGCGATCCCGAAAAAGAATGGTTAGAATCCCTTCATAAAGCTGAGGCACAATTAATCGCTTTACGTTCTTTTTAATTGTTGATTTCAACAAACTAACCTATTGTTGCATCTTGCATGAGTGCCTTTTGCCTTTTGCATGAGTGCCTATCCTAACCAAGAAATTAATTTGGCACGACTACTTACTTTTTACCTTATCTGCTATTTTGTAGGATAGCTTCCGATCTTGAACCCTATTCATGAATCAAATTTCTATCGCCGTTACTTTTTTTCTTAGTTTAGTCTTGACCTCGCTTCCCTTTTTACTTTTCGGGGCAGCCGTTTCCAGTTTTTTGCTGGTTTTCGTCAATAAACAGCGATTAGCGGCGATATTTCCCCGTAATCGACTGTTAGGAGCGATCGTTGGCAGTGCCATCGGATTAATCTTACCCGTCGGACAATACGGCACGATTCCCGTCGCTAGAAGATTCTTATTAGAGGGAGTACCCCCAGGGGTGGTGTTTAGCTTTCTCACCGCTGCACCTACCCTAAATATCGTCACTCTTTGGCTAACTTGGCAGACTTTCAGCTATTCTAGTATTTTCTTCTATCGATCGCTTTCGGTCTGGTTAATGGCAATTTTTATCGGCACTCTCTTTAGTTTCTATCGGGAAAAACCCCGCACCGATAGTGAAATTCCCCTAGAATCGAGTTTAGTTCTTTCCGGTAGTTTTTTACCGGAGGAAGCAGCCAGTCAACCCCTACAAAGAGTCGGCAGTCTTGTTTATGAGTATAAAACTAGAGATAGGCAAGCTTGGCCAATTTCTGTGCAGTTATTTCTCGATAACTTTATCGATGAAGCACTGGAATTAGGGGGATTATTAATTATTGGCTGTGCGATCGCTAGTGTCTTTCAGTTATTATTACCTCAGAGTCAATTAATTGCCTGGGGGAATACTCCCGTTACTCAAATTCTCGTGCAGTTGTTTTTTGGTTTCACTCTCCCTGTTAATGCCAGTCTTAGCACTTTTGTCCCCGGTTCTTTAATTACTAATCTGTCCGTGGGTTCCACTCTAGCTTTTTTACTGGTCGCTTCCCTCATTGATATTAAAGCTTTTATCCTTCTCCTATCAGCTTTCCGTGCTAAAATCGTCCTTTATTTCGGAATTTTATGCCTGTTAATGAGTTTTTTAGTGGCTCTGATCCTCAGTTTTTATCTAGGTTGAATTTCTTCCGGGTCAAAAAAATTTTCTCTTGACAAAAGCCCCTTGACATGATACTATATTCATAATGGAAAATCCGTGCGCCTACGAACCCTATTTTCCTAAGCATTTAAACTCTAACTCATCTTAATTCTGCTTGTCGGAGTTGCGACAACATAGTTTTATAGTTCTCCATAATTGTTTGGCTATCGGGATGATTGTCTCCTAATACTTGGGTAGCAATCTTAATCGCTTCTCGATAGAGAGGTTCCGCTTCTGTGTACCTGCCTTGGGAATCGTACAATGCTGCTAAATTGTTGAGGGAAGTTGCCACATCGGGATGATTGTCTCCTAAGAGTCGTTTTCTCAAATCTAATGCTTCTAGATAGAGAGGTTCCGCTTCTGAGTATCTACCTTGGGATTCGTACAATCCTGCTAAATTGTTGAGGGAAGTTGCCACATGGGGATGATTGTCTCCTAAGAGTCGTTTTCTCAAATCTAAAGCTTCTAGATAGAGAGGTTCTGCTTCTGTGTACCTGCCTTGGGAACGGTACAATGCTGCTAAATTGTTGAGGGAAGTTGCCACATCGGGATGATTGTCTCCTAAGAGTTGTTTTCTCAAATCTAATGCTTCTAGATAGAGAGGTTCTGCTTCTGTGTACCTGCCTTGGGAACGGTACAATGCTGCTAAATTGTTGAGGGAAGTTGCCACATCGGGATGATTGTCTCCTAAGAGTCGTTTATACAAATCTAAAGCTTCTAGATGGAGAGGTTCCGCTTCTGTGTACCTGCCTTGGGATTGGTACAATAGTGCTAAATTGTTGAGGGAAAGTGCCACATGGGGATGATTTTCTCCTAAGCGAGTTCGAGTTGCGGTTAAACAAGCTTGATAGTAAGGTTCAGCAATAGCATACAATCCTTGTCCTTTATAATAACGAGCTAAACCCGTATAGGACGAAACTAAATCCTCATCAGCGATATATTGGGGATATTCCCTGACAGCTTGTTCAATATGGGGAATTAAGGGAGTCAGATTTTGAATAATATCTAGAGTAGGAGTTTCGGGGACTGTTCTCGATGTATCTGTCATCACCGTACAATAACGACTTTTTGCGGTATTGGCTATCTCGGAACCTTCTAATTTTTCCCGTAGATAAAGACGGATGAGGGGATGCAGTTGATACCATTCATTGCCTAAAGATTTCAGCAAATTAAGCTTAACCAAGCTATCGGTTAACCATTTTTCTATCTCGTCTTTAGCTTCATCAGAAAATAAACTGATGATTAAGTGCTTGGGAAAAGGTGCCGAAGCAAATAAACTGAGATAAAGAGCTAATTTTTGTTTTTCTGTTTCTAACAGTTGCCAACTGAGATCCAGAATTGTTTTAATACTGCGGACTTCCTCCTTATCAGAGTTGAGATATTTTAAGCCTTTTTTGGGGAATTTTTCCTTGATATTTGCTAAAGTTTCAGTGGTTGCTTGTCTCAGAAAACTGCCTAGTAATTGTAATCCTAGAGGCAAATATCCTAAACACTGACAAAGTTGCTTGGCTGCCTCTAACTCCGCGGTTAGACGTTCTTTTCCTAAGTAGGTTTGCAGTAAATCTAAAGCTTGCGCTGCCGTGAGAACATCTAAGTTTATCGTTGATAGCGATACCCCTAAGTAACTAAAGCGAGTGGTAATTAAAACCCGAAAACGAGAATCTTTTCCCGGTGGTAGATAAGATGTAATTTGGTCGTAGTCACGCACATCATCAAAAATAATTAAAGCATTTCCCTCGGGCCAATTTTGCCAACAGTAACGCACTCGTTCACTTAAGGTTCCCTGATTGGGGATGTTTAAACCCAGGTATTCTCTGGCAAAAAATAAAATAGCCAAACCGGGGTCACTGTTAAGGACATTTATCCAACAAATACCCGCAGGATAATCCCCTTTATGTTGCCAAGCATACTGTAAAGCTAATTCAGTTTTTCCCGAACCTCCCATCCCACTTAAAACAATTGGGGAAGATTGCTGAAAAGCTTGATGAATCCGGGATAATTCCTGTTCTCTACCAACAAAGTTAACTGCTGTTCCTGGTAAATTATAGGGATCATGAACGGTATTTTTATCGGTAAATAGCTGATTATAGTTGGTAGCTTGGGTTGAATTTTCTGTTAAAAATAACCGCAGGAAAAACCAAGAATTTAAATCTGGCATATACCGAATAACTTTGTTAGTAAAATCATGATTCATCCACCAAATTTGTCGGAGATTAAAGCGAGCTAAATTTTCTCGATTGAAATTAATTAATTGCAAGGCATCTACTAGGGAAACATCAGAAAAAGCGGTTTCAAAACCAGTAATTGATACTACTCCCGACTCCAATTCTGCCAATTGTGTTAACAAGAAGTTCAAGACAAAAGAGGGTTTTTCCCATCTTGGTAAGACAATTTTATGAAAAATAATGCCTTGTTCTTGCAGTTTATTCTCTAATTCTCTAACTACTTGCTGACGGGAAAACTCATCATAAAATTCCACCCTAGCTAAACCTCTAGATGGTCTTCGTCCCCATAATAGCAAACGAGCTGCCGTATGGGAAATAGTACCCGGTTCTAACTCCGATTGATTAGTTTGATTAACTTGATGTACCACCGGGGACACCTCCATCGGGACCAGTAGGAATACGACCTTGAGCATTTAAAATATCAACCACAAGGGGATGCACCATAAAGCATCTTTCCCCGTCTCCATCTACTTCTTGAATCGCTCGATCATTTAATAAAGCGTATAATATCTCATTGGGAATTTGTGCTTCTGGATTAGCATCATAAATTCGTTTTAACAATAATACCTTATCCCCATAACTAACAGAATCGATATCATAAGGATTTTGGCCTAAACGTCTTTCATATTCTGTTCTTAAACTGCGAATTGCCCTGCTAATATGACTAGACATGATCAGATTTTGTTGATTGACAATTGCCTCATCAGAAGCTTCTCTAACTAAATAAAATAAATCTCTGATATTGCCACCAGAGGCAATAATAACCCGCTCTATTTGTCCATCTTCAAATAAATTAGATTTAACTCTTGCTTCTAAAACTTTTCTAACCGCTTCCCGTCCTTTTTGGTTAGGAGTATGATCTTTTTGGCAAAAAACTGGAGTATCGGGAATCAGGAGATTATGGTCAAAAGTGAGGTTAATCCCAGGAGATGAATTATACAATCCAATCGGAATATTAAAAATAATGTGAATGTCTAAATCTTTGAAAATGTTAGAATAGTTTAAAAATAAATCCCTGACCGCTTCTTGTGAAACACCAGCTTTATCGAAGTCTTCTCCAATAATTAACCAGCTTCTCTGCATAGTTTCCTGTAAGTTCTGATTACACTCTTTCAGGAGTTGATTAGCAATATTAATTAAATCTCTGGAACGGGAAAGACGGTATTCAACAACTTTTTTCTCTCGCGAGGAAGCAAACCGGAATTCTCCCTTGAGAGAGGCAAAAAGTCCGAGAATTTTATTCCAGAAAGAATCTTCCTTTACTCCCGCTCCTGCTTCCGTTTTGATTTGACTTTCTCTGGTTTCCTTGCGGGTAAATTCTTCAGAACTAAACCAATCCCAAAGCTTTTGTAAATTTTCATCACTGGGTTGTCGAGAAATTTTAGCGGTTTTCTCAACAATTTCCACCACCATAAAGAGAAACACATCAAGGGGACTGAAATTAATCGCATCGAGTTCACTTAAAACACTAAATCGCAGGGGTTCAAAATGCTGTTTAATCTCATGATCATTAATTAAACGAGTTAATTCTGTCGATTTGCCTACCCCCGTGTGTCCCATTAAACAGGCTTTGTAATATTGTTGCGTATCTATGACCCGTTTTAACCCTAATTTTAGAAGCTGAATTTTATCTTCCCCTCTCACTTTATTCATTTCTTCTCGATAAAAAGCATCTATTTCCTTCTGAGTTAATAGGGGTTCAGGAGATATAGTTAAATGGATTTCATCAAGAGTAGTCGCAGGTTCAAAGCGAGTCAGAGAGGGGTGTTGCATAGAGACAGGAAAAATCATTCTCTGGAGATACTTTTTATTATATAAGTAGCTGGTTATAATTAAATTAAAAATGGATTTTAGGTTCGATCCCCCCTAGCCCCCCTTGATAAGGAGGATGCCGATCCCCCCTTAGTCCCCCCTTTAATCCCCCCTTAATAAGGGGGGCATCTGAAAGTTTTTAATACCCACCTAATTATTCAGCAAACCATATTTAAGCGGGAAAAAATCCCCTTTTGTGTAGTCTATGATACTGTTTTTGGGATTGAGATCGTCTAATGTCAAGAAAATTGCTTCTAGGGTTCCGATTTAAGCGTCCTTAAATGTCAGGTCCGAGAGGAGCAAGCTAGTCTTAAATGAGCGGATCAAACATTTTTTCCGTCTAAGCTGGCTACACGGCGGGATAAAAGCCCGGGAGACTTTAAGGATAACTGTTTTGAGGCAGTGTCTTTGAAGACTCCCGGGTTATTGTATTTTGAGGTAAAATGATGTCCGAGGAATCTACTTTTCAACCCCCTCATGTAACTGAAGCTCAACAGGCCCTAGAAAAAGAACGCCATTTGCCCCTAACCGGTTGGCAACAGGAAGTTTCCCAGGGGTTAACCTACGGTTTAGAGGCGGCCGATAGTATTCGCGATCGCAGTATTCCCACCTTTTCCAGGGGTGAGTTACCCCACTATGCGGGAATTAACACCTTTATGAAGGCCCCCTATTTGGAAGATGTGCGGAATGTGGGCAATTATGACGTGGCCATCGTCGGTGTTCCCCATGATTCGGGGACAACTTACCGACCCGGAACTCGTTTTGGACCCCAGGGAATTCGGCGGATTTCGGCCCTTTATACGCCCTACAATTTTGAATTAGGGGTAGATCTGCGCGAACAAATTACGCTCTGTGATTTAGGGGATATTTTCACCATTCCTGCTAATAATGAAAAGTCCTTTGATCAAATCTCTAAAGGGGTTGCCCATGTCTTTAGTTCCGGTGCCTTGCCGATTATTTTAGGGGGTGATCATTCTATTGGTTTTCCGACAGTGCGGGGTATTTGTCGGCATTTAGGGAATAAAAAAGTTGGTATTATTCACTTTGATCGCCATGTGGATACCCAGGAAACGGATTTAGATGAACGGATGCACACTTGCCCCTGGTTTCATGCCACCAATATGAAAAATGCTCCTGCTAAAAATCTCGTCCAATTAGGGATTGGTGGTTGGCAAGTTCCCCGTCAAGGTGTTAAAGTTTGCCGCGAGCGGGCCACTAATATTTTGACCGTCACCGACATTGTGGAACGAGGCATTGATGCGGCCGCCGAATTTGCCTTAGAACGAGCTTTAGATGGTACGGATTGCGTTTGGATTAGTTTTGATATTGATTGCATTGATGCCGGTTTTGTCCCCGGCACGGGTTGGCCAGAACCGGGGGGTTTATTACCCCGTGAAGCCTTAGCTTTATTAGGTAAAATTATCCAAAAAGCTCCCATTTGTGGTATGGAAGTGGTGGAAGTTTCCCCTCCCTACGATATTAGTGATATGACCTCTTTGATGGCTACCCGTGTTATTTGTGATGCCATGGCCCATCTGGTTATTTCAGGTCAATTACCGCGTAAAGAAAAGCCCTATTATATTCATCCTGATGCCAATCTGGCCGTTGACGAACCCTGGCAGTAATTTCCTATGCACGAAACTGATATGACCAAGGCGTTAATTATGACAGTTCGAGATTGGTATGATAGCCAACCTGAAAAGCTCAAAATTGAAAAAATTCATCTCATGGTTGGTGAATTTACCTGTGTCGAACCAGTCAGTTTACAATTTGCCTTTGAAGTTCAAACTGCCAATACTTTTCTGGCTGGCGTGGAATTAGCGATTAAAAATATTCCCCTAATTGCTTATTGTCATTGCTGTCAAAAGGATTATCAACCCCAAATTGGCCAGCAATATTCCTGCCCAACTTGTCGATCGCCGATGGAGGATATTCGTTCAGGTCGAGAGTTAAAAATTGACCACATTGAATATTCTTTAGATTCTTAAACAAAGTTGGGCGATCGCTTCTACAAGTTCGATGATCAATTATTCATTCTCAACTAAAATGCACCAAACTTTTGACGCAGCCCTAGAAATTAATCTACTTCATGCCAATCAAGCAGGAGCCGATCACAACCGGGAACATTTTGACGAGTGGGGCATTACCTGTTTAAACCTGATGAGTAGTCCTGGTGCGGGTAAAACTGTATTATTGGAAAAAACCCTCGCAGCCTTAAAAGATCAATTAAAAATGGCTGTTATTGAAGGCGATATGACTACAGAACTAGATGCAGAGCGCCTGAGACAATATGGAGTTCCGGTAATTGCCATTAATACAGGTCGCTCCTGTCACTTAGATTCCAAAATGGTAGCTGGGGGAATTCATCGTTTCAAAGAAGATTATAACCCCAAAGAGTTTGATTTATTGTTGGTGGAAAATGTGGGAAATTTAGTTTGTCCCGCCGAATTTGAGGTAGGGGAACACGCTAAAGTTGCTCTATTAAGTATTACTGAAGGAGAAGATAAACCCCTCAAATATCCAATTATGTTTCAAGAAGCGGATTGTCTGATTATTACCAAATTAGATCTGGCTCCTTATTTAGAGATTGATTTACAACGTTTAGAAGCAAATGTTCGTTCTATGAATCCCGATGTAAAGATTATCGCTCTTTCTGCTCAAACAGGAGAAGGTTTAGAAGACTGGTTAAATTGGCTAAAAAGCCAAGTCAATATTCCGAGGTTTTTGAATTGTTAATCAGTAACAGTTTTTGAGATTTATTTCTGTTTTACTAGCTGTCATCTCTAAAGGCTATTACCTATGAAACGGCGCCATTTTTTCTCCTTACTTCTCGTTTTTTTTAGTAGCTTACTCCTGACCATTAGTTGCAATCAAGCTCCTCAGCAAACCCCCAATGCAAGTAGTTCTCTGAGTAATACTGCCCCGATTGTCATTGGTTATAGTAACTGGGCCGGTTGGTGGCCATGGGCGATCGCTGAAGAAGAGGGATTATTTGCTAAAAATGGGGCTAATGTTCAAATGAAATGGTTTGATGGTTATCTTGAATCCTTACAAGCTTTGGCCGCCGGACAATTAGATGGAAATAGTCAAACTCTCAACGATACAATCGCTTTTGCGGGAGATGCAGTGAATGGTCAAGTTGCTGTTTTAGTTAATGATAACTCGTCAGGAAATGACAAAGTTATTGTCACAGAAGAGATTAAAACTATTCAAGATTTAAAAGGCAAAAAAGTTGCAGTCGAAGAAGGCGTTGTCGGTGATTTTCTCCTCAGTTTAGCTCTAGAAAAAGAAGGAATGAGCCGTAAAGATGTGCAAATTGTCCCCATGGAAACAGGGGCTGCTGCTGCCGCTTTTGCATCGGGAAAAGTAGATGCAGTTGGTGCTTTTCCACCTTTTTGGTCAACAGCCCTTAAAAGAAAAGGTTCTAAAGAATTAATTAGTTCCAAAGCTTTTCCCGGTGCTATTCCCGATTTATTAGTTGTCAGTGCCAAATTAATCAAAGAAAAACCAGAACAGGTTCAGGCTCTTGTCAAAACCTGGTTTGATGTTCGAGAGTTTATGGCTAAAAATCCCCAAAAAGCCGATGAGATTATGGCCAAGCGTGCCGGCATTAGCCCAGAAGAATTGGCCTTATATAAAGAGGGAACGAAGTTTTTCACCTTAGAAGAAAACTTAGAAGCTTTTAGTCCGGGGAAAACCATGAAAAATATGCCCTTTGCCGCTCAAAAAATGGCTGGTTTTATGAGGGAAGTTGGCTTTATTAAAAAAGTCCCCGATCTAACAACCATTTTAGAGCCCAAATTTGTCAAGTCGTTGGCAAATCAAGACAAAAAATCCTAATTAGTCCCTCGATCATTGACTTCAAGAATTGTTTGATAACTGGGTGATATTGGCTATCAAAATTATTCTTTTCTTTGGCAAATCCCATGACCACAACACCTAAAACGCTTCCTCAAAGCACTTTTTGGCGGATTACCGAGGATATTCCCGAATCCCTCAAATGGACTTTAATGGTTTCCTCTATTATTGTCCCGCTTATTTTCTGGTTACTAATCTCTAGTTTTGCGGGCATTGAATCCGTATTTTTGCCTTCTCCTTTAGCCGTTATTCAGGCCCTAGGAAAATTGGCAGAACAGGGCTTTTTAATTCAAGATACTATTACCAGTTTTTTACGAGTAGTTGGGGGCTTTTTTTGGGGAGGATTGTTTGCTATTCCCCTGGGGATTTTAATGGGAACTTTTCCGAGTATTCGTAGTTTAATGGAACCGATCATTGGCGTTGTACGTTATATGCCCGCTCCTGCTTTTATTCCCCTATTGGTTATTTATTTGGGTATTGGAGAAACATCAAAGATTATGCTCATTTTTATCGGGACAATTTTCTTTAATACCCTGATGATTATGGATGCAGTTAAGTTCATTCCCCGTGAATTGATCGAAGTAACTTATACCCTTGGAGGAACTCGAAAACAGGTTTTATTTAAAGTGATTACTCCCTATATTATTCCTAATGTTATCGATACTTTTCGTGTTAATATGGCAGCCGCCTGGAATTTGGTAGTGGTGGCGGAATTGGTGGCGGCCGATAATGGATTAGGCAAACGGATTTTATTGGCCCAGAAATTTCTGAGAACCGATGAAATTTTTGCCTGTTTAATTGTCCTGGGAATTATTGGCTTTGCCCTAGATTTAAGTTTTCGTTTGTTTTTGCAGTGGACTTGTAAATGGTCAATTACTCGTTAACTTAAAAACTCAATAACAGAGTTGATTATGTCACCAATAAAGTTATTTTAATGATAAGAGAAGAACCTTAATGCACTTAGAAATTACTCAACTCAATAAAATTTTCACCACTAAACGAGGTGCTGTGGTCGCTCTGAAAGATATTAATTTACACGTTGAAAGTGCTGAATTTGTCTGTGCGGTCGGGGCCTCTGGTTCGGGAAAATCAACTTTGTTGCGAATGATTGCGGGTTTAGAGCTGCCCACTTCCGGCAAAATTACCGTTGATGGTGTTGAAGTGACAGGGCCAGGAGCCGATCGCGGCATGGTTTTCCAAAATTATACACTCTATCCCTGGATGACGATCCAAAAAAATGTTGAATTTGGCTTAAAACTACAGGGATTATCGACAAAAGAATGCTGGGAAGTGGCCTGTTATTATCTGGATATTGTCGGTTTAACTCAATTCGCTAATGCTTACCCCAGAGAACTATCGGGTGGGATGAAACAACGGGTAGCGATCGCCCGTTCTCTTGCTTGTCATCCCAAAGTTTTATTAATGGACGAACCCTTTGCAGCTTTAGATGTACAAACCAAAGAAAGAATGCACGAATATTTAATTGAAATTTGGCAAAAAATTAGGTGTAGTATTTTAATGATTACCCATGATGTGGATGAAGCGGTTTTTTTAGCTCAACGTATTTATGTTTTGAGTGCTAGGCCCGGGACTATACAACGAGAATTAACAATTAATTTACCCCTAGATCGTAATCATAAAATTAAACGACAAGCTCAGTTTTATGACTATACCGATGAAATTTACGGCCTGCTACGGGGTGAGAAATCCTAGAAAAAACTAGGGATGATCAAGAGTAGTCCCGGGTTGAAAACGAGTTAGAGCAGCAAAAATCATCCTCTAGAGATACTTTTCATTATCTAGCATCGCCAAACAGCGATCGCTCGCTGCTGCCGCCAACCCTAAATAAGTGATGGAACAGTTGTTCAACCATTAAGATTTTGTGATAATCCCGGGTAAGTGTGATCTAAAGTACAGCTTTTTTTGGGAAAGTTTCTCTAGTGGTGCTGCCTTGGGGCGCAAATATGATAGAATGAGGGTAAATTGATACAAAACTTTACTTCAAGGTGAATCTATGCCGTTTACGATCGAATCAGCGCGGAGCATTTTCCCCAACACGCTGTCAGCGGATGTGGTTCCTGCCACGATTGCGCGTTTCAATCAGCTGAATACCGAAGATCAACTAGCCTTGATTTGGTTTGCCTATCTAGAAATGGGCAAAACCATCACCGTTGCCGCCCCCGGCGCTGCTAGTATGGTCTTTGCCGAAAAAACCATGAATGAAATTCGGCAGATGTCACCCCTGCAACAGTCGCAGGTGATGTGCGACTTAGCCAACCATGCTGACACCCCGATTTGTCGTACCTATGGCACTTGGTCTGCTAATATCAAGCTGGGATTCTGGTATCAATTAGGACAATGGATGGAAGATGGCAGTGTTGCCCCAATTCCCAAGGGTTATGAACTATCTGCTAATGCTAGTGCCGTTTTAGACGGGATTAAAAAATTAGAGTCGGGACAACAAATCACCGTTCTGCGGAATTGTGTGGTCGATATGGGCTACGATCCGAAGAAACTGGGCGATTATAACCGTATTTCCGAACCCGTGGTTCCTCCCCAAAATATTGCCGAACGGACCAAAGTTAGCATTGAAGGCGTTACCAATGCCACCGTCCTCAACTATATGGACAACCTCAACGCTAATGACTTTGATGTATTAATTGAATTATTCACCCCTGACGGCGCTCTGCAACCACCTTTCCAACGTCCCGTCGTCGGTAAAGAGGCAGTATATCGCTTTTTCCGCGAAGAATGCCAAAATTTAAAATTAATCCCCGAACGCGGTGTGGTGGAACCCGCCGATGACGGTTTTACTCAGATTAAAGTGACGGGAAAAGTACAAACCCCCTGGTTTGGTGCGGGTGTGGGTATGAATATGGCATGGCGCTTCCTCCTAACTCCTGATAATAAAATTTTCTTCGTGGCGATCGATTTATTAGCTTCTCCGAAAGAATTATTAAACTTTGCCCGTGGCTAAATAGCTACTGAGAGAAATCATTAAAAATTCTGATGAAACTTATTAGAGTTCCTTGTCAAGTGAACTCTTTTTTTTATACAATTAAAAGGCTGACTTAAAAAAATTGGTAAATACACCGGTTTCTTCTGCGATCTAGGTAAGAATAACTAAACAATCATTCTTACAGATGTGGGCGAAAAGAGTCGAGGTAGTTCAAAAACCCAAAATTATCATCCCTAAAACTAAAATCATGCCTATGAGTGAAATAATTTGGTCAGATACCGAACAAGAAATTGCTCAAACTGCTTTCCAAAAAGCTTATCAGCGAGAAACTAGGACTTTAATAGAACATATTAAAGAACAGTCTGGTCAGATCACGGTTTTAGATGATATCTGGCAAATGCACGATTATCTAAGCGCCCGACGACATCAGATTGATGGTAAATATGAGTATCGCTATACTTCCCTAATTTTTGTCTTTGCTCAACTATTAAAGGAAGGATGGTTGAAGCTAGAGGATCTCAACGGTTTGGAAAAAGATAAACTAGCAAAAATCGCTGCCCTCTCGCGAATGTAAATTAATGATTGGCATTAAGCTATCAGCTTTCTGCTTCTAGTTGGGTGACTAGAAAATTCATCTCTAGATAACCAACACCGTCTTCAGTTTTTCCTAAGCGGCAACCAATTTCGCTAGAATGAGTCAATCATCCTGATCGCTTTTCGCTTGTTTTGTACCTTTGGTTTATGTTCAAAAATCTTTTACTTCCCCTAGGAATATCTATCTTTCTCGGTGTTTGTCAGCCTTTGTCAGCCGCCGAATCAGCTATCATCAAATACTACATCTTCCAAGGGTCCGTATCGGTATCAGAATTAAAGCAATTGAGCGAAACAGGCGAATTAGCCCCCGCTTTAGCGGCACAATTAAAGATGGCTAACCAAAAACCTGAAGAATTCCGCAAAATCCTTAATCGTCGGGTAGCGGTGGATGCCGTCTTTCTTTCCAAATTTCTTAATAGTTTTTTTGGCGAAAGTTTGCTAGATTATGCGACTGAAATTGTCCATACCCCCAATAGAGCTGCTAGTCGGCAAGCTTTACGCGGTGCCTTAGTCACTTCTGCACTTAATGATAATGAGATTCAAATCATCGAAGTCCTCGCTAATTATCCCACCAGCGAGGTTCATGTGGATGGCAATCGTCTGCTGGATTTAATCAACCAAATTGAGTCAGTATTGAAAAAAATGCCCCGTTTACCTTTCTGATATCAAATCCGCCTTTCAGGTTTTCATGAATTGCGCTGTAAATTGAATAGATTAGGATAATCTGGTAGGAATAATGACCACTTCTTTGTCTGAAAGGAAAACAGTTAGTGCCAAACCTTTTTTAAAGTGGGCGGGAGGCAAAACTCAACTGGTTCCCAATATTCTATCTTTGATTAATTCCCAGATTTCTCAAAATTGTCAGTTTAACTACATTGAACCTTTTGTCGGAGGTGGGGCAGTTTTATTCTCAGTCTTAAATGATTTTTCTCCTGTCCAAAAAGTCATTATTAATGACATTAATCCTGATTTAATCATGGCTTATAATGTTATTAAAAATAATGTCAAAGAATTAATAGTCAAGCTTAAAAAAATTCAGCAGGATTTTTATGAACTTAAAAATCTAGAGGAACAACAAAAGTTTTTTTTGGATAAAAGAATAGAATTTAATTCTCGCAGCTGCGATGACTGTCTAGAAAAAACAGTTTTGTTATTATTTCTCAATAGAACTTGTTTTAATGGACTTTATAGAGTCAATAGCAAAGGACTTTTTAATGTCCCCTTTGGAAAATATGTCAAACCGTTGATCTGCAATGAAGAAAACTTATTAGCTGTCAATCATCATTTACAGAAAGTGACGATCCTACAAGGAGATTTTGTCCAAACTCTAAATTATGCCAATAACAAGACTTTATTTTATTTTGATCCTCCCTATAAACCGATTAAAAAAACATCAGCTTTTACCTCTTATACCAAAGAAGATTTTAACGATGAGGAGCAAATGCGATTAAAACAATTTATCGATCAAGTCGATCGAGCGGGTTATAAATTTATTTTAAGCAATTCCGACCTTAAAAACTTTGACTCTGACAATAATTTTTTTGATGACTTATATAAAAATTATAATATTCAAAGGGTAAAAGCCCGAAGAAATATTAATTCCCAGGGCAATAATAGGGGAGAAATCTGGGAATTACTGATCAATAACTGACAAAAATTCAGCCTAACAGAAAAGACGACATGAATAAAAATATTTCTTCAAGAGATCGATTTTCTGGCAATTATCGCTTTTTCGGGATTTTCTTCCATTTTTAATCTGGCTCGTTTTCGAGGATTTCTTTGGCTTTCAGTAAAGCTTGGCGATGTTCTTCCGTGACGGTGGGATATCGTAAACCGAGGGATTCCAGGGTGTGATAAATAACCGCCCCCACAGCTAAACGGGTAAACCATTTGCGATCAGCCGGGATAATATACCAGGGGGCCCACTCGGTACTGGTATGATTGAATACCTCCTCGTAGGCTTTCGTGTAATCATCCCAAAAAGCTCTTTCTTTGACATCATTTTCGGAAAACTTCCAGTTTTTTTCGGGGCGATCAATTCTTTCTAAAAATCGTTTTTTCTGTTCTTCTTTAGAAACATTGAGAAAGAATTTTAGGACAATAACCCCATTGTTAACTAGATATTTTTCAAAATTATTAATCTCCTCAAAACGTCGCTGCCAAACTTTCTTGGTTCTGTCTTCTGGGGGGAGTTTTTGCCGTTCCAATAAATCTTGATGGACGCGCACGACTAATAATTCTTCGTAGTAGGAACGATTAAAAATACCGATACGACCCCGCTCTGGTAAAGCTTTATAATATCGCCAGAGATAATCGTGATCTAGTTCTTCGGCCGAGGGAACTTTAAAGCTAAATACCTGACAGCCTTGGGGATTTAAGCCCGACATAACGTGTCTGATCGTACCATCTTTACCCGCCGCATCCATGGCTTGCAGATTAATTAAGAGGGCATAGGTATCCTGGGCATAGAGTTTATCTTGAAACTCGGCCATTTTTTCGATCCCCTGTTGCAGCAGCAGTGTGGCATCTTCTTTGGTAATGTAGTCTGGCTTAAACCCAGGATCGTAGTCTTTGTGCAGAGAAATTTCTTTACCCGGTGGCACGATTAAGGATTGTAAAAATGCTTGGCGATCAATTTTGCTGACCATGCTCTTCTCCTTGATTGTTTTGACCCCTAAAATTACATTGTAGCACTTTTGCTCGGAAAATATCCAACCCTTGAACTGGCGAGTCAAGGATGAAGTGGCAGCAATGACCGAGAAACAAGTATATTTAAATACTCGATTTTAGCGACTCCTCATCTGAAGAGAAAGTAAAGAATAATTTTTAGGCGATCGCAAACTCGGTAAACTGACGCACTTCGGGAGGTTGAAAAGCTAAAACTATCTCACTGCTGGGAATTCCTAAGCGCATTAATTCCGTGGCGATACCTGCTTCTGTCCAATCTTCTTCAATATAAATTTTGTCATTTTTTAGACGAAGATAAACGGAAATTGCTTTAATTCGTTTGCCATTTTTCCAGCCAATATTAAACCAAAGATATTGGCTTCTATTATCGTCAAACATCAATATTTCTTCTATGTCTTGATCGGGTACTTGTGAGGAAATTTCTGCATATTCTGTGAGAATTTTCTTGATTATGTTTTGATAATAATTTAGTTTATCCATTGAACTATTTCCTCCTGATTAGTGTCAACAATTAACAATAAAATTTGATACTTTTGCAAGATTATTTGTATGGCAGCTTGAGCGAAAAACTTTTCATAAATTTCTTGTCCGATTAAAAAAATAAAGAAATTAATACATACAAGATATTTATAGCGTTTTTCAGTCTGCTGAGGTACAAAAGTTATGGGTTTTAGGCAAAAGGCAAGAGGCAAAAGGCAAAGGGCAAAGGGGAAGAAAAACAGGTGTACCTCACTAGCTTAGGAAACGCTATATTACAATTTCAACAATTAATCTCGAAAATTGTCCGAACCACAGGTAAGACATGTACCATCATCAGGATCTATGACATTACCCAGACAATCTTCAGCTGTGCAATCTTCCCGCAATACTTCATAAGATTCATTACATACAAGGCAATAAATAGTGTTGCTAGTTGGTTCATTAGGTATTAGTTGAGCTAATCTTGGAATCTGTTCGTCTTCGTAATCTTCCCTAAAACCACTATAACAACTAGGACAGAAATAACGTCTTGTTTTTTTATTAAAATTAAAATATTTATTATTTTCTGAAGGTGTTAATAAATCAATTACAAGGTTTATTTCTAAAGGCAGCAAATTATATAATTCTCTGGTTTCAGAGCTATATAGAACAGATTCAGGTTCATTTTGAATGAATTGTCCTCGAATTTTTATCCACGAGTTTGGCTCTATCAAATAATGACAAATTTCTAGAATTTCAACAAACAGATCTTTAGTTTTTATATATAATTCAGGATCTACAGTGTGCATAATTATATTTCGCTTGCTTCTCAAATCTTCAAATCTTTGTCGAAAGTTATCTGGTAATCGATCAGTCGATACGGTATTATAAACTTTGACTAAATCCTGTGCATCAATTGTTTTAAATTCACTAAAACGGATATTGCGCTCATGAGATTTACTGGGATAATTACTCGGATCTCCTGAAATTAGTAAATACGGGCTAACTGTAGCAATATGACCTTTTAAGAGAAATTCGGTTCCTTGTTGAATAAGGGAAAGGGCTGTACTCAATGGACGTTGTGCTTGTTTCCAATATTGCTCAGATGACAATTGATCGATTACTTCTTCATTCTCATCGCTATAATACACATTATAAAAATATTCCGCATCCTTAAGTTTTGTAGATAAACTTATCAGCGTATCCCAAGCCAGATTTAAAAAATCAATGCCAGCGGATTTAAAATCATCTCCAGTCGGTACATCTATAATCATAATTTTTCGTACTCACTTTTATCATTTCATTTAAGGCGATTTATTGGTAAATGAGATTGTGTGGCTTTTCATCCCGCTCAAAATGATAGCGAACTTTTTTATTGTGTGGCTTGTACCCGAACTAAACTTGACTATACTTTGTGAGCCTCCGCATAAATCCGTAAAGCGGCGGACATTTTTTGTTCACAATCCTCGCCCTGTGATTGAAACCAAGCTAGGGTTTCGGGATCTACTTGAACAAGAACATTTACTTTCTCTACAGGTTTCCACCACCGCGATTTACTAAAAAACTCCTCGGTTAAGGGCGGAATATCGGATGTGTCGATTTCCTCTTCCGTAAGAGCGTCAACTTTCTCCCAATTCGTCTCGGAGGTATTGTTCATATCGTTTTCGTTCATAGGGTAAAGCTTTACGAAGTGAAATAATACGAATTGTATCTCTACTCGGTTCTGTAAAAACGACAACTACCACTCGGCCATCGAGCGTACCGATTCCTATCAATCGATCTTCGCCATAATTTTCTCGTTCGTCAAGGGAAACTCGAATGGGATGTTCAAATATCCGCTGCGCGTCCGCGAAGTCTAGATCGTGCTTGATGATATTCGCTCGGTTCTTTTGTCGATCCCACTCGAATTTCATATTTTTATTTTATCGAGTTGTCATTCCGTATATCGAAAAAAATCCTATAATTGTCGAAAATTTGATCGTTAGAGGGGTCATCTTGATCGAAATCAAAAGAAATCTTTCGCCTCGATCAAAATGACCCATAACCGGTCAACTAACTCAAAACACCAGAAGGAATCCCTAAGATATCCTCAATCTTAGGTAAATCTTCTAGGGGAATTACCCGGCCTTCATCCTCAAAACCAGCGATTTCATTAAAGTTCAAATAGCGGTATAAATCGCTGGCAAAAGGATTAATTTTCTCGGTGACAATTGCCAGGTATTCCTCAAGGGTGGGAATGCGTCCTAGCAGCGCACAAACCGCCGCTAATTCAGCGGAACCGAGATAGACTCGCGCATCTTTTCCCATGCGATTATTGAAGTTACGAGTCGAGGTAGAAAATACCGTCGCTCTGTCTTCAACCCGCGCTTGATTACCCATACAAAGGGAACATCCAGGCATCTCAGTACGGGCCCCAGAAGCGGCAAAAATGCCATACATTCCCTCATCGCGCAATTGTTTTTCATCCATGCGGGTGGGGGGACAAATCCACAGTTTAGCCTTAGCAACTCCTGCGCCTTCTAATATCTTAGCGGCGGCGCGATAATGACCAATATTAGTCATACAAGAACCGATGAACACCTCATCAATTTTATCCCCGGCACATTCCGACATTAACTTGATATTATCGGGGTCATTGGGTGCCGCGACAATGGGTTCTTTAATCTCGCTTAAGTTGATGGTGATAATATCCGCATATTCGGCATCCTTATCCGCCTCCATCAGGACAGGATTAGCTAACCATTGTTCCATTTTTGCTACCCGACGTAGGATAGTTTTGGCATCACTATAACCCCGGGCCGCCATATTTTTTAACAGGGCCACATTAGAGCGTAAATATTCCGCCACTGTCTCGGTACTTAACTTAATCGTACAACCGGCACAGGAACGTTCCGCCGTGGCATCGGTTAACTCAAAAGCCTGTTCTAATTTCAAATCCGGCAGCCCTTCCATCTCCATAATACGACCGTTAAAAACATTTTTTTTGTTCTGTTTTTCCACGGTTAATTTGCCTTCTTGCATGGCAACGTAGGGAATAGCATTAACAATATCGCGCAGAGTTACACCGGGTTGTAATTCCCCCGTAAAACGCACTAAAACCGATTCCGGCATATCCAAAGGCATTACTCCCAAAGCGGCCGCAAATGCCACTAAACCCGACCCCGCAGGAAAGGAAATTCCCAGGGGAAAACGAGTATGAGAATCGCCTCCAGTCCCCACCGTATCCGGCAATAACATCCGATTTAACCAGGAATGAATAATGCCATCTCCCGGACGTAAAGCCACCCCACCCCGGGTAGAGAAAAAGTCCGGTAATTGGTGATGAGTTTGAATATCAACCGGTTTGGGATAGGCTGCCGTGTGACAGAAACTCTGCATGACTAAATCGGCGCTAAAACCTAAACAGGCTAACTCTTTTAACTCGTCTCTGGTCATCGGGCCGGTGGTATCCTGAGACCCTACCGTAGTCATAATTGGGTCACAGGAAGTACCCGGCCGCACCCCGGGTAAACCGCAAGCTTTGCCGACCATTTTTTGCGCTAGGGTGTAACCTTTACCCGTGTCACTAGGCATAGTTGGACGAGTAAATAGGGTACTAGCCTCAAGTCCCAAGGCGTGACGGGTTTTATCGGTGAGACTGCGACCGATTAAGAGGGGAATACGACCGCCGGCGCGCACTTCATCCAGAATTGTCTCAGGTTTGAGGCTAAAAGTGCTAATAGTTGCGCCCGCTTCGTTGGTGATTTTGCCTTCGTAGGGATAGATTTTAATCACATCCCCCGTGTTCATTTGGCTAACATCGCATTCAATCGGTAAAGCGCCGGAATCTTCAGCAGTATTAAAGAAGATAGGGGCGATTTTACTACCTAAAATATAGCCACCAGCACGTTTATTAGGTACAAAGGGAATATCATCGCCGATATGCCAGAGAACCGAGTTAATTGCCGATTTTCGGCTGGAACCAGTCCCAACCACATCCCCCACATAGGCGACCGGATGGCCTAATTTTTTCAATTCGGCAATGGTTTCTAAGGACCCCGGTTGACGGGTTTCTAACATTACCAAGGCATGAAGGGGAATATCGGGCCGGGTGGTGGCATGGGGGGCAGGAGATAGGTCATCTGTATTGGTTTCTCCCGGTACTTTGAAGACGGTGACGGTAATTTCTTTAGCAAGTTTCGGTTTAGCGATAAACCAAGCGCCATTGGCCCAAGCATCGATGACCTGTTTAGCATAGGGATTGGTGTCGGATAATTCCAAAACCTCGTTAAATGCGTCGAATACCAGCAGGGTTTTACTTAAAGCGCTGGCAGCAGCGGCGGCGATATTAATATCTCTGGATTTCAGCAGTTCAATCAGAGAATGAACGTTATAACCACCTACCATGGTTCCCAGTAAGCTAACCGCACCCTGAGCGGAGATAACGCTAGATTTTATTTCACCTTTGGCAATTCCTGTTAAAAATCCCGCTTTAACGTAGGCCGCTTCGTCAACTCCGGGGGGAACACGGTCACGCAGCAGGGTCAGCAATTCTCCTTTGAGTTCTTCGGACGGATTTTTGAGTATTTCGCATAATTCCGCCGTTTGTTGAGCGTTGAGGGGAAGGGGAGGGATACCTAATTTCGCTCGGTCGGCAACGTGCTGATGATACGCTTCTAACATAGGTCTATTGTCTCCTAGTCTTCACTTGTGACGGTTTCTTCCTAGGTTACTGGATTTTTGCTAGTCTCGGAATTTCTAGGTTAACGAGAGATGACTTTGCTGTGTGACTTCCATAAAATGAGAAAATAGCGATCGATTGACTATATTGAGGCGTAGATAATGGCTATCACCGATTCTGATCTAGATTTAGCACAATATATCGACCATTCTCTCCTCATCCCCACCGCCACCAGGGAACAATTAGAGGCTTACTGTCAACAGGCTGATCAATATCATTTTCCCACCGTCTGCGTTTATCCCGCTGCCGTTAAGCAAGCGGTGCAGTTACTCCACGGCAAAAAAACTTTAGTTTCTACCGTGATTGGTTTTCCCGCAGGGGCCACTACCTCCGCAGTTAAACGTTATGAGGCTTTAGAAGCCGTAGATAATGGTGCTAAGGAGTTAGAGGTGGTTATTAATCTCGGTTGGCTAAAAGATGGGAAATCCGAGGAATTATTCCAAGAAATTGCTAGTATTTGTCAGGAAACTGGCCAGACAGTGAAAGCGATTCTGGAAACCTCGCAACTAACGGACACCGAGAAACGTTTAGCGGCAGAAATTTGCATGGATGCAGGAGTGAGTTATCTAAAAACCAGTACCGGCTGGTTTGGAGGAGCAACGGTTAGCGATGTGAAGTTTCTCAAGGAAATTAGCAAAGGCCGGGTAGGAATTAAAGCATCCGGCGGAATTCGCACCATTGAACAAGCAATCGCTCTTATCCAGGCCGGGGCCACCCGTCTGGGGACTTCTCGCGGTGTCGATTTAGTCCGTCAGCAAAAAGCTGCTTTTGAGGAGTAATACTAAATCCTGTTTTAAAAGGTATAGGAAAGTGGGGTGTGGGGTAGTGGGGTAGTGGGGGGATGGGGAGAATAAATAGAAATAATCTCCTGTCTCCTGAATCCTGTCTCCTTAATCCTGAAAGCTAAAATGATGACTGACAATATAGATAAAAATAAGGAGGTTTATTTGCCGATAATTCGCTGTGGTAATCGAGAATTTAGAGATATTCAAGGGATTGTTTTTGATAAGGACGGTACGCTAGAGGATTCGCGAGCTTTCTGGTACGATCGAGCTATAGCCCGGATACAAGCCATTGAATCGCAAATCCCTGGTTTAGAGTCTTTATTAACCAAAACTTTCGGTATTGGGGCAAATAGTCTCAATCCTGCTGGTTTAATGGCAGTGGGCAGCCGCAGAGATAATCATATCGTCGCTGCCGGTTGTATTGCTTCCACCGGCCGGGATTGGTTAACGGCCATGGCGATCGCAAAAGCGGCCTTTCAAGCGGCCGATGAAAAGGTTCCCCCCCGCTTAAATCCCCTCTATCCCCAATGTTTAGAAGTAATTCGTTATCTGCACGCGGCCGGTTTACAATTGGCGATTCTTTCCTCCGATACCACAGCACGAGTTGAGCAATTTGTCAAGGAAAATCACCTATTAAATTATATTAAAATTGTTCGGGGCTGCGATCGAGGTTTAAGTAAACCCGATCCCTTATTATTGCAAGAAACCTGTCAAGCTTTGGGGACCCCAGTGGACAAAACCCTGATGATAGGGGATACTAGGGCCGATTGGGAAATGGCTAAACAGGCAAAATCAGCAGCTGCGATCGCAATTAGTTGGCAACCGGAAAACCATCAAGATTTACAATTAGCTGATGTGGTCATTAGAGAACTTACTGCCATCTCGGTTATCAGAGGCGAATTTTCAGTTCACTGATTACTGATTACTGTTTACTGTTCACTGAAAAACCCCACACCCCAATTCATAATTCCCTCTATGCTAACAATTGCCTTACCGAAGGGTGCTTTACTAAACGAAAGTATCCAAATATTTCAAAAGATTGGCTTAGATTTTAGTGCCTTTCTTGACTCAAAAAATCGCCAATTACAGATTACCGATCCCACTAACCAAGCGAAAGCGTTATTAGTCAGAGCCACAGATGTACCAGTTTATGTAGAATACGGTCAGGCACAATTAGGCATCGCCGGTTATGATATTTTATTGGAAAAATCTCCCGATGTGGCTAATTTAATTGACCTAAAATTTGGTTATTGTCGGATGTCGGTAGCTGTCCCTGCTGATAGTCCCTATCAAAGTCCCTTAGATATTCCCCATCACGGTAAAGTTGCCTCAAAATTTGTCAATTGTGCTAAGGATTATTTTCGTCGTTTAGATATTCCCGTCGAGATTATACCTCTCTATGGTTCCGTAGAATTAGGCCCGATTACGGGGATGTCAGAAGCGATAGTTGACCTAGTTTCCACTGGTCGAACTTTACGCGAAAATGGTTTAGTAGAAATTGCCGAATTATTTGCTAGTAGCGCTCGATTAATCGCCCATCCTCTAAGCTATAGACTAAATCGCGATCAGATCTACAACTGGGTAGAAAAGCTCAGTTTAACGAATCAGCGCCCCCCTTATTAAGGGGGGATTAAGGGGGGATCAGCACCCCCCTTATTAAGGGGGGATTAAGGGGGGATCAGCACCCCCCTTATTAAGCGGGTATCAAGGGGGGATCAATCCTTATTAAGGGGGGATTAAGGGGGGATCAGCGCCCCCCTTATTAAGGGGGGATTAAGGGGGGATCAGCACCCCCCTTATTAAGCGGGTATCAAGGGGGAATTAAGGGGGGATAAAAGGCAAAATCTATCTTAATATTCAATTAGAACCATTGACTTATTTCCCCCTAACCTAATTGTTTTAAGAGCAAACCAATAAGCGCGCCAGCAAGAATTAACCAAGTAGAATTAACCTGAAAACGTAGTAAAAGAATAGCGGAGATAAGAGATAGAATGATAGCCAATAAATTAAAAGGTAAATTCCCGTAGGGTTGTAACCAAGTAGCTAGAGCTAAATTAAAAATTACCGCTGCCATTAAAGCCACAGCACTAGCATTAATTGCATCTAAAAAAGCCCCTGCCCAAGCCGATTCTCTCAGTTTAGGAATAAGAGGATTAAGTAATAAAACAAAGATAAAAGAAGGAAAGAAAATCGCTAGAGTTGCCACAATTGCCCCCGATACTCCTAATATTTGATAACCGATAAAAGTGGCTGTAGATAACACTGGACCGGGGGTAAATTGACCTACAGCAATAGCATCTAATAATTGTTGCTGGGTTAACCATCCTCTCCCCTGCACTAAATCCGCTTCTAAAAAGGCAACTAACACATAACCACTACCAAATAAAACACTACCCACCTTGAGAAAAAATAGCCCTAATCCTGTTAATGTCGGTGGGATATTGCTAGGAGTAGCAACCGCCGTCGCACCGCCTATTCCTGCCACAATCAGGGGAAAAGTAGCGAATTTTTTTAGGATAAACATCCCGATAATTCCCCCTAACAGTAAAGCGATAATTTCATTTAAACCTAAGATTAATAATCCGATAACTCCCAATCCGATGAAGAGTAATTGACGGGTTTTCAGTGCCTTTTTGCCTAGGCGCCAGAGGGCCTGAAAAATCACCGCAATTACTACCGGTTTAATCCCCGCAAAAATCGGAGCCACATCCGGTAAAGTCCCGTAGGTAGTATAAATCCAAGCTAGAAAACCCGTAATTAACACCGCAGGAGTGATAAAACAAACCCCCGTGATTATTAAACCCGCTAAACCACCAAAAATATAACCGATATGAATGGCCATTTCCGTGGAATTAGGACCGGGAATCAGATTAGTTGCCCCCACCAAATCGAGAAATCGCTCCTTAGTCATCCAACCGCGACGCTTAACCACTTCTTCCTCCATTAAAGCGATATGGGCAGCCGGACCACCAAAACCGATAATGCCGATTTTGAGAAATAAAAGGGCAAGTTGCGAGAGATTGGGAGGCGATGAAGTCAGCATTTTCTGATTACCAATAGTTTTTCTAGAATCAAGTTTATATCCAAAAGAATAAGCTTAAGTTAAATTCTTGGCTAGATTTCATCAATTCCAAAATTCCATAATTGCAAAAGTGTTTTACACAAACTCAATTATAAATATTTAATGCTCCCGTTCAAGTAAATTTGATACAAAAAAAGTTAAGAAAACTTTATAAATAATATTGATTAATTTGTCTATAATAGAACCCATTAATGCCAACTGAAACCATAATAAACCATAGACAATAATCAATTATCACAATCGATTCTAATCCATGCAAAAAAAACTCTATGGACAGCTTGCCGCCTAACACTAACCAGTTTTCAGATACCCAAGAGCCAGCAGCGAGTCCATCTCAGCGCCAAGCAGTGTCGGTCAATTATCCCGAACTGCTACCGGAATTGCTGTAGGCACTCGTCTTTTGATTTTTACAAGAGGTCTTGAGAACAGAAAAATTTGCTATACTGCTGATTAGAGTATTTATCCTCTGAATTTTTGTGTCTGCAAGAGATATTTACCACGACACTGTAAAACTTGCTTTAGAGAAGGACGGGTGGGCAATCACTCACGATCCTTTTCCACTTCAAATTGGCAAGAAGCGTTTATCCGCTGATTTGGGAGCAGAACGCTTAATCAGTGCGGAGAAAGAATTGCGGAAAATTGTCGTTGAAGTGAAAAGCTTTGTAGGACAGTCTGACGTAAAGGATTTACAGCAAGCTTTGGGGCAGTACGTCTTGTATCGTCAAATCCTTAACGAGATGAAAGTTGAGCGAGTTCTTTATCTGGCCATATCTCAGCCAACTTTTAACAGTGTTTTTAGTATAGAATTAGGGCAGGTATTGCTAAAGAATCAGATTGTGAAATTAATTGTCTTTGATGATGAAAGTGAGGTAATCGTGCAATGGATACCCGATTAAAATATCAAGGTATTATTAAGACTGTTCTCCAGAATCATGCTAACTATCGTGCTACTTTACCTGATGGCTACACTTCTCAGGTTATATTTGATGATGAACGAGGACATTATCTAGTTTTAGATTTCGGTTGGAGTGGTAATAAGTATCTCCATGCAACACCAATTCACCTTAGCTTGGTTGTCGATAAAGTCTGGATTCAATGTGATGAAACGGAGGAAGGCATAGCTACTGATTTGATGGAGGCAGGTATTCCCAAAGAAGATATAGTCCTGGGTTTTCGTTATCCTAAAATACGCAAATATACGGGATTTGCTGTGGCTTAGTGACCAGAAATGTTGAATCTGTGTATAAAACTTTATACACAAGCTTAAATTGCAAAAGTGTTTTATACAAACTCAATCATAAGTATTTAATACTACCGTTCAGGTAAATTTGATACAAAAAAAGTTAAGAAAACTTTATAAATAATATTGATTAATTTGTCTATAATAGAACCCATTAATGCCAACTGAAACCCATCACCACCCCCCTTATTAAGCTGTCCTTTAGTCACATCTTTCTTAACATTTCAAACCTTTGTAGCACAAGGCTTTCAAGACTCGGTTAACAATTTGTAATATTCCTTGTTGACACCCTTACAAAACAAAGAAAAAACTGAAATCAAGTCAGGATAAGGGTTGGAGTGCTTACTGCAAAAATTGTTAAGAAAGATCCCTATAAGGGATAGCTTATTAAGGGGGGCAAGGGGGGATCAAACCTTATTAAGGGGGGCAAGGGGGGATTAATTAGAACCCCTTAGTCAACAAACCATAAACAATAATCAATTATCACAATCGATTCTAATCCATGCAAAAAAAACTCTATGGACAGCTTGCCGCCCAAGACTAACCAGTTTTCAGATACCCAAGAGCCAGCAGCGAGTCCATCTCAGCGCCAAGCAGTGCCGGTCAATTATGAGTACAGCCTCAATCTGCCGGAATTACTCAACCAGCTTGACCTCTCAGTGTTGATTTCCACCTACCAAGCGGGACGAGTGGCCAGCATTGGCACTTATAAAGGACAAATACGGGTGAGTTTCGCCCATTTTGACCAAGCAATGGGTTTAACCCGAACCGCTACCGGAATTGCTGTGGGCGCTCGTCAGGCAATTTGGAATTTACCCGCTAATCGAGAGATTGCCCCCCAGATTAAACCGGAAGGGGAACAGGATATCGCCTTTTTGGCCCGCTCCTCTCACCTCACCGGCCCGATTATGGGTCATGATTTGGCCTTTGGCAGTAATCGCCTTTGGGTGGTCAATACCCTATTTAACTGTCTGGCAACTATCGAAGGAAATTGGAGTTTTCTACCCCAGTGGAAACCGCCCTTTATTACCGAGTTAGTCCCCGGAGACCGCTGCCACCTCAATGGCTTGGCTATGGCTGAAAATAGCGG
This sequence comes from Microcystis viridis FACHB-1342, assembly GCF_014698335.1. Lineage (GTDB taxonomy): Bacteria > Cyanobacteriota > Cyanobacteriia > Cyanobacteriales > Microcystaceae > Microcystis > Microcystis ichthyoblabe_A. Next base: position 2,302 of record NZ_JACJSV010000009.1, on the reverse strand, counting down.
CACTCCCGTATATGTAACGGCATTGGGGGAAACCAACGAGGAAAGCCTCTGGCGAGAGAATAAGGCCCAGGGCGGATGCTTAATTGATGTGGCTAGGGGAGAGGTGATTTTGCGGGGTTTAGCCATGCCCCATTCTCCCCGTCTTTACCAGGGTAATCTCTATTTCCTCAATTCCGGTTATGGAACCTTGAACCGTTGGCATCCCCAAACTGGTAGCACGGAAATCGTGGCGGAATTGCCCGGTTTTACCCGGGGTTTAGACTGTTGGGAAGGTCACGCCTTTGTCGGGTTGTCCCAAATCCGGGAAACTGCGATTTTTGGCGGTTTACCCCTGGATGAGCGACGTAATCAATTGCGGTGCGGGTTGGCTATTGTCAACCTGGCTACCAGTCAACTGGTGGCGACTTTTTGGTTCAATAGCGGCGTGGAGGAGGTTTTCGCCGTCTCCGTCCTCCCGGGCTACCGCAACCCGGCGCTAATTGGACCAGATACCGACCTCGACGGCACTCAATCGGTGTGGATGGTGCCTTCTTTAGGGGCTTAATTGTTTAATTTTTACTCTTTATTCAGGAAAAAATCATGTCAACTCCTTAAAATGACTAACCCTACTATCTTAGAAGAGCTACTAAAATTAGCAGCTACTGCTAATTCTCTCGCAGAATTTAAGCAGTCTTTGGCAAAAATCAATATCTAGAAAACGGGTTTCTTCAAGAAACCCGTTTTCTGGACTTATGGCGAATCACCTGAATCAGTGAACAGTTGTTAGCCTTTTGGTAACTGATTCAGGTAATTGCATTTGCGTCTCTTGGTTATAATTCACAAACAGGCTATAATGTTAGTAAAACAACGTTAATCTCTAAGGTTTATCAATGACTCAAATATTGATCGAAATTCCCGACGAATTAATATCTCGTTTGCAAGAACAAAAATCCTCGGTTCAAGAGATTGTTATCAAAGCTTTGGAAAATTATGTTCAAGCTGAATTACCAGATATTACTAAGACTCGTACTTGGGAACTTTGTGGAAGTTTAGAAATTGTCCAACCTGAGCCTAAATATATTATCGGACAAGATAATCGGGGTCAAGTTGTAACTAACTACGCTGAAAACATCGATGAAATTATTTATTAAAAATTGTGGACAAAGAAATTATTGTTGATACTTCTGCTTTAATTGCCTTTTTTGTCAAATCTGAAACTCATCACGAAAGCGCTCAAAAATATTACTTAGAAAATCCTCATAATAATTGGATTATTCTCGAATCGGTATTCGATGAAACTGTGACTTGGATTCGGAGCAAGGTATCTAGTCGAGCCTCAATCCAAGTGGGTCAAATACTAAGAGAAGATCATCGTTATATCAATGTGTCAGATAGCGATGATCTGGCAATATTTGGAAGCTTTCTGTCAGTACAATGATAAAAAATGGAGTTACACAGATTGTTCTATTTTAGTTATGGCTCATCGTTTACAAATATTTAAGGTATTCGCTTTTGATGATCATATTCGTCAAATGGCAGGATTAGGAATTGTTTGTGTCCCATAAACTAATAAAAATACAATTTATGAACGTCGTTCAGATTGCATATCTTGCAACAACCCACGAAACTGAGAAAATGGTTTTTTTCAAGAAACCATGAGAAAACGCCTATTTAGAAACCCGGTTTCTTGTATAAATGTTAATTTTTGTTATAGAAACCTTGAAAAATTCGGGATTGTTTGCACAAAATAGTCGCATTAATCTTTTGCGGTTAACGTCATGACTTCTACCCTTTTGCCGAGCCTTTCTGCTGTTGACGATGTTTTGTGCAATTTTGCTCAATCTGATGGCTTGAGTCAAGCTAATCGGGTGGATAGTGCGAGAAATCAGCGTTTAACCGCTACCGTAGTTTTCCTCGATGCTGGTGTTACCGATTATCAAAGTCTCCAAGCTGGAGTAATTCCAGAAGTCGCCACCGTTATTCTCTCTCCCAACGAAGACGGAATCGAACAAATATCCGCTTTTTTACAACAAAATCCCCAGATTACCACCATTCACCTCTATTATTAAATCGGTGCGTTACGCTATCGCGCTTCACCCCTAAGAGTAAGCGGACAACTCAAATGAACCCAACAACCGCCAATTATGATGAACCCTGGAAAGAAGCATTAACCGAGTATTTTGAAGCGTTTTTATACTTCTTTTTTCCTGAAGTTCACCAACTAATTGATTGGACAAAAATTCCCGAATCCCTAGAAAAAGAACTCAAACGGATTACCGCTTCAGCAAAGACAAAAAAACGTTTCGCTGACAAACTCTATAAA
>NZ_JACJSV010000089.1 GCF_014698335.1 Microcystis viridis FACHB-1342 | reverse complement strand
ACGGAGGGACAGAGGTGGTTAGCTGAACGTTGGGAAAAACTGATAGTTTTATCGACGTAAGAAGCAGAAAAATTAGCTAAATTAACAGGATGTACTCTCAGACAATTTCAAGAGAGATAGGCTTTTAGTGGCTTGGGAACAGGCTTTATCAATCTATTCATAATAAATATTGGCAGAAGATTAAAGATTAGTTATTATGACTAACTCTTCTGATTAGAAAAAGATAAACTTGAGAATCCTCGATCAAATTTATTGACTCAAAATCAGCTATACTTAATTTAAATGAATCAACCATACCCGGGGCCCCACCACAGGGAGCCGCACCTCCCCCCGGCGGGCCGCTCTAATCATTACTAGGGTCAACCTTGGGAGCTGTTTTAAGGGAAGGATTGGCGTTGTATGATCAGTAGGCTTGTTGACAATCCCCGAAGCGCTCAGGCGAGGGATTCTTGAGCTAATCACTGCGCTTTCTGGTTTCCCCTACTCACGTCTTACACGATTATGTCCTATCCGAACCTACTAGAATATCACTTGTTATCTAGTTGTCCACTTGTGGATAGCTCTCCAAGCGTTTTGGTCTTTCAACCAATATCCGGGTATGCCCTACCCTATCTGCCTTACGGCAAAATGTTTTTAGTTTATTTCAGTCTTGGAAAAGACTTACTCCCCTGTTTTAAGAGTTTTCGGGTGGCTCTTGTCTTCTTTTTTCTCCTCAAAAGTGCCGTACTATTGCAACGGGATTTCCACGATGTGAGCGGCATTTCAACCTGTTGACTCTTAGATTTTAACACAACTGTTTAGAGTTGTGCTTCGTGTCACTGAGCCTTGACATTGAGCCTTGACATTGAGCCTTGACATTGAGCCTGTCGAAATGTGTCGAAATGTGTCGAAATGTGGACACTGAGCCTGTCGAAGTGCTGTTCTATATTGGTCGGCTTTTCATCTCCGAGGTAAAACCGAGGGTTTCTCCAAGCCGACATTTAAGGTAAATGCAATACAGATCAGAATCTATTGTTTGATGGATATCCCCTCTCTACTCCACAGGGCAGAAAAGTCCCTTCTCCCCATCTTTTCGGAAATTGACGCACAGGTCAAGGAAAATCTCCGTCAAGTCCTCGCTGCTTTCCGTGCAAACCGCGTCGGGGTGCATCATTTTGCTAGTGTTAGTGGTTATGGTCATGATGACTTGGGACGGGATACTTTAGATCAAGTGTTCGCCCAAGCCCTGGGGGCCGAAAAGGCAGCGGTGCGAGTACAATTTGTTTCAGGAACCCATGCGATCGCCTGTGCCTTGTATGGGGTTCTCCGACCTGGGGATGAGATGTTAGCGGTAGCCGGTGCGCCCTACGATACCCTAGAGGAAGTAATTGGAATTAGGGGCAGTGGTCAAGGCTCTTTAAAGGATTTTGGCGTTAGTTATCGGCAATTAGAGCTAGATTCTACCGGTGCGATCGATTGGTTGGCTTTGGCAACAGCAGTGAAACCCCAAACCCGTTTAGTGCATATTCAAAGATCCTGCGGTTATTCCTGGCGATCGAGTTTGTCTATTGACGAAATCGAGAGAATTGTCCGTATAGTTAAACAACAAAATCCGAATACGGTCTGTTTTGTCGATAATTGCTATGGGGAATTTATCAACACCCAAGAACCCACCGACGTGGGGGCAGATCTGATGGCCGGTTCTCTAATTAAAAACCCCGGAGGTACAATTGTCACGGCCGGGGGATACATAGCAGGTAAAGCGGAATTAGTGGAAATGGCCTGCTATCGTCTGACAGCACCGGGGATCGGTAGCGAGGGAGGGGCAACTTTTGACCAAAATCGTCTCCTTTATCAGGGATTGTTTCTAGCGCCGCAAATGGTGGGAGAAGCGATGAAAGGCAGTCATTTAATCGCCTATGTGGGCGATAAGTTGGGTTATCCGGTCAATCCTGCCCCTTTTGTGCCTCGACGCGATATTATTCAAGCGATTAAACTCGGTTCCCCCGATAAGCTGATTGCCTTCTGTAAAGCCATTCAAGCCTATTCTCCCATCGGTTCCTACTTGGATCCCATTCCTGCCCAAATGCCGGGCTATGAGAGCCAAGTAGTGATGGCTGGTGGCACGTTTATCGATGGTAGCACCTCGGAATTCTCCGCCGATGGACCCCTACGGGAACCCTATATCGTTTTTTGTCAGGGGGGAACCCATTGGACCCATATTTCCCTAGCTTTAGAACAAGCGATCGCCGCTTTATCTTAAACGGTCCCTCTCACTTTCCTTCTCTCCTCTAGTTAATCCCAATCGAACTTTAAAAACTCAGTTATGGATTATTTCTCACCACTTTCCCATACTTTTTAAACAGGATTATAATAACAGTGGTACGATAAAACCGATCAAATATCTAAGGATTTGTCATGAATTACAATCGCAATATGTTCCCATTCATAGCGGGGGGAATTTTAATATTAGCTTTTACTACCATACTGCGCCCTTTTGCCGTTATTGATACTGGCGAACGCGGCGTTGTCATGTACTTTGGCAAAGTGCAAAAACAAATCCTCGATGAAGGAATTCATCCTGTTATACCGATTGTCACCAAGATCAAGACCCTCAACGTTCGAGTGCAAACAACGGAAGTAAAGGCAAAAGGAGCTTCTAAAGATTTGCAAGATGTGGAAACAACTATTATCGTTAACTGGCACATCGACCCCGACAAAGTCAATCAGATTTATCAACAAGTTGGGGATATCAATGAGATTGTCTCTGGTATTATCAACCCAGCAGTATCGGAAATTGTCAAAGCAGCAACAGCACAACGTGCCGTACAAAATATCTTGCAAGAGCGAGGAGAACTCAAACGTGAAATTGACACTTCCCTCGCCCAAAGACTAAGACGTTATGGGATAATTATCAATGATGTATCTCTCGTTAATTTTGGTTTTTCTGAAGAGTTTAACGCGGCGATTGAAGCCAAACAAGTAGCAGAACAAAAGGCACAAGAAGCTGCTTTTCGCGCACAACAAGCAGCACAGGAAGCGAAAGCGGAAATCAACCGTGCGAAGGGACAGGCAGAAGCTCAAAAACTATTGCGCCAAAACCTAACAGCAGAAATTTTACAACAACGAGCAATCGAAAAGTGGGATGGACGTTTTCCTATCGTCATGGCTGGTTCAGGCTCCCTTCCCCTGATCAATATCGATTCCAATTTATTATCATCTCAAAAAAAGTAAATAACTTTAGTTCGCATTAAAGAGATTTTACCATGACTTCCACGAAAGAATAGGGCCGACTGGCTAAGGTAAAATTTCCCACAAGAACTGCTGGGGCTGCATCTTAACTTAGTAAAAATATCGACAATCGGGAATTATCAGTGATTTTTAAATTATTCCCAATATATGAACAACCACAGGTGAGTATCGTAGATTGACAAAAATGAGATGCACCCAGTTTCCAACTTGTCTAACTCGATGCCAGACGAGAAAATAAGCACAAATTTAACTATACTCATTAGAATATAAATATCAACGACCACGATTAAAAACTCTTATGCGGGTAACTCTAAAATCGGCCTTGAGTGACAGTAATATCGATGCTAATCAAAGCAGCAGTCAACGTCAACTGATGCTATCGATCGCCGCCACCAGTGAACAGATTGACACAAATTTACCGATTAATCTTTGTTTAGTTCTCGATCATAGCGGTTCTATGCAGGGAAAACCCCTAGAAACGGTCAAAAAAGCGGCTTTAAGTTTAATAGAATCCCTCGGAGTTAATGATCGTCTCTCGGTGATAGCTTTCGATCATCGCGCTAAAGTTATTCTTCCCTCCCAATCGCGACAGGATGATCTGACCTTAATTCGCTCAAAAATTCAACAATTACGAGCGGGAGGAGGTACGGCGATCGATGAAGGGATAAAATTAGGCATTCAAGAAAGTTCCAGCGGCAGCAAAGGTTATGTATCTCATATTTTTCTGCTTACCGATGGTGAAAATGAACACGGAGATAATCAACGCTGTTTAAAATTAGCCGCAGTAGCAGCTGAGTACGGTATCACCTTAAATACCTTCGGTTTTGGCGATCATTGGAATCAAGATATCCTAGAAAAAATTGCCGATATCGCCGGCGGAAGTTTATCCTATATCGAAAGACCCGAACAGGCTTTAATTGAATTTACTCGTCTGTTTAACCGTCTGCAATCTGTGCGGTTAACTAACGCTTTCCTGCAATTAGAATTAGATGCTCGGACTCATTTAGCCGACTTAAAACCCATTGCCCAAGTTGCCCCAGAAACTATAGAAATGAGCCTACAAAAAGAGGGCAATTTTTACATCACCCGTTTGGGGGATTTAATGATAGATGAAGAAAAAATTCTCCTCCTCAATCTCTATATTGACCAAATTCCCCCCGGTACTCACACCATAGCTAAGGTGAAGATTCGCTACGATGATCCCGCTTCCGGTCAAAAAGGGCTAGAAACTGCGACTTTTAGCCTTGATATCACCTCCCAAGCTCTCTATCAATCCCAATTAAACGATCAAGTTCAGAAATCAATTCTGACTTTAGCCAAATATCGTCAAACCCAAATCGCCGAAGAAAAATTAAAACAGGGCGATCGAGCAGCCGCAGCCACCATGCTACAAACCGCAGCCAAAACGGCCCTACAATTGGGAGAGAAAAATGCCGCCACTGTCCTCCAAACTAATGCCACCCGTTTACAGGTGGGAGAAGAATTGAGCGAGGGGGATTTAAAGAAAACCCGTATTATTGCTAAAACAAGACTACAAACCGATGAATAAACTACTTATTGAAACAAAATCCCAATTCCTAGCAAAGCAATTGTCACTCCGAAAATCGCCCGCAAGTTAATCCGATCCCCCATCATGGCTGCGATCGGCAGGACAAATAAAGGACTGGTAGCGGTGAGAGTTTGGGCAATACCCACAGGAGAGAATTTTAAAGCAGTTTGCTGTAACCAAATGCCTAAAAACGTACTGCCGAAAGCAGTGACAATAATAATAGCAATCAGACGCAATGACCAGTTAATCGGTGGTGATGATTCCTGACGGCGAAAAAACATCAGAATTAACACTATTCCCGTCCCCGCTAACAGACGAAACAGGGCACTCTGCAAAGAAGACATTCCCGACTGCACCAGTGCCTGACGAGATAAAACCGCCCCCACCGCTTGGGAAATCGCCGCAATTAAAGCCCAGGCAATTCCTTGCCGCCAGGGGCGTTGACTATTGATTTCGGGAGTTTTTTCGGAAATAACCCAAGCAACCCCGAAGATGGTCAAAATAATGCCAATATAAGCCGATATTTTCAGGGATTCCCCCAAAAAAGTCGCCGCTAGAATTGCCCCCAACGGAGGCGAAAGGGTTTCTAACAGGAGGGTTTTTCGCGGTCCCAAATAATTAAGGGCGGTAAAATAGGCCGTGTCACCGATTCCTATACCAATTGCGCCACTTGTCAAGAGTATAAATACCGAACTTTGTTGATTAATACCGCGCCATTGTCCAGAAAGGGGCAGCGTCAGGGCAATTAAAGCGATCGCGACTACTCCTTTCAGAAAATTAAGCAATAAAGGCGGGATTTTCTGGCCTAATAGGCTATAAATCGCCGCAGAAACCGCCCAAAGCGCCGCCGCACTCAAAGCCGCTATCTCTCCCGTTAAATTTTCACCGAGACTAAATCCGTTGAGCATTATCATATTTGTCAGGAGACAGTATTAAGAAGACTCCGAGACTATTTTTATTTATTATCCCCACTTCCCACACCCCCGCTAATTTAGTGATTTAATAAAACCGACCACTGCTGCAGAAGATAAAAACTATGTGTATTCTCGGTTTTGATCCGGGTAAGGATAAATGTGGGATCGCCGTCAGGTCATCGACGGGGAAAATTTATACCCATGAGGTGATAGCATCGTCACAAGCGATCGAGCGTTTAGCCAGTCTCTGTCAACAATATCCGATCGAATTATTGGTGATGGGGAATCAAACCACCTCAAAAAGTTGGCACGAAAAAATTGCCGCTCGTGTCACCATCCCGATTACTCTAGTAGATGAACGCAATAGTACCCTAGAAGCTCGCGATCGCTATTGGCTGATGTTTCCCCCCAAAGGATTACAGAAACTCATCCCCCAAGGTATGCGTCTTCCCGATCGCCCCATTGATGATATAGTGGCGATTCTGCTGATTGAACGTCATTTACAGTCAAAATAATGTCACACTACAAAATAGACACAGCAGGGTGAATTGACGATGCTCCTAAGTAAAGGTTTTGAAGTGGAAATGTACACCGGAACAGCAGCCGGAGAAATTATCGGTTTATCCGATCGCATTGTCAAGGATTTAGATGGTTTTGTCCGGGAACCGGATAGTCGTAACGTAGAATATACTACGGCTCCCATGACTAACTATGACCGTCTTTTATGCGCTACTTTAAAACCTCGTCTAGCTCTACGGCAATATTTGCGTCGTTTAGGCGATTATACCCTCATCCCCGGCAGTACCCTCTCCTTGGGCGATAGTCAATATTTTTATCGCAGTGACCCCCACAATCCCTATCATGACTATATCGAACAGACCTACGGCACTAATGTAGTCACGGCCAGTATTCATATTAACGTCGGTATTAGCGATTATGAGGATTTAATGCGTGCCTGTCGCTTAATTCGCCTAGAAGCTCCTTTATACTTGGCTTTAAGTGCTTCCTCTCCCTTTCTCGACGGTAAAATCACCGGTTCCCATTCCCGTCGTTGGCAAGTTTTCCCCCAAACTCCCGCTTATGTTCCCCTCTTTGAAAGTCATAAACATTTTGTCACTTGGACCGAGGAACAATTAAAACTCGGTACGATGCAGAATGTTCGTCATCTCTGGGTTTCGGTACGTCCTAACGGTAGCAATCGTCCCTATAATCTCAATCGTCTAGAATTGCGAATTTGTGACCTGATTGCTGATCCTATTAGTTTATTAGCAGTTATGGCTTTTTTAGAGGCCCGTTTAACTCAACTTTTACAAGATCCCCAATTAGACCCCTTAATTTTAAGTCAATTACCCAGTAGCAATCGCAGCGAGGATTTATTAACTTTAACCCAAGAAAACGAACAGGCTGCCGCACGTTTTAGTCTTGATGCCACCCTGAGACATTGGTACGATGGCCGGGAAATCTTAGCTAGGGATTGGATTAAAGACCTCTATGTTCAAGTTTATCCCGTTGCTAAAGAAAAGGGTTTTAGTTGTTTCCTCTCTCCCCTACAAAAAATCCTCCGTGAAGGTAACACCGCACAACAATGGTTAAAACAATCCGACCAGGGGATGGATGTTAAAAGTATTATCAAACAGGCGATTATTACCCTAGAAAAACAGGAACGAGAGTTAGAACATAAATTATGTCAACATATTCTAGTTGCCTGAATAAAAGACTTTTTCTCTAATTATTTGGCTCTCTTGAGGTTATATCGACAACATTTTTCAGGATGATAGGATAAGCTGGAATTATCGAAACCGTAGAAATAATAGATAAAATGAGTAATCTCCTCTGGCCGCGTTTCCTCAAGAAAGCTTACCGTCAAGAACCAATAACTAGCTTTATCTTTACCGCAGCGGCAATAGATGTCATCATCGGGGTTCTAGGACAAAGATGGACACTGCTATCCTTAGGGGCAACGATTATGGCGATCGCTATATTCGCCAGGTGGCAACAGAGCCAAAAAAGCAAGGCAATCAACAAAGAAGAAGCCGCAAGATACTATTTACCGCCCCAATCGGGTCAAGTAGCTTTACCAACCCTGAAAAACGAAAAAAATCGACCTTCTTAGCTCAGAAATCTGACCTTGCTTGGCAATCAATCCCCTCAAAGGCTAGAATCTATAGCACCGTTCATTTGTTAATATTCAACTAAATTTATGAAATTCCGATTTACGGGTGGGGAGAAACTTGTCGGGGCAATTGTGGTCAGTGTCTTAACCACGCTGACAATCGGGCAACATCAGCTTAGTCAGGCCCAAAGTCCTATTGCTCCCCCTAAACCCGCGGCTGAAAGTGGCGAAAAAACCCCAGAAACTATCCTAGTAGAAGGTTTAGGCAGACTTACCCTCGCTAAAACCCTAGAAGGGCAACAATCCACCCCTAATGCTGTGATTTTCAGCCCCGATAACCAATTAGTTCTCGCTGGTGGTAGTGATACGGATCCTCTCCTGAGAATTTGGTCCGTAAAAACAGGGCAAAAAGTTTCCCAAACTCGGGCCCAAAGAACCAGCGTCAAAGCTTTAGCCATTAGTCCCAACGAAAGATTATTAGTTAGTAGCGGTTTAGATGGTTCGATTAATTTTTGGAATCTGGTGGAAGGCAAGTATTTGGGAATTGCCCTCGAACACGGTAATACGGTCCTCGCCCTTACCGTTACTCCCGATGGTAAAACGTTAATTAGTGGTGGTTTGGAAGGAATTCGCCTCTGGACAGTGCAACCCCCCCGCCGTCCCCTCTATCGTTTAAATTGGGTGGGTAATTTTGTTTATTCCTTAGGCATGAAATCCGATGGTGTCACCCTTGCCAGCGGTCATGAAAACGGTGAGGTACATTTTTGGGACATCCGCGAGGGCAAATTTTTATCGAAATTTGCTGCCCATCCCCAAGCGGTGAGCCAGCTTTTATACACTCCCGACGGTAAAAATTTAATTACCGGTAGTTTAGACCGCACGATTAAAATCTGGGATACGAGCAATAATCAGTTATTATTTACCCTCGTCGGTCATACGGCCCGAATCCGTTCCCTGGCACTCCATCCTAAGGGACAAATTCTCGCTAGTGCTAGTAATGACGGTGTGCGTTTATGGGATGTGACCACGGGGAAACAATTGGCCTGGTTTGATAATAATTCCGACTGGGTGGAATCCCTAGCTTTTAGTCCCGATGGGCAGTATTTGGCTAGTGGTAATTATGATTTTAAAATTCGCCTCTGGCAATTCGTTCGTTAGGCAAAAATGCCCCCATTTAGCCTTTAACCACTTCTAGAAAAGCCGATTTCGCCGCTGCCTGTTCCGCTGCTTTTTTGCTTCTGCCAGTTCCCACTCCTAATTTCTGCTCATTTAACCACACTTCCGCGCAAAAACGTTCTTGATCTAAACCATTGATTTCTTTAACTAAATATTGCGGCAGTTTTTTGTATTTTGCTTGTGTCCACTCCTGCAAGGCATCCTTATAATTCTGGCGGGCCGGATCTCGACGGATTTCGGCCGCTTTTTCCCGCAGTGGTTCATCTAACCAAGAACGCACTAAAATCATTGTCTGTGTACTAAGATATAATGCTCCCAAGACCGCCTCAAAAGCGTCTGCTAGTCGAGAAATTCGCCCCGCCCGATCAATACTCGTACTACTTGATACCAATAAATAACGCTCGAAACCGTAGCGATCCGCAAATTCCGCCAGAGTGCGATCGCTAACCATCATCGATCGCAGGGCAGCAAATTCTCCCACGAGCGCCTCCGGATAGGTTTCTAACAATACCTCCGCCGCCACGAGTCTTACCACAGAATCGCCTACAAATTCCAATTGTTCATAATTCTTATCACGCGAAACACTGGGATGAGTTAGAGCTAAATCTAATAAATCCCATCTGACGGGGACATCAGCTGATAAACCCAGCTTTTCCACTAGGGTTTTTAATTGTTTTTGGCGACGCGGATCACTTAAGGACATGGGAGCGGGAAGAAGGGGGTGTAGGGTGTGGGGTGTGGGGTGTGGGGAGAATAAATAAAAGCAATCTCCTATCTCCTGAATACTGACTCCTGACTCCTGATAACTAACTCCTGAATACTGATAACTGATAACTGATAAAGGAGAGAGTCAGACATAAGCCGAATTCTGTATTTCCCAACAGCAGTAAAATTGCTTTTACCTTTGTTGGAATAGAGGTTATCTATCTGGGATAATTGTTACCAATTACCTCAAGCGGTTCCTAAAAACGGGACAGGAAAAAGACCAACCTTTGTCCCTCCACCTTGCTCCCCACTGGGGTTTACCGAGCCAGTACCTCTCGATACTGCTGGTGCGCTCTTACCGCACCTTTGCACCCTTACCCCCAATCAGTTATCAGTTATCAGTTATCAGTTATCAGTGGAAAGTTATCAGTGAAAAGTTATTAGTTATCAGTGAATTTACTTTCGTTACTGATTACTGATTACTGATTACTGAAAAAAGGGGGCGGTATTTTTCTGTGGCACTATCCTCACGCTCACGCGCACTGGACGTTATCCAGCAAGTGTGGTCTTTCGGGAGTTCGGACTTTCCTCGGAATCATTAATCAAATGACCCCGCAACCTCTAGACCAACTCTCTCTTATTCTCTAGTATGACTTACCAGAGACTCGATCGCTCATATATCCTAGTCAATAATCAGTGATCAGTAAACAGTGAACAGTGAAAAGACAGCAGGAAACTGCTATTTAATACTGCTCGCTTAATAAGTAGTCGTGCAAAATTAATTTCCTAGTGAAGATAGGCAAGAGGCAAGAGGCAAGAGGCAAGAGCGGGGTTAGATGTGTGTAATTAATTTTGCTTAGGTACTTACATACTGCTCACTTAAAACTCAAATCTGATAACTGGTAACTGGTAACTGATAACTGATAACTGATAACTGATCAATGTCGATCGCTCTCAACGTTAACATCAAAGGTAATGGCTACCCGATCCTATGTCTGCACGGTCATCCCGGTTCGGCAGGTAGTATGTCTGTATTTACCGATCACTTTTGCCAACGTTGGCAAACCCTGGCCCCGGATCTGCGCGGCTACGGTAAAAGTCGTTATCGCCTGGATTTTCAGCTAGAAGAACATCTAGAGGATTTAATCGAGCTGCTCGATCGCCAAAAAATCCAGCAATGTTTAATTCTCGGTTGGTCTTTGGGGGGTATAATCGCACTGGAATTAGTATTGCGGCATCCCGATCGCTTTCCTGGTTTAATTCTCGTGGCCTCGGCCGCACGGCCTTGGGGTAGTCATCCTCCTGTCAGCACCACAGATCTGATCTTGACGGGGATAGCGGCAATTCTCAATCAGATTAAACCGGGATGGCGTTGGAATATTGATACTTTTGCCCGTCGTTCGCTGTTTCAGTACCTTTTTTCACAACATCAAGCGATATCCTATCAATATCTCGCTCAAGATGCTGTTACCGCCTACTTAGGCACTTCTCCAGCTGCTAATCGCGCTTTAAATCGGGCTTTAAAAAAAGGTTACAATTGTTTAAAATCTCTTGACAAAATCACAATTCCCTGCTTAGTTCTGGCGGGGGCAAATGATCGCCATATTACCAGTGCCTCGAGCCAAGAAACGGCCGAAAACCTGAAACTGTCTCAGTGGAAATGTTACCCAGAAACGGCCCATCTGTTCCCCTGGGAAATCCCTGACTTAGTTTTAGGGGACATTGATAATTGGTTAGCGGCGCATTTTAGCGATAAACTGGCAGAGTGAAGTGAAAACTACTGCCGTGGTCGGGGACACTATCCACCCAAATTTGACCGTAGTGGGCGCGAATAATCTTGCGACAGACCGATAACCCGATGCCATAACCTTCTTTACCCTCATCCCGTTTGAGACGCACATGACCCTCAAAAATATGCTCTTGTTTTTCTTCGGGAATGCCGGGGCCAGTATCACTGATGCTCACCTGTACTTTTTGAGTAGTACGATGAAGGACAGAAAGGGTAATTGCGCCGCCAGCGGGAGTATATTTGATCCCATTCTCCAAGAGATTAATAATCACCTGTCGGATTAACTCCTCATCAGCATAGACGGGGGGCAGATCTTGGGGGATATCGCTTTGGAAAATTAAAGTCTTTTCCTGAAAAGTATCGGTAAATTGAGACAAAATTTCCTGACAAAGAGCTTGCAGATAAAATTTACTCTGGTGGAGAGTGAATTGCGCCGCCATGCTCTTAGAAGCTTGCAGAATATCTGTGATCAAACGGTTCATAATCCGGAACTGTTTGCGGGCCTGTTGGTGCAGTTGTTCTCGTAATTGCAGACTGCGCTCCGTATCCGGTTGATGATAGGCTAATTCGAGGGTTTCCACAGCGATGGAAGCAGCGGTAAGAGGACTGCGTAAATCGTGGGCTAACATAGCCAAAATTTGGTCTTTAAATTTTAATTGTTCTAATAATTCTTCCTTTTCCTGTTTGAGACGAAAAACCTCATCGGCAATGCGGATGAGTTCGCCCGAATGTTCCACCTCTTGAAGTTGTCCATCCTCAGCGTGATCATTTTTAATCTCCTCTTTAATCGCTTTTTGCCAACGTACCAACCATTTTTTAAACTGTTCCACCAGATTGCTGCCCGCGAGGGTATGACGGGGACCGGGGGCAATTTTGACCAAGGCGGGGGTAGCTACAAGGCGAAAATGTTCGACTAAATGAGGTTGCTGGCGAATTTCGATGATTTGTAGGTCAATTGGGTAATCAGACTGTAAAGACTGGAGATAGGACTGAATTTGACGGATAATTTCTTGAGAACTGGGACGGTCATCAACAAATAGCAAAAGTTGAATCGAGAGAGGCGTTGTCGTCTCTCTTCCTAAAGCAGTCAGTGGCTCGTTAGATGGGAGCATCGGAAAATTAGTAAACCTAGGGATTAACGGGATCGATCGATCGTCGATCGACTTTTATCATATTCTTTATTGTAGAAGCTTAAGATAGTATAAAATCTACTCAACCTAATCTTAAAGTTTTATTCCTTAATTCTAAGAAGAAATCCTATGGCTTTTGGCTATGTTGCCCTAGTTCTCCACGCGCATCTCCCTTTCGTCCGCCATCCCGAAAGCGATTACGTCCTCGAAGAAGAATGGTTATACGAAGCAATCACAGAAACCTACATCCCTCTCCTGCAAGTTTTTGAAGGTCTCAAGCGGGATGGTATCGATTTTAAAATGACCATGAGCATGACTCCGCCTTTGGTGTCGATGCTGCGGGATCCGTTACTGCAAGAGCGTTATGAAGAACACTTAGGTAAGTTAGAAGAATTAATTGCTAAAGAAATCGACCATAATCAACATAATGGCCATATTCGCTACTTAGCCGAATATTACGCTGAATCCTTCCAAAGTATCCGACAAACTTGGGAAAAATACGATGGAGATCTGGTCAAAGCCTTTAAACAATTCCTCGACAGTAATAACCTAGAAATTATCACCTGTGGTGCGACCCATGGTTATATGCCCCTGATGAAAATGTACCCACAAGCGGTGTGGGCGCAAATTGAGGTGGCCTGTCAACACTACGAAGAAAATTTTGGTCGTCGTCCCAAGGGCATTTGGTTGCCAGAATGTGCCTACTATGAAGGGGTAGAAAGAATGTTAGCCGATGCGGGCATTCGTTACTTCCTCGTCGATGGCCACGGTATTCTCTACGGTCGTCCGCGCCCCCGTTACGGCAGTTACGCGCCCATTTTCACAGAAACCGGGGTGGCCGCTTTCGGTCGTGACCACGAATCTTCCCAACAGGTTTGGTCTTCCCAAGTCGGTTATCCGGGGGATATAGTTTATCGGGAATTCTATAAAGATTTGGGCTGGGAAGCGGAATACGAGTATATTAAGCCCTATATCATGCCCAACGGTCAACGCAAGAATATAGGCATTAAATACCACAAAATTACTAGCCGGGACGGTGGTTTATCGGAAAAAGGGCTTTATGACCCCTACTGGGCCAAAGAAAAAGCCGCCGAACACGCGGGCAATTTTATGTATAATCGCGAGCGACAAGTGGAGAGTTTAGCGGGAATTATGGGCCGTCCTCCCCTGGTTGTTTCTCCCTACGATGCCGAGTTATTTGGTCACTGGTGGTATGAGGGACCCTGGTTTATTGATTTTCTGTTCCGCAAGTCCTGGTATGACCAAAATATCTACCAAATGACCCATTTAGCGGATTATCTCCGGTCTAACCCCCATCAGCAGGTCTGTCGTCCTTCCCAATCCAGTTGGGGTTATAAGGGTTTTCACGAATACTGGCTAAATGAAACCAACGCTTGGATCTATCCTCACCTGCACAAAGGCACGGAACGGATGATTGAATTAAGTCATCATGAAGCGGAGGATGAATTGCAGGAACGGGCTTTAAATCAGGCGGCCCGGGAGTTATTATTAGCGCAATCTTCTGACTGGGCTTTTATTATGCGAACCGGTACCATGGTTCCCTATGCTGTCCGGCGCACTCGTTCCCATCTGCTGCGGTTAAATAAAATCTATGAAGATGTGAAATCCGAGAAGATTGACTCTGGTTGGCTGGAAAAAGTCGAGGAAATCGATAATATTTTCCCCAATATTGATTACCGTGTCTATCGACCTCTGTAATCTCGGTTAGAGATTAATAAAAATTTTGGTGCGTTACAAGCTGTAGCGCACCTTGTTGCTTTCTGATTCACTCATTACTTGATCTCCTGTAGATTTCTGCACTATCTACAAAAATAGTACCCAACTTATAATACAGAAGTAGGCATTGGGAATGGATGATGGCTAATAGCGAAAGTGAAGAGCGGCAGATAGCTTTGGCAATATACACAAATATTAGTCCCGTCCGCTGTCCGCTCGACGGCGTTGTTATGCCGCATCTTCACCGATTACCCCAAAATTACATCCGTTTCAGCAACTCATCATACTCATCATGTGCGCCAATCCAGTACCAATAAATATGCTCAGACTCTAACAAACCCAAAGCCCGATAGTTAAGGCTGACACGAGCGGAGTAGATCGGTTGCTTTTGACTGACTTGTTTAAACTGAAGGCTGGGGTGATACGGATCTTCTTGCCAGAGTGCATAAGCTTTTGCTGCTTGTTACTGAACTGATGCGGGAAGATTATTAAGCTGTTTACGAAACATTTTGGTGACACTTGATTTCATTTTTGTGTCGGAAATAGTTAGTAAAAGTATAGTCAAATATAGACAGACTGAATTCCATTTCAGAAATTCCTTTCACTTTTACTTCGAGAGATTGATTCTCCTTGGGTGAACTACGCACCTCTCTATCCCATAGCGGTTAAACGCATTTGGGAATGCTTTTCGTAAAATATTGTAGGAACCCATGACATCAGATTGAATCAGAATCCCCTTATCTGTACGATATAACCCTCGCGAAATTCAGTTTCCTGAAAACACTGGTTTTTCAGTTATCTGTCCATAAACAGGGAGAGGATCGTCATTCAAAAAATTAGCAACGGAGGTATAGGATTCTTCTTGAATAATCACAGAGATTCCTACTAATTGACATTTATAACTAATCATGTCAATTAATCGAGCATGAGGGATGGTCACAAATTTTTGATTGTTGACTTTTCCTAAGTTCACTTCTTGTTTCCAACCGTCATTTTTCCCAATTACTAAAGTTGTTATCTCTTGGTCAACTAAGAGATTGACTAAATAACGACTAGCTCGGTGAAGATAATTATCTATCTTCTGATTACGACAGCGAGTTAAACGGCGAATCCTCTGGGAACTTTGACGATTACCTTTTAACAGAGATTGTAACTTAGCCCGACGTTGGTTATAAAATTGATTCAGGCTTTTTAACGGTCTGCCATTAATCAACAAAGGGATAAAGTCCGGTTGATTTGAAGTTACAGCCATCAAATTATCTATGCCTAAATCTATCGCAGCTATTTTTTCATTAGGAGCTAAGAAATGTTTGGTTTTCTCATAAATTACCTCGATTACATAACAATCACATTTAGGAACTATTCTGACTTCTGCTAGGCGCTCCGCTACTCTCGTCGGCAAGGCAATTGAAGTACCTGATAGTTTGACTATTCCTTGCCTAAGACCTACTTTGCTTATAGCTTGAATCGTGTAAACTAAGAGATTTCTTCCTTTTTTTGGCTCCTTATAGCTAGGGATTTTGGGTTTTCCTAGAAATTTATCGGGGTGACTTTTAAACTCCGATGAAGCGGCAAAAAATGATTGCCAGTTCCGGTCTAATCCTCTTAAAACTTGTTGGGAAACTTTAGCGGGTAAAGCTTGATACTGTTCTGTCTTTTTCATCAGAGAGGCCATCTGATTATAG
>NZ_JACJSV010000088.1 GCF_014698335.1 Microcystis viridis FACHB-1342 | reverse complement strand
CTTGTTCTAAGTCTAAATCCAAAGCTTGAGCGATTTGTTCCACACTTAAACCCAAAGCAAGCAAACGGGGAATAGATTCCAGTTTACCCTCTAGTTTTCCTTGTTCGAGTCCTCGCTCTAGTCCTAGCTCTAGTCCTTGTTCGAGTCCTAGCTCTAGTCCTTGTTCAAGTCCTTGTTCGAGTCCTTCCCGTTTAGTTGCTTCCTTCCATTCCTGATAGGTTTGAGATAAAGTCATAAACACCTCTCTATCCTCAGTTTCTAGGATGTTATTTATTTCCATATTAACCCGCCAACTAATCAATAATTCCAGTACATTTTCCCGGAAAGCATTACCTTGAGGTAATTCTAACAATTCTCGCACCGCTTGGTTTTGCGTTTTTCCCCGTCCTAATAATCTTAACCAAAGAGTCTCAGCAGTCACAGGCAATTGATTAATAGCGATAATTGCCGTGCGATAAAGCGAGGGAAGAAAATACACTCCTTCTGGCCACTCTGGGTCTATTTTTGCCCCAATACTCTCTAACAGAGTCAGACTAGCTGAAGGGGATAAAATCCACAAACGAGGGGCATTCTCTTCATTGTAGCTCTGATTTTCCCGTTTAGCTTGTCTTTGCAGTTCGGCCAAAATCGTCAAAAGTTTCGCTAAACAATTACGAATCTCGCTCCGGTTGGGAGGATTGCGATAGGGTTCAATTAAGACAGTATTAAGGACAATTCTGCCTAATAATCCCAGATAATCGGGGTTGGGTTCGGGATTGGGGGAAAAAAATAAATCTATCTGTCGGGTTTCGTCGCTGACTTCTTTGCTGATTTCGACGATTCCCAGGGGAGAAAGTAATTGTTCAAGGTAGTTTTTGGCAAATTGGTCATGGGGTTTCATGGACTGAGCAGTTAATCGATAATTCTCAATTGTATAGTTATTAAAAAAGTGGGTTTAAATAACCCACTTCTCAAGTGATGATTGGTAGTTTTTGGGATCGTAATTTTCAGACTGTGCCAGAAACTATGAGGATCCATGGCAATTATTCTCCTTGTCAATAGTGAGCAATTGTAAGATTAGACTACATCTTCGAGAAAATCATAAATTTTGTCTAATTGTTCCAAGGTCACTAAACCGTACTGCCAGAGAATCATCGGTAAATGAATTTTATCAGATTGGATCGAGCGCTCGGCCATAGCGATCGATTCTTGGGGAAGGGACAATTCCTCTTGCAGAAATCGTCGGAATTGGGAATAGGCAATCGTGGACATAGGGGGATTTTTTTCCTCAATAGTTATAGTATATCTCGTGATTTTAACAAAACACTACCTGAGCGGTTTCAAGGACAGTTAGTCTTGCGACCGTTTTTTCTGTATCTAAGCTATCTCGATGATAGAGAGTGCTTTCACAAAAATCGCTGGCTCTCTTAAGATAGTCCCGTTAGATCGAGCAGAATTTTGTCTCTGTTTAATCCATAGCAAGGGTAAAGATTATTCAATCTATGACTTGATAGACTATAAAAATCCTAATCGATATGGTTATATCTTAAACAGTATAAGTGCGTAATAGCTTCTAAAAGCCATACTTATATTTCCAGACAAGGGACACTTTTTATAAGAAAGTTAACCCCATTTTCAAAAATTAAGGTCTTGAGATAGACTCAATCTTAATTTTATCTCCTTCTTTCACTCCTAATTCTTTCGCTCGACCCCCAGCTAGTTCGATCACTTGATTAACCATGGTGTTTGGACCATAGACAGGACAAGGATGCACCGCACAAGGGGGGACATTGAGCAAAACTGCTTTTACTATACCATCTTTTAGAAAAATCATGTCTAGAGGAATCGAGACATTTTTCATCCAAAACCGGGCCATCAGAGGTTGTGCAAAGGGAAATAGCATACCGCGATTTTTCTGCAAAGATGAGCGATACATTAAACCCTTGGCCTGTTGTTCCTGGGTTTGAGCCACTTCTAACTCAATCATCTCACCATTAATATCTGCTTTGGCCGTGATCGGTAATATTTGCCCTTGATTCTCAGTCGTAATCTGAGCCATTGAACTATTATTACCATTGAGATTAGTCGATTGACAACTCAGCAGCAACAAACCTAAAAATAATATTAACTTGATCTTGAGCATAAATGATTTTTTACCAGTTATCACCAATAGTTATCAATACTTAATTTTCCTAGTATAAGTGGAGAATTAAGCAGATAAGACACTAACACAAAGTGGTGACGGCAAATATAAAGATAGTATTAAAAATATCTAGCATGGGGGTGAGCATCCTTCCTTGAGGAGAGGGGCAGGATTGCTAGAACGTATATACTAGGAAAATTCTCAAAGTTATTGGCCGATTTTCCCCTTCAATTTTGCCCCAGTCTGGCAGCAGTCGATCGCCTTCGTAGGTTAAAATACCATTGATCTGTTGATCGATTATTGTAGGCTCAGGAGCAATCACCATGACCGCAGAAAGTATGTTATTTAATGGGCCGATCGTGGCGATCGTTCTCGTCCTCGTCGGATTAGCTTGGGGTTTTCTCCTCCTCAAAATCCAAGGTGGAGAAGCGGAATAGCTTGTTTTTCGGTTCATGGTTACTTTATTAGTAACCATGAACTACTTTTTCCCTTCAAAAGTAATTAAGAGAAAATCAATAACTAAAATTTTATACCCACACCTATGACCACTCCCACGATCGAGTTTTTTGTCGGTTTATCAGAAGAATTAAGCGGTGTTAGTCTCCGCAAAAATAAAAATACCGGGATTCGCAATGTCCTGATGACTTTTAAAACCCTGAAAGCGATCGAACGTTTCCAAAGTTTCACCACCCGTACCTACGGCGATCTCCGTCTCACCGATGAGGAAGGAGTGATTATAGTTATTCCCAACTCGACTAAGTTTATTTTTGGAGGAGATGAAGGAGATGAAATTCAACGGGTAGAATGTGGTTTTGAAATCACCGATGAACACTGGGAGCGTTTTATGCGCTTTATGAATCGTTATGCGGCAGCCAACGGTATGGGGTATCAGGATAAGTGAGAAGTGGGGTGATGGGGTGTGGGGTGTAGGGTGTGGGGAGAACAAATAAAAATAATCTCCTGACTACCGACTTGAAAGAGGGTGTAGGGTGTGGGGTGTGGGGTGTAGGGAAAGAAACATCTTTCATCTGTGGGGGTGAAAATTTTTTCATCGGGACTGACTCCTGAACTCTGATAGCCAAAAACCAGCTAAAATAAGGATAAATTTAGTCAAGAAACCATGAAAATAGCGATTACTGGGGCGACGGGATTTGTGGGGAGTCGATTGGTGGTCAAACTCCTTGATCGCAGCGATGATATTCTAATTTTGACGCGCAATCCCGATAAAGCCCGAAGAATTTACCCAAAGTCAATCTATCCTAAGATAGAGATTATTCCCTATATCGCCACAGAATCGGGGGATTGGCAAAAAGAGATTTGCGGATGTGACGCGGTGATTAATCTAGCGGGAGAACCGATTTCGGAACGCTGGACCGGTGAAGCAAAACGAGCAATCGTCGCTAGTCGGGAAATCGGCACCGAGAAAATTGTCGATGCGATCTCGCGTAGCGAGCGCGTTGCGACCGCACTTGCTGCCCAGAAACCGAAAGTTTTAATTAACTCATCGGCGATCGGTTACTATGGAACCAGTGAAACCGCTAGTTTTGACGAAAATAGCCCTCCCGGTGGCGATTTTCTGGCGGATGTCTGTAAAAAGTGGGAAACAGCCGCCCAAAAAGTTAAAGATTACGGCACTCGTTTAGTCATTCTTCGCACGGGTATTGTTTTAGGCAATGGGGGTGCTTTAGGGAAAATGATCCCACCCTTCAAACTATTTGCCGGCGGACCGATTGGCAGCGGTCGTCAGTGGTTTTCTTGGATTCATCGGGATGATTTAATTAATTTAATTATCTATTGTCTCGATCGCCCAGAAATTAACGGTACTTTCAACGCTACTGCACCCAATCCCGTCCGGATGAAAGAATTCTGTCAGATATTAGGGGAAGTAATGAATCGTCCTTCTTGGTTGCCAGTGCCAGATTTTGCCCTCGAAATTCTCTTGGGAGAAGGGGCAAAAATCGTCTTAGAAGGTCAAGAAGTGCTGCCAAAAGCCACCCAAGCGATCGGTTTTGACTATCGTTATCCTAATCTAGAAGCGGCCTTACAAGAAATCGTCCCGAAAATGTAGAAAGCTGATACAATAGCCGGACCCAGTGTTCTCAATCTATTTTTCACTCCAGACGGGATGGGAGAATAAAGAGGCAGCCACTCTCACCCCGCGCAGTTGATTTAACAGGGGTAAATGACCCACGGGAGCGCTTAAATCCCAGATAAATTCTTGGGGGTATTTTGTCCAATTATTGCCATTTTTCCAGCCAATTTTCGGCCAAAGTTTCGGGAAATCTTGACCGACACCGATCCATAATTTGCGC
This sequence comes from Microcystis viridis FACHB-1342, assembly GCF_014698335.1. Lineage (GTDB taxonomy): Bacteria > Cyanobacteriota > Cyanobacteriia > Cyanobacteriales > Microcystaceae > Microcystis > Microcystis ichthyoblabe_A. Next base: position 11,615 of record NZ_JACJSV010000088.1, on the reverse strand, counting down.
TGCACCGACCAACCGAATTTTCCTTCCGAATGAACTAACCAAAGATTATCAATAGTCTGAATATCTACACCGGGGAAAGCTTCCACTTCCGTAAAATAGACCCATTTCCTCTGTATTGCCCCTTCTCCTGCTAATTCACAGAGTTTTTGACGGGTGAGACTATCGGCAGTTTGAAAATCCTGTTTAGCCAATAATTCCTGTAAAAGTCGATAATCGATACCTTTAGCACTGTCTAGGGGAACAATACCCGTGGGGAAATAATTAGCTAAAAATTCCTTGCTCTGAGTGCTATTATCTTGGTATAGCAATTGATAGGCCTTACCTGTCACCAGATTAACGGGAGTGGGACGCCAGGCTAATAAAAAATCTCTCAACACAGTTAGGCCACCTTCTCCGGCCTCGGCTAATTGTGTCAGGATTTGTAATTGATTTTTCGGCGACTCGGTGGCTAATTGACTCATCTTACGGGTAATATCCTCGCTTTGTTCTTCTACTAACACGCCATTCTGGTCAGTCATATCATCACTTTTAAGACCACTCCTTCAATACTATTACCACTATTTCGGGGTGGCTGCTCGATTTTTTCCTGACAAAACAGGGATTTTTAGCACCGACATTCCGCACCTCTTCATATACTTTTACATATCTTTACATTTCCCAAGATATTTTGACGAAAAACCTTCATTGTAGAAACTACTATTGAGAACATTTTCAATAATTGATTTTTTCTGAGAAAAAAATTTATAATTCTTCACCCTGACAAAAATCCTTCATTGTGGCTATAATCCTTACTGGCAAAGAGTTGTAAGCAATATAACTGAACTTTCCCCATACATATATACTATAATAGCCGAAAACCCTTATCCATCAATGGATACGCCCCTTAACTTTTCTTAATGTACCCATGTAATTTGTAACATTTCTTAATGGACAAGAATTCTCTCCATTTACTAAAATGGGTAATGATTCGGTAGTAGTGGCGTAGCTCTCTTGCTTACCTGGTATGAATTGTGTAAAATATTTATTAATAAAAATAATTGGAACCCGATCAGTCTTTAAACCTCTAGCTTGATCATGACTTTTCTGATAAATATCTTTTTCTGGCTCCTGTCTGGCTTACTCAAATATCAGTCTAGCACCGAACAAAATCCCCCCTTCACCTCTATTCCCCTGTCCTAATTGTGGTTCTCACCATACTATCAAGAATGGTTCTATTCATAATGGAAAACCCAAACGTCAATGTAAAGAATGTGGTCGTCAGTTTGTGATCAATCCCACTAATAAAACCGTCTCTGACGAAACCAAACAATTAATTGATAAACTCTTGCTCGAACGAATTTCCTTACGAGGAATTGCTAGAGTAACAGGGGTAAGTTGGTCATGGTTACAAAATTATGTCAACAATAAACTGGCGACTATCCCCCGTCAAATAAAGGTTTCGGACAAACCAAAAGGTAAATTAGTTATAGAATGTGATGAGATGTGGTCTTTTGTTTTTTCTAAAACAATCAAGGTGTATATTTGGCGGCTAATTGATAGAAATACAAGAGAAATTATTGGTTGCTATGCGCGGAGATAGGAGTCGTCAATCAGCCAAAAAACTTTGGGGCTAGTTTACCAGGTGTTTACCGACAATGCGCGGTTGCTTACACAGACTTTTGGGAGTCCTATAAGACAGTAATTCCTAGTAAACGTCATCAACCAGTCGGAAAAGAAACTGATCAAACTAATCCTATTGAAAGATTAAATAATACCTTTCGACAAAGGATTTCTCGGCTGGTGAGAGAGAGTCTATCTTTCTCTAAAAAAATGGAGAATCACGTTGGGGAACCCTTTGGTATTTTATCCATGACTACAATGCACAGCAAAGCAAAGGATTAAGCCACCATCACTACTACCGAATCACCACCGGAATTGTTAAAAAAGCAGCTATTACTGGGGTAGTTGTCATAAGTTTTCTCTTTTCACCCGTCTTCTGGTTAATCTTTGTCCGCTATCGGATCAGAATTTTTTCCTGATCTTCCATTATTATAACATCCATCGGTAGGGTGTGTTAAAGTAGCTCAACACACCCACAAAAATCAATTAGAAGTCAGCAAATAATCGACAAGCTTAATTAATCTTTTCTCTTTAACTCCTGAGACTGGGCGATTTAGGATATCTTCCAAAGAATCAAAGGGCTTTTCTGAACGTTTTTTCAGAAAGTCATTAACAGATGCAGGTGGGATTCTCGCTTTGTTAAGTTGATTAGCGTCACAGGTATTCAAAAGCTCTAAAATCGACTTAGAAGGATGAGAAGGATGAGAAGGATGAGAAGGATGAGAAGGAGGAGAAATAATAATTTTTTCTTCCAGTCTTTTGATTTCTTTTTGGTACTCCTCTCGGATTGCTTGTAACTGGGTTTCTAATCGTTTTTCAAGATTACTCATCCTCAATTCTAGAGGATTATCTATTTTTTCGGGCCTGGTAATTAACCCAGGAGAAGAGGATAATAACTTCATTTGCTGTAAAGCGATACTCTCCGCTTCTTTATCAACTACAAAAGCGTTAATCATCTCGATGTCAGGAACTTTCTGATTGGCGATAACAGAAGCATAATATTCTAAATCTCCACTGATAATATCATAACGTTCATCAACTTTTTTATTATCAGCTTTTTTGAGAATAGCAGGGCGAATAATTCCACCCATTTCAATAATAAGATTGGCTAAATTCTCTAATTCAGTTTCGGAAAAGGTTTCTCTGGGAAGGGAAGGATTAATATCAGTAATATCGACTCGTAAAAATTTCCACATTTATTTAACTCCTATTTTAGCTAAAACTTCAATTGCTAAGGCTTCAAATTCTGCTGCTGATACTCCCGCATCAGCTTGATGTTCGGCATAATCGATTATAGATTGGGGGGCAGGAATTTCTAAATCTCCCACGGTAACGTATTGATTTATACAGCGAGATAAAGGCATTCTTTCCGAGATAGTCGATTCCATCAAAGGTAAATTATATTTGTCTGGAATCACTTGTTTTTGTTTGGGAAAATTATATTTTAAGTATTGAGCATGGGTGGAAATTTTGGAAGGTAAAACGCCTAAAATTTGTAGGGTTGGTTTACCCAAATCTCCACGACTTTCATTGATTTCCTCTTGAACAAAGTTTTTAACGCTATCTAATCCTTGATTAGAAAATGGTTTAAGATCAGAAGGGATTATCAGATAGTCAGCTGCAATTAAAGCAATGCGTGCATATAAATCAAGTGCGGGAGGTGCATCAATAATTACAATATCGTATTGATTATTTACTTTCTCTAATTTTCTTGCCAATCTAGCAAATACCGCCGCATTATCTTTAATTTTTGCTTGGTTAGCAATTAAAGATATGTGAGAGGGAATAACATCAATTTCTGGATGATTGAATCCTTGAGACTTTCTGACAATATTCTCAATAAAAATGCGGTTACTGTTATCTAGTAAATGAAAGACATTTTTATCTTTTAAATCATCGTCATCATCGAATTGAAACTTAATTAAACCAACGGCAAAGGTACTATTAGCTTGAGCATCAATATCAATTAATAATACTCGCTTGCCTTTTTTACTCAAAGCTGCCGCTAGATTGGTAGCGACGGTGGTTTTGCCAACACCACCTTTATGATGATAAATTGCGATGGTTTTCATGGGGTTTCTGTGGTTGATTGTTGGAGAATTGAGCGGTGGAATACCTAAAGATAAGGTTTCGTAACCAATCAGAGATTTTAACTGTTCTAAGTGAGAGGCAATTTCTAACCCAGAACATCTAAAAACTAAATAAATTTTATCGGGTTTTCTTCGATAAAGTTGAATCTCATCACCATTGGTTAATAATCCCCACTGCACTTTAAAATAGTTGAGATAATAACCTAAGCGGTGACGATGATTGATGAGCTTTTCTCTGGGGTTTTTAGCCTCGATAATTAGACAGTGAGAGGATAAAAACTGCCTTTTATTGATAGGTTTTTGAGCGGAAACAAGGAAATCTAAGCGGACTTTACCGAAGCTAACTTGTTGATACCAATGTTCGGCATTGTAGCCTAGTTTTGGGAGTAAATACTGGACAATTAGTTTACTCTCCACTTCCCTTTCGTTATGACAATGATGAGGATTAAAAGTCACACATTTGAGGAAATACTTAAGAACAACTTATTGTTAGTTTAAATGATGACAGTCCTTCTCGTCAAGGTGAAGCACAGACTAAACTTAATCGAGTATTTCAGCTGCAAAAACAAACCCCATCTATCCCAGAAAAGCTACATATTGAGATGCACATCAGTCAATTTACGGGTTCATGACAGTAGGATGTTTATCTAGCACTTTTGACAATGACAGAGAAAATCATCCTACCCACAGCTTCAATTAATTGAACTGCATAATTTTCTCGGCTACCTTCTGGGAAATAAAAGGTAAAATTGAGCGATTTTGACTGTTATCTTTTCCCTCGGTAAATACTACCAATAGATAGGGAGTATGATGGGGAATTTCAATATAGGCTGCATCGTGACGCACTTGACTTGTCCAACCAGCTTTTGACCAAATTTGACTATTTTCTGGTAATCCTTGTCCCAGAAATCCTAAGATTTGTGTATCATCTCCTTGACTTGTCCAATCAGCAGGATTAAGACTACGTTTTAGTAAAGACATCATCATTTGGGAACGTTGGGAAGAAACAGCAATCCCCCCGACAATAGTATGAATTAAACGCGCCACTGCATTGCTAGTCAACATATTGCGATTCTCCATTAATTCCCCTAAAAAAGCGCGTTCACGTCCATAGGGACCATCAGACCAAGTTTTTTGATTAACGTTAATTGTCGCTAATTCTGGCCAATTTAGGGATTGAAAATAACGATTAACTATGTTGCGTTGTTGCTTCCAAGTTTCAAAGGGACCGGCGGCAATTTCTGGACCGCTAGTGGTTCCCGTAACCAGATCTACAACTAAACTGGTAGCATCATTACTAGAGTCAACAATCATGTCACGAATGGCGCGATTTAATTCGCTGCTTTCGGCAATCATTCCCCCCTCTAACCACTCATGAATTGCTACTAGATAAAACAATTTCACTAAACTAGCGGGATAGGTTCTTTCTTGTCCGCGATAACTAAATCCGCGGGGGGAATATTTCCAGAATTCTTCGTGAGAAATTGCTCCCCCCGTGTTGACGATAACAGGAGGATCATATACTATCCAAGTTAGGGCAATTTGTTCTTGAGCTAATTGGGGAAATTCTCGCCAAGTTGTTTCTAAAATATCTGTACCGAACTGTTGGAGATGGTCTTCAGTATGAAAAAAGTTCATAGGTGTGCTGCAAAGTCAAGAGTTAGAAGGTGGATAAATTCTTGAGTCGGCAATTCTCATTTTACGGTAAAATTTACCGATAATTAATTATTTGATCGCTTCTGAGTTTAATGTTTATATCTACCGATGAGGTTCATCTCTATTTTATCAGTCTCGATCCCTCTGGGGATAGACGAGAAAAACTGGCTTCTTTGCTCTCGGAAGATGAAATAATTAGAGCTAATCGTTACCATTTTCCCCAACACAAGCGGCGTTTTTTGGTGGCTAGGGGATGTTTACGGGAGATTTTAGGGTCATATTTGGCCATAAGTCCCGAAAAAATCGAGTTTATCTACAGTGAACGGGGAAAACCGAGTATTAAATACCAATTACAGTTTAATCTCTCCCATTCCGAGGAGATGGCAATCTGTGGCTTGACTTTAACCGCTCGCATTGGGGTAGATTTAGAGAAAATGCGCCAGATGAAAGATTTAGATAGCTTGACAAAAAGGTTTTTTTGTGCTAGGGAACATGAGCTTGTTGAAAAGTCCGCAGAGAAGGAAAAGCTATTTTTTCAGTTATGGACGGCAAAAGAGGCTTATTTAAAGGCACTGGGAACCGGAATTAGCGGAGGACTCGATCAAGTGGAAGTGGGCCTTAATCCCTTAAAATTAGACAATGTGGCGGGGGAATGGCAATTATGGACTGCAGCAATCGGCGATAATTATCGAGCGACGGTGGTTATCGAAGGTAGCGATCGAGTGATTAAAACCTTTGGCCTTTCTGATCTATGATTAATTGGGGAGTTAATTGCCTTGAGAAATTCAGTAATTATTCCTAGCTATCTCAAAAAAAGCTTGCCCTTAATTATTACTTAACCTTGTTTTCTCTATGCGAATTGCTCTTTTTACAGAAACTTTCTTACCGAAAATCGATGGCATTGTCACCCGTCTTAAACATACCGTGGAACACCTACAAAGATTAGGTCATCAGGTATTAGTTTTCTCTCCCGATGGCGGTTTAAAAGAGTACAAAGGTGCTAAAATTCATGGAGTTACAGGGATTCCCTTACCCCTATATCCGGAATTAAAAATGGCTTTCCCCCGGCCTTCCGTCGGTCAAGCTTTAGAGAGGTTTAAACCTGATATTATTCATGTGGTTAACCCGGCTGTTTTAGGGGTGGGAGGCATTTATTTTGCCAAAACTATGAACATTCCCCTCGTCGCTTCCTATCATACCCATCTCCCCCAATACCTACAACACTATGGATTAGGTTCCCTAGAAGGATTACTCTGGGAATTATTAAAATTGGCCCACAATCAAGCAAGTTTAAATCTCTGCACTTCCACTGCTATGGTGCAAGAATTATCTAGTCGTGGCATTGAAAAGGTCGAGCTTTGGCAAAGGGGAGTCGATACGGAATTATTTCAACCTCATTTAAAATCCCCGGCTATGAGACTGAAATTATCCCAAAATAACCCCGATAGTCCTCTCTTATTATACGTCGGTCGAGTGTCGGCCGAAAAAGAAATTGATCGCATTAAACCAGTATTAGAAGCGATTCCCGAAGCAAGATTTGCCATTGTGGGAGATGGTCCCCATCGGGAAGCTTTAACAAGTCATTTTGCCGACACAAATACCCATTTTGTCGGTTATTTACAGGGGTTAGAATTAGCCTCCGCTTTTGCTTCCGCAGATGCTTTTCTTTTTCCCTCACGCACAGAAACCCTCGGTTTGGTACTTTTAGAATCCATGGCTGCCGGTTGTCCGGTGGTGGCAGCAAATTCGGGGGGAATTCCCGATATTGTCACCGATGGAGTTAATGGTCATCTCTTCGATCCTAGGGATGAAAAAGGTTTAATTAGTGCCACCCAAAGATTACTAACCGCCAAGGCAGAAAGAGAGGAATTACGACGAAATGCGCGTCTAGAAGCCGAAAAATGGGCATGGCAAGCGGCCACCAAACAGTTATTAAATTACTATCACCAAGTTTTGCATAATAATTCTGTGGCTTTTGCCGCTTAATTGTTGTCAAAATGCTCGAATTTAACCGCAAAAACCTTGACCTATTGTAACTTTTATGGCCAGCGCACCCAGTACCACCTTAGATAAGTCCACCCAAGTTGTCAAAAAGACTTATCCCAACTATAAAGTTATTGTTCTCAACGATGACTTTAACACCTTCGATCATGTGGCCAATTGTTTAATTAAATATATCCCGGATATGACCACCGATCGAGCTTGGGAATTAACTAATCAAGTTCACTACCAAGGACAAGCAATTGTCTGGACAGGTCCCCAAGAACAAGCGGAACTTTATCACCAACAATTGCGACGGGAAGGATTAACCATGGCTCCCCTAGAGGCCGCATAATTATGAATAATGGTCGCTTAGTTTGGAATCATTCTACTCATATTCCGGGGTTGATTGCGGTATTAGAAAAGTTAATTACTTATAAAGGAATCACCACTGTCACCCCGGGGGTACTTTCTCGCTCAAAAGGTCATTGTCCGCGGTTACAATTGCGGATATCAGTGCCGATTCGTGGTGGTTTTAAGCTGATTGCGAGGACAGGAAAAAGTGTTCAGGAGGTCTTTGTTATCACCGATTTAAACCAAGAGGACTTAGAAATGGCTATCCAAGCTTGTTTAGGGAAATAACTGTCGTGGGTGCGTTGTTAAAAGGCTGCTGGTTACTAATCATTGTTTTTCTGTTTTTCGGTTTACATTCTCTCCCTAGTTTGGCAGTAATGGATAGAGTTCCTTTAACAGTAACTTTATTGCAGGAACGTTTAAGCGCACCCGTCCTTAAAGAAGGGATGACTACTATCGATTTAGCCAATTTAGTTATCGATATCCGCGATGAAAATAAGGAACTGCAAGAACAATTTTATCAACAGATTCAAGGTCAAATTAATCGCGCTAAACAACCCCTAGGTTTAGATTTTAGTAATTCCTTAATTCAAGGCAATTTTATCGCTTCCCGTCTGGGTTTACCTACTCCTTTAACAAAAGTAGCTCTCGCTACCCTATTATCACCCACGGAAGAACAGTTATTACAACAGGACGAAAATTTTTTATTCGATAGCGATGAACCGGTTTTTAATGTCACAGTATTTCGCGGACCTGTGAAGTTGCAGGGAACCGTATTTATGGGAGAAGTGGACTTTTCTAAGACTTTTTTTCTGCAAATTGTCGAAGCAATGGCAGCAAAATTTAGTCGTGAAAGTAATTGGGTAGAATCGCGTTTTGCTAGGGTGGCAAAATTTACAAAAGCTAATTTTATGGGAGATGTAAATTTTAGTCAAAGTCAATTTTTAAATAAAGCCATCTTTCGCAGCGCACATTTTAAAAGTATTACTAACTTCCATGGCAGTCATTTTACTGCCGAAGCTTATTTTGATCAAACCAAATACGATAAACCCGCAGATTTTACCCGTACTTTCTGGCAAAAAGAAGCTAATTTTTCCCAAAGTCAATGGCGAGATCGTCCGCTATTTTCTAAGAGTAGATTTTTAAGTTTATTAACCTTTAGAAATGCCACTTTTGAAAAATCAGGCGCTTTCCGGTCTAGTTATTTTAATGGTGTGGTTAGTTTTCAAGATGTGAAACTTTTAGATCAGGTAGATTTTAGTAATTCCACTTTTACTAAAAATAGTTATTTAAGTGTATCAGGATTAGCTTTTGATTCCGATAAAGCGAAAATACTGGGAGATAGAGGAGTAATTGGTCAAGCAATTTATTTACCAAACCTAGCAGGAAATGAGACAGTTTTAAGAAATTTAGTTCGTAATTTTCGCTCCCTAGAACAAATTGCCGATGCTAATCAAATTGAATACAAAACCGAAAAATTGCGATTACAACAGTTAAAACAAAAACTAAATAATATCTCAGTTATTCGCCTAATTAACCTCACTTGGGTAGCTGATTTTCTGCATACTTCTTTCCTTACTTTACTATTACTTTTAAGTCAAGATGGTACAAATTTTAGTTTAGTTTTCGGTACAGGAATCATAATTTTTGCCTATTTTGGCTGTTTATTTTGGTTAATTGATCGCGTGCGTCGTCTCACTCCTAAACCAGTAATTCCTAATCGTTATGAAATCTTTTGTATGGTAACTAGCTATATTATTCTCACCCTTTCTGGTGTGTTTAATATCCTGCAATCTGCCAGTTGTCCCCTACTAACTTTAACAGCTATTGCCCTAATTCTTGTCCCCTTACCCCTAATTTTAATTATCGAACTTTATCGTCGGGGACGCTATCACGATTTAATGGATAGTTCCTATTTTCTGCAAGATGGCAGTATGCGACAATTACGCTTATTAATCACCCGTTTACCCGTGGTTCCCGAATTTCCCCTCTTTCGCGATCGTTATACTCCTATTTCTTGGCAAAAGCGTTGGAATTGGTTAAATTATTACGATTTAAGTCTCAATAATTTGCTAAAATTAGGCTTTAATGATTGGCGAGTTCGCGATCAAGAATTACCCGCTATCATTTCTTTTTTAGTTTGGTATCAATGGGGTATCGGCATCTTTTATATCACTCTCCTTATCTGGACTCTCTCGCGCACAATTCCGGGGTTAAATCTCTTGATTTATTTAAAATAAACTGTAAAAATCAAAGAGGGCGAATGCAATTCGCCCCTACAATCCTATTATTACACCAATGGTAGGGGCGCATCGTGGTCAGTGAGTTTATCGAACTGCGGGCGCCCAAAATGTCCTATAGATATTTCGACCAAATTGAGATGCACCCAAATTATCCCTATTCTTCTTCCTTCCACACAAAAACTGGAAGAGCCATCTATTTCACCTATGATAAAACTAACTGGTAGCGACTCCGATAATTTTATGAAAATCACTGTTGATATTCCCGACGAAATCGCCCAGAGATTAGGTCAAACAGGCGATAATTTGGCTCATAAACTGCTGGAAATGGTTATTGCTGATGCTTACCGTGCCAGTATCTGGCTCTTCTCGACTTTGTGTGATAATTTTTGCTTATGGAATCGTGAAATGTTGACGGAGAAAGACTTTTACGACTATTTTGCCGAAGAAACTATCAGTATAGGCTTCGTTTCCACACAGAAACCAGAAGAGCCAGTATCTTGAGTACGGCCGAAGTTGGACGCATCCTTCAATTACCTTCTCGGTTAGAAACTCATGCCTTTTTAAAGCGGATGGGAGTCTATCTGAATTATGATGAAACTGAACTAGAACGCGATTTGCAAACTCTCAAACAACTCAGAGCGAAATGATAGTTGTTTCTGACACTTCTCCGATTTGCTACCTGCTCTTAATTGACCAAATTATGATCCTACAAGAACTGTATGAGCTTGTGGTCATTCCTGAAGCTGTAGCTGATGAATTAAAGGCCTCAGAATCTCCATCTATCGTTCGCAATTGGATTGCTAACCCCTTGATAATGTACCTTTTGGGCGAACGCAGTTCACCCCTACATTGTGGACAAAATCCGTTACTGTAGGGGCGCAAAGCTTGCGCCCTCTGATCGATTGGGATATTATTCCCACGCAAGTCCCTAAGGGGGGATCGAACCTAAAATCCATTTTTAATTTAATTATAACCAGCTACTTATCCACCCCCAAACCCCAGGTAATTGACCCCCTAAACTAATACACTTGTACTATAGCCTGCCTAAAAAAATTCCAGAAAAGGGAATGAGGGTAAAAAGGAAAAAAAAGAGAAAAGGGTTACAGAGTCCTCCCAGCACCGCACACCACCCGAAAACCGTCGTAGAGGTTGCTGTAGTCGCGGCGGTTGTAGCTGCTGCGGAAAGCGGAACGGCAGCCATCTGGAAGGCTGAACCAAGAACCGCCCCGCAATACACATTTTCGGTCATCTGTCAATAGTTTATTTATACTATTTAATGAGTTTTGATAACGATTATCAATATTTTTTTCGTCCCAAACGCTCCCGTCTGTGGGCGGTGCGCCTTGATAATCACTGTGCCACGGATCTAAACACCACTCCCAAACATTCCCGTGCATATCGTACAGCCCAAAGGCGTTGGGGGGATAGGAGCGGACGGGAGTGGTTTTCTTTGGGGATTTTTTCGCCTTTTCTTGTTGATAGACCGTTGAACTAACGTAATTCGCCAGTTCTCCCGTGATCGTCTCGCCAAAGTGGAAGGGAGTGGTTGTTCCCGCTCTACAAGCGTATTCCCACTCGGCCTCGCTTGGTAAGGGACTTCCAAAAAATAAACTATTCATTCTCAAGAATAATAATCATTCTCGGAGTGTGGGAGGTAGGGATCGATGGTTGCCCCCTCCTTCCAATTTTGTAG
>NZ_JACJSV010000087.1 GCF_014698335.1 Microcystis viridis FACHB-1342 | reverse complement strand
AATAAAGAGGTTTTGATAACCAAATTAAAGCAGCTCTAAAGAGTTTTGAGTTAAAAGTTAAACTTCAAGTTTTCATTCAGGACGAATGTACTGATTAACTATTTTTTTGGGGAAAATTAGTTAACCCATCATTATAACATATAATTAATTTGCAAGAGTTCTAATAAAAGACTTTACAATCGACTTTCTGGCTACAATTAACGCCTATCGGGAATTTCGACCCTCTCCTAGTCCCTTTCGGATTGATTAAAAGATAGTAGAAAAACAGAGATCAATTGCCCGCACCGATATTATGATCATGATCAATATTTTTTCTCTCTCACCCCCATGACAAGCGCCGATCAATCTCAACCCCTGCCTAGGGATGACTATTTTCACTACCAAAATTGTTGGTATCCTGTGTTATTTGTGCAGGATTGGCAAAAAAATCCCTACTCTTTCTCTCTTTATGGGCAACCATTGCTAATATTTCGCGATCAACAGGGAAAATGGGGCTGTTTGCTTGATCGCTGTCCCCATCGCTTGGCTAAACTCTCCACAGGACAGATGATCGCTGGGCGTTTAGAATGTTTGTACCATGGTTGGCAGTTCGAGACGGATGGAAAATGTTCCCATATTCCCCAACTGCCAGTTAATACCCCGATTCCCCGCAATGCCAAGGTTAAATCCTATGGGGTGGTGGAACGTCAGGGAGTCCTCTGGGTTTGGTTAGGAGAAGAGGAAACAGCGAAAGAAAGCGATATTCCTATCATCAAAGACCTAGAAGACCCCAATTGTGTCCATACCGATTATCTCATTGATTTTCCCTACGAACAGGGCTATTTACTCGAAAATCTCCTCGATCCCGCCCATGTTAATATTAGCCATGATCGCAGCGAATTCGGGGCAAAACGGGAAAATGCTCAACCTTTAGCCTTCCAAATCCTCGAAATCTCGGCGCGGGGAATTCGCAGTCAGTGGCGCAATAGCCGCAATCCGCAAGAAAGCTGGAAATATCTGGATTTTATAGCCCCTAATCTCGTTCATTATCGTTTTTCTCTGCCTAATCCCCATTGGTGTGCTGGATTGGCTTTATACGGGATTTCTCTGGGTCAAGGTCGTTCTCGCTTACTGGTGCGACGTTACCAAAATTTTGCCGTTAACTCCCGTCAATACCGTTGGCGCTGGTTGGAACATCTGCGTCAAAGTCGCATCCTCGAAGATGATCTACCTTTAATTCAAAGTCAGCAGCAAATGGTGGAAAAGTCAAGAGATAGTTTACAAAAATTATACTTGCCCTTAAAAAGTTCCGATGCCTTGGTGATTGAGTTACGTCAATGGTTCGATCGCTATGGGGACTCTTTCCCCTACTATCAAGGCTACACCAGCCAGCGGACAACGGCGATCGATTTATTCGATCCTTTACCCCTCGATCGCTATTCTCGTCACACTGTCCACTGTCGCACCTGTAGCGCTGCCCATGAAAACATGGTAAAAACTAAACAAATCGCAATTTTAATGGGGATATTATTAGCTTTACTGGCAATTTTATCCCCAAATCAGTCTATCTATCAAATTACTGCCCTTATTTTCGCAATTTTGGCTTTAGCAATAGCGATCGCTGCCAATTACACCCGCACAAAATTTGAACGCACCTATGAGAAAAAAGCCCATACCAAACTACAGTAATAATACTAAATCCGTTGAGTATAGGCTACATATCAGGACAGGTAAAAGGCAGCAGGCACTAATGCAAAAGGGTGAATAAATAATCAGTTTTTAATAAACAGATTTAGTATGACTCTTAAATGATGACAAATGTGTCAGCAGCTGCCTGTAAGCATCCCACCGAAAAGCTAATGCGCGGGGGGTTTGGGGGGTTCTACCACCCAAAAGCTTGGATTGAGTGATAAAATCGGAAGTAATGCCAGATTTTATCAGAGAGTTTTCGCGTAAAAATCCCAACTTGCTAGATTTACAAAAATGAGATGCACCCGAAGTCAGGAGTTAGCGAGATGTGGAATTAATTTTACTTAGGTACTTAACTAAGATTGGTCAATTCAAGTCTGAATTGCATCACTGTCTGATCTACCTTTATAGAATACCTCATTCGGGGTACGATAGTCAAGACATTTTCGAGGACGATTGTTAATCAAGTTTACGGCTCTTTCCACCTCCTCTGGCTTAACGATTTTAAAATTCGTTCCCTTGGGGAAAAATTGTCTTAACAGTCCATTGGTATGCTCGTTTAATCCCCTCTCCCACGAATGATAAGGAGTAGCAAAATAAAAATCTGCTCCTAGTTTCTGACTCAACTCTTGATGTCCACAAAATTCTTTGCCGTTGTCACAAGTAAAGGTTTTTCTTTTGTCAGGGTGAATCTCTTGAAAAAGTTTTTCTGTGACTCTATTGATTTCCAGCAATTCTCATTTTGAAACGATTTTGCGTTGTTTCAGCGATCTAGAGATTCGTTAAGAATTATTAACCCCTCTAGGTGCAGGGGTTTTAATGTCATGAAACCTTAAAATGAGAATTGCTGACCTGATGAGCCTTTCTTTGTCAACTCTTGAGGTTGATGCGTTTCATTTTTGAATTGGCGTACTTTTTAAATCTTTAAGATCCTTGATAAAAGTAGGAAGATAGTTGATTTTCATTCTTTTTCTAATTCAATTAAAGCTTCCTCCAAAGTTAAGGGAGTTTCATCTTTAACGTCTATCATGGCCCGATAGAGTCCAGTATCTTCATAGGTTTCTATTATTTGTTGATAGTCTTCAAAATTAATGATAACTTGCTGTATCTGACCTTGATTATCCGTAATCAAGTCTTGAGCAAAGGGATAATCTTTGATGTTCATAATTAATTGTTCCTCATTTTGTGGACGGTTTGCATTATTCACACTCCTTTGTTTCCAATTCTAATAGGATGGGAATTAAGTCTTTGGCAATATCAATGACGGCATCTATTGTATCAGCTTCAGTGACAAGTCCTTGTATATCGGGACTGGTGGCGACATAGTAATCTTGTCCGTTTTCTTGAAAGCGCTCAATAGTGAGGTTAATTGGGTTTTGCATGGGGAATCCATAGAGTTTATAGAATAATTTTATTATGACAACTCTTATAAACTTGAAGCTAATTAAGACGCGACAATAGTTTCTAGGGAAAAAGCATTCAGATCCGTTAAGCTTCTGGCGTGTTCCAAGGTAATTGCACAAATGTTCCCATTTTTATCAAGATCGACTAAGGTATTTTCATTGATTTCTTGAGTCTCGACAATAGGATTGTTATTGAACTCTAAATATAGAGTATCCGTATCTTGAAAGTAGGTGATTTTCATGGCTTAAAATTCCTATCAAAAAAAGCATTGTGAACTGTGATACCATCTTCGAGTAAGACAACTCTCAACGCCTTGTTGTCTATTTCCTCAATTAATGCCCAGCGGCGAATTCGTCCATCATTTTGGTGAACTTCCAGAATAGGATTATTGATTGTGTATTCAATCCATTCCATTTTGATATTGGCTCGATCTGGTCGTTTTCTGGTGGCTAAAAAGTATTGAGTAAATTTCATTGAGGCGATTGAATTGTTTGCTTATAAGTATCAATGAAGTTAATTTTCATAGTTTTGCTTAATGGGAGTTAAGGATAATTTTATAGATTGTCTGCTACATCCCCCTGAATTTGCCCTAACAATTCCTCACAATATTTAAACAAGGGAATCCCCAATTCTTGGCATAATTCAAGCGCTTCTTGGCAATGGCTGAGGGCAAGTTCAGGGCGATTAGTTTTGTGGAAGATTTCGGCAAGAACTCTTAAATTATGGGCGGTTAAATATTTAAAATTAATCTCTTGGGAAATAACTAAGGATGCTTGAATTTTGCTTTCTGCTTGGCTGTATTGTTCTAGTTTAATCAATGCTTCACCCATGTTATATAAAGAAAATGCCACCCCTCGCCGATCGCCAATTTCGTCACTGATGTCGAGAGATTGCTGGTGATAGGCGATCGCTTTTTCATACTGTCCCAAGGACTTATAACAAATGCCTAAACCACATAGAGAAGTTGCCACCCCTTGCCAATCTTCTATTTCCTTACTGATGTCGAGACATTGCCGGTGATAGGCGATCGCTTTTTCGTACTGTCCCAAGGAACAATAACAACTTCCCAAATAACTTAACGAGTTACGATAACAAACTTGTTCCCGTTGACTCCCTGCAATAATTTGCTCATAAAGTTCTGCTTGCTTACGATAAAATCCTTGTAAATCTAAAAACCTATTAACCAATTTATCTTTCTCTTCTCCGCCTCTTTCCTCATTCAAAATATCGTAAGCTAATTGCCATTCTCCCAATTCCCCTGCATGGTGAAACGCCTCTAAATATTCCTTCAAATCTTCCAAGGATTCCCAGGGAGGGACAGGTAAATGAGCTAAATAATAATCTAAGGCTAATTGATGGGCGGATCGCAATGTTTCAGGATTTGCTTGATCTTGCACCACCATTGATATTAAAGGCAAAAACTCAAACCGTCGCGGTTTTACATTGTATTCGGGGGGAAATTCTTGTAATAAGGATAAACGAGCAAAATGTCGTAAATCTTGGTCAGTTATTTCTGGGGTTAATGCCTGCGCTAACCCTAAATCAAAACTCTTGCGCAATACAGATAACCGCGTTAAACTCTCCCTAAACTCTTTCGATAATCGCGCTAAACTGGCGGTAATCACTTCTCTGACACAGGTTTCCGTGTCGCGGTGATAACCCTCCACATCAAACAGATTTAAGCCCAAATTTTGCGACTCGGTGACAGAAACCCCTTCGCCAAACTCATCACTCATCCAACTACAAACCAGTTGCATTAAGAGAGGATGTCGTCCCATCTTGTGGACAAATTCGGCTAATTCTTGATTAGTTCCTGTCAAACCGTAATTCACCCTCACCAACTGGATTGCGTCCGCTGCTGCTAATCCCCCCAGGCGCAACCAATGACAACGCCGCGTTAAATTGGGGACAAAACTCGGCTGTTCCCGACTGGTAATCAGGATTTTACTCTGGTTTCCGGAATCCAACCAACGGATCAAAAATTGCCTATAAACTGAATCTCCCGCCGTCTGAACTACTGTTTCTAAGTTGTCAAGAATCAACAGACAAGGTGAGGTAATCAGTCCCCGTATCATCTGCTGAATTAACGTCTCATCGTTCCATTTTTCATCGTAGGGTTGCTCCAAATTTTCTAATAACCAGCGTCCAAATTGCGCTACTGAATAACGCTCTCTAAAACTAACCCATAACACCCGCCAATGAGGGTTTAACTTCTCTTTGAACTTCACCGCTAAAGCCGATTTCCCATAGCCTCCTGCGGCGGTTATCCCGATTAAGCGTACTTTGTCATTGCTGAGGGCGGTTTGTAGTTCCTTGATTTCATCCTGTCGTCCCTGCCATTCATTTACTGGCGGAGGTGGGGCTAACTTTGTCTGTTCCCTACCAGACGACTCCAGCTAATGCTCTTTCTTATTGTCACTGGTATAGTAATGGTTATGGTTTCCCCCCAAAAATTTAGCTTCAACATTTTTGTTGAATTGATAACCCTGGGATTGATCCTTGTTAATTTGAGTATTGCGGATCTGTTTTTCCGTTGCGGCTAACTTAGCGGCTAATTCCTGGTTACCGCTCATCAACGCCCGCATTTCCGTTAATAATTCTGTAACTTCCGAATCAGCTAATACAGGTTCCAAGTCAATGACGGCTTGCTCAACTTCAGGTGCTTTGCCTGCGGTTAATAACTTTAAGGTTGGCGAGGTAGGAAATTTGCGTTGCAGTGTCGCCAACAAGGAATCGTTAAGATTTTCCCCAGTCTTGCCTAAAAAACCTGTGGCAATAGCAGCACCAGCCAAGGGAGCAATATTCGTGGCCCAAGTTATCAAAGTCACTAAGAGTGGTTCCATCAACAAAAACCTCTTGATTTTTTTCTAATGATACAGTTTTTCCCAAAAAAGAATAACGTTTGCTTAAACCGCCGTATCAATGAATCGGTGATCGCATTTATTTGATTGTTCTCGATTCCAAAGGAATAACTAATTTTAATACGCCCATTGTTAGTTAAGCAAAACCCACAGGCTGAAACTGAACATCGTTGATGATTTTAACCGTTTCTCCTGATTGCTTCATCACAAATAAACCGCGCCGATAAGTATAACTATCTATGCCGTGGTCGATTTCAATCCCCGCTACTTCTTTCAAACATTTTGTAAATGGCACTGTTTGAAGCCTGTCACGTTCCGCTCTATTTAAAAGCAGAACAGATCTTGATCATGGATAATTATACTTGTCTCCATTCTCGCCAATCCTACATTGACCCCAATCGCTCTCTTGAACGGGTAATGTTCAATGTTCCCTAACGGGAAATCGGGGTTAACTAGGGTCTGCTGAAAAAGTTTGTTGGTGGGGGCAGGGTGTGGGGTGTGGGGTGTGGGGTGTAGGGTTTTACCGATTTTGAGGTAGTCAGTTACCTAATTTTCAGGGAAAAAGTACCTGAATTTTACCCCCGATCCCTCCAATGGTCGGCACTTTTTGAGGTCAAAAAAGTCTAAAAGCCTTATCCAACAAGGTTTTTAGATTTATTCAGCAAGCCCTAACTACCGGCTTTATTAGTAATGGCGGGAAGCGGATTTGAACCACTGACCTTCGGGTTATGAGCCCGACGAGCTACCAGACTGCTCTATCCCGCGTTGCTTTATTTAGTATAGAACTAAATCTCGGTAAATGCCAAGGAGTTTGTAATATTCCTTTACATTTACCGTCCGACCAGAGGTTAATACTTACGTTCCACGGGGGTGAAATCCTGAATCACCACGGGCATATAGTCGATATCGATGCCGGAGGGGGAATAATAGGCGAGGGTATGCTGAAGGAAATTTTGGTCATCCCGTTGGGGAAAATCCTCGCGGGAGTGGGCCCCTCGGCTTTCTTGACGATTGAGGGCAGAGGTGAGGATAATTTCCCCCACCACCATGAGACTTTGTAATTCCCAGGCCTCGATTAGTTCCGTATTCCAGCAATCCCCCCTATCATCCAGGTAAATCTGCTCGTATTGGCGCTTTAATTCGCCAATTTGTTTAATTCCCTCGCGCATGGTCGCTTCGGTGCGAAAAACGCCGCAATGTTGGGTCATACAGTCTTGGAATTGCTGACGTAGTTGACCGATGCGAATCGTGCCTTTTTTGGTCAATAAAGCGGTGATTTCCTCTTTAGCATCCTGAAGGTAAATATCGGGATTAAAGACGGGAAAAGCGCGTTTTTCGACGTATTTAGCGATCGATTTGCCGGTTCTTCTCCCATAGACCACACATTCTAACAGGGAATTACTACCCAAACGATTGGCCCCGTGGACGGAGACACAGGAACATTCCCCGGCGGAGAAAAAGCCTTCGCTGAGGGTATCGGCACTTAAGCGAACGCGACCATCGGTATTAACGGGAATGCCGCCCATACAATAGTGAACTGTAGGACGGACGGGCATCGGTTCCTCTACCGCATCGACACCGACGAGACGGTGGGCCTCCTCCCAACAGAAGGGAATGCGACTCATAATTTTTTCCCGGCCTAAATGGCGTAAATCCAGATAGACAAAGGGACCCCCGGCGCTACCGTCCAGATTTACCCCCCGGCCGGCGCGAATTTCTAGGGTAATGGCCCGGGAAGTGATGTCCCGGGGTGCCAATTCCATGCGCGAGGGGGCGTAGTCTTCCATAAAACGACGACCTTCGCTATTGATTAAATAAGCACCTTCACCCCGGACCGCTTCTGAGATTAAAACACCGACGGGATAGAGTCCCGTGGGGTGAAATTGGACAAATTCCATGTCTTCTAGGGGAATACCCGCTTTTGCCGATAAAGCTAAACCGTCTCCCGTACAGGCGAAATCGTTGGAGGTGGTGTTATAAACGCGACCATAGCCCCCGGTCCCGAACATAATTGCTTTTGCCCGGAGGATTTCTAACTGTCCGGTGGCGATTTGGTACATAACCACGCCTTTGGCCGTACCTTCTTCGAGGATAAGGCGCAAAACGTACCATTCATCGTAGATTTTTACCTGATTACGGCCTAAATTGCTGACTAATTCGTGCAGCATGGCGTGACCGGTTTTATCGGCGGCGTAACAGGCACGGTTATGGCTGTGACCGCCAAAGGCTCTTTGGGCAATGCGTCCATCTTCGAGACGGGAGAATAACACGCCTAGATGTTCCAATTCGATGATAACTTCGGGGGCTTCTTGGGTGAGGATATCCACCGCATCCTGGTCAGCCAGAAAATCGGAACCTTTGACGGTATCGTAGGCGTGGGCCTTGGGATTATCTTTGGGGTCAACGTTTTGCAGGGCGGCGGCGATACCTCCCTGGGCAGCGACGGAGTGGGAACGAATTGGGTGGGTTTTGGCAACGACAGCAACATCGATGGTCGGGTTGAGGCGTTTGATTTCTAAGGCGGCGCGGCATCCTGCTAACCCACCGCCCACTATAACGACATCGTGTTCTTTCATGGCTGATTTTCCTACGGGCTTCTGTTTCTATGGTGGGGTGAGAATTGCTCGGAAGTCAGTTTTGTAACCGAGACTTTATATTTCAGGAGACAGCCCTTTCAGTTATCAGTTATCAGTTATCAGTTATCAGATGCGAGTTTTCAGTTCACTGATTACTGTTTACTGATTACTGAACTTGGTATGGTTCGATCGGGGGGCATAAATCGACTAAATCCTTATCTGGCAAAAAACTTAATTGATGAGTTCGTTCTAGTTCAAAAACAATTGACAAAAATCGCCAAATGTCTTTCTCTATAAGAGTTTCATTCCTTATAACCCTGTCCGTTGCATAAGACAAACTGAAGAACCTCACTGATTACTGATTACTGTTTACTGATAACTGAAAAGTCTTCATAATTCCCAAAAAAACAACCCGCGGCAGTTAACCGCGAGTTATTTTTGGTTAAAATCGGACAATTACTCAACGGTAATCGTTCCGACCATACCGGCGCCGCGATGGGGTTCGCAGTAGTAGGTGTAAGTACCCGGTTCGCTGAAAGTGCTTTCAAAGGACTCACCGGCGGAAAAAGCCAGACCTTTATGGGATAATTTAGCAGCTTGGGCTTCAGGAACCTTGGTGCTATCGAAAACTATGTTATGGGGAGAAAGTTTGTTATTGACCCATTTCACCGTATCTCCTGCTTTAATAGTGAGGGCGGGGGGATCAAATTGTAGTGTACCCGCATCACCGCCCATCTTAACCGTGAAGGTTTCCGCAGCAGCGGAGGCAGTGTTGAAGAAGAAGCTAGAGACGACTAGCACCACGGTAGCGACCAATAAACCTAATTTTTTCATGCTTGTTAATCCTTTACACGAGGGAAGATGACAAGTTTGACAGCCTGTCTTTTGACAAAAAAGTAAAAGTTTGCTTTTAACTGTCCCATTGATTCATTCTACACCAAGTTTGACAGCTTGTCTTTTGACAAGAAAACCGGTTTTTTCTGACGATGGTTGGGGAATTTCTTAAGAAATAGAGGAGAACCAATCGTGAAAAGACTATTAATTTCCCTGTGCTTGCTCTTGGCTGTGGTTACATTCGGTATGGCTCGTCCCGCTTTAGCTGATGGGGCTTCGATTTTCAGTGCTAACTGTGCTTCCTGCCATATGGGCGGTAAAAACGTGGTTAATGCCGCTAAAACCCTGAAAAAAGAAGATTTAGTTAAATACGGCAAAGATTCCGTTGAAGCTATCGTTACCCAAGTTACCAAAGGTATGGGGGCGATGCCCGCTTTCGGTGGTCGTCTCAGCGCTGAAGATATCGAAGCTGTAGCTAACTATGTCCTCGCTCAAGCGGAAAAAGGCTGGTAAAAATTAGTTATCGGTGGCGAGTTATCGGTTATCAGTCTGGTAAGAATTGTAGCGATCGAAATTCTTGGGTCATTTGCTGGCTTAAAATAGCTAATGGTTCATCTCGGGACAAGGTTGTGAAATTGCGATCGTTTTTCTATATTTTAGGTGCGACGGTAATCATTCTCCTAGGAGTCGCTACAGCCAGTTTTGCTTGGATTCTCGCCGATAGTCCTCTGTCTTTGCTCAAAGGTGGGGTGCTGCGGGAACCGATGGCGGCGATTTTTGTGCCGAAACAGGCCCCGGTTATGGTATCCTTGTTGGTCAATCCCGAACGTTTAGAGTCTTTTGGTCAATTAATCGCTACACCGGCTAATCGACGACGTTCCCACCAAGAAATTAAGGATTTAGAAAAAAGTCTCCTCGGCAAAACGGGATTGAATTATCAAAAGGAAATCAAACCCTGGTTAGGGGAGGAAATTACCCTCGCTGTTACTTCCCTAGATTTCGATCGCGATACCGATAATGGTATCCAACCGGGTTATCTTTTGGCAATTCAAAGTAAAGATGGCGAACGCGCTAAGGAATTTCTGCAAGCTTCCTACTCAAAACAGGCGGTTTCGGGCAAATTTGACCTCGTTTTTGAACTCTACAAGGGAGTTAACCTGATTTATCAACGTCCCTTGACCGCAGGAGATAATAATCGTTTTCTCGCTAGTGCCGTCGTCGGTGATACGGTGCTTTTTGCCAATAATATCAAGGTTTTGCGCGAGGCACTTAATAACGTGCAAGTACCGGATTTAAACCTAAAAAATAGCCCTGATTACCGAGAAGCTCTCAAAAATATCACCGAACCGCGTATAGCTATAGTTTACGGCAATTTACCCCCGTTATCGGCTTGGATCGCTAATCAACCCGTCCCGGAGAGTCCCGAAGCAAAACAACGATTAGCCACGGCTTTTTCCCTCAAATCCGGGGGAATAGTCGCTCAAACCGCCTTAATTGGAGTCTTAGGACAGGATGACCAAGCACCAATTTTATCTAGTCCCGTGGGAGCATTATCTTTTATCGGCGAAAATAGCCTTTTAGTTGCCGCTAGTCGCGATTTAAATCGTTTTTGGACTCAGGTAGAGGAGGGGTTAGAAGCAGATAGTCCCCTACAGGAATTAATAACACAGGTCTTAAACCGCTTCCAGTCGCCTTTAGGTTTAAATTTGCCTGAAGACGTTTTTAGCTGGGTTAGAGGCGAATATAGTCTCGCTCTCGTGCCTAGTTCAAAGGGGATGGAACCCGATAGTGTTTTTCTAGGGGAACGGGTGATGGGGGTAGAGGTGGACAGTGCGATCGAGCATTTGGATGAGTTGGCCCGCAGTCGCGGCTATAATGTGGTTAATCTGCCTTTACTCGATCGAACGGTGACAGCTTGGACAAAGTTAACCACGGCGGTCCCAGGGGGAAAAGCGCAACTAGAAACGATCGTGACGGGAGTGCATACTAGGGTCGATAATTATGAAATTATCGCTAGTTCTGTGGAAGCGATGGGTTTAGCTTTATCTGCACAGAAAAACCCCATCTTAAGTAGTGGTAAGTTTCGACAGGCAATTACTGCTTTACCCGCAGAAAATGATGGTTATTTTTACGTCGATTGGCGACAATTGCAACCGGTAATCGAGGCAAAATTTCCGATCGTGCGGGTGTTAGAATTATCGATTAAGCCTTTATTTAATAATCTGCGTTCTCTTACTATTAGCAGCCAAGGTAGCGAAAATTCTGTGCGTCGGGGAACGATTTTCTTTAACTTGGGAGTGAAGTCTTAATCAGTTATCAGTTATCAGATAGAAGCTTGTAGGTTTGGTTGAGCGATTTAATACTTAGGAGAAAACTGCTCGATTCAATGGTTTGAGCAAAACCCAACATTCTTGACGACATTGGTGTGGTTGGGTTTCCCTCAAGCGTCGCTAATAACCCTTCCGGAGCGGTTATCAAGTAGCCAGTGGTATTGATTCTGTGGAAGGACTCTCCTGGGGTAGTATAAATGTGGAGGGAGAAACATTACCTCTCCAGACGCGAATCGCTGAGGGTCATCAATTCCCAGATTAGATTACAAGGTAGCAAGCCCTAGCTTGAAAAATTCGCTAAGATATATATAATCAACTTAAAAGGAGCAATTTATCAAACTATGAATATTACTGACGTTCAAGTAAATCTCTCGACCTCAGAAGATTTTTTAGATACTGAAACATTAGCACAGATTGATTTAATGCAGCAAAAAATTCAACAATATCTCCAAACCTTGTCATTAGAAAATTTAAAAACTATTCTAGAATTTGCTGCTTATTTATCAGATAAAGAGAGTGAGCAAGCAACCCAAGAAATTAGAGAAATTCCCAATATCATAGAAAAATTAAAAGAAGCTGAAATGGATTTACAATCAGGTCGTCTCATTGATTGGAAAAACTCAGATGATTTATAAAGTCTGTTTAACAGCTAAAGCTAATAAAGTTTATTCTGAAGCTGATTCAGTCTTGAGAAAGAAGATTGCTAAGTGTTTAAAGATTCTTCAAGAAACGCCCAAAAATCACCCTCAAATTAAAGCATTAAAGGGAGAATTTGCTGGGAAGTATCGCTTCCGAGTCGGGGACTATCGGGTTATTTATATCGTTGATGATAGTCAATCTCAAGTTATTGTCTTACTCATTGAACATCGCAGTCAAGCTTACCGCTAATAAAACGCGATGAATGCAACAGCGGTCTAGTCCTTTTTCTTGGGTTGAGCGAATCAATAGGTTAAAGAAAACCTCTCAATTCTAAGGGAAAACGAAACCCAACAGCCAACACCTCAATCCGTCTGAATGAGCGATCGCTATTCTCCTCCTCCCATGGCTTTTTGTGGGGTTTCCTTGGGTCAATTCAACCGACGGTAATTGCTATGATTACTATAGGATTTGAAAAGGGTGCGCGTTCGGCCTTAATTGGGGTCTTAGGACAGGATGACCAAGCACCAATTTTATCTAGTCCCGTGGGAGCATTATCTTTTATCGGCGAAAATAGCCTTTTAGTCGCCGCTAGTCGCGATTTAAATCGTTTTTGGACTCAGGTAGAGGAGGGGTTAGAAGCAGATAGTCCCCTACAGGAATTAATAACACAGGTCTTAAACCGCTTCCAGTCGCCTTTAGGTTTAAAGTCAAAACTTTAGTATTCTTAGTCCATAGTAATACCAAATTTCTAAATCCATGACAGACATCCACGCTCGAATGCTTGCCAAGCTTGCATTCGTTGTGACGCAAATAAAGAAAAATGGTATAAGCTGTCAGTGTATCTAAGTTACTCGTCAAGACTGTCTATGAGAAGAGAGCGTGGAGAGGGAGCCAGAACATTTATACTAAAAAGCTTAGTACATCTGGCTTGCTGAATAAATCTGAAATATCGACGAATTAAGGGTTTTAGGGTCTTGTTTCGCGAAACAGGTGCGAGATTTTGAGTCCTGTAGGGGCAGCGATAACCGATAATCAGCGCGGAGACAGAAGAAGGCTCCGATTCCCGCTTAATATTCATTGACGAACAGTCTCTAACGGTGTTACCGGTAACAGCAGCTACCCAATTTTTCTTGATATTTGCTATGCTGATTCTTAACAATTTGTAATCTTTGGGAAAGTTCCTCAATACTGCATGGTCGTTTCTGCTACAATCCCACCCCTAGCTCAAGATACCCTCGCCCTGAAAGCGGTGTGGGCAAATATTGGCTATGATAGTTGTCCCCACCATTACAATTTCCATCTTCATACCCATTGTTCCGATGGTCAAATGAGTCCCCAAGGCTTGATGAGACAAGCGTTAGATATCGGACTAAAAGGATTAGCAATTACCGATCATCACTCGATCGAAGGTTATCGACAAGCCCAAATTTGGCTAGAAAATCAGCATTTAAAGAGTTCTCTACCCCATCTCTGGACAGGGGTAGAAATTACGGCGAATCTCTTAGAGACAGAAGTGCATATTCTTGGCTATGGTTTCGATCCCGCTCATGCCGTCTTGACTCCCTATCTGCAAAGAACCAAACCGGAAGGAGATCTGGCTTTAGCCTCTAGAGTCATTAAAAGTTTACAGCAAGCGGGGGCTTTAGTAGTTCTCGCCCATCCCTTTCGTTACCATCGCCCCGCAGCCGATTTAGTGGCGGCGGCAGTAGAATTGGGTATTGATGGTATTGAGGCTTTTTATGCCTATGGCAATCCCAAACCTTGGCTACCCAGTCAACCGGAAACCGAACAAGCGCTCGCTCTGAGTCGTCAATATCAATTATTTGCCACCTGTAGCACCGATTCCCACGGTAAATCTTTATTACAGCGCATTTAGCCTGATCGCAGGATTAAAGGTAAAATACTTAAATTAACTAATCTCGATCGAGAAAGGATCGAGTGTTGGTTTTTTATGGCCGTTGATCAGTGATCAGTAATCAGTAACCAGTAACCGGTGAAAGAGCCTAAATTTGTTGAAAATTGAAAACCTAAACCTGATAACTTAAAACTTAAACCTGATCACTGATAACTGATAACTGATAACTGATAACTGAATAACCCCCTGAATGAAAGATTTATTCCTATACACTTGCTGGTTAATTCCCATTTATGGCTTAATTGGTTCGATTTTAACCTTGCCTTGGTCTTTAGGCATTATTAGTCGCACCGGTCCGCGGCCGGCCGCTTATATTAACCTATTGATGACCGTCTTAGGATTAATACACGGATCGATCGCCTTTAACCAAATTTGGCATCGAGAGACGATTAAACTGGCTTTTGAATGGGTAAAAGTGGCCGATCTTAGTTTATCTCTTTCGATCGAACTTTCTCCCGTCAGTTTGGGGACGTTGGAACTGATTACCCTCATCAGTCTCTTGGCCCAAATCTATGCCCTTGGCTACATGGAAAAGGATTGGTCTTTGGCGAGATTTTATGGCTTAATGGGCTTTTTTGAGGCAGCTTTGGGGGGAATTGCCCTCAGTGACTCCCTACTATTCAGTTACGCTTTCCTAGAGATGTTAACGGTCTCTACCTATCTCCTCGTCGGTTTTTGGTATGCTCAACCTTTGGTCGTAACCGCGGCCCGAGATGCCTTTTTAACCAAGCGCGTCGGCGATATTATTTTATTGATGGGTTTGGTGGCTCTGTCCAGTTACGGAGAGGGATTAAGTTTTTCTCAGTTAGAAAATTGGGCAGTAAATAACCCTGTACCACCTCTGACGGCGACTTTGTTAGGATTAGCCCTTATTGCTGGTCCAACGGGTAAATGCGCCCAATTTCCCCTGAATTTGTGGCTAGATGAGGCGATGGAGGGACCAAATCCAGCCGGAATCATGCGGAATTCGATCGTGGTTTCAGCCGGGGCCTATGTTTTAATTAAGCTGCAGCCAGTATTTACCCTATCTCCGATCGCGGCCAATGTTTTAATAGTGTTGGGGACAATGACGGCAATTGGTACTTCTCTGATGGCCTTATCCCAAATTGATATTAAACGGGTTTTATGTCACTCTACCAGTGCCTATCTCGGTTTGGTCTTTATTGCGGTGGGATTAGGTCATGTGGATATCGCCTTACTAATTTTATTCTCCCATGCGGTGGCAAAAGCTTTATTGTTTATGAGCGCAGGAGCCTTAATTCTCACCACCAGTAACCAAAATATCACGGAAATGGGCGGAATTTGGGCAAGAATGCCCGCCACGACCACGGCTTTTTTAGGAGGTTCCGCGGGGATGACGGTTTTAATGCCCCTGGGGATGTTTTGGACGTTAAAACGGTGGTTAGGTGGCGAATGGGCGATTCCTTGGTGGTTATTAGCGGTTTTAATCTTTGTTAATTGTCTTAGCATTATCAATCTTACTCGGGTCTTTCGTTTAGTCTTTTTGGGACAAACCCAAAGTAAAACCCATCGCACCCCGGAAGTGGCTTGGCCGATGGCTTTGCCCATGGTAGCATTGATTTTAATCGTTTTATTGGCCCCGATTATTCCCCTACGTTGGGATTTTTGGTTATCTTTCACCAATCCTCTCGTTAATAACCAGAGTTTCACCATTGTCTGGGGTTTTCCCTTATTGATGGCCTCTGGAGTAATTGGCCTAGTTATCGGGTTAATGGTAGAGTTAAGACGAGCTTGGGCGAGACCAACCGGGTTAATCCTGCGATTCCTGCAAGATTTGTTCGCTTATGACTTCTATCTCGATCGCATCTATCAGTTTACCGTGGTTTTAGCGGTGGGGAGCTTGTCAAAAATTACCGCTTGGCTCGATCGTTATATTATTGATGGTCTGGTTAATTTAGTCAGTTTAGCGACGATTTTTAGCGGCAGTGCCTTAAAATATAATGTTTCCGGTCAATCACAATTTTATGTCTTGACTATTCTTTTCGGAATAGGGGGATTAATCTGGCTCTTATTAAACGGTCAATGGTCACTGATAACTAATTATTGGTCATCCCTTTTGACTCATTGAACCTCTGTGTATTGGTCTCTAGTCTCCCGGCAGCTGACTAGGGAAGGAAAGCAGGGTGATGAACTTGACATCCTCGCCGCCCTAAAAGTGCGGCGATTCCTAAACCTCACGATTTAAGTTTCTGCTTCCA
Organism: Microcystis viridis FACHB-1342; assembly: GCF_014698335.1. GTDB lineage: Bacteria > Cyanobacteriota > Cyanobacteriia > Cyanobacteriales > Microcystaceae > Microcystis > Microcystis ichthyoblabe_A. Next base: position 35 of record NZ_JACJSV010000087.1, on the reverse strand, counting down.
CCACCGTCGCATACCACAGTTAAAAAACCATGTAC
>NZ_JACJSV010000086.1 GCF_014698335.1 Microcystis viridis FACHB-1342 | reverse complement strand
ACTTAGTTTTTGCTGCGCTTTTTTCTGGCTTGAGATTTTAGGTTCGACAGCAACTCCTTGATTGTTTTTTGAGTTACCCCTTGACAATCAAGACAGTCGCTACAAGAGAGTCCGTCGGTTGGTTTGAGCGAATCAATGGGTTAAAGAAAACCTCTCAATTTTAGGGGAAAGGGAAACCCAACAGTCAACACCTAAATCCGTCTGAATAGGCGATCGCTTCTCATGGCTTTTTGTGGGGTTTTCTTGGGTCTATAATACATAGATAACACAACTGACTTGCTTACATATCAATGAAAATTGAACGTAAAACCTATAGAGATGGAAACTTGTATCCTGAAGCCTTCAATTATTTAAAATCTCTTCCAGAAAATATCGATTATCATAAAGCCCATATTGAACGTCATCCACTTTCTATTTACGATCTATCAATACAGAGAGTTATGAAAGCATTGGCTGAAATTTTAGATGAAATAGAGCGAATAAATCATGCTTTATTTGATGCTGAAGGTCGTCTCGATTATTCATTAGCGAAACTGCCTATCTTACAAAAAGAATTACTAGAGGCTTTAATGGCTCATATTGATGATTGCTACCGTATTCTTAAGGTTCTCCATCCTTATGATAGTTCCAATCAAGTCAAATATAATGATAAGTGGCTAGATAAGGCTAAAAATCCTGCAAAAAAAGACTTTGAAAATATTAAAGATTATAAAAACTTATTGTCCCCTATTGTTAATAAAATCAAGCATAATGGCGGTCAATTACGTTCTATCGTAATTTACTCACGGGATCGCAGAATAGTCACAAAGCCGATCAGGAAAAAAATTCAAATTTTTCCCAGAGATGCTCGTATCGTAGGATATTTCTTGGAAGGAGTTCATCCTAATGGCAATATCGGACCCGATATCGAAATTCATCCGAATGGAAAATCGGCTATTTCTTTAAACCGTGATTTGCGTTATCATTTTGCCAATTTATATCGAATCGGTCGTCATTTAAAGAAAGCTATCGTAAAAACCGTACATCACGTCGAGACAATAGACTTGCCGTATCCAGGTTCGATTCGACATACAAGTTGTCAATATGATCTAGAGTCAATTGCAGAGAAAATAAGTAATTTGCCATCTTTGTTTTATCAAAATGAATTTGACAAGGAAACTCCTAATATCCAATTCTATCGCAATCCTAAAGATACGGAGTTAATTCTAGAAACGCCTGGCTCTCGATACATGAATTGGGAGGGAGAAGTAGCAATCTTTTGTCAAATGCAGGTAGATCCTGTTTCTCGTACATATCAACTACCTTATTGGTAAAATCAGAGTAACTCCAGATCAGTAATGCGATAACTATCACCTACCAGGGACAAGCGGCAATCATCAGCACAGAGGGAAAATTAACGATTTCCTATTCTCATATTACGATCAGTGATCAGCTAGTCCGCATTCAAGTTCTAGTTGAGACAAGGTAAAACGAATATCAAATTCAGATGCACAACAGCTTACCCAATCCGCTTTTAACAGTAGGATTAACTCCTGACTCCTGACTCCTGACTCCTATCTCCCTGACTCCTTTAAACATTTCTTTTTTTCTCAAACCAAGTTTGTAATAATTCCCCCGATTCCTTGGCTAAAATTCCCGCGATTACCGGTAAACGATGGTTAGAAAAAGGACTATCAATAAAATTAGCCACAGTGCGGATAACTCCTGTTTTGGGATCGTCAGCACCGTACACTAATAATCCTAATCTAGCCTGAATAATTGCCCCGGCACACATGGGACAGGGTTCGAGGGTGACGTAGAGGGTACAATCATTTAAGTGCCAATTGCCTAAAACCTGACTAGCGGCACGAATCGCCAGAATTTCAGCGTGAGCGGTAGGATCATGGTGTTTTTCCTTGCAATTAGCCCCTTGAGCGATTAAATGTCCCTGTTTATCCACGATAACCGCTCCCACCGGCACATCACCCCGATCCCCCGCAGTTGCTGCTAAATTTAAAGCTAACTGCATCCATTGCCGATGTTTCTCATAGGCTTTTTCGTCAATAGACTTTAGATAGTCCCACATTTAGCCAATAAATTATCTAATTTTTTCTGACCATCCAAAGCATACAAATCATCACAACCACCGATATGTTCATTATTGATAAAAATCTGTGGTACACTGCGTTTACCGTTGGACCGTTCGGCCATGGCTTGACGAGCGCTTTCATCCCCATCAATCTTGTATTCGGTGTATTTTACCCCTTTCCAACCCAGCAACCATTTAGCACGAATACAGTAGGGACAAGTTGCCCACGTGTAAATTTCCACATTGGCCTTGATATTCTCGTTATAACGCCCAAAAAGCGAGTTAAATAGATTTAGCATCGTTCTTACTAAGTAGTTAGGTGTTAAAAACTGTCCGATGCCCCCCTTATCAAGGGGGGATTAAGGGGGGATCGACACCCCCCTTATTAAGGGGGGATTAAGGGGGGATCCATCTTCAATTTAATTATAACCAGCTACTTACTCTCCTATTTATCTTTATTTTATGGATTCTGCTACCAAAAAAGCCCAATTACGCAAACAACTAATTGCCCAAAGACGATCGCTTCCTAAGCATATTTGGCAAGAAAATAGTCAGCAACTTTGCAAAAATTTACAATCTTTACCCCTCTTTCAACACGCTAAAACCATTCTCGCTTACTTCAGTTATCGTCAAGAGCCGGATTTAAGTTCCTTATTTTGTCAACACCATCGCTGGGGTTTTCCCCGTTGTGACGGAGATAGCCTGACTTGGCACTGTTGGACTGCCGACGATCCCCTAGAATTAAATCGTTATGGCATCTATGAACCAACAGCGATCGCTCCTCTCATTTTACCGACCGAAGTGGACTTACTGTTAATTCCCGCCGTCGCTTGCGATCGCCAAGGTTATCGCTTAGGTTACGGGGGAGGTTATTTTGATCGTCTCCTACATTCCCCCGAATGGCAAGCTATCCCCTCGATCGGGATTGTCTTTGACTTTGCCTATCTCGATACCCTTCCCCTCGATACTTGGGACCAAAAATTACAGGCAATCTGTACCGAATCAAGAACCGAAATTTTTTAACAATTATTTCCTTTTGTGTGATCGGTTTAACTTATATAGGAGCGATCGATCTTTGTGTCCTTTGTGTCTTTGTGGTTCGTTCTGGTCGTTCGCTGGCACTGTATCTTAGAATACATTTTACCCACCGACTACTCATATATTAAGTTTTATTGAATCCGATCGACCCTTAAGATAGCTTTGCTAGGATGAAGTTCGCATCAAGAGATGTTTAAAGTAATCACCAGAAAAAGTCAACAGGGAAGCAATGAAACACTTTCACGAACCATGGATTCAAGAATGGTGTCAAGAAAACGGCTGGACAGAGCTATTTCTCGAACGCTACAGTAATTATTGGGCATTCCCTCCCAATGCCGTCATGCCAGAACCAATTCCCACCAAAGTGTTACAAAATATTAAGCGTCAAAAAGGTCTATCCCCTGCCGAAAAACTTTGGTTAGGAATGGCGATTGGATTGACTGTGACAGCTTTAATTCTCTGTGTCATCCTCGCTTGTCCTATGCCTATAGTTCTCGCTTTCGCTTTTGATGCTGTCACCGCAGCGCGATTGGAAGTGGAATATTAACCGGGCAAAAATTGAGCAGCAAAAACCTAAACAGGGGGAGATTTTTCCGAAAGTCTTCCCCTTGACTGCGTTTTTCCAGACAGGGACGATCGATCTGTCTTGAATCAGTAATCGGTGATTAGTGGTCAGTAGGAGAATAGAATATTAAGTGAGCAGTATTCAATGGCAGTTTTCTGCTGTCTTTTCACTGATTACTGTTTACTGTTTACTGATCACTGAAAAGTCCCCATGTCCGAATCTCGTCGCTTACAGTTTACCCCCGATCTGGAAATTTGTCGTATTTTGAACGGAATGTGGCAAGTTTCAGGCACCCATGGTTCGATCGCACCCCAAAAAGCGATCCCTAGTATGTTCTCCTATCTAGATGCCGGTTTCACCACTTGGGATCTGGCCGATCATTACGGTCCGGCTGAAGATTTTATCGGTGAATTTCGTCGTCAATTAGTCGCTCAAAGGGGTATTGATGCTTTAAATAATCTGCAAGCTTTCACTAAATGGGTTCCCCGTCCGGGTAAAATGACTAAGGAAATAGTCGCAAAAAATATCGCTATTTCCCTGCGTCGCATGGATGTGGATAGTCTCGATTTATTGCAGTTTCACTGGTGGGATTATCGCGATAAAAATTATCTAGATGCCTTATATTTTTTAGGGGAATTACAACAGGAAGGCAAAATTAAACACCTAGCCTTGACTAATTTCGACACGGAACATTTAAAAATTATTCTCAGCGCCGGGATTACAATAGTCTCCAATCAAGTCCAGTTTTCCCTGATTGATCGCCGTCCCCTCGTCAAAATGGCGCAGTTTTGCCAAGAACATAACATCTATCTCCTGGCCTATGGTACTCTAGCAGGAGGCTTATTAGGAGCTAAATATCTCGGTCATCCTGAACCCAATGCCATGAGTCTCAATACCGCTAGTTTACGGAAATATAAAAACATGATCGATGCTTGGGGAAACTGGCAATTATTCCAAGAATTATTAACTGTTCTTAAAGCGATCGCTGATTCCTATCATGTCACCATTCCTAATGTGGCAGTGCGTTACGTTCTTGAACAAAAAGCCGTAGCTGGAGCAATTATCGGGGTGCGTTTGGGTGTTGCTGAACATATCGCAGAAAATGCCCGTATTTTCGATTTTCAATTATCTCCCCAAGACTATCAAAAAATTGATCATGTCTTGGAAAAATCCCGGGATTTATTGCAGTTAATCGGTGATTGCGGTGATGAGTACCGTCGTTAACTGAAAAGGTGAATAGTTCTATCCCTATTCAATCCCTATCTAGAGGAAAAGTTGTCTATAAGTAGGTAGGTGTTAAAAATTCTCAGCTTTCCCCCCTTATTAAGGGGGATCCCCCCGCCTATCGGCACCCCCCTTATCAAGGGGGCAGGGGGGATCGGCACCCCCCTTATTAAGGACTGATAACGGATAACTGATAACTGATGACTGATAACTGATAACTGATAACTGATAACTGAAAAGAGGCTAATGATGAGATTTGAACAAGCAATACCCGATGATCCCGCTAATCAATGGCGCTATCAATTAGATCAATTTGTGCAAGAAAATCAACAGGAATTAGCCGGTTTAATGTGGGGTTTACTCTCGGAATGGGGAGAAGATGCTCAAGAAACCCTAGGCATCGATCTTAAACCTCAGCCTCATTTTGTCTGTTGTTCTAGGGAGTCCCTAGAGAAATTAAATCGCAAGGTTAATTGTAAAATTCAAGAGATGCTTGGGATTATTTATCGCTATAATCCCAGGGAAGAAGTGGCTATAGTCGCTATCGGTGATGGTCAGGTAAAATTGATTTATTTTCAACCCGATCTTTCCCCTCCTGAATGTTTTGATCGCCTCGAAGTCGATCTTGATACCCTCATTCAACAGTTAGAGTCCAAAATGCTGACGGAAATCCAATCTTTCCCAATTTGATGCCGATTGCCAGCGCAAAAAGTTGGCAGGTTGTCCCACTGATAAACCAGCTAATCTGATCGCTTTTCTGGGGGATTCTGTCGCTAGAAGAATTGCCGTTTCTAAATCACATATTCCCCAGTTAACTAAATTGGCTACTCCTTGTAATAACGGTAAGGTTGTTCCCGCTAAAGTACCGTCAAAAAGTCTTGCTGTTCCCTGTTTAACTTCAATTTCTCTCTCGTCCCAAGGATAGACACCATCCCCTAAACCAATCGGAGCTAAAGCATCACTAACTAAGAAAATTCCTTGATGATAATTACTGGCTTTTAGTAATAATTCTATCATGGTTGGATGGATGTGTTGACCATCGGCAATTAACCCACAATATACCTCGCGATTGATAATTGCTTCCCCTAATAAACCTGGTTGACGATGATGTAAAGGAGGCATGGCATTGAAGGCATGAGTAACCATTTTTGCCCCCTGTAAAAAGGCTTCTTTGGCTATTTCTTGACTCGCTTGCGAATGTCCTAAACTGACGGTAATTCCTCGATCGCTTAGGTATTTAATCACCGTACCGCTACTATCTAATTCTGGTGCTAGAGTGATAATTTTTACAATCGATAAGTAGTCCCCAAAAATTTTATCTACTGTTTCTATACTTGGGTTTAAAAGATATTGTCCCGGATGCGCTCCCCTTTTTTCATAGTTTAAAAATGGTCCCTCTAAATGTACTCCTAAAACCTGGGCGCTCGATCGATTTTCCTGTTGCTGTTTTTCGATATATTTGGCAATTACTGAGAGTGATTTTTGAAATTTCTCCACGGACGTGGTGACTAGGGTGGGAAGATAACCATCAATTCCTTGATTCCCCAGATAATCGCTAATCTTATCTAATTTTTCTAGATCTGTTATTTCTAAGTCAGGAAATGCTAATCCTAATCCTCCGTTGATCTGTAAATCTACTCCTCCTAAGGATAGCCAATCCCCTTCCATATCGATAATCTTTTCCCCTTTTTTCCTTCCCCCCATCTCCGTGATTCTCTCGATCTTTCCCGCAGCATTTATCTCTATTTGTTGTCGATCCTGATGGGCGGGAATTCTAGCGTTAATTAGGGTTATCATAGCAGCAGAAAACTAATTTTTTTTTATTATAATCTCAAAAAAAAACTTTTTTTTTGATGATGCTTGACAAGGGAGCATTTTTTTGAGATACTTTTTTATATAATGGGAATTTTTGCGTTTAGCTATGAGTGCTGATGTACAATTATATAAAAACTGATCATAAAAAAATAGTACCATAACCCGACCGCTCTCTGTCCAGAGATTGTAAAAATACTTTACAAAATAATTACAGCCTTTCTCTGGCGGTTCTTAGGAGGGAGTGACTGTCAAAGGGAAAGGCTTGTCCTATAATAAAATTAAGACTATATAAAAACTACTTTTTTAGCAATAAAAGAGTAGCAATCTCAGGGATTAGGGAGGGGTGTATGTTTTTTAGAAACATAGGGAAACAAACTCAAGAACCGCGTCGTATTATTATCGGAGATGTGCATGGCAATTTTCAGGCACTTTTGCGACTATTAAACCGAGTTGCTCCTGATAGTGAGGATGAGGTTTATTTTCTGGGGGATTTAATTGATCGAGGAGAGCAGAGCTTAGAAGTGGTGGATTTCGTGATCAAAAATAACTACCAATGTCTCCTAGGAAATCATGAATATATGCTCTTAAAAGCTTTAGCAGGAAAAGAAGTTTCTGAAAGATGGTTAAACGGTTGGATCGAGAGTGGCGGGGCGGCGACACTACTAAGTTATAATAACAATATACCCGCCGAGCATATCAATTGGTTCCAATCCCTACCCGCTTATTTAGACCTAGGAGATATTTGGTTAGTTCATGCGGGAGTACACCCAGAATATCCCCTTGAACAGCAAACAAACGAGGAGTTTTGTTGGATTAGAAACGAATTTCATACCATGACCCAACCCTATTTCAAGGATAAACTAATTATCACAGGTCATACTTTAACCTTTACCTTTCCTGATGTCAAACCGGGACAACTAGCTCGCGGCAGCGGTTGGCTAGACATTGAAACTGGGGTTTATCATCCCCAAAGTGGTTGGTTAACTGCTTTAGATTGGACAAATCAATTAGTTTATCAAGTGCAGGATCAATCTAAAAATTGTCGCACGATCCCTTTAGAAAAAGCGGTGGTTAATCTAGACCTTGACAAGATTTCTCGTTACTCCTCCGGGGAAAGCTCATCTAAAGCGCTGAATCTTTAATAGTGATCAGAAAAGAGAAGCGATAAAACCAGAAGGATCGGTTAAAATAGTTGATAATCTGATTAATACCCTTTTCTAATGACCCTTGAACTCTTATACCAGGCCTTCATCGAAACAATTCAACATCCTGATCATGAGATAAATCTAGCTCGGGCAGCTCTACAAATAGCCAATTTTGAATATCCCCGTCTCAAGATTGATCACTATTTAAATAGGATAAACTTAATGGCTGACGAGGTAAAAAAACGCCTACCCGATAGATTATATCCCTTAAAAATAGTCAAGGTTATCAATCAATATTTGTTTGAAGATTTACAATTTACCGGTAATACCCAAGAATACTATGACCCCCGCAATAGCTACTTAAATGACGTAATTGATCGCCGCACTGGTATCCCACTCACTCTCTCGATTATCTATTTAGAGATTGCCAAACAGATAGATTTTCCCATGGTAGGAATTGGTATGCCAGGGCATTTTATTATCCGTCCCGATTTCGAGGAAGTAGAAATCTTTGTCGATCCCTTTCACGGTGGTGAAATCCTATTTAAACAGGACTGTCAAGAAAGATTAAGTCAAATTTATCAACAGCCAGTTAAATTAGAAGAACATTTTCTCAATATTGCTACCAATCAGCAAATTTTATTACGTTTGTTGACTAATTTAAAATATATTTACCTGAATCGTCAACAATGGTCTCAGACAATTCGGACAATAGATCTACTACTTTTGCTCATTCCTAATCATCCCCTAGAGCTGCGCGATCGAGGTTTAGTTTACTATCAAATTGGACAACTCAGCCAAGCGCAACAGGATTTAGGCTTCTATCTCGCTCTCCTACCCAACGCTCAAGATGCCGAATCCATTCGACAATTATTGCAAAAAATTAACTCTTAAGTCGCCAATCAGTTATCAGTTATCAGTTAACGGTATTAAATGAGGAGTATTAAATGACATTAATAGTGCTGTCTTTTCACTGATTACTGATTACTGTTCACTGAAAAATCCCCCAATCCTTTACTGATAAATGATAACTAAAATGACTATTAGCCCTTTCGTAACTGCGAAAAAACTCAAAATCGGTCAACTGCGAAAAGTTCATCATATCGCTTTCAACGTCAAAGATATGGATGCCTCTCGTCATTTTTATGGGGAAATATTAGGATTAGAGGAATTAGTGGGGGAAAAAATTCCCAGTACCTTAAAAGAATTAGTTGCCCAGGGAAAAGTGGCCAATTTTATCACCCCCGATGGTACAGTAATTGACCTATTTTGGGAACCAGATTTAAACCCTCCCGACGACAATCCCGAAATCGCTTTTACCCGTGCCAACCATTTAGCCTTCGATATTGCCCCGGAATGCTTCGATTTTGCCCTAGAAGTGCTACAAAGTCAGGGAATTACTATTGCTAGTGGACCCGTAACCCGGCCGACTGGGAGAGGGGTTTACTTCTACGATCCCGATGGCTTTATCGTCGAAATTCGCTGTGATCCCGCATTTTAACGACTCAGAGGGCGAAAATTGCCACGAAAAACCAGAAAAGTTAGGGTAATCGCTAATATAATCGCTGTTATCGCAATTAGAGGCAGAGAAATCTGTTTAACAGCGATCGCCAAAAAAGCCCAGATAAACACCCCGATAAAAGCCCGATCTTTTCTTTTTAAACCGACTAAAATCGCGATTATCGCCCCGATAAGCAGAATTATTACCGTCCAGATCTGGTCAGTTAGACCCCATCGCTGCCAGTCGATCCAATCTAGCACCGAAGCGACATTGACAATCGTGGCCACGCTAATCCAAGCGAAATAAATACTAATAGGAGCATTAACTAATAAACCCTGTTTACGATTGACAATCAAGCGATTAATTTCTAAGCGAAGATAAAGCCGGATGAGAGGAATTAAAATGCCTAGCATTGCCAATAAAGACAGAGTAAAAAAACGCAATTGAAAGAGAATTACCCAAAGAATCTGACAAGCACTAGCGATGGCTAATTCGTAGCCTAACCGACGCAAACGCGGTTCAGTTTTATTAAAAGCCAAAGCTTGGTAAATTCCCAGACTAATTAAACCCAGATAAATTAATCCCCAGATAGCAAAAGCATAATTAGCGGGAACAATTAAGACATCTTGAAAAACTGTATTCGAGATAGCCCCGATATTTTCGCCCTTAAGAGGAAAAATATTAGCGAAAATATTGGTAATAAAAGCCCCTAGAATAGCAAATAAATTTAGTTCTTGTCGGAGACGATCTCGATCAAAATTCATAGGTCAATCAAAGACAGAAAACATCATTTCACCCTGGGCGGCCAATTGCCCATCGACTCTTGCTTCCCCTTGCATTTTAGCAATTTTATTCATCTTGAAGGATAATAATTCCACCGTCATAATTAATTGATCTCCCGGCACCACAGGACGACGAAAACGGGTTTTATCAATGCCAGCGAAGGCAAAAAATTTCCCTTTCATCCCGGGTAATTGGGTCAAAATCACTCCCCCCACTTGGGCCATGGATTCCACAATTAACACCCCCGGCATCAAGGGACGACTGGGAATATGACCGGGAAAAAAAGGCTCGTTGATCGTGACATTTTTTAGGCCAACAGCCTTTTTACCTGGTACATAGTCAATAATGCGATCGACTAGGGCAAAGGGATAACGATGGGGCAGTAGTTGGCGAATTTCCTCAACGGTAAAGGTAGTTTTTATGACTGGTTCCAACTCGGTTAAGGCTTCGGTAACGATGGTCATGCAAGTCAAAAATTACAAGTGAGATTAGACATTATCTCACAATCAGTTATCAGTTATCAGTGATCAGTTTACTGGAAACGGCTGACAGCCTTTTTAATTGGGCATTTCAGTTAAACGAGCATTTTGATAATAATGGCTGAGAATGCGGTCATAAGTCACCCCTTGGTCAGCGAGGGAAAAAGCGCCCCATTGACTTAAACCGATCCCATGACCGAAACCGCGACCATTAATGGCAAAAGTACCGTTATTAGCTGAAATCGTGAATAGGGTACTACGCAGCTCGAGGAATCGCCGTAATTGGGTATCAGAGATTAATTTAGAGCCTTGATCGCCCACTATACGCATTCTAATCACTCGTCCGTGGGGAGTGGTTCTTTCGGGAGATAGCGATCGCACACGACCAACACCACCGATTAAACGGCCTAATTCCCTGGCACTAAAGTTTTTTGACCATTGGAATACCGGGGCGACTTGGTCGTAATCGACGACACCGCGCAGGTAGGGTAAGGGGGAATTCCAAACATCTTCGACATTTTCCGTATGACCCCCGGAGGAGGAGTGAAACACCGCTAGAATCGGTTTGCCGTTGAAACTCATAATTTGTCCGGCGGTGGCATTAACCGCCTCGTGGGTGCTAGTAAACTCGCTTTCTAGACCCTTATAAACTTGGGTGCGGGTGGTAGTATCGAGATCGTAGATGCGATTACCAGAAGTATTCATTTGGTAGAGGGCATAGGTACGCGCCGCCACGGATTGGGCTTTTAAGGCCTCTTGCGGCCAGGAGGGAATCGCCTCCGCACCGACGACACTATAGAGATATTCCTCTAAATCGACTAAATTTAGGGCTGTCACCCCAGAACCTTGCCGAATGATCCTTGTGCGTCCTCGATACCAGCGATCATTAATCCAGACGTAACCATCATTCTCCGGTTCGATGATCAATTGACTGGCCTGCCAATCGGCCAAACCCACCGCTTTTCCTCTGGGATTAGCATTGAGGGCATTCATGGCGGTCAATTCTCCTAGGACTCTCCCGGCCCCATCTTTCACCACAGCATCGGTGGAACTACCCACGGAGACGGCGCTAACACCTTTACTGATGGCAATGCGTAATTCGACAGCAGCTTGGACTGGAGCGATAATCAAAGCCCAAAAAACTAGGATGAGCCAGCTATGAGCAGGCAGGCGCTGCAGGTAACTACCCAGCAGCCTTGCTGTGTGTTTATTGGTCATGGGGGTCGGACTCCTCACACAATCGATCGATAATCAATTTTAACCGGACTGGGATTTTTTGGCTACTCCAGTCTAGAAAAATTTTTCCCCTGTCACTTTTTCCCGATGGTCTGACAATTTTTCTCTCCTCTGGCCCATGAATGGGCAAATTGCCCTATTTTGTCCGATTAATCGGGATTTATTAGGTTTAGTCGATTATTCTAACTAGGTAGGTGTTAAAAACTATCAGATGCCCCCCTTATCAAGGGGGGATTAAGGGGGGATCGGCATCCCCCTTATCAAGGGGGGATTAAGGGGGGATCGGCACTCCCCTTATCAAGGGGGGATTAAGGGGGGATCGGCACTCCCCTTATCAAGGGGGGATTAAGGGGGGATCAAGGACAAAATCTATCTTCAATTTAATTAGAACCACTTACTTACAAGCAGCTAAAATTTGTCTTATCATGGCGAGGAGGAAAAATATTCTCACCGGTGAAAAGAAGTCGAATTAATTTTCTACAAATCTTGAGACACACATTCCGCAATCTCAAATCGAAAATCTAAAATCTAAAATAGGCTTATGTGGAATTCTATAATACAATTCTATCAAACTAATAAAGACTGGATTGACAATCTCCTCTCCGGTGCATTAGTGACTGTTGTTCTGGCAATAATCGGTTTCATTTGGTGGTATCGAGAGCAAAAACGAAAAGTCCGAATCATTGAACCGTCCTTACCCTTTACGAAAATTGCCCCCAATAGCAATGTAATCCCGATTATCTACAAAAGGGATGAAAAGGATAAATCTCCTTTAGCGGATCATAATATTATTTACCAACACCGAATGGCTGACCGAAACTTTACTAACGAACTTCTGCAAAATCTGGAGGAAAATCGCTGGTTAATTATTCTCGGACCCACAGGAATCGGCAAAACTAGAGAAGCTGCTGAAGTAGCGCAACGCTTGAATCATGAAGGCTGGACGGTATTAGTATTAAAATTAGGAGAATGGTTAGAGCGACCTGAAAATAACCAATTAGAGGCAATTGGAACAGATAGAAAATTACTATTTTTACTCGATGATCTTAACTCATATATGCGCCGTAGTTTGAAAATCGACCAAAATCCCCAAGCAAAAGATAGTCCTCTTGCGGCGATTAATATTCCCTTACAAGAACGACTATTAAAAACCCTAGAAGCTTATGAAAACCATTGTACTCGTCCCGAAGAAGTGCGAGTAATTGCCACTGCGAGAGATGAAAAAGAACCCGAATCACCGGGACAACCAAGTGAATGGGATAAGTTACAGTGGGACAAATACCCAGAACTGTGGGAACGTTTTCAGTTGGTAAAATTGCCATCACCGGAAGACGGTGCAATTGTCGAATTATTGCAGGATACTATCCCGCAAACCAACATTAAAGCTGAAACTGACTACAGCAGCATTGCTGCCTATAATGATTCTACCTTTCGCAATGTGGTAGAAAATCTGGTGCGCCTTGACAACCGACAATTACCCCTCAATCCTGCCAACTATCAAGCTACTCTACGAGGCAACTGGAAAAAACGTTATCAGGATGCAATTAAAAGGGATACTCTGGCGAAATATATCTATGCTGCGGTGGATTTGTTGCGCCAGTGTAATATTTCCTTAGAGCCGTTTATTGTTGAACCCACTGCCAGATTTATCGCCAAGGGAAATATGTGGCAACAACTCTGGTATCGCTGGAAAATCAAGCAAAGTTTGGCTGATTTAATTGCCAGAGAAAACATTTTAGAACCTCGCGACGGACAAATTGAAGCCAAGGGAAAGCAGGTAGAATTAAATGACTATTTGCGTCCTCTAAAACAGTTAATTTGGCAGTTATTTGAAGAAAAACCTCTTGAAATGTTGCCTTCTCTAGCAGGATTTACTCTTAAACTGTATGAATTAAAGCGCTATCAAGATGCCTTAAAAGGGTTCAACCGTCTAGTTAGTTTGCTACCTCAATGGGAAGACGGTTGGTTTTATCAAGGTACTACTTTTTATTATCTCGAACAATACCAAGAAGCGATCGCATCCTACGACAAAGCTTTAGAAATTAAACCCGATTTGCATGAAGCTTGGAACAACCGAGGGAATGCGTTAGATGATTTAGGCAGATTTGAAGAAGCGATCGCATCCTGGGATCGAGCTTTAGAAATTAAACCCGATTTGCATGAAGCTTGGAACAACCGAGGGAATGCGTTAGATGATTTAGGCAGATTTGAAGAAGCGATCGCATCCTGGGATCGAGCTTTAGAAATTAAACCCGATTTGCATGAAGCTTGGAACAACCGAGGGAATGCGTTAGATGATTTAGGCAGATTTGAAGAAGCGATCGCATCCTGGGATCGAGCTTTAGAAATTAAACCCGATAAGCATGAAGCTTGGTACAACCGAGGGAATGCGTTATATAATTTAGGCAGATTTGAAGAAGCGATCGCATCCTACGACAAAGCTTTAGAAATTAAACCCGATTACCATGAAGCTTGGTACAACCGAGGGGTTGCGTTAGGTAATTTAGGCAGATTTGAACAAGCGATCGCATCCTACGACAAAGCTTTAGAATTTAAACCCGATAAGCATGAAGCTTGGAACAACCGAGGGGTTGCGTTAGGTAATTTAGGCAGATTGGAAGAAGCGATCGCATCCTACGACAAAGCTTTAGAATTTAAACCCGATAAGCATGAAGCTTGGAACAACCGAGGGGTTGCGTTAGGTAATTTAGGCAGATTTGAACAAGCGATCGCATCCTACGATCGAGCTTTAGAAATTAAACCCGATAAGCATGATGCTTGGTACAACCGAGGGGTTGCGTTAGGTAATTTAGGCAGATTGGAAGAAGCGATCGCATCCTGGGATCGAGCTTTAGAAATTAAACCCGATGACCCTGATGCTTGGTACAACCGAGGGGTTGCGTTAGGTAATTTAGGCAGATTGGAAGAAGCGATCGCATCCTGGGATCGAGCTTTAGAAATTAAACCCGATGACCCTGATGCTTGGTACAACCGAGGGGTTGCGTTAGGTAATTTAGGCAGATTGGAAGAAGCGATCGCATCCTGGGATCGAGCTTTAGAAATTAAACCCGATGACCCTGATGCTTGGAACAACCGAGGGATTGCGTTAGGTAATTTAGGCAGATTTGAAGAAGCGATCGCCTCCTGGGATCGAGCTTTAGAATTTAAACCCGATTACCCTGATGCTTGGAACAACCGAGGGATTGCGTTAGGTAATTTAGGCAGATTTGAAGAAGCGATCGCCTCCTGGGATCGAGCTTTAGAAATTAAACCCGATTACCCTGATGCTTGGTACGGCCGAGGGGTTGCGTTAGGTAATTTAGGCAGATTTGAAGAAGCGATCGCATCCTACGATCGAGCTTTAGAATTTAAACCCGATTACCCTGATGCTTGGAACAACCGAGGGGTTGCGTTATATAATTTAGGCAGATTTGAGGAAGCGATCGCATCCTACGATCGAGCTTTAGAAATTAAACCCGATGACCATGATGCTTGGAACTACCGAGGGAATGCGTTAGGTAATTTAGGCAGATTTGAACAAGCGATCGCATCCTACGATCGAGCTTTAGAAATTAAACCCGATTACCCTGATACTTGGGATAATCGAGGATATGTTTTAACTTGTATGGGACGATATAAAGATGCACTAGAATCTTGTGATCGTGCTATTAAAATTAATCCAAATGATGCTAATCCTTACTACAATAAAGCTGTTTGTTATGGCTTACAAAACAATGTGGAATTAGCTATCGAAAACTTACAACGCGCCATCAATCTTGATGTCGAATATCAGGATATGGCGAAAACAGATAAAGATTTTGAGCAGATTCGGGGAGATGAGCGGTTTCAGAGTTTCCTAAATCGAGTATAATAATATATATTTGTATTTTAGCTAAGGAGATATTCTATGACTAACACCTACACAGCTATCATTCAGCCAGACGGAGATTGGTGGATTGGTTGGATAGAAGAAATTCCGGGAGTTAACTGTCAAGAAGCATCTCGTGATCAGTTATTAGAAACCCTAAAAATTACTCTTAGTGAAGCATTAGAATTGAATAAACAGGAAGCAATTGCCGCTACAAAGGGAAACTACCAAGAAGAGAAAATTGTTGTATGAAACGCAAACAGTTTATTGATCACGTCCTGTAGGGGCGAAGCATTCGGATAGGAAATCTACGGTTTCAGCGATAAGTTATTGCCCGAATCTTCGCCCGTACTTTTTCAGCAAGTCCTAGCCATTCTTGGTAGTTTAACCCCCAATTAAATAAAAGATCTGCGATTCCAAGACATACCGGAGTGATAATTATCACAATTGGGCAATTCAGCAATGGGAAAAAGTTGCCAAACCTTTATTAACTTGTGAGGCAGTTATCACTGAATCCTGTTGTATTTTGTGAAGTAAATAAAGAGAGAAAATTATTCATGTCAAACAAAACTATTGATCTCAATCAAGTACAGTTAACTTTACAAGAACTACTTGCCTTAATAAAGGTAGATACTGAAATTATTATAACCGAAGGAAACAAGCCTGTAGCTCGTCTAATTCCTTGGGGAGATACTGAAAAAACAACGTCTGAAACTCCTTCTCCTAAGTTACGACAACCAGGACTACACGCTGGAAAAATTGGGACTAGCGAAGATTTTGATGAGCCACTTCCTGAAGAATTTTGGACAGGTGAATCATGAAATTTCTTTTAGATACCCATACATTTATTTGGTGGGATAGCGAACCAGAAAAACTCTCTCAAAGAGCTTTAGAACTGTGTAGAGATCCTAGTAATACGCTATTACTTAGTATTACAAGTATTTGGGAAATGCAAATCAAACTACAACTAGGTAAACTATCACTCAAGATACCTTTAGCAGAAATGATTAATACTCAGCAGGAAACTAACCAAATTGGCCTTTTATCAATTACAGTCAGCCATGTTTTAGCTTTAAATACTTTACCTAACATCCATAAAGATCCATTTGACCGCTTGTTAGTTGCTCAAGCTAATCTTGAAAATGCTAGACTGATTAGCCATGATTCAATATTAGCAAAATATCCTGTTCAGATAGATTGGTAGATAGGGCTTGCTGAATAAATGTGAAATATAGACGAGGTAAGAGTTTTAGGGTTCTGTTTTGCTCTCACAGGTGCAAGATTTTGAGAGAATCGTCGTTCAAAACCTTGCGTCTTCATCGGCCCGCGTCCTGTAGGGGCGAAGCATTCGGACAATAACCTATCGGTGAAACCGTAGATTTTCTATCCGAATGCTTCGC
>NZ_JACJSV010000085.1 GCF_014698335.1 Microcystis viridis FACHB-1342 | reverse complement strand
GAAATCAGTCCCCAAGCCAAAAAATCCCTATCTAGTACGATTGCACCATATTTTTATAGTTACGTTTTCGAGGAATTACAGGATCTTTTAGGGGAAGAAGTAGCGAAAGAGGGCAATTTTATCGTTGAAACCAGTTTAGACCGCCGGCTGCAAGCGATCGCAGAAAAAAGCTTAAAAACTCATATTTTAAACCAAGGCCCTCGCTATCGATACTCCCAAGGGGCTTTAGTTACCCTAAACAGTCAAACTGGGGAAATTCTCGCTTTAGTCGGGGGGGTTGATTATCAAAAAAGCCAATTTAACCGCGCTATCCAAGCTAAACCTTGCGTCTTCATCGGCCCGCGTCCTGTAGGGGCGAAGCATTCGGACAATAACCTATCGGTGAAAAGGTAGATTTTCTATCCGAATGCTTCGCCCCTACTTATTCAGCAAACCCTACTTAGGACTAGCTACCGTTGCCGTTGCCTGTTCCAGAGTTCCCTCAAACCAGAGACTTCCCACGTAATAAGGGTGTCCTAGTCCTAGCTAACACACCCGCAGAGATTATTTCTGGTGGCTTGGTTTTACCCCAAAAATCAACAACTGCCCGACCCACCGCAGGGGAGGGACAGGGATAGATTAGACAATGACAATCTGAGTATTGGTGATAGATGGCGCACCAGTAAGGGTTGCGAGTTGAACCGGCGCAAAAGAGCCAGCAATACCATCTGCGTCAAACCGTAAAGCACCATCATTGGTATTATAGAGGAATCTTTGCGAGGTATCAGTAGCGGCAACAACTCCCGCACCCCCAAGGAATTGCGTACTAAGCAAAGTACCAAGAGTCAGTCCACCATTGGAGAAACCAGCACCTAAGGCAGAAATTTGGATAAAATCCGAGTCAGGAATGGTAAAATCGGTGATGGTGTCAATGCCCTGATTGGAAGCAGTGTAAGCAAAAAGGTCAGCACCAGTACCACCGGTTAGGTTGTCGCTTCCAGTACCACCATTTAGGATATCGTCGCCAGAGCCCCCATCTAGGGTATCGGGTCCCGTGGCACCAAGTAGGGTATCGTTTCCATTGCCACCGGTTAGGAAATCCTCGTCGGTGCCACCATCTAGGCTATCGTGTCCCTCGCCCCCATCTAGGGTATCGAGGTCAACGAGACCGAATAGGACATCGTTTCCGTTGCCACCGAGTAGGATATCCGATGCATTGGCACCGGATAGGGTATCGTTGAAATCACTACCTGTAATTTCATAGAAATCGTTGGTGACAAGATTGCCTGTGGCGAACTTCCAGATCTCATTTGGATTCTTATTACTCGACGCTTTCGGTATCGTGTTATTAGTATCACCGCTTAGTTGATAAGTGCCAGCGGCCCCACCTTTAACAAAGGTAAGGCTATTTCCTAGCAGGGAAAAGGAATTAGAAAAGCCTCCACCGTACCGGGAAAGGGTTACATTAGCAGCAGCGCCTGCGTTGGTTATTCTCCAAGCTGTAAGGCCGTTGAGAGTTAAAGGGGTCTCGGAAGTGAGATTATCGCTGGTAATGGCAAAGCCTGGTGCTAATATAGAAACGGGGGTATCAGAAAAGTTCCTCAGAATCTGGGCAACTGACGCAGTCCCAGTCGCAGCAGGATCGAAATTAACACCAGTGAGAATGGCGGGGGAGGTGAATGATATTTTTACAATGGGCATGGTTTTTCCTTTGTAATGATATGTTTGAATGTGAAGAGTCTGATAGTCCTCCTCCCGATTATTATATACCGAGAAAAAAAATACAACCCTGTTTTCTAGGCTTGTTTCTGGAATTATTGCTAATGGTTAAGTTTTTATCAATTCTAGGTTAATTTTTGGCCGGGTATGATATAGATCACCCCAGAAATTAAAGTTAATGTTACTGATAGCCAAAAAGCCCCCTGAGCAATTAAATTATATTCAGAAGGCAAGGGAGCGATTAAGAGAGCGATAGCGATAATTTGGCTGACTGTTTTGCTTTTTCCCCACCAATTAGCCCCTTTTATGTCGCTATTTCCCGTTAAATTGGGATTAATGCGCCAACCAGCGATCGCTAATTCGCGAGCAAGAATCAAAAATACTCCCCAAGCGGCAATTACATCCATTTCAATGAGAGCTAAAAGAGGAGCGAGAACCAGCAATTTATCGACCAAAGGATCGAGAAATTTCCCTAATTCGGTGATTTGATCCAATTTTCGCGCTAGATAACCATCGAGCCAATCGGTACTGGCAGCAATCAGAAAGATAATTAAACTTAACCAGCGATCGATTTCTGTGCCTTGATGCAACCAGTATAAAATTAATGGCAGTCCCAAGAGTCGCGATAGGGTAATCGAGTTGGGTAGGTTCATTTTTCAGTGATCAGTAAACAGTAATCAGTGATCAGTAATCAAGCTCTCTTAGGTTTGGTGGGCAAAATGTATTCTAAGATACAGTCCTGCTGGCGAGCGAGTGGAAGGAACCACAAAGACACAAAGGACACAAAGATCGATCATATAGTAAGTTAAACTTATCACACAGAACCTAGAAGAGCCAAAACTGAAAACTGATAACTGAAAACTGATTTTAGCTGGCTAATTTGAGATCGAAATTACTTTGTTTATTGCCTAATTGCCTGAGCCAACGATAATTATAAGCTAAAGCACCCCAGCAGGTGGGATAAACGGCATAATTAACGCCAAATTCTTGGCAAACTTCCGCTAAAATTGGGGCAATTTTGGGGTAGTGAATATGACAAATTTGTGGAAAAAGATGATGAACAACTTGATAATTTAATCCCCCTAAATACCAATTTAAAAAAATATTTTTAGGGGCAAAATCTACGGTAGTTCGCACTTGAAAAATTGCCCATTCGTCTTCGATTTGATTAGCTGCCGAGGGTTGAATAAATTCGGCGGGTTCCAAAACGTGAGCTAACATAAATACATGACAGGCAAGCACTCCATAGGTCATAAAAACAATGAGAAAACCGATCGCTATTTCTAGGGGACTATAACCAACTAAGAGAGGAATGCCAATAAACCAAAAGAGATAAACAACTTTTCCGCTCAATAAAATGAATAGATCGATCGCTTTAGGATTGGGAATTTTAATCTCGCCAAAACGATGACGAAAGAGGATAGAGCGCACATCGGAGAATGACCAATAGATAGGAATTATGCCGTAGAGGATTGGGATAAATAAATGTTGATATCGATGATACCATTTATGCTCGGCATGGGGAGTCATTCGCACCACACCATCGCCGTGAATTTCCAGATCGTACCCTAAAACATTGGTGTAGGTATGATGGAGATAGTTATGACGAAAACGCCAGAGATAACTGGAAGCGCCGATGATATAATCGTAGGTCATGCCAAGGAGAGAATTAACCCATTTTTTACTAGAATAGCCGCCATGGTTGGCATCATGACCAATGCTAAAACCAATCCCTGCTAATCCTGCTCCTAAAACCAGACAACCGATGATTTTTAGCCACCAGATATCTGGACCAAAAAGCACAAATAACCAAGCGGCAATTACCCAAGTTAAAATCGTGATTGTCTTCAGGTACATGGCCAAATTATCTCTGGTGGGGATGCCGTTTTCGGTAAAATAAGCATCAACCCGTTTATTCAATTCCTTTCTAAAACCCTGATTTTCGGTAAAGGTTACTCGCATTCCTATTTTTGTACTAGAAGTTGATATGACGGCAATTTGTGGCAGCTCAGAGTGAATTTATGAGTCTTTGACTGGTTTGCTAAGGCTGTCTCACTACAACTGATAGTTTCTCATCAGTCTCTCATCTATTGTCAGAGAAAGAGGTGCGCTTGGCAAGGGAATCGCTCAATTTCTTTGCTACGCTTGCAAAAAATCCTCGGTTTTTACCTAATCAGATAGCAGATACCTGTAGCCGGTGATAGGGATGAGCATTAGGTACTTTTGTACTAGGGGCTTGCGCTTTGATAATGTACCTTTTGGGCGAACGCAGTTCGCCCCTACATTGTGGACAAAATCCGTTACTGTAGGGGCGCAATGCTTGCGCCCTCCGATCGCTCAGGTTTGCTGATCACCTTAAGTAGGGGGAGAGCCTTCGAGGTGTTAGGGACTTGCGCTTTGATAATGTGCCATCTGGCTGGTCTGGTTCTTCTACAGAGCGATTTCTGGCTGGGATATTATTCCTACGCAAGTCCCTAAGTAGTCGTGCAAAATTAATTTCCTAGTGAAGATAGGCAAGAGGCAAGAGCGGGGTTAGATATGTGTAATTAATTTTGCTTGGGTACTTATTTTGGCTCTTCTAGGTTCTGTGTGATAAGTTTAACTTACATAGGGCTTGCTGAATAAATCTAAAAACCTTGTTGGATCAGACTTTTAGACTTTTTTGACCTCAAAAAGTGCCAGCCGTTGCGGGGATCGGGGGGAAAATTCCTGGACTTTTTCCCTGAAAATTAGGTAACTGACTACCTCAAAATAGGTAAAACCCCACACCCCACACCCTGCCCCTAGGAAAAGCTTTTTGCCGCAAACCCTACATAGGATCGATCAATTTATTTCATCGAAAATATTGCCAGATAATTTAACCAACACCAATTAATGAACCCTGGAATATAACATCGTCGCTATTCTTGGATATATCAGCTAATTGACTAATATTTTCTAACTCAATTGCGGGAGCAGTTCGTTTAATTAAACCAGTTAAAACCTTACCTGGACCCACTTCGATCGCTTTCTTCACACCCACATCTGGCAATCTTAACATAATTTCTCGCCAGCGAACCGAGCTAGTCATCTGCCGGATCAGATATTTTTTTAATTCTTCCCCGTCCTGGGTAGGATTGCTGGGATCGACATTAGAAATCACAGGAACTTTTGCAGACCGAAAATTAACTAATTCTAAAATTTGCTGAAATTGAATAGCGGCATTTTCCATCAAGGGAGAGTGAAAAGCACCGGATACTTTTAACTGGATAACCCGCTTAACTTTCACTTGACCTAATACTAAATCCACCGCTTCAGGAGTCCCAGAAATCACCACTTGTTCAGCACTATTATCATTAGCAATAACTACATTTTCCGTCTGATTAACCACTGTTTCTAGACTGGTGCGATCAAATTTCATCAAGGCGGCCATTTTACCACCTTCGGCCGCATCCATCAAACGGGAACGGTTTTGAACTAGATTTAATCCTGTTTCAAAATTAAACACCCTGGCCGCATATAAAGCGGAATATTCACCGAGACTATGACCGGCAACTAGATCGGGAAAATGACCTTTTTCTTGCAACAAATCCGCTAAAATACTCTCCACCACAAATAAACAAGGTTGGGTATAAAGAGTACGAGATAGGGTTTCTTCATCCCCTTGACATTTTTCTAAAACCGACCAACCAAGGATTTTTGCTGCTCTTTCTAATCTCTCTTGGCCAAGTGCGCTTTCCGCTAAATCTCCAATCATTCCTAACGCTTGCGATCCTTGTCCCGGGAATATCCACGCTGTTTTCATAAGTTCTTAAAATAGATAGATAGTTGTGTTTTGGTCAGTTATCAGTTATCAGTTATCAGTTATCAGTTATCAGATGTGAGTTTTTAGTTTACTGGTTACTGTTTACTGGTTACTGAATTAATCTCCCCAACGGAAGATAATCCCACCCCAAGTTAAACCGGCACCAAAGCCGGAAGAAGCAATAATATCACCTTTTTTGACCTTACCACTCCTGACAGCTTCATCGAGGGCTAGAGGAATCGAGGCTGCGGAAGTGTTGCCATACTCGCTGAGATTGCTGATCACTTTTTCGGGAGACAGTTTCAGGCGATCGCTCACCGCGTCCATAATTCTTTGATTAGCTTGGTGCAGAACTAACCAATCGATGTCACTGGTGGTTAAATTAGCCCGATAGAGGGCTTTTTCGATGACCTCTGGCACTTTTGCCACAGCAAAACGATAGACTTCCCGTCCGTTCATCCTTAGGGGCGTATAGGTCCCTTTTTGAACCCTTATCCCCTCCTTAAGAGGCAATTCCTCCCCCTCGTAGGCGAGATTAAGAGAACCATTCTGGCTGCCGTCACTATGGAGTTCAAAACCGAGAATGTTATCTTTTGTATCATTTGCTTGACAAAGAACCGCCCCTGCCCCATCACCAAAAAGGACACAGGTAGCGCGATCGTTCCAATCCACCCAACGGGAGAGAACATCGGCCCCGATAACCAAGACATTGCGGTAAGTACCAGTACGGATAAACTGGGTGGCGGTGACTAATGCCACCAGAAAACCCGAACAGGCGGCGGTGAGATCAAAAGCGATCGCCCGATTGGCCCCGATCCGACTTTGCACTTGGGCCGCACTACCGAACAGATCATCGGGGGTAGAAGTAGCCAAAAGAATCAGATCGACCTCACTAGGGGACACCTGAGCCATTTCTAGAGCCTTAATCGCCGCTTGGGCTGCTAATTGGCTTAAAGACACCGATTGATCCGCTAAATGGCGTTTACCGATGCCGGTACGACTTTTAATCCACTCATCGGAAGTCTCGACAATTTGGCTGAGTTCTTCATTACTGAGAAATTGCCTTGGTGTGGCCGATCCACAACCAGTAATGACGACTGCTGCCCCGAATCCGTTCAAAATATTCCCCCTTTTTCAGTTATCAGTGATCAGTTATCAGTTATCAGTGGGAAGTGGGAAGTGGGAAGAATAAATAAAAATAGTCTCCCGTCTCCCGTCTCGGAGTCTCCTGACCGCTTCAAGATGGCTGACAGCTTAATCTTCACCGTTCACCGACAACTTTTTTAATTGATGATGTCAGTTATCAGTGATCAGTGACCAGTTATCAGTTATCAGCTCACAGCTTAATCTTCACCGTTCACCGACAACTTTTTTAATTGATGATGGTGGTCATTGTAGGCTTGAATGCGCTCAGAAACGCGATTATCGACGGCATTTTTCGCCTGTCGGATGGCGTTAAAAATCGAAGGCGCTTGGGAACTGCCGTGACTGATCACGCAGACCCCATCGACTCCAAATAACAGCGCACCACCGTGTTCCGCGTGATCCATGCGTTGTTTAATCTGTTTAAGATTGGGTTTAATTAAAGCCGTCCCGACTTTACCCTGTATCCCCCTAGGTAATTCCTCTTTGAGAATTTGTAGGATAACTCCTCCCACCGCTTCGGCAAATTTTAACAGGACATTGCCGACAAAACCATCGCAGACGATCACATCAAATTGTCCCGATAGCACATCCCGGCCTTCAGCATTGCCGATAAAGGGAATTTGCTGGTTATTTTCCAATAATTCGTAGGTTTTTAGGGCGAGATCGTTACCTTTGCTGGCTTCTTCGCCGATATTGAGTAAACCGACTTTCGGATCTTCAACCCCCATAACGTATTTACTGTAAATTGTCCCCATTAGGGCAAACTGCTCTAAATATTTGGGTTTACAGTCCACATTCGCCCCGACATCGAGGATAATAACTGATTTACCCGCCAACATCGTCGGCAGCACCGCACCGATCGCCGGGCGATCGATTCCTTTTAAACGACCTAAACGCAGTAACGCTGCCGCCATGGCTGCCCCGGAGTGACCGGCGGCCACCACCGCATCGGCGCGATTTTGTTTGACTAAATCCATGGCCACATTAATCGAGGCCGCCGGTTTACGACGGATAGCGGTGATCGGCTCTTCGTCCATAGCCACCACTTCCTCCGCGTGGACGATCGTGAGATTCTTGGGACGGGGATGATGCTGGAAATAAGCCTCAATCCGTTCAGAATCGCCGACTAATAATACTTCTACATCTAATTCTTCGGAAGCTCGCATCGATCCCGCGATAATCTCGTTGGGAGCGTAGTCACCTCCCATCGCATCTACCGCGATTCTTGCCCGATTTAATGCCGTTTCTGCCATTGAGTCAGTGGGATAGAAATCTTTAATAAGTTGAGCGGCAGCTCTTGAGAAAAGCTGGCCGATCGAGGATTAGTGTTTTCTGATCGAGCAATTGTTAAAAATTACCAATCATTTCTATACAATAAGGCATCATTGCGATTAAGGAAAAGATGTTCTCAGTTTTTAATTTGGCAGTTTTCGGCTTTCTCTTGGGTTGGCTGGGGGGGCAATCCCAACCTATCGCCAATATTCCCCTAATTTCTTGGCAAAATCAGCCTATTTTTGACCTTCCCACCGCTCCCGATCCCCGGGTGGCGGCGATCGTGGCCGATTATCTGCAAGACTTGACTAAAAAAGGTTTAAACTCTCGTCAACAACGGGTCTTAATTGAGACGGAATGGGCTGATTTAGCCGATCATCAGGGTAATCTACCCGCTTCGGGGGCTTCGTTGACTAAAATCGCCACTACTCTCGCCGCCGTGGAAACTTGGTCTCTCGATCATCGTTTTGCTACTCGTTTTTACAGCACGGGAGAGGTAAAAAACGGGGTGTTAGAGGGAGATTTAATTATTGAAGGGGAAGGGGATCCGCTTTTTGTCTGGGAAGAAGCGATCGCAGTGGGCAATGGCCTCGATCAATTAGGCATCCGTCAGGTCAAAGGCGATCTGATCATTACGGGTCAATTCGCCATGAATTTTCAAACCGATCCCCTCAAAGCGGGAGAATTGCTAAAAATTGGGCTTGATCAATCGAAATGGTCAAAAGAAACCCAAAAAGCTTTTCAGAGTCTTCCTGGCGGCACACAAGCCCCACAGGTGAAGATTTTGGGCATGGTTCGAGCCAGTCAAATTCGCCCCGAAAATGCCCGATTATTATTGCGTCATCAGTCCTTAACTTTAACGGAACTGTTGCGTCAAATGAATATTTATAGTAATAACGTCATGTCAGAAATGTTAGCGGAACTGCTCGGTGGCCCCGCGGCAGTGGACGCAATTAATACTAAAATTACCGGGGTAGGAGCGGAAGAAATTCAATTAATTAATGGTTCGGGATTGGGGGTAGAAAATCGCTTGTCTCCCCGGGCAGTTATTGAGATTCTGAAAGCATTGGATCGCAAGTTAGCCAATCAACCGATCAAAGTAGCTGATTTATTTCCGGTGGGGGGACGCGATACCAAAGGAACTATGCAGTGGCGGGCCATTCCTAAAGGAGTGATGATTAAAACTGGAACTTTAGCCCAAGTTAGCGCCTTAGCTGGAGAAATTCCCACCCAAGAAAGGGGTAAAGTTTGGTTTGTAATTATGAATGCCGGTAGTAGCAATATCGAGGGATTCAGAAATCAGCAGGATCGGGTGTTACAAGCTTTAGATCAACACTGGCAAATTCTCCCAGAAGCGACTCAAGGATCGATTTCTGCAAGGGCCTTTCTAGGTGATCCCAGTCGAATAAGTCAAGGTTTCTAGAATTGATTGGCTAAGAGGTTATGGTGATGAGCGAATCTGATCGAAGGGAGGGCGTACACTATGGGTTCTCACCAATCATACTGGCTGCAATGTAGGGGCGCAAAGCTTGCGCCCAAGCCGAATTTTTAAGGATAAAAACACATTTGCGGTAAACCAAGGGATTCTTCCCAACCCATCATGAGATTGAGACATTGTAACGCTTGTCCCGATTGTCCCTTAACTAAATTATCGATCGCTGACATCACTATCACTCGATCGGTTCTCGGATCCACTTCAATACCGAGATAACATAAATTAGTACCACAGGCCCACTTAGTTTGTGGATAGACTCCCCCTGGTAGGATTTTGACAAAGGGAGAAGTGCGATAAAAAGCATTGTAGATAGTGATTAAATCATCCCGCACCAGATTGGGATCCCGCAATGTTGCATAGACTGTGGACAGGATACCCCGAACCATGGGCATTAAATGGGGAGTAAACTGAACGCGCACCTCATGACCAGCTAAATCGCTGCAAATCTGCTCAATTTCGGGAGTATGACGGTGTTTTCCCGCTACATTATAAGCCCCGATCGAATTATCTGCTTCTGCCAATAACATATTAATCTTAGCTTGTCTTCCCCCTCCCGAAGTTCCCGATTTGGCATCAATAATCGTGGTTTCCGGGAGAATTAAACCCTGTTTTAACAGGGGAGAAATCGCCATTAAACTAGCAGTAGGATAACATCCGGGGCAACCGATCAAAGAGGCATTTTTAATCTCTTCCCGATAAAGTTCCGGCAAACCGTACACAGCCGTAGATGCGATCGCTTGATCCTGACGTTCCTTGCCATACCATTTACTATAGGTTTCTAGGCTAGTAAAACGATAATCTGCCGACAGATCCAAAACTTTACACCCTTTAGCGAGCAAAGGAGGGGCTAAATCACAGGCTAAACCATTGGGTAAACCTAAGAAAACCACTTGACAACGGGAGGCAATTATCTCTAAATCGATCGCCTCCACATTAAGATTAATGCTATGACCGAGATGGGGATATAAATCACTGTAGGGTTTTCCGGCGCTACTATCGCCCCCCAGATAGGCTAATTCTACGAAGGGATGTTCTTTGAGCAAACGTACCAACTGTACGCCACCATATCCGGAAGCGCCGACAATACCCACTGAAACCTTCTGTTCTTGCGTCATTTCCCTTATTCCTAAAAATTCTTATCGTTAATATAACGCTTTAGTATGGCTGAATTTTAGCCTAACCAGTGGGATTTAAATCAAAAAACTTCCTTTAAAAACCTAGTATCTTGGCCGGGTTGTCCATAAACCGTCAATTTCTTTTGATCAATAGGCAGTTATCTTAATGATGAGGTACAAGGTTTTCCTTTTATGATGCCAAATTAAGTTAAACTTCATCCTTAGGAGAAAGGCTGTAATTCAATCCCCCATATTTAAAATTTTGAGCGCACTGTGAATTCATAATCTCCTCCCGGTTCTAATTGATAATCGTAGCGTTCTAAAAACCGATTCAAGGGTTCAAAAATCAAAGCCCTACCTAGGGAAGGTTGTACTAATAACTTGCCTTGAAGAAAATGCCACTGAAAACGCCATTGATATTGTTCCGTTCGCACTTCTCCCTCTAATTTCCCCGTTTGCCAAGATTGCTTAATTATCCGCACATAAGCCGTGCTTTCTGGTCGATTGCCGCCACTCACCTGAACCCTACCTATAGATTAAATATCAAACATTAAGATAGCGAATTAATCCTTGTTTGTCATTACTTCAGCCAATTTTCTCGACGCTATTCCGGGGAAGTGACTTCATTAACCTTAGAAACCAAGACATTTAATTGAAAAGGTCGCCCCATTTCCTTAGTAATAAATTCTTCCAACAATTCTACCTGTCTGGGGGTAATACTTTCCGCAGTTCTTACGACTAATCTCACCCGGGGAGGCTGCTTGAGCCAATTAATCGAAGATTCCAATAATTCTGCCCGTTGAAAAGTAATCGTTCGTTGTAATAAAGCTTTTTTGATCAGCCTTTCTAAGCGAGCTTGATTAGCCAGAGTTGCAAAACTTATTCCTAAGGGAATTAGCAAAACCGCTGTCAGGATAGAAGTCAAAATTAGAGCGTTACGCGCCCGATGAAAACTAGAATAACCTGCCAGCAAAAAGACCAACAAACAGGCGAGAGCAATGCCTAATAAATTGGTAATATATAACAGAGTCGCCCCCAAACTTAGGATCCAATTGCCTTGGGATAATCCTAAACCAATCGTGCAAACTGGTGGCATTAAAGCCACGGCAATCGCTGTTCCCGCTAAAGTACCTGAAATTTTCGGTTCTATTTTGGCATAACCACTGATTGCCCCTGCCGTAATTGCCACTCCTAAATCTAAAAGATTCGGTTGAGAACGGGCTTGAATTTCACTACCAAATTCAGAAATTCCGATTAATAATCCTAGCAACCAAGCTATCGCTAAAGCGATAATCGTACCAACTAAAATCGCCAGGGCTGACTTACGAATTAATCGCCAACTACCAATTAAACCACCAAAAGCCAGACTACGAATCGGCAACATCAAAGGGGCAATAATCATCGCTCCAATAATCACGGCTGCACTATTGGCAACTAAGCCAAAGGTAGCGATCGCACAAGAACTAACAATCAAAGCTAGATAGGGAAAATCGAGGGACGCTTCTAACCATAAATCGCGCCACATGGCCCGCGATTGTTGCCAGGTCAAGGGTTTTCTTGAGAACCACGAGTGGGGCCGTTCTTTTCTCGTCATTGTGCTGAGGAAGATGGACTTTTATTTTACCGAAATAACACGGGAGCATGAAAGCCATTGTCTTTTTAAGCAATGGATGAAATGCGACTTTTCTAGAGAAAGATAGACCCTCTCTCACTAGCCGAGAAATCCTTTGTCGATAGGGAAGATATAGGAAAAGAACAATTAGCGATCTTTGAAAAGAGGGCGAACGAGGGGACTCGAACCCCCGAGTGGTGGAACCACAATCCACTGCCTTAACCACTTGGCTACGCTCGCCGTACACTTTTTCAAGTATAACACAAGACGAATGGTTGACAAGAGGTTTTTTATCCTAATTCAGGCTATGGTTAGGGTAAGTGAGTGATGATTTGAGAGCTTATGAAATTGGCGCGGTTAGGGGGAATGGTGTTAGGAGTGGTTTTAGGGGTAATTGCGGGTATATTGCTGACAACTAACCCTAATCGTCAAGATTACGAACAATACGCTTCCCAGAGGTTAACTAGCTATCTTAAGGATAATGTCTGCGCTCGGGCGCAAGCTTCCCCCGAGGTGCAAGCTCTCTTACGGGGTTACTGTAAAATGTTGGTGGATACGGGTCATCCTTTTTTACAAGAAGCGATCGCCACTAACACCACTAGAAAGAATTTTCTCATTTTCAGCGTTTATCAAACAGAATTATCGTTCCCTCCCCCTTTACCTAGTTATCAATTCAGCAGCGTCGGTTTTTTGAATAAATTATACATCTACGAAGCTTTAGAACTGTAGTCAGATAATTGAAATTTTCTGAGAGTAAATCCTGATGGTAGTGATTTTATTGTAGCTCAGTGATTGGGATTTCCTCCATTTACGGAAAAAAGCAGACTTTGCCATTCCAAAAGTACAGGAGTCGGGATAGTGAGAGCGCGGGGATTGTCTAGGGGTAGGGAAAGCTCGATCGCTTCGGTAACGGGTAGCTGCGTTAAGATATCCTGCATCTTGTATTGACCAACGTTAGCTGCGGGTGATTCTTGGGCAAAAGCATCCTCAGCCGCTAAAATTTGACCTTTAGCAGTGGTTATCGTTAATCTTTCCGGGTGAAGAAACTCAATCCCCTCTGGAAATCCCACCAAGCGCAAACTAATTTCTACCGTTTCCCCATCTTTAACTCGTTTGAATAACACCACCTGCCAAGGACTACCGACATCATCGCGCAAACTATGACGGGATTGATACAACAGCTGCCCCGGTCCTTCTAGCTGTTGTCGAGTTAGAGCTAGTGCGGACAAGGAAAAATCGATTTTAAGGCTGATAAATAGCAAAAAACTGACGAGAACACAAAATAATAACAGGAATCGTTTCATAACTTTATTGACATTAGCTAAAAAATATGATACGAGCTTCGGCACTTGAGCCAAATTAACATAATTAGGGTTTGCTGAAAAAGTTTGTTGGTGGGAGCAGGGTGTAGGGTGTAGGGTGTAGGGTGTAGGGTTTTACCGATTTTCAGGTAGTCAATTACCTAATTTTCAGGGGAAAAGTCCTGGAATTTTCCCCCTGAGTACTCCCGGTCTCGGCACTTTTGGATTTCAAAAAGGTCTAAAAGTCTTATCCCACAAGGTTTTTAGATTTATTCAGCCAACCCGAAATAAATCCTCGCCCTGCCATTGCCTTGATTCTCCCTGATAATTATGGGACTTTTTGCCCGTTACCAAAACCTCCGTCAGTGGTTTAAATCCCAACACTTCGGACGTAGCGCCACCGATAGTCGTTATGCTTTACTGGTCGCCTGTTTAATCGGAATTCTCTCCGCCCTTGCCGCTATTATCCTGAAATTGGGCATCGGTTGGTTAGGTGGTTGGCGGGTGCATCTAGTAGCCAATTCCTCTCCTTTCCTAGTTTTGCCCCTCGGCGGTTTTCTGCTTGGTTATAGCGCCGGCTGGATTGTGGAACACTTCTCCCCCGCAGCCGCCGGGGGGGGTATTCCCCAAGTAAAAGCAGCCCTAGCTAAATACCCTTTGCCCCTGTCTTGGCGCGTCGCCGTCGTAAAAATGATCGGGGCGATCCTGATCCTTGGCGGTGGTTTAACCCTTGGTCGTCGGGCCCCCACGGTACACATCGGAGCAGCCCTGGCGGCCCAATTAAGCGTCTGGCTGCCCACCAGTCCCGATCACCGTCGTCAGATGATCGCAGCCGGGGCAGCCGCCGGGTTAGCGGCCGGTTTTACTACTCCCATCGCCGGAGTCCTCTTTGTGATCGAGGAATTAATGCGCGATGTTTCCAGTATGACCCTAGAAACGGCGATCGTGGCTTCCTTTACCGGGGCCGTGGTTTCGATGATGCTGCAGAATACCCCCTCGATCATCACTGAATATGCCAATATTAGCTTCTCTGCCCAAGAAATACCCATTTATTGCCTTTTGGGGGTTTTAGCGGGCTTATTGGGGGCTTTATTCAATCAAGGCATCCTTTTTTGTAGCCAGATGCAGCGGCGTTGGCGGTTATCTTTAGCTTGGCGCATCGGTCTGGTCAGTTGCTTATCGGGAACGGTAGTGGCTTTTTTACCCGACTTTTTTCGAGATAATACGGGTTTACGCGAATTTTTGCTGGCAGGGGAATTAAGTTGGCAGAATACTGCCCTCGCTTTTGTGGTCTATTTTTTCCTGACGATGATTTCCTATAGTTCCGGCGCACCGGGAGGACTGCTCGCCCCTGCTTTGGTGTTGGGCTCCTGTTTGGGGTTTCTGGTGGGGGGAATCGAGACGAAAATTATGGGTTTCGGCAGCGAACCTAGTTATGCTTTAGCCGGTATGGGGGCCTTTTTTACGGGAGTAGTCAGGGTTCCGGTAACGGCGATCGTGATTGTCTTTGAACTGCATCACAATTTTAATGTTGTGCTGCCCCTGATGTTGACCTGTGCCGTTTCTTATATCACTGCCGAAAGCATTCTACCCGGTTCTCTCTATCAGCATTTACTTTCCGCTAGTGGTATTATTCTCAACGAGGAAACCCCTGCTAATGATGTGTTAGCCCATCTGTCGGCTATAGATGTGATGCAATCGCAGGTGGAAATTCTGCCGGCGGATTTACCCCTGGGGGAAGTGGTGAAAATTATGTCTCGTTCCCATCATCGCGGTTTTCCCGTGGTGGAACAGGGGCGACTATTGGGGATTTTTACCCAAAGTGATCTGGATAAATGGCGATCGAAAAACAGTCAAACTGTCCTGCGGGAGATCATGACTCCCAATCCGATTACTGTAGCTCCCCAAGCAGCTTTAAGCGATGTTTTATTTCTGTTAAATCGCTATCAGCTTTCCCGTTTACCCGTTACCGATGGTCAAAAACTGGTGGGGATCATCACCCGCACCGATATTATCCGGGTGGAAGCTGATCAATTGGGGGGGGTTTGTCAACTGCCTCAACCCACTACCCCTTCCTATGTGGTTTATCAAACTCGTTCTCCGGCTGTGGGAATAGGCCGGATTTTGTTACCTATTGCCAATCCTGACACCGCTACCGCTTTGTTTAAAATTGCCGCTGCTGTCGCCCGTGAACGCAATTATGAGATAGATTGTCTCTATGTGATTACTGTACCTCGTCTTAGTTCTCCGGCGGAAGTCCGGGTAGATACGCGGGAAGGACGCAAATTACTTCATCGTCTAGAAAGATTAGCGCGACAGCAGAATATCTCTGTTCATACACAAATTTCGGTGGCTCAGGATATCGCCGAAGGGATTTTGGCCACGATTCGCGAACGACACAGCAATTTATTAATTATGGGTTGGACGGGGGAAAGATCCACTACTGGGGCGATTTTTGGGTTTTTAGTCGATACTTTGATCGCCCAAGCTCCCTGTGAAACCATTTTGGTAAAATTGGGTACAAAGGATTGTTTTCCCAATGATCCTAACCGGGAAAGGATTTGGCTGATTCCCACCGCCGGCGGTCCCAATGCCCAACGCGCCTTAGCATTATTGCCTAGTTTGCTGTCCTTGTCCGAGTCTTCGGATTATCCCAAACTTTGGTTATGTAAAATCTATTCTCCGACGGAGTTACTGCCAGATCTGTCTATTTTGGAAGTTTTACAAGCATCTTTACAGAAAGCGATCGCACAGCCGATTGTGCCTTTACCGATTCCTTCGGCCTCTCCGGCCGAGGCGGTAATTAATCTGGTAGAATCGGAAGATTGTTCTTTGGTGCTTTTGGGTGCATCTAGGGAAAGTTTGCTCAATCAGTTATTAAATGGCAATATCCCCTCGACGATTGCCCGTGCGGTTAATTGCACTGTGATTCTCGTGCGAGGGGAATTATCAGATTAGGTTATTAGCTAGGCGGAAGCTAAAGTTAAACCGAAGGGTACGGTATTGTCAATTTTCGCCCCTTGACTTTCCCCTAGGGAATGGGGGTAGAATATTTCCCCCTCTAGTTGACCATCGGAGTCATCGTCATCCCCATCGCTGATATAAAGGCGTTCACAGGGGATATTATCGGAAAGGATGGCACTGGCCATCATCCCGGTATGAATCTCTAAGAAAGCATCCGCTAGGGTCTCAAATACTAAACGCTGCCCGGGGAAAACCACCCTTTCAAAATACCAGTTAGCAATATTGGTGATGCGAACAATTTGAATATGATTGGTCGCATTGACATAGCAACAAAGAATACTATTTTTCTTGCCGTTGGGGAGGGGATCGAGAATCTGTGCCATAGCAATTGAGGTGATCTTAAAGTGGATTTGTCATCGCTCCTTCACCCTAACATCCTTTGATCCCCGATAGTTGTAAAGATGATTACATTACTCGGATAAAAATCTACCGATAGCTTTTTCTGGTGATAGAAAGCGGTTTTTATTAAAAAATCATTAAATTTAACTAATGCCTAGTTTTGGCTATTTGTCAAGGGGGAAACTACGCTTTTTTGCTGTTTTTCTCAATTTTTTGCCCAGCTATTTAGGGTCAATCCTAATTTTCAGGGAAAAAGTACCTGAATTTTCCCCCTGCTCACTCCCAGCTCTGGTATTTTTTGATTGACAAAAAGTCTAAAATTCTTACCCAACAAGGTTTTTAGATTTATTTAGCCGGCCTTAAGTATGCGCTCTCTGATTCTATCTTTTCGTCCCTGTTCGGTAACAATATCAACTACATTGTCAAGTTCACTACCGTTTAGCGGACTAAGCTGCACTGAATTTAAACTGCGTATTGAAAA
Source organism: Microcystis viridis FACHB-1342 (assembly GCF_014698335.1). GTDB lineage: Bacteria > Cyanobacteriota > Cyanobacteriia > Cyanobacteriales > Microcystaceae > Microcystis > Microcystis ichthyoblabe_A. The sequence continues at coordinate 803 of NZ_JACJSV010000085.1, read as the reverse complement.
TTTAGTACAAATGCTCTAACTGCCTCTCCCTGCTCATAGACAGTCTTAACGAGTAATTTAGATAGTCAACAGCTTACCACCTAAACTCGGTAGCTGGAAAAAGGTTAATTGTCTCAGTTGCTGATTTTAGCCTCTAGATTAATCATCGAGAATTGAGCAAGCGATCGCATTTATGATCTGATTTTAAGTAGTCGTGCAAAATTAATTTCCTAGTGAAGATAGGCAAGAGGCAAGGGGCAAGAGGCAAGAGCGGGGTTAGATATGTGTAATTAATTTTGCTTAGGTACTTAATTTATTGAGGGTCAGTAAGAATAGCGATAATTGACATTTCTTAAGACCTTATCTCCGACCACTGATAATTAATATTAAGATAAAAAAAAACTTTCTAAAATCTGCTTAGATAAAGATAAATAGCTGGTTATAATTAAATTAAAAATGGATTTTAGGTTCGATCCCCCCTGCCCCCCTTGATAAGGCTATCCATTAGTCAGATCTTTCTTAACAAAAAGAGAAGAAACTTAAAAAAAGGGGAAACGATTGATAGGTATAGTTTTGAAAGAAGGAATTAAGGTGGAGGTAAGCAAAAAAATGGAGAAATGGGCAGCCCAAGAATTACAGTATGCAGACCTAGGGGACACCAGAAGAAAGAAAAGGTTAATCAGTATCGTAGAAAACTTGGCCAGCCAACCTAGTACAAGTGTGCCACAAGCTTCGGGAAATCTAGCCGCAGCGAGTGCCACCTACGACTTTTGGAATTCCCCCTATTTTCACCCCTCAGATATAATTGCCGCCCAAGCCAAAAG
>NZ_JACJSV010000084.1 GCF_014698335.1 Microcystis viridis FACHB-1342 | reverse complement strand
TTGTAAATCGCCCCCTAAACTTAATTCTAGTAAAGCATCAGCCCGATCCTCCCGTTCTTTTAGTAGAACAGGAATACTACGAATTGCCCAAGAGCGATCGCTCTCCCCCTCTAAACTTTTGTGAAAAAAGCAACCTGAGGACTTAAAACTTAATCGCATAATTGGGAAAAAACCAACGATAACATCCTTGCAAGTATCCCTCGACTAAAGAGGAGCCAACCCGATGAAACCAATTACTTTCACCCTATCGGTGCTACTGGCCACCACTGGCCTACTCGTTCAACCAGGAGGCTTCCTGATGGAAAACATTCCACCCATCCTCGCACAGGAGCAGACCGCTTCTAGAGTCTATCAGAAAGCCAGCCCCGCCGTCGTCACCGTCAAAAATGGTAGCGGCCACGGTAGCGGCTTTCTCGTCAGTCCCGACGGTATCATCATTACCAACGCCCACGTTGTTGCGGACGGACCCCGGGTGGTGACGGTGAAATTTTCCAACGGACAGCAGGCCTCAGCAGACGTGATCGGCTTCGCTAAAAATGGCGTGGATTTAGCCGTCCTGCGGATTTATAACCGCCAAAACCTGCCCTATCTTCCCCTCGCCCGTGCGAACTCCGCCAAGGTCGGCGAAAGCGTTTTCGCCATCGGCACACCCTTAAACGAGGACTATCAAAACACCCTCACCCAGGGCATTATCAGCCGTCTCGACCCCGAAAAAGGCATTGTGCAACACAACGCTAATATCAACAAAGGCAATTCCGGCGGGCCGCTTTTGAATTCACAGGGGGAAGTGGTGGGGGTTAACGTCGCGGTCAATATCGGGAGTTCCGTTTACGACGATGCGGGAAACCCGATCGGCCATACCCAGAGCGGGATTAATTTCGCCGTTTCCCTCGATCGCCTGCAAGCTTTCCTCACCGCAGTTAAAACAGGCGATGTCTCCACCGTCTCAACATTAGGACAGCAAGAGCGGATACAGTTACTCGCCCTCCCTCTTAACGGTCAGACCGTTCAAGGCAACTTGACCAAAGACCAAAACGAGCAATATTACGGGTTCGAGGGTCGTGCCGGACAGAAAATCGTTCTGGATATGAACAGCAACGAGATCGATCCCTATCTTGTCCTCTATCGCGTTCTCCAATCTTCCGAGGGGACAAAATACCCAGAGGTCGCCCGTAGTAACCAGCGTGTCGATCGCGCCCCCGGGGATTTTAACGCTCGACTTGTAACCGAATTACCCGCCGATGGAGTTTATATCCTAGTGGCCACCTCTCGCGAAGGGGGTGAATCGGGTCGCTACACCCTCAACGCCGCCGCTAAACCTTAAATAATCCCATTTTGACCCTAATCACGATTCTAATCCCTATTTTCTGAGGAACTATCCCTATGAACTCTAGACATATTTCCCACCGTCTCGCTTGCGTCGGCCTCCTCGCCACTGTCCTCCTCGGTGGTATCGCCCCCGGTTTCAGCCAATCGACCACCCCGAATCGCGTCACCTTCTTCTGTAAAGAGGTGTTCGATCGCGCATCGGGAGGAAAAATCCCCGCCACCCTCGCTTGGATTCCCCAAAGGAGCGGCAATGTGCGGATTATCGGCTGGAAATCGGAATATTTCTCCAAACGTTCCCCAGTTCGTTGCGAGGAAGTCACGAAAAAATTCCAGGAAGCCTATAATCAAGGGCGTTTTAACTATCTCACCACCGGCCGGGCGAAGGGATACCCGATCATCTGCAGCGTTTCACGATCCGGCGATCCCTGCGACGGCAATAGCCAACTTTTTACCCTTAAACCCCACGATAATCCAGATTTAGTCTTGCAACAACTCATGGACATCCTAGAGGGGAAAAGCTCGGATATGCTCCTCCAGAATTCCGGAGATAAAACCTATATCTCGATGACGGAGTTTTTCGCCAAAGCTCCACTCGCCGATCGCGACGCGCCCTGTGGTACAAGATCGGCTGGCCCGCAAAATAATTGCGTTCCCACCCGCTAGAATTTTCGCTGTTTTACCCCGAATTTCCCCATAATAACCATGTTGAAACCCTTTCCCCTACTCCTAAGCCTCCTACTTCTGCCCGTCGTACCGGTTAAAGCGCTATCCCCTTTCTCTGCTCCGGCGATCGTGGCGGAAGACAGCCCAAACGCGCAGATCGAGCGATCGATCCGTCAAGTCACTGTTAAGATTACTAGCGAGATAAATCGGGGATCGGGAATCATTATCGGGAAAAAAGGCAGTATATACCTCGTTTTGACCAACGCTCACGTTACCCGCGGCGCGACCACCCTACAGATCCAAACCCACGACGGCCAAACCCGCACAGCCTCGATCGTGCCGAATTCCCTTTTAAAAGATAAGGATCTGGCCCTAGTGGAGTTTAGCGATACTAGGAATTATCCGATCGCTAAAATTAGCGCCATTCCCCTAGAAGCGGGACTAGATATCACCGTAACCGGTTATTCCGCAGAAACGGGGCAGTACACCACCGATAACGGGAAAATTGAACAGACGAGCGATCGACCCCTCCGGGAGGGCTACAGCGTCGGTTATAGTGGCGAGATCGTGCAGGGAATGAGTGGCGGTGGTATCTTTTTCGAGGATGAGTTAATCGGCATTAACGGGCGATCGGCCTATCCGATTCTCTCTAACTACACCTACGAAGACGGTACAAAACCCACAGACGCGGAAATCCAACAGATGAGAGCGGTTAACTGGGGCATTTCCATCAATACCCTATTAACCTACATCCGGCCCGAAATCCTCACCGCGTACCAATTACCCTTACCGAAAAGCTCACCGGGCATCGAAAACCCCACCTATACTGGCTATATCGCCCAATTAGAAACAAAAGCGAAGGGTTTCACCGTCCGGATCGATAGTAGCAGTCAGGCCAACGGTAGCGGCGCAATTATCGCCCGCGAAGGAAAAACCTACACTGTCCTGACTGCGGATCATGTCCTCTGTGAGAAAATCGCCGAGGAGAAAACCTGTGCCGATTACACCTATACCCTCACCACCAGCGACGGCAAAACCCTTCCCCTCGACCGAAAAACCATTATTCGACAGGAAGGGGTCGATCTGGCCATTTTTACCTTCGAGAGTAACGAGAATTATCCAGTCGCAGAAATCGCCAACTATAGCCCCAATCGAGAGAGTCCCATTTTCGTGGCGGGATTCCCGAAAATCGGCGATAAACGAGCGGGATGGCTCTTTAGCGGCGGTGCAGTGAAAAGTCAGGAGGAAGGACTTCTCGCCACGCGACAGAGTGATTTTACGATTACCCAAAGTGGGGCATCGATCAGGGTTAGTTCCCTGAGCGGCGGTTACGATATGGTCTATACCAGTATTACCTTCGGCGGTATGAGCGGCGGTCCAGTCTTAAACGCTGCAGGACAGGTGATCGGTATTCACGGACGCTCCGAGGGGGTTAAGGGTAAAATTCAGCTAGGTTTTAGCTTAGGGATTCCGATTAGTAGTTTTATCGGTTTACAGGAAAGATTTCGAGTTAAATTATCTTCTTTCGTTACCGCTCAACCCCAGTTAACAGCACAACAACAGCAGCAGATCGATCGCACTCTTGTCAGTGTAGAAGTACCGGAAACCAACGCCTCCGCAGACATCTGGATCGAGCGGGGAAATCAACTCTGGCGCTTGAAAAAAGACGATCGCTCCCTGCAAGCCTTCGATCGGGCGATACAATTAAACGATCCCGAATACACCTATTTAGCTTGGTACGGTAAGGCAAGGGTTTACGGGCGCAAATACAAAGCTCGGGAAGCGATCGAAGCCCTCGATCAAGCCCTCGCCACTCTACCCGCTCGCGAGAAAGGTTCGGAATTTCATGGGGGAATTTTAAATTATCAGGGTGTATTTTATGAGCAGATGAATCAATCCGAAAAAGCGATCGATAGTTTTGAACAAGCGATCAAAATCTCTCCCCAGAATCCCAACTATTACAATAGTCTATCGTCGGCACTACAAAACGTAAAACGTTACGATCGAGCCTTAACAGCGATTAACCGCGCCATAGAAATCGCTCCTCGCTCCGGTTGGTATAGCAATCGCGGGAATATATACAGAGGTCTAAAAAAATGGGATCTCGCTTTAGCTGATTATAATCAAGCTCTGGTGTTGAATCCGAATAACCCTAGGGCTTATATAGCTCGCGCCGATGTGTACGAAGAGCGGAAAGAATGGGATTTAGCCCTGGCTGATTATAACCGAGCCATCGAGATCGATGCTAATTTCGCGCCAGCCTACCGAGACCGGGGACGTTTTTACATGGCTCGAAAACAATGGGATTTAGCCCTAGCGGATTTTAACAAAGCAATTACCATCGATCCTAACAATCCTAGCTCTTATGAAATGAGAGGTATTTTTTATATTTTTCAAAGTGAAGAGGAGTTAGCGATCGCCGATCTCACAAAAGCGATCGAAATCAATCCCTATTCCGTTGTCGCCTATTTAATGCGCGGTTTCGCTTACGACAACTGGCAAAAATGGGATTTAGCCCTAGCGGATTTTAATAAAGCGCTCGAACTCGATCCGAATTCCGGCTTCGGTTATGAGAGTCGCGGGCAATTCTATACGGAGCGGCAAGAATGGGACCTAGCCCTAGCGGATTTTAATAAAGCGCTCGAACTCGATCCGAATTCTGGCGCGGGTTACGAGTTGCGGGGAACTCTTTACAGTCACCAGAAAAAGTGGCATCTCGCTCTCGCCGATTTGAACAAGGCGATCGAACTCGGTTATTTTAGTAGTTATGGCAATCGAGGAAATTTTTATTTTCAACAACAAAAGTGGGAGCTCGCCCTCGCTGATTTTAACAAGGCGATCGAACTCTCGCCATACCCCGAATTCGCTTACGCATCTAGAGCAATTTTATACTGGGATCGAAAAGAATGGGATCTGGCCCTCACCGATTTAAGTCAAGCGATCCGAATTAATCCTTATGTAGAGTTAGCCTATCGCTATCGGGGAGATACTTATCGCCATCAAAATCAATTCGATCTCGCCCTCGCCGATTATAACAAGGCGATCAAGCTTAATAGTAACGATGCAGAACTGTATTACAACCGTGGGGAAATTTACCGACAACAGCAAAAATCGGATATCGCCTTAGCTGATTACAGTCGGGCGATCGAACTCGATCCGAAATACTGGTCGGCTTATTTACAACGTTATATTATTTATGATCAACAAAAGAAATGGGATTTAGCGATTGCAGATATCACGAAAGTTATCGAGATCAAGCAATTTCCCAATGCCTACGTCGCACGCGGCCTCAAGTACCTAGAATGGCAAAAATGGGATTTAGCTCTAGCGGATTTTAATCGGGCGATCGAGCTTAAGTCAGACGATGCTTCGTTTTACTTTACGCGAGGAATGCTTTACTATCAAACTCAAAAATGGGATTTAGCTCTAGCGGATTTTAATCAGGCAATTGAGATTAAGTCAGACGATGCTTCGTTTTACTTTACGCGAGGAACCCTTTACTATCAAACTCAAAAATGGGATTTAGCTCTAGCGGATTTTAATCAGGCGATCATTCTCGATCCCAAGCTCAAGGACTCTTATAATTTACGGGGAGAAATTTACAAAAGACAAAAACGCTATCCCGAAGCTCTCCAAGACTATCAAAAAGTTCTCGAACTGGACGAAAAAGATCTGATTGCGATTACCAATATTGGCTTAATTCATTACGAACAAGGCGATCTAAATTTGGCCAGTAGCCAATTTCAAAAAAGTCTGGAAATTAACCCCCAATCTGCCGAAAATCAACTGGCTCTCGCTATTACTCTCTACCGTCAAGGCAATACGGAGAAAGCGATCAAACTTGCTAAAAGTGCGCTTAAAATCGACCCTGAATTTGCTCAGGTTGAAACCCTGCAAAAAAATCTCTGGGGTGATCAAATCATCGCCGATGCTCGAAAACTGTTCTCGCAACTGTAGTAGTTCGTAGTAGTTCGTAGGTTGGGTTGAGCGAATAAATATGTTAAAGAAAACCTCTCAATTCTCAGGGAAAGCGAAACCCAACACCCAACCCCTAAATCCGTCTGAATCTTTTTGTTGGGTTTCCTTGGGTGTATTGTTGGGTTTCGTGCCTCAACCCAACCTACTTTAGCTAGTAGGAGGAAATAAAACTGGCGATAAAAGATGGTATGAAAAAAACATTCCCATCGCCGAAAAAAGATTTGAAGCCTATTTAAAAACCTTAACGGAGCAAAATCTATGATTACCTTTGATGAAGAAATGGATAAACTGCCCTCTGAAAGAAGGGCAAAAATTGAAGCTAAAACCCAAGAGCTTTTACAAGAAATGCAAATCATTGATGAACTTCTTCAACGTCTAGGACTTGCTTCAGAAGAAATCACGGAAAGCGAAAGTGAACAGCCCTGTTTCTCAGCAAAATCGGATGATTTAAAACAACATCTTACCCTAGAAAATTTAACCCGTATGATGAGGGAATTAGGGGGAGAATGGGAACTTACCCTTAAATTTCCTGAGCAACAAGTGATTAAATTAAGTAGTGAGCGCCCGTAGTTTTCTAGGTTGGGTTGAGCGAATAAATATGTTAAAGAAAACCTCTAAATTCTCAGGAAAAGCGAAACCCAACAGCCAACATCTAAATCTGTCTGAATCTTTTTGTTGGGTTGCCTTGGGTCTATGGTTGGGTTTCCTTAGGTCAATCCAACCTACTTTAGTTTCCTTGGGTCAATCCAATCGACGATAATTGCTATGATTACTATAGTCCGTAGTCGTGGTCTTTGGTTATTTTCCATATTATGCTCGCTTCTACTCAGGAACTCCTCGAAACCGCTCGCAAAAATATCTATGCGATCGGAGCTTTTAATGTTTATAACCTAGAAGGGGTCAAAGCGGTGATTAGTGCCGCCGAGGATTGCCGTAGTCCCGCTATGTTGCAAATTCACCCCAGTGCTTTGCGTTATGGCAGTTCTACCCTCGTCGCTCTCTGTTTAGAGGCCGCTCGCTCGGCCAAGGTTCCTATCTCAGTCCATCTTGACCATAGCACTAAAGCCAGCAACATCTACGAGGCCCTAGAAGCGGGGATGACCTCAATTATGGCCGATGGCTCTCATCTTCCCTACCAAGATAATCTCGCTTTTACCAAAGAAATGACTCGTCTCGCTCACGAATACGGGGCCGTGGTGGAGGCAGAAATTGGCCGAATTAGCGGCACTGAGGACGGGTTAACTATTGCCGAAAAAGAGGCTAAAATGACAGATCCGGAGCAAGCAGTGCAATTTGTGCAGGCGACGGGAGTGGATTCTCTGGCCGTAACTATCGGTAATGTCCATGGCGAGTACAAAAGTCCGCCCCGTCTCGATTTCGATCGCCTGGCCCAGATTCGACAACTTCTTTCTATTCCCCTAGTTTTACACGGTGCTTCTGGTTTACCCCCAGAAATGATCGGGCGATCGATCCAGTTAGGAGTCTGCAAATTTAATGTTAATACGGAAGTGCGTCAAGCTTATATGCAGTCCCTAAAACGGGAAATTTGTAGGCCAGAGGATAAGGATTTATTAGAGATCGCAGGAGAGGCAATTTCCGCAATGAAATCGGTAATTATCGACAAATTAACCCTTTTTGGTGCTGTCAATAAGTCCCACCTCCACGAAACTCCCTACGCTCAAATGTTAGCGGGACTATCAGTTATCAGTAAACAGTAATCAGTTATCAGTAGATATCTGCAATTCACTGAAAAAAGACGGGTTAATCAACCAGAAAGACTTTTAGTCTTGAGATAATATTAAGTAGGTAAGTATTAAAAACTTTCCCCTTATTAAGGGGGGATCGGCACCCCCCTTATCAAGGGGGGCAGGGGGGATCGAACCTAAAATCCATTTTTAATTTAATTATAACCAGCTACTTAGCTGGAGGTCTAGCAAGCTGAAACCTCACATCTGGTAACTGATCACTGATCACTGAGATAAAATGCCAATGAAAAAATTAATTCTAGCCACGAGTAATCCGGGTAAATTGGCAGAGATAGGGGAATACTTAACTGATATCGACCTAGAATTGCAGTTAAAACCCGATGATTTAGAGATAGAGGAAACCGGGGCGACTTTTGCCGAAAATGCCTATTTAAAAGCTGCTCAAATTGCCCTAACATTGGGAGAATGGTCGATCGCCGATGATTCGGGATTGGAAGTAACCGGGTTAGGAAATGCCCCGGGGATTTACTCGGCCCGCTATGGTGAAAATGATCGAGAAAGAATTGATCGCCTCGTCAGAGAATTAGGAGATAATCAGGATCGATCGGCCCGTTTTGTCTGTGTAATTGCGATCGCCCGTCCCGATGGTGAGATTGCCTTGAGCGCCACAGGAATCTGTACGGGAGAAATTCTCACCAGTCCTAGGGGTAAAGGTGGTTTTGGTTACGATCCGATTTTTTATGTTCCCGAATACGCTTTAACCTTTGCGGAAATGTCTCCGGAATTAAAAAGAAAAATCAGCCACCGAGGACGAGCTTTTCAGCAATTGCTGCCCCATCTCAAGACTCTCGCGGGTACAAATTCATCAAGGCTCTGACTTGTTCAGCATGATAAGAGCTTCTTGTCAAGGGACTCGCAACAATTTGTAAAAATCCCAGCGACTCACCGTATTGGCGCCAAGCTTGGAACTGTTCAGGGGTAATAAATTCCTGCACACCGAGATGTTTTGGCGATGGTTGCAGATACTGCCCGATGGTGAGAATATCACAATCGACGGCCCTTAAATCGCCCATCACTTGCCGCACTTCCTCGTCGGTTTCCCCCAATCCCACCATAATCCCCGATTTTGTGTAGGTAGCGGGAACAATGGCGCGAGCGCGCTGCAATAATTCTAGAGAACGCTGGTAATCACCCTGGGGACGCACGCGACGATAGAGACGGGGGACAGTTTCGGTATTGTGGTTTAAAACTTCAGGTTTAGCAGCAAGAATTAAAGCTAAAGCCTGCCAATTGCCGCAAAGATCGGGAATCAGCACTTCGATGGTGGTTTTTGGAGAAATGCGGCGAATTTCCTCGATACAACGGACAAATTGACTAGCGCCACCATCAGCCAAATCATCGCGATTGACAGAAGTGATCACTACATGATTAAGATCAAGACGTTGCACGGCTGCCGCTAGTCGCAGGGGTTCCGTGGAGTCTAAAGGTTGCGGTTTTTTCTCAAAATCTATATCACAGTAAGGACAGGCGCGAGTGCAAGCAGGACCCATAATTAAAAAGGTAGCCGTCCCCGCGTGGAAACATTCGCCGATATTAGGACAGGAAGCCTCCTCACAAACGGTATTTAAGCCTAAATCGCGTAAAACCTCCTTAACACTGCCGACTCGTTGCCATTGCGGTGCTTTTACCCGTAACCACTCTGGTTTGACCGTCACGCCTGAACTACTCCGATAATTTTTGCCTATATCCCTAATATCCTAGCAAGTCTCGACCCAATCAAGGCCGAATATGCTATGATGATTTAGCTAAAAACTTTCGGGATGTAGCGCAGCTTGGTAGCGCACTTCGTTCGGGACGAAGGGGCCGCAGGTTCGAATCCTGTCATCCCGATTAAAGACAATCAAGGGTAGATCCCCCCGCCTATCGGCACCCCCCTTATCAAGGGGGGCAGGGGGGATCAGAGTCCAAAATCTATCTTCTATTTGATTATAACTACTTATTTACCTCCTCTAAGCCAATGTCTAGATTATTAATCAGCCAGTATCAGACGGAAGTTGAAAAGATTGTCCAATATGGCGGAAGTCGCAAGGAAACTTCGATTAGAGTCGCTTTTCAGAATTTGTTAAATGACTATTGCAAGGCGCGGGATTTTTTGTTAATTCCGGAGTTGGATTATCGCACTAAGTCGGGAAAAGTTGTCTATCCTGACGGGACGGTTAAGGATGCTTTACGGTTAGATTGGGGATATTGGGAAAGTAAGGATCAATACGATAATTTAGATGAAGAAATTGAGAAGAAGTTGGCGAAAGGCTACCCCAATGACAATATTTTATTTGAAGATTCCCAGACGGCGGTTTTAATTCAAGGAGGAGAGGAAAGACTGCGCGTCTCGATGCGCGATGATGAGGCTTTGGATGGGATTATTAATGCTTTTATTAATTATGTACGTCCAGAAGTTAACGATTTTCGAGAGGCGATTGATAGTTTTAAGGAAGATTTACCAACAATTTTAGAAGCGTTGCGGGGTTTAATTGCGTTGCAATCGGAGACGAATCGGAATTTTGTGACAGCGCGGGACAAATTTTTAGAGATTTGTCGCAAGTCAATCAATCCAGAAATTAGTCTGGAAGATGTGCGAGAGATGATTATTCAGCACATCCTGACAGAGGATATTTTTATCAATATTTTTAATGAGTCTCAGTTTCACCGGGAAAATAATATCGCCAGGGAATTACAGGGAGTGATTGAAACTTTCTTTACTGGTAATACCAAGCGCAATACTTTAGGGACTATTGAACGTTATTATGCGGTAATTCGGCGGACAGCGGCGAATATTTATAACCACCACGAGAAGCAGAAGTTTCTCAAGGCGATTTATGAGAATTTTTATAAAGCATACAATCCGAAAGCGGCGGACCGGTTGGGAATTGTCTATACACCCAATGAAATTGTCCGTTTTATGATTGAAAGTGTCGATTATTTAGTCCACAAGCATTTTGGTAAGTTGTTGGCGGATCCAGGAGTAGAAATTTTAGATCCGGCGACGGGGACAGGAACTTTTGTGACGGAGTTGATTGAGTATTTACCGAAGGATAAGTTACGGTACAAGTATAAGCATGAGATGCACTGTAATGAGGTGGCAATTCTGCCTTATTATATCGCTAATTTGAATATTGAGTTCACCTATAAGCAGAAGATGGGTGAGTATGAGGAGTTTGAGCATATCTGTTTTGTGGATACCCTGGACCATGCTGCTTCTAATATCAAGCAGATGGATTTGTTTGCCATGTCGGCGGAGAATACCCAACGGATTCACAATCAAAATGACCGCAATATTTCTGTAATTATTGGTAATCCTCCTTATAATGCAAGGCAGGAGAATTTTAATCAAGATAATGCAAATCGAAGTTATGAAGCGATTGACAAGTGCATTAAATATAGTTATGTCAAAGAAGGTAAGGCACAGAATCAAATTGTCGTCTATGATATGTACACTCGTTTTATTCGTTGGGCTTCGGATCGATTAAATAAAAATGGTATCATTGCTTTTGTATCTAACTCTTCTTTTATCGATGCGTTGGCTTATGATGGATTTAGAAAAGTAGTAGAGAATGAGTTTAGTGAAATTTATATCATTGATTTAGGTGGTAATGTCAGGAAAAATCCTAAACTTTCAGGGACAACTCATAATGTTTTCGGTATTCAGACGGGGGTGGCGATTAGTTTGATGGTGAAGCGAGAAAGTAATAATCTTCCTTGTCGAATTTTATATACTCGCCGTCCTGAATTGGATACAGCAGCGCAAAAATTAGAGTTTTTGTCATCGACAAAACTTAATCAGCTTGATTTTGAGCATATCATCCCAGATAAAAAACATAATTGGCTCAATCAATCAGATAATGACTTTGATCAACTGCTACCCTTGATTGATAAGGATGTAAAAAGTGGCAAGTCTGAGAAAGCTGTGTTTAAGTTGTTTTCACTAGGAATTGCCACTCACAGAGATAAATGGGTTTATGATTTTTCAAGAGATACGCTAGAAGCAAAAATGAGATTTTTTGTAGATGTTTATCAGAGAACTTTTGAAGATGACAATTATCAAGGACGAAATCAGATTGGGTGGGATAGTGATTTAACTCAATATCTTAGCCGCAAGATATTTAAGAAGTTTGATAATGAAAGTATTTTGACAAGTATTTATCGTCCATACATAAAACAATGGCTGTATTTTGACAAGCATTTTAATGGAAGGACTTATCAATGGTATGATATTTTAAATGCCGAGGATATTGAAAATAAATATATTGCTCTTCTCGCATTAGGAAATTCAAAGCCTTTTCATTGTCTATCTAGCAATTCAATAATTGATTTACATTTTACGGGTGACTCTCAATGTCTCCCCCTCTACTACTACGAGAAAGAAGGAAACCGTATCGATAATATCACCGATTGGGGATTGCAACAATTCCAAAACCATTACAACGATAAAACCATCACCAAACTCGATATCTTCCACTACACTTATGCAGTCCTCCACTACCCGGAATATCGCAGTAAATACGAATTAAACCTCAAGCGAGAATTTCCCCGGCTTCCCTTTTATGATAACTTCTCTCAATGGGTAGAATGGGGAAGCAAACTAATGGAATTACACATCAACTATGAAACCGTCGCACCCTACCCACTAACCCGCATTGATACTAATAATAACCTCAAACCAAAAACTAAACTAAAAGCTGACCGAGAAAAAAATTCTATCAACCTTGATGATGTCACTTTCCTACAAGATATTCCCAAAATTGCTTGGGAATATAAACTCGGTAATCGTTCGGCCCTAGAATGGATATTAGATCAATATAAGGAAAAGAAACCCAAAGATCAAACCATCGCCGAAAGATTTAATAATTATCGCTTCGTCGATTATAAAGAAACAGTAATTGACTTACTACAAAGAGTCTGTACTGTCAGCGTCGAAACCATGAAAATAATAGAAGCGATGAGACATTAAAAAGATTGCTTCTGGGAAATTTTATTCTACATTCTGCCTCCAGTAAAAACTTTTTCAGAAAACCCTAAGTAGCTGGTTATAATTAAATTAAAAATCGATTTTAGGTTCGATCCCCCCTGCCCCCCTTGATAAGGGGGGTGGGGATCCCCCCTTAATCCCCCCTTGATAAGGGGGGTGGGGATCCCCCCTTAATCCCCCCTTGATAAGGGGGGCATCTGACAACTTTTAACGCCTACCTACTTAGATCATGAAAATTGAGGAATTACTCAAAAACAAACGAGAAAAAATCATTGCTATTTATTGCTGCTAAACACGGCGCGAATAACGTGCGAATCTTTGGTTCTGTCGCACGGGGAGAAGCTGACGAAAAAAGCGATATTGATTTATTAATTGATTATTGTAGCGAACGTCGGAGTTCCTGGTTTCCTTTGCCCTTAATTCGAGAACTGGAAGCTTTGTTAGGCGGCAAAGTTGATATTGTTACCGAACAGGGACTTAAAGATAGAATCAGAGAGCGGGTACTTAAAGAAGCAATACCACTAGGAGAGATGATACCGAACGCTTGCGGGATATTTTAGAAGCAATTGAGCGTGTAGAAAAGTATGCTCCACAGGGAAAAACCCTGTTTGAACAACAAGAATTAATTCAAACTTGGATTGTCTATCATTGACAAATTATTGGTGAAGCAGCGAGAGCAACTTCTCAAGAATTTCCAGGAAGATACCCCGAAGTTCCTTGGCGAGATGCCAGCGTTCGGTGAGATGCGTCTGATGACGCATCCTCTCTGTTCAGGTTTTCTCACATTTTGCTGAGAATACGCTGGACTATATCCATTCCTGTGAAGGCTTGCCAGCCAAAAAGACCTAAAATGACGGCATTAAGGGTAATATGGGTGATTCTAGCCAATTCGTTGCCTTTTTGCATTAAAGGTACTAAAGCGGCACTGATTGAGATTAAACCCACCATCCCTAAACCGGCCAGCAGATGGGGCCCGACAAATAATTTACCGTTATTAATATAAGTCACCGCCATAGCCCCGATCGTGCCCAACACCATTAAAGCCAGGATTAGGGAGCCAATTTGATAGTGTTTAGTGCGAAAATTTTTGGGCAATAATTCTTTTTTTAGGTCTTTATCTGCTGTCCGCGTCCGTCGCCATTGTAGCCCCGAATAGAGCGCATAGATAGTTAATCCTAATAAAACCCACATGAGAATGGGATGGCCAAATTGTGACCAAGTTTTTACGGCACTGGGAATCTCGAAGTTCATAGTTGTCTGTTCTCATCAAAGATCGCTTCTTAATAAAAATTAACATGAATCGCTCGCGCTTCCTTGTTTTCTGGGTCATTAGACCTGTCATACTAAATCCCGTTTAAAAGCTATAGGAGAGGGGGGTATGGGGAGAATAAATAGAAATAGTCTCCTGAATCCTGACGACCGACTCCTATCTCCATCACTACTACCTTTGTGTAAACCAACGTTCAAATCAACCAAGGTCGATCGCAAATCGCTATGATAGAATATTGGGTCTTTAATTTCCGTCCCCTCCTCCCTTTATGAAACTGCCTGTCGTCGCTATTATCGGTCGTCCCAATGTGGGCAAATCTACCCTCGTCAATCGTATCGCTGGAGATCAACAGGCGATCGTTTTTGATCAACCCGGGATTACCAGAGATCGCACCTATCAACCGGCTTTCTGGTGCGATCGAGATTTTCAAATTGTCGATACAGGGGGGCTAGTTTTTAACGATGACAGCGAATTTCTCCCTTTAATCCGCGAACAGGCTTTAATCGCCCTAGCAGAGGCAAGTGTGGCGATTTTTGTCGTCGATGGCCAGGCAGGAATTACCGCCGGCGATCGAGAAATTGCCGCTTGGTTACGACAGCAAAATGTCCCGATACTTTTGGCAGTTAATAAATGTGAATCGGTGGAACAGGGTATCCTGCAAGCGACGGAATTCTGGGAATTAGCCATCGGTGAACCCTTCCCCATCTCGGCCATTCACGGCTCTGGTACAGGTGAACTACTTGATGCGGTGATTAAATATTTGCCACCCGGGGCGGAAATTCCCGAAAATGAAGAGATTAAAGTGGCAATTATCGGTCGTCCTAACGTGGGTAAATCCAGTCTCCTCAATGCTTTAACTGGACAACAACGGGCGATCGTTAGTCCGATTTCGGGAACTACCAGAGACTCGATCGATACTTTAATTGAACGAGAAGGACAGGTGTATCGGTTAATTGACACCGCTGGCATTCGCCGTAAGAAGAATGTGGACTATGGAGCCGAATTTTTCAGTATTAACCGTGCTTTTAAGGCAATTCGCCGGTCTGACGTGGTGTTATTCGTCATCGATGTGCTAGATGGTGTCACCGAACAGGATTTAAAATTAGCAGGACGAATCATCGAAGAAGGGCGTGCGGTGGTGCTAGTAGTCAATAAATGGGATGCGGTGGAGAAAGACACCTACACCATCAATACTTACACCAAAATGCTCCAAGATCGGCTGTATTTTATGGATTGGGCAGAAATGATCTTTGTCAGCGCCATGACGGGGCAAAGAGTCACCAAAATCCTCGAATTAGTCGATATTGCCGCCGAATCTCACCGTCGTCGCGTCAGTACCTCGGTAATCAACGATGTAATCGAAGATGCGGTTAAATGGCACAATCCCCCCACCACCAGGGGCGGAAAACAGGGGAAACTATACTATGGCACGCAAGTATCGAGTCAACCCCCCACGATCGCCCTTTTCGTTAACGATCCCCAGCGCTTTAATGATAACTATCGCCGTTACATCGAAGGGCAATTCCGGCAACAGTTAGGCTTTAAAGGAACCCCGATCCGCTTAATCTGGCGCGGCAAACCGGCGCGAGAAGTGGAAAAAACGGTTAATAGAGCCACCAAGGTCTAATTTATGGATTTATTGCGAAGTTTGCCCATCGGTCTTTATCTCGATCAACCGATTACCCGACTACATCAACTAGATGCGCGGGTAAAATTTATCTGGTTAATGGCTTTTTTAGCAGCACCTTTATTGGCTAATCCTTGGTGGCGTTTAGCTTTGGTGGGATTGTTAATGTTGTTAACCCTGTTGGCTCCTATTCCCCCCCGCGTCTGGCGGCAACAGATGGGCTGGCTGATATTTTTAGCGATTATCGTCTTTCTGATTACTGCTATCACTCCCGATGGTTTAGGGGTGAGTATTCAGCCGCGTTTACCGGAGGAAGGGCTGAATTTACCGCCAGCAAGTGATTATCAGTATGTTTTATGGGATAGAGGTCGTTTATTTGTTACCCGACGTTCTTTGGAATTAGCAGTGAGAATTAGTACCCTAATTTTTACTTTGATTTATAGCACTAATCTCTTTTTATTGACGACGGCCCCGGAAGAAATTACCGAAGGTTTAGAGAATTTAATGAGTCCTTTACGGCGATTTAATGTGCCAGTGACGGAAATTTCTCTGACTCTGACCCTCTCTTTACGCTTTATTCCTCTGGTTTTAGAAGAAGTGCAAAATCTGGCTAGGGCAGTGCGAACTAGGGCGATCGATTGGCAAAAATTAGGGATTAAAAGAAGTTTAAACGTCTGGTTAACAGTAGTGGAAAAATTACTAGATAATTTGCTTTTGCGCGCCGAACAAATAGCGATCGCTATGGAGGTTCGCGGTTTTACCAGTCCCAATCAGCATCAAGTGCGCTGGCACCAATTACAGTTAAGATGGGCTGATTTTATCGCTTTATTTTTGTTAATTCCCTTTTGGGCAGCCCGATTAGTTTGGGGGGGTTTATAGCAGTTATCAGTTATCAGTTATCAGTTATCAGATTTGAGTTTTAAGTGTGCAGTATTAAATAGAAGTTTCCTACTGTCTTTGCACTGATTACTGATTACTGTTTACTGTTCACAGCAAAAAACTCCCCACAGCCTACACCCAGCCTAGACTTTAACCTCGTTGTCACCCTTTCAGGGCGGAGATGCTGATGGTAGTGACGAGCCTGCGTTCTCAGAACCGCAATGTTTTGGAATTTATAACCGAGGAACCCTTCGCGCCTCTGGGAGGAGTAGTAATTAGGGTCTGCTGAATAAATCTAAAAACTTTGTTGGATAAGACTTTTGGACTTTTTTCCCCTCAAAAAGTGCCAGCCATTGCGGGGATCGGGGGGAAAATTCAGGTACTTTTTCCCTGAAAATTAGGTAGTTGACCACCTGAAAATCGATAAAACCCCACACCCCACACCCCACACCCTGCCCCCAGGAAAAGCTTTTTGCCGCAAACCCTAATTATCCCTCTGTGCTACCCCAGGAGAGTCCTTCCATAGAATCAATGCCACTGGCTGCTTGCCCCCCCTAAATGGTTACATACGCTACATAATCTGTTATCATTTAGATACGGCGGTTCCTCTATCCGTGTGGCACCGATAACTCTTTATTGGATAAGCGTTTCCACTTAGAAGATGTACCAGACTGAGCCTGAATCTGCCGTATGTATAGAATTGTTGATTGGGAATTTTTATTATGACATTGCAGGAAGGCACTTACACCTGGGAATACGGCGACACCACCCAGGCTCTCTGGTTCACCGCTTCTTACAACACAGTCACAAATCAATGGACTGTTGATATGAAGAAGGGGTCAATGGACCTCAACGCATTCTGGTGGTCGAATGGCGATAGCAACGCGGATGGGACTATCAGATTGTTATCGAAGGATAACAGTCTCAATATGAATGGGACTGGTATCGTCTGGGATGGATACGACAAGATTTCCGATACGGGGTTAACGGGAACGGAGCATAATGGCAGCAATCTTCTGACTGCGGGTAATACCTACACTTACAGCTACAGCAAGGATCAAGGGGTAGAGATTGAATCGTTATTGGCTCAGGGTGTTGTCACCCTTGGTGTCAGAGCCACAAGCGTCAATGGCACTGGTGGTATCAAGGTGGTAGATGGGCAATTTGTTTTCGTTCCCTACGACAATACCCCACCCACAGTGACGGTCGATATCGTTAATGCTTCCTTGAACGACGGAACTAACAGTTCTCTAGTCAGCTTTGAATTCAGCGAAGATGTCACCGGTTTTGACAACAGTGATGTGAACGTCAGCGGTGGAACCCTGAGCGACTTCACCCAAGTGGATGGCAACAGCTATACGGCCATCTTCACGGCCGACGATGCTGTGGAAACCACCGGCTCGGTGTCCGTGGCAGCCGATAGCTACACCGATATTGCCGGTAACAATGGTGGAGCGGGTACGGATACGGTGACGATTGACACGCTCAATCCGACCCTCGCAGTCGATATCGTTAATGCTTCCTTGAACGACGGAACTAACAGTTCTCTAGTCACCTTTGAATTCAGCGAAGATGTCGCCGGTTTTGACAACAGTGATGTGAACGTCAGCGGTGGAACCCTGAGCGACTTCACCCAAGTGGATGGTAACAGCTATACGGCCAT
>NZ_JACJSV010000083.1 GCF_014698335.1 Microcystis viridis FACHB-1342 | reverse complement strand
GAAGGCAATTGATAGCCTGTTAAATTCCCTTGTTTCCACCACCTCCAAGCCGTTCGATAACTTATTCCTGTTTTTTTTGCCTAGTCCGATAGTTTTGTCTGCACATATTACCATGAATGACTATATATGACCATATTTATATTGAAACTTTACAATACAACCCACATTCTGCACTTCAACTTGTAGTATAACTGGTAGCATATAAAATGAAAAACCAGTTAAGTATTTATACTTATAATCTTAGGGAAGAAAAAGTGGCTCTCTTATTCTTTGTTTGATCAGTTTAACTTAATATAGAAGCGATCAATCTTTGCATCCTCTGTGTCTGGAGTGGTTCCTTCCACTCCCTCGCCAGCAGGAATGTATCTTAGAATACATTTTACCCACCAAACCCAAGAGAGCCAAAAAGTGAGAAACTAAAAAGGTTCTCAAAAAATATTCAAGTCAAGAAAAATGTCAAAGATAGAAGTAAAAAATCTAGATCACTTAGGAATAGTAGCGGGAATAATTGATGAAATAGGAATCGAAGAGATAATTAACTTAAAATTAGGAATAGATCAGCGAGAGAAAATAACATTTTGAGCGCTAATTGCCTACTCTCATCTTAACCAAATTCTTAAATCTTACTGAAATCGTCTAAAACTGACTGAAAGTGTTGGCTAATTTATCAGCAATTCCCTCGATCCAAATTTCATCTTGTTTAGTATAACTGCGCGGCGCATTTGCCGCCAAAATTAACACCCCTTCCTTACCGATGGGTTGACAGATTAAGCCTTGGGTGTTTTCCGGCAAATAGTCAAATTCGATTTTGGCGGGATATAAATTTAAATTAACTAAATAGACGGCTTTACCGGTTTCTAAAACTCTTTTGATAATATTACTAACTTTAACTTCAGAATTCTGGCTTAAGATACCGCGACGTAATAAAACTTTTCCCTGATAATAAACGATCAGAGATTTTGTCACGGTGTTGGTTAAAAGTAAATGGGAAGCCCAAGCAAGCTCAATTTTAACTGATTCTGGCAAATCTGGGGCAAATTCCAGACCTTCGCGCCCGATTAATTCCACCGCATCCGGTAAGCGGGGTTGAACTCTTTGCCAGATTAAACCCACCAAAATTAAAACCCCACTCAAAATCACTCCCATCACATCGGAACGCGCTTGCGATGGGGTTAAATCGGCAGTGGCAAAACGATTAAACATTAATACCGTACCCCCGACGATGCCGGCGAACAGGGGTAACAGTCTTAAAATACGATTGGGATCAGCTGGTGCCATAGCTGAGAACTATTCCTCGTCTAGTTCTAAAATCCGCTGGAAAAGATAGCCTGTACCTCTAGCGGTGAGAATTAACTCAGGATTGCTGGGATCATCTTCTAATTTGGCTCGTAAACGGGAAATATGCACATCCACTACCCGCGTATCCACATGACGTTCGGGGGTATAACCCCAAACTTCCTGAAGGATTTCCGAGCGGGAAAAAGCTTCTCCCGATCGACTAACCAATAATTCCAGTAAACTAAATTCCATACCGGTCAGACGGATGCGTTCATCCCCCTTATAAACTTGGCGTTTATTGGTATCGATTTTAATGGAACCGATATGAATCACACCGGAACTAGGAATCCCCGGAGCGCCATTTTTCTCTACCCGACGCAACACCGAACGAATCCGCGCCTCGAGTTCTTTGGGAGAAAAAGGTTTAACTACATAGTCATCCGCGCCCAATTCTAGCCCAGTAATTCGATCGGCCACATCGCCCAAAGCGGTTAACATAATGATAGGAATATCCGATTCTTTGCGGAGTTCCTGACAGACACCGTAACCGTCTAATTTCGGCATCATCACATCCAAAACCACTAAATCGGGTTCGGCGGTGCGGAAGGTTTCTAAAGCTTCCTCTCCGTCGGCGGCGGTGACGACTTCATAACCAATCATCGACAAACGAGTCTCTAAGATACGACGGATGCTGGCTTCATCATCAACAACGAGAATTTTTTCCTTCTGGTTCTCCAACTGAATTAACACTCCTTAGTTAAATAGTGTGATGAATTTTAAAGTTAAATAACGAGCGTTCCTGTTTATAGAATATCCCTTTGCCGTTATCATTAAGCCTAAATTTCCTATTTTATTTCTTTTATGGCAATTATCAATAACTTTATGGTCTTCCTTCCCCTTTATCATACTTAACTAAATTTGACAAGAGAATTGATCCTCAAACCGCTTTTCTTCAACTTTTCTTAAAAAACATGGCGAAATCGCGAACAATATATATCTGTAGCGCTTGTGGGGCGGAATCTCCCCAATGGTTGGGAAAATGCCCCAGTTGTGACACCTACGGGACGCTAGAAGAACAAGTGATGGCTGGTGGCAATAATCCGGCGGGAAATCGCCCAGGATGGCAAAATAGTCGCCCAAATAACGGCAAAGGGCAACGCAACCCGCAACCGCGCATCTCGGTGCGCTTCTCGGAAATTACCCAGTATGAACAGGAACGTTTTCCCTCTGGTTACGGGGAATTCGATCGCGTTCTCGGCGGTGGCATTGTCCCCGGTTCTCTTGTACTAATCGGCGGCGATCCGGGTATCGGCAAATCGACGCTTTTACTGCAAGTTACCAACCAACTCGCCCAAAGATTACCGCGCATCCTCTACGTTTCCGCCGAAGAATCGGGACAACAGATTAAACTGCGGGCTGCCCGTTTGGGGGTGGGAGTGGTTGCCGTGGAGTCGGAAAATAACGGCAATGGCAAGGAGAAAAAAGCCTCTGAATCAACCGCAGAACTCGATAATCATCTCTACGTTCTGCCAGAAACAGATTTAGAGGAAATTTTGCGGGAATTAGAATCTCTACGCCCACAGGTGGCGGTAATTGACAGTATTCAAACTCTTTATTTTGGGGCGTTAACTTCCGCACCGGGATCCGTCGCCCAAGTTCGCGAATGTACCTCCGCCTTGATGCAGGTGGCAAAACGGGAGAATATTACTTTATTAATTGTCGGTCATGTGACTAAAGAAGGGGCGATCGCTGGTCCGCGAGTTTTGGAACATTTGGTCGATACGGTGTTATATTTTGAAGGCGATCGCTATGCCTCCCATCGTCTCTTAAGATCCGTGAAAAACCGTTTTGGGGCCACCCATGAGATCGGTATTTTCGAGATGGTGGATCACGGTTTGGTGGAAGTGGAAAACCCCTCAGAATTGTTTTTAGGCAATCGCGACGAATTTTCCCCTGGTACGGCGACGGTGGTAGCCTGTGAAGGTACACGCCCGATTGTGGTGGAGTTACAGGCATTAGTTAGCCCTACCAGCTATGCTTCCCCCCGAAGATCGACTACTGGCATAGAATACAACCGATTACAGCAAATTCTCGCCGTTTTAGAAAAGCGCGTCGGTATTCCTTTATCGAAATTAGATGCCTATGTTGCCTCCGCAGGAGGGTTGGGAGTGGAAGAACCGGCGGCGGATCTGGGAGTTGCGATCGCTGTTGTCGCCAGTTTTCGCGATCGAGTCGTGGATCCGCGCACAGTCTTAATCGGGGAAGTGGGATTAGGCGGACAAGTGCGCCTAGTGTCGCAAATGGAACTAAGATTAAAAGAAGCGGCTAAATTGGGCTTTAAACGGGCAATTGTCCCCAGAGGTCAAGTTTATCCCGAAGATGTGGGCTTAGAAATTGTTCCAGTCGGCAAGGTAATTGAGGCAATTGTCGCCGCAATTCCCCCCCAGCAGCGCTTTGGGGAAGATATAGAAGAGGAGGAAGGGGAAGGGCAAGAATAACGGTACAATGCTAAAAAAGATTAAATTACTTGGGAGATTTTCACCATGTCTGTGTTAGCTGTTGCCGCTTTAGCGGGTTATCTGATCGTTTTTACCGGAATTGCCCTCGGTCTCTTTTTCGGTCTGCGCTCCGCTAAAATTATCTAGTATATAAACAGGAAAAAGCTTTAGTGATCGGTTTAACTGGTCACTATTGCCAATTCTAGGGGAAATAAAAAATGACTGTTATTCTAGACTTAAAAACTCTCTACGAAATTGATGATTCTCTCTGGTTAGAAGAAACTATCGAACTCTTGAAAGCGAAAAAATTTGACGCTTTAGATTTAGACAATTTAATCGAGGAGTTAGAAGACTTGGGGAACGAAAAAAGGTTTCGTGTTGCTAGTTTTTTACAGCAAATTATCAGACATTGTTTATTATTACAGTTTTGGATAAGCGAAAGAGAATATAATCAGGCTCATTGGAAAGCAGAGATAGTGAGTTTTAAAGATCAACTAAAACGTTATTTAACCACAAATCTTCGTAAATATCTAGAACAGGAATTTGAGCAAATTTACTTTGAGTCCGTGCGATACGTTCGTCAAAAAACCGATAATAAAGTCAACTTTCCTGATACTTGTCCCTACAGTTTAGAAGAACTTCTCGATCCTAATTGGCTACCACCTTACGAATAAAGGAGATGATAATGACTGTTATCCCCGACTTAAAAACTCTCTATGAGATTGATGATTCTCTTTGGTTAGAAGAAACCATAGAACTCTTGAAGAATAAAAGATATGAAGCTTTAGATTTAGAGAATTTAATCGAGGAGTTAGAAGACTTGGGAAACGAAAAAAAGTTTCGTGTTGCCAGTTTATTAGAGCAAATTATCAGACATTTTTTACTCCTACAGTTTTGGACAGAGAAAAGAGCATATAATCAGGATCACTGGGAGTTAGAAATAGTCAACTTTCAAATTCAGCTAAAAAGAGGCTTAACCACCAATCTCCGTAATTATTTACAAAATGAATTAACTAACATTTATGAAGATGCAGTTTTCTTTGTCAGAAAAAAGACTAAAAATCAAGTCAACTTTCCTGATACTTGTCCCTACAGTTTAGAAGAACTTCTCAATCCCAATTGGCTACCACCTTACGAATAAAGGAAATGATAATGACTGTTATTCCCGACTTAAAAACTCTCTACGAAGTTGATGATTCTCTCTGGTTAGAAGAAACTATCGAACTCTTAAAAGTGAGAAGATTTGACGCTTTAGATTTAGATAATTTAATCGAGGAGTTAGAAGATTTGGGAAACGAAAAAAAGTTTCGTGTTGCTAGTTTTTTACAGCAAATTATTCGTCATGCTTTGTTACTGCAATTTTGGACAAGGGAAAGAGAATATAATCAAAGTCATTGGGAATCAGAACTGGTAAATTTTCAAGATCAATTAAATACCTACCTAACGGCAAGTTTACGGAAATATTTAGAACAAGAATTTGATAATATTTATCAGAAGGCAACCCGTTATGTGAGAAAAAAGACAAAAAATCAAGTTATTTTTCCCGATACTTGTCCCTACAGTTTAGAAGAACTTCTCGATCCCAATTGGCTACCACCTTACGAATAAAGGAAATGATAATGACTGTTATTCCCGACTTAAAAACTCTCTACGAAGTTGATGATTCTCTCTGGTTAGAAGAAACTATAGAGCTGCTCAAGGCTAAAAATTTTGAAGCTTTAGATGTAGAAAACCTAATCGAGGAGTTAGAAGATTTGGGAAACGAAAAAAAGTTTCGTGTTGCTAGTTTATTAGAGCAAATTATTAGACATTTTTTACTGCTACAATTTTGGATAAGGGAAAGAGAATATAATCGTTCTCATTGGCGTTCAGAAATCGTCAATTTCAAAAACCAGATCGACACTTATTTAACTACTAATATCCGCAATTATCTCACTCAAGAATTACCTCGTATTTACCAGAAAGCTTTAAATTATGTTAGAGAAAAAACCGATAATCAAGTTAGTTTTCCTGGGGAATGTCCCTACAGTTTAGAAAATCTTCTTGATCTCGATTGGTTCCCCCCAGAAAATGAATAAAGGAAAAAATGAAATGCTGAAAAAGTTTCTACGTTGGCTGATTATTGGGGGAACCTTATTTTTTGTTCTCAGTAACCTTAAAAATAACTGGGATAACGTCACCTCAGTTAGAATTGAAAATCATGGCTGGTTATTTCTTTTCTTGGCACTTGTAACCACTGTTATCGCTCAAATTTGGGCAGGATGGGTGTGGACATGGATACTCAAAAGCTATCAACAACCGATTAAAACCTCCACAGGAATTGGCATCTATATGATTACCAATTTAGGAAAATATCTACCTGGTAATATCGGTCACTTTTATGCTCGCATCGTGGCAATTAATAAAGCAGGAAGTGATTGGGGAATCGCCAGTTTAAGCGTTTTATTAGAACTTTTATTGCTGGTGTGTGCAGCCTTAGCCATAGCAGTTATTGGTAGTGGTTTAGGTTGGATGAAATCTAGCTCAAGTCTAGGGATACAGATATTAGTTTTAGGATTAATTTTAATCAGCATTCATCCCAAATTTTTAAATTATCCTCTCAAAATCCTTAGCCAAAAGAAAAAGATTGCTCAAGAACCTGTTTATCTAACTAAATATCCTCTCGTCCCTCTCTTGGGTGAAACTGGATTTTTATTATGGCGCGGTGCGGGTTTTATTTTAGCTTGGATGGTCTTAAAAATGATTACCCCCGCTCAGATTTTACCCCTCTTAGGAACCTTTAGTTTTGCTTGGTTATTGGGTTTAGTTGTCCCCGGAGCGCCGGGGGGATTAGGAGTGTTTGAAGCTACAGCGATTGCACTTTTTGACACAGAAAAATTTCCCGCCGCTAACGTACTTGTCACCGTTGCTATCTATCGTTTAATTAGCATTCTCTCCGAAGTCATTGCCGCCGGAATCGGGACAAAATTAGTTAAAGATAAAGCCAAGTTTTTTGGTTAGCTTAAGGATATTATTCGGGTGTGTTAGCCCAGTATAATGCACCCGGAAGAAAAGTTTTGATCATTGTTAAGCGAAGATAATTTTCTCAACTCCTAACATCTATCTCCTCACTCCTAAATTCTGATGTAACATAGGATCAATAATCAGCAAAAACATGGATACTCCCACCTAGAGAGGCCGAAAAAATGACGATTGCCAAAAGCGACGAAACTGCCACCTCTCCGGCACTGATAGAAGAAGATTTCGAGGACTTCTGGGAACCCCCCCCACCCCCCACAGACTTAATTTTTGATGATGGTGAACCTTTGGAAAGCAACCGACACCGCATTGCCATGAATGTCTTGATTCGCTCCCTACAGCAGGGTTACGGCGAACGAGACGACTTCTACACTGGTGGCAATATGTTTATTTATTTCAGCCGCGAACAGGCGAAAAATCGCGATTTTCGCGGGCCAGATTTCTTCGCCGTCCTCAATGTCGATGGTACGAGAGAGCGACAGGGTTGGGTAATTTGGGAAGAAGAGGGACGTTATCCCGACGTTATCGTGGAATTAACCTCTCCTAGTACCGCTAAGACTGATAAAGTGCGAAAAAAGGCAATTTATGAGGGAACCTTCCGCACGCCAGATTATTTCATCTACGATCCTTTTGATGCCAATTCTTTACAAGGATGGCATTTAGGGGCCGACCAACGCTACCATTCTTTAGAACGAAACGAGCGCGGCTGGTTATGGTGCGAAACTTTAGGCTATTGGTTGGGAACTTGGGAAGGCACTATTGACCGAGAAACGGCAATCTGGGCAAGATTTTATGACTCGGAAGGCAATTTAATCCCCTTGCCAGAAGAAGCAGCCCAGGAGCAAGCGGCTGCAGCACAGGAGCAGGCGGCTGCAGCACAGGAGCAGGCGGCTGCAGCACAGGAGCAATTAAATGCTACTCAGCAAGCTCTGGAAGCGGAAAGACAGCGTTCTCAACGGCTGGCAGCTCGTTTGCAGGAAATGGGGATAGAGCTATAGTATAGCTGTATTTGTTTAGGTGAGGAGGTAAACTGCTCCTGTTCCTCCTCGCTCAAAGTCGGTTAATTTCTCCTTTCACGGTTGAGGGAGCCTGTAATCCCAGTCTATTTGAAATCTAGCTCGACATCTGTTTGCTGCTGTGATTAGCTTTTGACCAGTGAGTAATTATTGATCAGAGTTTTCTTGGATTCTTTCTTAAACAGTAAACAGTGAACTGAAAACTCAAATTTGATAACTGATAACTGATAACTGATAACTGTCTCAACTAGGAAATTTATTTGGCACGACTACTTATATGTCTAATCTATCTTTGGGCGCACAACCTCCTCTAGAATTTATACCCCCTGACCTTAATCCCTTGCTTTTAAAGGGATGTCAAATCTTTTTACCTCTCTGGTTACAAACTCAAACCAACTTAAGGGAAATTTCGGCCGCTAATCTAGAAACTTTAATCACATTTTATCAAAAAAGTCAAGAGAAAAAAGTACGTTTACTGCTTGCCTTTCGTCATCCCAGTATTAACGATCCCTACTGTATGGCCTATCTTTTGTGGAAATTAGTACCCAAAAAAGCCCAAGAGTTAGGAATAAAATTAAACAATCCAATTCACGCTTATTTTATGTACGATCGAGGGATTCCTTTATGGGCGGGAGAAAGGGTAGGATGGTTATATTCTAAGTTAGGTGGCACACCAATTCAACGGGGAAAAGCCGATTTAATCGGATTGCGTTCGGCTCGTCGTTTATTATTAGAAGGAGATTATCCTTTAGCCGCTGCTCCGGAAGGGGCAACTAACGGACATAATGAGCTTGTGAGTGCGATTGAACCGGGTATTTCTCAATTGGCTTTTTGGGGGGTGGATGATGTCAGAAAAGCTAAACAACAGCAAGAAGTAATTATTTTACCTATTGGTATTCAGTATTTTTATCTGACTCCAGTGTGGCAAGAAATCGAGCGAATTTTAACTAATTTAGAAACCGATAGCGGTTTAGAAACAATCCCAAATTTATCCCTAGAAGAAAAGGTTTTATACGAGCGTCTTTTTCGTTTAGGAGAAAGATTATTATCCTTAATGGAGGATTTTTATCGAGATTTCTACTATCAATCTTTGCCTGTAGTGCCTGCCAATGGTGATGATCCAAATGAAACCCTAGCCAAACGTTTAGCCAATTTATTAGATGTGGCCTTACAAACTGTAGAAAAGTATTTTAATCTTTCTCCTAATGGTAATGTAATTGATCGCTGTCGTCGTTTAGAACAAGCAGGATGGGAACGCATTTATCGGGAAGAATTAAAACCCACTCATTCTATTTCTCCCCTTGAATTAGGATTAGCTGATCGCCTGGCCGATGAAGCTAATTTAAAAATGTGGCACATGAGAATTGTCGAAAGTTTCGTCTCAGTAACTGGTTATTATGTCAAAGAAAAACCCACCGTAGAAAGATTTGCTGAGACAATTTTATTACTCTGGGATTTAGTGACAAGAATTAAGGGAGGTAATCCCTTTTTCCGTCCCCAAATTGGTCAACAAAAAGCGATAATAACTATCGGTGAGCCTATTTCCGTATCCGAGCGCTATGCCGATTATAAAAGCGAGCGACGCTCGGCCGTAGCACAATTAACCCAAGATTTACAAACCAGTTTAGAAAGTTTAATTATTCATCAGTAGATAATTAATATCAAAATGTTTTAATTTTTTATCCTATCTATGAGTAAATATAAAACTTTGCATATCAAAGAATCTATCTCTCTTTTAAAAGTCTATCTGCTAGAGGCAGAAAAAACTCAGCCGATACAAGCATTGATTGATTTTAAAACATCTCAGTCTGATAATATTAGACAGTTTGCTCAATTTTCAGATTATAGCTATAGCACATTATACAAATGGTTTAGGCGTTATCGTCAGCAAGGAATTAGAGAATTTATCAAAATTAATCCTCTAGAATCAACCATTGGAGAAACATTAATTAATCGAGACGGTGAAGTTATTTTTTACCAAGAAATATTCAATGATAAACAAAGTGAATATTTGCTAAATATTTTGCAAAATGAGATAGCTTGGCGACAGGATTATATAAAAATGATGGGGCAAACCTTACCTCTACCTCGATTAACTGCTTGGTATGGCGATTCAGATAAATCCTATACTTATTCAGGAATTAATATGAATCCTCTTGCTTGGACAGATACCTTATTATATATTAAAGAGAGAGCGGAAACTCTAGCAGGTACGAAATTTAATAGCGTGCTTCTGAATTTTTATCGAGATGGTCGAGATAGCGTCGCTTGGCATAGTGATGATGAACCAGAATTAGGCAAAAATCCAGTTATTGCATCGGTTAGTTTTGGCAGCACAAGAAAATTTTCACTTAAACATAAACAGGAGGAAGATATTATCAATCTTGAGCTAACATCAGGTAGTTTGCTAATCATGCGCGGAGCAACTCAACACCACTGGTTACATCAATTACCCAAAACTAATCACAATATTTCTGCGAGAATTAATCTTACTTTTAGGAATATTATCTAACCATGAACGAACTTAACAATTTATACCACTTAATTATCGAAAATTTAATTGATCTGAATAGATTACAGGGAAAAAGTCTTAGTATTAAATCTTACTTACAATCTTTGCAACCTGATGTTAAACGACTAAGAAGTAGTTTTCATACTAATCATGTAAGTGTAGATTATTCTAATTATAACACTCAGGCTGCTTACTTACTGGCTTACTATCCTCATTATGTAGAAATGACTTATAGAGTTTTGGAAAGCTTGCAAGAAAAAGACCCCAGCTTGATGCAGCTAGTTTTTGATAAAAAACATCTCAAAGTTTGTTTATTTTGCGCGGGTGCTGCACCTGAAGCTCTTGGTTTATTAAGTTTTTTACGACAATTTTACCCAGAAGTAAAATCGATAGTTATCTATTCCTACGACCTATATTCTGATACTTGGCGAATCAGTCAAGACATCACTAAAAATATAATCAACAATTGCTTTAAAGACTATCATTTTGCTCTCCTCAGTCATCATTTAGATATAAATCAAATTGATTCTTTTTTTTCAATAGTTAGTAATATAAAAGACAGCAGTATTTTCATGTTTCAAAACTGTTTAAATGAATTTGGAAAAAATGATAAAGATTTAAAAACAATACTTGAAAACATGAAATTCTTATCAGAAAATATGCCTAGCCATAGCTTTATGTTTATAAACGATTTGAGATTATACACTCAAGTTAACAGAATTATAGATAGTATTATTAGTATAATTAATGATTTAAATAAAACGAACTTTGATGATTACAATGAACAAGCATTTTTGATCAATAAGAGTATGGAAGAAACTTTCAAATCATCAATCGCCATTTCTGATAATGTAACGAAATATTTATTAACGGGTGCGAACAACTTAATTCCCAGAAAAATAATTAATTATAATTATCTTAGCGTTTACAAAATTTTCAGGAAAGAAAGCAAGCTATTTGAACAAAGTATTGATAATAAATATATCGATTTATTAGAACAAGTTAACCGACTACAAACTAAGTTTAATAGTTTTGATGTTAAGCTAGAACAGTTATTAGCTGTTGAAAGTAATTATTTAAAAATTTCTGAGATTGTAGAATCCTATGATCAAAAATTAGAGGAATTTCAGACAACCTTGCAAAAGCAAAAAGATACAATACAAGCTGATTTAGAAACTTTTAAATCTCATCTGCAAAATCTTGAGACTAAGAACTCGAAACAAAAAATTAAGTTAGAGGAAATTGAGCGCAGACTGAATCGTTTTCAGGAAGAACGAAAAAACTTAACACGCCAACTAGAGAGAAATCGCAAAGCCGTTATATTCGCCATCTTAATTGGCTTGCTAGGGGTTATTTTAGGAGTTATTGCTCTATTTCGATGAAAATAATAGACAACAATTAGGGTTTGCTGAAAAAGTTTGTTGTTGGAGTCAGTTATCAGTTATCAGTTATCAGTTATCAGTTATCAGTTATCAGTCATCAGTTATCAGTTCTCAGTTCACTGAGAAAACACCCCACACCCCACACCCCACACCAGGAAAAACTTTTTCAGCAGACCCTAGTATAGGAGATAGTACGGGAATCTGGAAAAACTCAATACCGAAAACCCTACCCCGGTCAGACAATCTTTTATCTATCCTAAAAGTGTAGAGATAAACCAACATCTCTAGCGTTAAGAAAACTTCGGAGGTGACTTATATGGCACTTATACGCTGGGAACCTTTCAGAGAAGTAGAAAGCCTACAGAAAGAAATGAATCGCTTGTTGGACCGTATCGTGCCGACT
This sequence comes from Microcystis viridis FACHB-1342, assembly GCF_014698335.1. Classification (GTDB taxonomy): domain Bacteria; phylum Cyanobacteriota; class Cyanobacteriia; order Cyanobacteriales; family Microcystaceae; genus Microcystis; species Microcystis ichthyoblabe_A. Next base: position 7,325 of record NZ_JACJSV010000083.1, on the reverse strand, counting down.
GATGTAGGCAATGGCGAAAAAGTGGGGTTATCCTTCATCCCGGCGGCGGAAATGACCGAAACGCCAGAGGCAGTTCAGCTTAAACTGGAAATACCCGGTATGGAAGCCAAAGACCTCAACGTGGAAGTAACAGCCGATAGTCTGACCATTAATGGTGAAAGAAAATCGGAAATTAAAACCGAAGAAGAAGGATTTACCCGCACTGAATTCCGTTATGGTAAATTCCATCGGGTTATTCCTCTACCGGTTCAGGTTGATAACACTAACGTGGCTGCTGAATACAAAGATGGTATTCTCAATCTCACCCTCCCGAAAGCGGAAGAAGAAAAAAATAAAGTGGTGAAAGTGTCCATCAGTCCTGCCATTGCTCAATGATGTAGCACTCATTGTCCGGTCTTAAGCGAAAAAGTTGACCTAGTCTGATTAAACCGAAGCGGGAGTATTAAATCATACTTCCGCTTTTAGCTTCTTAACCCTTTAACTTAAAACTTCTAACACTGCTTGGGGTGATAATTTATCTTTAAACCAGATAACCTGAGCGGGTAGATTTTGAAATTTAACTCCGGCTTTTTCTAGATTTAACCGTTCCGATACGGCTAAAATTAGATTATTTGCTTGGGCCGATTTAACCTGTAAAAATTTCTTTTGTAGGTATTCTGGTCGCCAATAACCAACAATTTCGAGGAGAAAAACGCGACCATCGGGATGCACTAAACGGAAATCGGGAATCATCACTCCTCCGGGTAAAGGCACTAAATCTACTTCCCTTTCTAACTGCCATTCAGTTTTTAACTGTAACCAACGTTTAGCAAAAGATTCCTCTAACATACTATCGTAGGGTTTACCCGGGGAATAGTGGGACACCAGACCACAGTTATCCTCTAAATTGAACTGTTGTTTTTTAATAGTTCCTGTATAGGAATCTTTATACTGTAATTGTGCCTTCAAATTCCAGTGAGTAACATGGAGTAAGGCAGGAATTAATTTAGCGATTTCAATGCCATAACGACTATTAGCTTTAAATAAACTGGTGGGACCATCGATAGTAATAGTAAATCCCGTGTCGGCATCCCCTTCGATATAAGTCATTAAACGAAATAGTTTTAGATAGCGAAAGAGATATTTATATTCCCCCGGATCATTGCGATGGACGTTGATAATTAAATAACTGGCCCGATAAAAAATACCTTGAATTTGCGAGAGGTTAAAACGATGAATTAAGTTTTCGGGGGTGGGAGCATCAAATTGAGTGAGAATTTTATTCTCCGCTAAATCAGCATAGAGTCCTTTTTCTAGAGCTACTGGAAAAATTTCTTGATTTAATTCTTGGCTGAGTTGCTGGGCAATTTTCTCCAGAATTAGCGATCGATTTTGGGGAATAGGAACAAAGTTGGCCGCTTGTTCAAAAACTCTTTTTCTTAATTCCTGGGGTTCTAAGGGACTAATAATCTCAAAGGTGGCAAAATGATTGGTTAATAGGTGAGCAAATCCCCGTTTAATTTTATAATCGGGACTGTCTCCCTCCAAGATTAGGAGTTTTTGGCTTAATTCTCCCTTAGTTTGACCGATACTTTCCTGAAAACAGGTGATTTGTTCTTTAGCGATCGCCAGATAATCGGCAGCGATCGGTAAGCGTTTGGGAATAATTGTCTCGCCATTTTGACGGGAAATCAATAAATCGGTCGGTAACATGGCAAGCTAGAGAAGAATAGTCAGATGGGGAGAGGTGGGACGACAAGGAAAGGTCGAAACCCCAAAAATCCCCCGATTCTAACTATTTTGGTCGATATAACGCTCTAAATCCTCGATCACACGGGTTAATTCTGCTTCTGTGGTTAAGCGCAGGCGATCATCACGGACCGTTAACAAAACTTTAGCCGAAAAAGGATTCGGATAAATATTGGGATTACAAAACACTTCCAGAAACACATCACCAGTGTGCTGATATTCCAGCGGTTTTTGGGGTTGGGGTTTACCCCCACTAGCGGCATTACTGGCGATCGCTTTCAGTCGATCGAGTAAAATGTTAATTTCCCTTTGCAAATCCAGAGCAGCACTGGGACTGAAACGAAAAGTAACGGAACCTTGCAAGAGATTAAGAGTTAAAGGAATCATCGAAGAAATCAGGTTAAGAGAAAGCCTGCAGCTAATTATATTAATTTGGGGAAATTTGGGGAAATTAGGTTTTGGGGGATGGTTCAGCCAACAGTAATCAGTCAGGTTCTTCGTTACTAGGTCCGGTTCGATCGGGTGATCGCTAAATCATCCCTTATAACCCCGTCCATTGCATAAGCAGGAACCGAAAGGCCATCAGTGAACTGATAACTCACCACTGATAACTGATAACTGATAACTGATAACTGAAGTTACCGACGCGGAACGAGATTAATCCGGCCTTCGTCCATTTCATCCATGAGTAACTCGAGGGCCTCGTAATCCACATCAGAAACGTAGCCAAGACGACCGAGGAGTTCACTGATTCCGTTCTCGATTTCTGGGGTGATTTGACGATAATATAGGGCTTTTTCCACTAATTGGCGGATAGTCGGCTGGGTATCCACAATTTCCTTACTCTAGCTCAACAAATCTAGTTTCTGTATCCTGCTTTACTTTATTTTAACAAAAATACCGGTAGGATAGTGGGTTATCATCAGTTATTCGGGATTAGAGCTTAAACCTAACGACTTTCCCCTAGTGTTCACCCTAATAAGCCTTGATGACTGTTTCTCTTTACTGCCCAGATTATGAGGTTAACCTAAAACCAGTTCCTCCCTACAGGGGTCAAGATTAAGAAAAGATTAATCTTTTCAAGAGAGAGGAAATTTATCAAGACCGGGGTTGCAAAATCAGAAAGTTAGGACATAATAGCGGTATCTGATTTCTAGTTAAAAGGTTCATTTATGAATTTCAAAGCCCAGCCATGAAAAGTCCCGTAAAAGTCCCAGAAATTGCTCTATTTGAGCCAAGTGGCTATATTACCGCCGCTAACGTCCTAGAATTTCAAGAGCAGCTGACCAATCTGGTTAACCGGAGTCGCTCTATCACTTTTCTTGTGGATATGAGTAGGGTGGAATTCCTCGACAGCGCTGGATTAATGGCTTTAGTTACCGCCTTTCGTCTGGCTCAAAGTCAAGAAAAATCCCTCAATATCTGTTCTATTCCACCTTCAGTCAAGATTATCTTTGAATTAACCCAACTGGACAGGGTTCTCTCGATTTTCCCTAGCCGTGCTGACTTTGATGCTGTTATCACCCTCCCCCAAGCGGCGTAAGCCGACAAAATAGGGTTTCTCGCCGTAATTTCTCGGCTGCACTCTCAATTCTACCGATAAATCACCTCTTGACCGGATAGATTCCCATTTATATAACCCACTCCTCATGACAACAATTTTTCTCAAGGAGAGCCATTATACTGCTGAGATGGCTCTCCTCCTGTTTGGATATTATCTCTAGGGACAAACTACTCTACACTTGTTCGGAGCAGCTCACAAAAGACTGTCTGTTAAGAAATTCCATGACTTTAGTGATGACAGGGGGGAAGAGGGGCAAGATGGTAGATAGGTAATGAGTAGTAATTTCCTAGAATCCATGACAGTCAACAATCTCCAGTATGCTTATTTTCCCGGTTGTGTCGCCCAAGGTGCCTGTCGGGAACTATATCTATCCACGGCAGCCCTGACGGAAGCTTTGGGGATTAATTTAGTCGAACTCAAAAAAGCTGCCTGTTGTGGTTCGGGAACCTATAAGGAAGATTCGCAACTCTTGGAAGATGCCGTCAATGCGCGCAATATTGCCCTAGCAGAAGCCCTCAATTTACCCCTGTTGACTCACTGTAGCACCTGTCAAGGGGTGATCGGTCATGTGGATGAGCGCTTGAAGGAAGCAAAGCATAATAATCCCAATTATGTTGAGGAAGTTAATAATTATTTACAGAAAGAACATTGTTCCCCCTACCAAGGTACGACGACGGTTAAACACCTACTCTGGGCAATTGTCGGCGATTATGGCTTAGATAATCTGGCGGCCAAGGTGATTCGTCCCTTATCAGGCTTAAATTGTGCCGGTTTTTATGGTTGTTATCTCCTGCGGGCCCAGGATACTCTCCCCTACGATAATCCTTTTCAGCCGGAATCCCTAGAAAATGTCTTTCGAGCGGTGGGAGCAAATCCGATTTATTATCAAGGACGCACTCAATGCTGTGGTTGGCCCCTGTCCAGTTATGCCACCACCCAATCGTTCCAAATGGCAGGAAAACACATTTTAGAGGCCATGGCAGCGGGGGCCGATTGTTTAGTCACCCCTTGTCCTTTATGCCATCTTAATCTTGATTCCCGACAACCGGAAGTGGCAAAAGTGATCGGTCGAAGTTTAGGTTTACCTGTACTACATTTTTCCCAATTAGTCGCTTTAGCGGTGGGAGTCAGTCCCGATCGTTTAGGATTAGATCGACACATCGTTTCCACTAAATCCCTCTTAAAGAAATTGGGGTTTTAGAACTCAATCAGGAGTGTTAGCAATGGATTGGTTAAAAAGAATTTTTGGCTTAGATAAACCGGCAGATGCCGCTAGTGCGATCACAGGTAAAGCCGCTGCTGCGGGTATTCCCCCCGAAAGAGTCGGATTAGACGGAAAATACGACGAAAGCGGCCTAGCTAAACGAGTAGTTTTAGCTTTTGACGAGACACCGGATTTAGCTGATGAAGACAAATTGTGGGTCGCTCAAACTGGTGGTAAAGTTGTACTAAAAGGCAGGGTTTCCCATCAGGCGACTTTAAATAAAATGGTAGCAATTGCCAGTAAAGTCCATGGGGCAACCAGCGTCGATACCAGTCAAGTAACTATTGGGTGAAGTCGAACGGCTGTATTCCCCGTGAAAATTAACCACTGAGTAGGTGGATTAGCATTGTTTTTTGTTCCTGAGTTGTTGTTAGGTCATTGCCGGCTGATTAATTAGGGTCTGCTGAATAAATCTAAAAACCTTGCTGGATAAGACTTTTAGCCTTTTTTGAAATCCAAAAGTACCAGATATGGGAGTGATCAGGGGGAAATTCAGGTACTTTTTCCCTGAAAATTAGGTAATTGACCCCCTCAAAATCGGTAAAACCCCATACCCCACACCCTACACCCTACACCCTGCCCCTAGGAAAAACTTTTTCAGCAGACCCTAATCATGGTTGAATGTTAATCGGCTTTTCCTTTTAGGGAGACAAAACCGGGCCTATGGGAATTACTATTGTTACTATTTTGCGGGGTATGAAAACGATTTCTCAGTTCGGGGGGAGTGGGTAAACCCTGTTTCATTTCCGCCACTTTTAAGAGGATCAAATACTCATAAAAAGCTTGCAGAGTACACCAAGCAAAACCAGCTTTACCATCGAGAATTCCCGCTAGGATAAAATACATATAAAACCAACGAAGCAAGGGACGAAAAGGCAATCGTAGGGATAAATCTTTTAAAGCTCTCCGTCTATCTACTTCGGTTTCACCAAAAAATAAATTTTTCCAACTAACACCCCCGTTAGCCAACTGATGTAGGGTTTCTGCTGCTTCATCGGTAGAATAACGATTGTGTTTTTCAATCCAACGACTTAAACCCTTACTACAGGTATAGTGGGGATAGGTTTCTTCTAAAAAAGAGGTTTTTCCTCGACATTCTTCCCTTTCCGTGTGACCATAATCGCTAAACCAGACTTGATCTTTTCTAAATAGACGCATTTGATAACGGGGATACTGGGTGCTGCGACGAATCCAAGTTCCCATAAACATAACTCTTTCGGCCACATAAAAACCAGTAAATTCTGTCTGTTGCGTGGCACTCAGACATTCTGCATACAGTTGGGGTGTCATCCTTTCATCTGCTTCGAGAATATAAACCCAATCGTATTTAGTCTCGATATTTTCTAACATCCAAGTTCTTTGTTTACCATGACTTTCAAATTGATGCTGAATCACGCGCACTGGATAACGAGAAGCAATCTCTACTGTTTGATCGCTACTGTAGGAGTCAACCACAATCACATCATCGGATAGAAGTGCCGATTCTACACAGGCGGCAATATCAATTTCTTCGTTATAGGTGAGAATGTAAATGGAAAACATGGATATAATATGGTGTTTGATTATACGCAAACCGATCGGGCAGTAGTCCTATTTTGTACCAGAAAAAGCGGAACAAAAACCCATGTTATGCCAGAAACTTTCTCAAAACTACTAGACTGAGCCTATTTTACCCTTGATCGCCATTTTGTCAATATTCTTTAAGTATTACTTGAAAAATTCTTTACCTGAGCTGACAGCGACCGGCGATGAGCTATTCCCCGCCATGAGATAATAGACAGTGCTTTATCTCTCCAGTAATTTTCGATGACTGCTGTTTCCGAGTGTTTTCGTTCTCTCCGTTCCCAGGGGAATTGTGCCTTGATTCCCTTTATTACTGCCGGTGATCCCGATTTATCTACTACTGCCCAAGCTTTACGCATTTTAGACCGGGCAGGGGCTGATCTGATCGAGTTGGGGGTTCCCTATTCCGATCCTCTTGCGGATGGTCCGGTTATTCAAGCGGCAGCCACCCGCGCTTTAAATCGGGGTGTCAAGTTGGAAGATGTGCTAGAAATCGTCAAAAATGCCCAGGGAGAGGTGAAAGCTCCGATTATTCTGTTTACTTACTATAATCCCATCTATCATCGCGGGATAGATGTCTTTTTAGACCAAATTAAAGCAGCCGGGGTGAGTGGTTTGGTGGTTCCCGATTTACCCCTAGAGGAAGCGGAAAGTCTGCTGCAACCGGCTGCCGCTAAGGGAATTGAAGTGATTTTATTGGTAGCGCCTACCAGTCCCCCGGAACGAATACAAGCGATCGCCAGGCAATCCCAAGGTTTTATTTATCTGGTTAGTGTCACGGGAGTGACGGGAATGCGGAAGCAAGTGGCCACCAGAGTGGAGGAATTGCTCGATTCTATCCGTTCTGTCACCGATAAACCCGTCGGGGTAGGATTTGGCATTTCTGACGCGACACAGGCGCTACAGGTGAAAAACTGGGGTGCTGATGCGGTAATTGTCGGCAGTGCCATGGTTAAACGTTTGGCCGATAATTCCCCCGGCGATGGTTTAAAATCCCTCGAAGAACTTTGCCGTAGTTTAAAACAGGCGATTCGATGAGAGATGAGGGGTTACTGGATGCGGATTAGATCGAGCTTTCATGTCTTCTCGTTCTGAATTCGTTCAATAGATCTCTTGCAAAAGTAATCAAGATATATCCTTTTGTCGGTAACGAAGTTCGTAATTGTAGATACCAGCAATCAAATTCAATCTCAGACCAAATCGCCG
>NZ_JACJSV010000082.1 GCF_014698335.1 Microcystis viridis FACHB-1342 | reverse complement strand
ACTATACCGATATTTTCTAGGTGTCGATAGCCTTGAATACAGGTTCCTTGTAGGTTCAAAAATTTGTCAAGTATCATAAGTAAAATAATCTCGTTTTTGGCCATTATATCAAATCTTAACTCAATTGTCTATCTTTTGGCATTAACCTGTTTGTGCCTTAAGTCCTTCCCTGTATGGATTTCAGCTACTTTTGAGCTTAGGTACTCTCATCGAATTTTATTTTAAGTTAATTATTTGCATAACAATTCCCGGAGAGCCCTATTTTTTCATAATTAGGGGTTTCAAGACCCCCCTAGCTGGTGCCGAGAAAACCTTCACCAGCTAAGTATTTTTACTCAAGTCTCTGGAGGGGGATAGCTTATGTGACAGTTGAGGGTGCGGAATGTGGGTTTGATAATGTACCTTTTGGGCGAACGCAGTTCGCCCCTACATTGTGGACAAAATCCGTTACTGTAGGGGCGCAAGGAACCTGCGCCCTCCGATAGGAGGAGAAATAAGAGGCTGATAGCTTAATGCTATAAATTTTCTTCTACCAAAGCCTCCACCCGTCCTGTTTTCACCGCATCCACCAAAGCGGCGTGATCTCGTTCTGTCTGATCGGCATAAGCGATCGCAAATTCGCCCATGGCTAGATCGAACTGATCTCCTTTCCCCAAATAACCGCTAATAGTGGCCGCATCTCCAGATTTAGCGTGGGCGCGGGCCAAGGTCCAGCCGCAGAACTCGGCGTAGCGTTGCAGTTGGACGGCCGATACTCCTTCAATGGGTAGGGAAAACTTCATATCCCGCAGTTGCCGTAAATAGAAGTCGTTGCCCCCTCTTCCCCGGGTCCAGCCCAAAAATATGTCGCTAGAGGATTGCATCAATCTCTGGCCTGTAACTACCCGTTGTCCCTGATTTTCGTACTGGCTCTTGGCGGTATAGGGTTCCAGAACCGAAGGGCGGGCTTCCTTAACTTGTAGGATGAGGGGATGGTTATCTTCCGAGAACAATAGGGCGATATAACATCTGGTGCCGACACTGCCAATACCCACTACTTTCAGGGCAAAGTCCTCTAATTGGTAGCGATCAAAGAGGACCCGGCGTTCCTCCGGCAGGGATTGGCGATAGTCTTCCAGACCCTCGCGCACGATAGTCTCCCAATCCGGTTCGTTGACATGGTAGAGAATGGGGGGCTGATCGACAAAGCGATTGCGTCCGCCGGTTTGGGTGACGATCTTGGGGTAGAGATGTTCGATGATGCGCTCGCGGGCCTTTGTCATCATCTGTTCCCGCAACTTCCGCGTCTTTTCGTCGGGAGCCATCTCGATCGCCTGTTCTGCTCCTATGCGCGTGTACCATACCTCTAAGGGACTGAGGCGAGAATATTCCCGCAGGTGTTCTCGATAGGAACGAGCGCAATCGATCACCGCTGCCTTCGATTCTCGCTCGGATAGATCGCTATCCCTGCCGGCGATGACAAAACTGACCACGAGACGCTTGAGATCCCATTCCCAAGGCGCGGGCAGGGTTTCGTCGAAATCGTTAATATCGAAGACTAAATTGCGTTCGGGGGTGGCAAAAAATCCGAAGTTTAACAGGTGGCAATCCCCGCAGGCCTGCACGATAATGTCAGTTTTGGGAGTGGTGGCCAGATCGTAGGCCATCAAAGCAGCGGAACCGCGCAGGAAGGTAAAGGGACTCCGCAACATTCGTCCGTAGCGGATGGGAATCAATTCCTGTAATCGCCCCCGATTTGATGCTTCGATGATTTCGATCGGCTCTCGACCAGCTGCGGGGGGTTGCCAGATAGCGTGGCTAGAACGCGGCAATCGCTCCCGCAGGGATTTACCGATCTGGATGCGTTCTTCCCGTGAACGGAATCGAGCTTGAGAGGGTGAGCGGATCGGGGTTTCTATTTGGTGGTTCATAGCGACTTTTTCCCCTGAATGAGATTACATCCCTTGCTGTTAGATGACTAAATGAATACAAGCAATAGGAAATAGATAAGTCAATAGTGATGGTTCCCCTTCTGGGATAACTTTCTAACATTTCCCCCTTTAGAGATAGCTTCTGATGCTCGGTTCAACAATTAATCTTCACTCGTTTCTTATCTGGGAAAGATCAACCTCATCAATGATAGATTTTTTTCTGAAATGGCTATCTCTTAAATTTGCTTAACTTTTAGCCCAATGGCAGCTCTACTGTTTCGATTATATCTTGCTCAAAAATTGCTGGCGGGATAATCTTAACAAAATTTTATCTAATGGTCAGCCTTCGGCCAGGGGCTAAAATCTCACTCTTTTGTCGGGAAAAGGGGGAACTATTCCGGGTTAAAGGTGAAAATTTTCCCCTTGCCCCAGTTCTGTAGGAAGTTTTCTGTTTATTTTTTTGGGTAATGATTTGGTAGTATTAGTTTAAGTCTGTCAACCGAGAATTTCCCCCTAGATTGTCTAGGAATGAGCGGTGAAAGTGTCAATATTGAGGCTCGGATGATTGGGGTGAGTTACGATGATGAAACGCCTCGATCGCTTTCTCTAGGGTTGGATAAATACGTTCGGTCGAGATATTCTCGGATAGGTCTCCTTTTTTTAATTGCTGATCTAAATCTTGCTTCACCCGTGCCATGGCGAAAGTAACCATCGTCATATCTTCTCCTGTCATCGAAAATGTCTCGAAAATCTCGCCACCGGATCAACTGCCGGTAGGAATAATTTTTCGCTGGTTTAACCCGGTTTTTTCTAGAACTGAGAAATTTATTCGCCAAGATATTAATGAAACCAAATTAAATTGTATTCAGTAAGGATTAGGGGAAATCCTGTTAGAGAAGCAACCCTCTGGGGGAGTTAACTTCTTAAACAATTCATCTACTTTGACTTCTAACGCGCCTAGGTTGATGGGAGCGTCAATTGATAAATATTCTCTAATTTCTTAAGCCATAATTAAAACTCAATAACTTTAACCAGAGGCGAGGATTGTCTTTTTCTAGCCAGCTTTGGGAGTTTTTTAACCATTGGGGAAACCAGGAACTAAAAAACAGATTTTTGACTCCATCAAGGCTAAAATCGAGATAGGAACCCAACCAACGTATTAAATCCTGACTGCCGGCCATTTCTGCTATCCATAACAGTAAAGCTGGGTTTTTTCTGGCCGCTTTAATTGCTAAACGGCTAAAGGTTAACCAATCGGTTTTATCCTTAATAAAGGTTTCAGAAACCTCCGGCGGTTCGTCGGCCAATAAACCGAAAAATGTGTTTAACATGGCGTTAATTCTTTGGGGTGGTAAAGTTTTTCCCGTGGGAACCATCATTCCTTTAGAAAATAACCAAGTTACCGCCACATTACTTTGATAAGCTCGCACATTTTCTAGGTCTTTAGCTGTTAGTAAATCGTGTTTCAAGGCCATATCCAAAAGATGGGTTAAGCGCTCTAAATTACGCACCAAAGAACCGAATCCAGTAAAGATTAACGGTGATTGCAGGGAGGCGGCATCACCGATGGCTAAAATGCGATTAAAGGAGACAATTCGATCTTTTTTCCCTGTGCTAAAATGCCCCGGTATATAACCAAAGGTGGGTTTTTTCCAGGTTAATTTTTCTGGATCACACTGTCGATATTCGGGCAGAATAGTAAAGAAATCTTCGTACATTTCTAACAGAGAACCGGGGTTATCGGGATGGACTTGATGATAGTGAAATAGATAAAAGGTTAATTCTTTTCCTTCCCCCGGAAATAATTCCCAAATTAGTTGTCTGCCTTTAGAAATATCGCCATGGGAATTTAAGACATCGCCATAGTGAGAATCCCACACCACCGGATCGAATCCTTCTACTACTGCCCCCACCGTCGGACAGACACTATCAAAGGCACGCACTCCGTTTAATTGCCAAGCAATGGGGGAAGCAGAACCCATAGCATCAATCAATAAACGGCCTTTTATCTGTTGAATTTCCCCACCATGATTAAGGGTGACAGTAACACTATTAGCGGTAATATCAGCCTTAATAAATTCGGTTTGATCGAGAATTTTACCGCCATGATCCTGTAATTTTTTACCGCAGGATTGCAGCAATTGATCGGAATTAATGGCAATATTTAAAACCGTGGGAGTATGGAGAATCTCCGCCTTCAGATGGGGGGGATTATTGCCATCAAAAAACTTATTAAAGCCATCGATGTATTCTTGGAAGATTAATTTCTCGAATTCTTCGTCCGTAAATAGACCTAAATTAATTAAACTTTGAAACTCCGATCGAGAGATATTCCATTCCCGATTCATCCGTCCGAAAGGCAGTCTTTCTACTAAGAGGACTCGATAACCTAATTTGGCCATCTGTGCCGCATGAATTGCCCCCAAGGCACCACCAATATAAATTAAGTCGTAGGTGATGGGATGATCATTTTCCTCACTGCTAGAGAAAATTACCGGCTGCGGTTGTTGGGGATTTTTGGCACTGTCGCGCCAACGTTTTTCCCACCAATACAAACGTTCTAAATCCGCCTCTCCTTGGGGCATTTTGCGGAAGTAGTGAACCGTTAGGGGATAGTCCGCTTCTAAAGCTGTAAAAATTGAGTGATTTTTTTGATCGATATTTGGTATCGTGTTATACTGCGGCGGAAAACGCTTTTGTAAAGCTCGATCGAGCTGCCGAGTCAGGGATGTTTCTTGATCATGCGATCGCTCACCCCAGCGGAAAACTTTTAAATAAGTAGTCCGTTGCAGCGTCCAGACAAAAATCGACAATTCGATCGCCTCCGATAAGCGCAATCTCACCCCGTTAGGTGTATTTGTCTTGACACCGCTTCTGGGTTGCCAATCGGATTGTAACCAGTGACAAACGGCGATCGAGTCAGGAGTCGGAATTTCTCTGTAAAGTATTTCTCTCATCTTGATTTAGCTGTTAAACCCAAAAATCGTCTGATTACGCTAGACTACACAAAAAGTTTTCTGAAAAAAGTTTAAAAAACTTTACATACCTAGATTAATACACAGCCTACCCCATCTGATTATGAATTATCCCATCCCGAACACCCCCGAAGAAATTGCCGCCCTCCGACAGCGTCCCGTCGATGAGGAGATGATCGCTGCCGTGATTGCGGGAATTATTAGAATGGCCCACGCTCAGGGTCAATCTCTCGATGATCTGACTGAAGAAATTCTCGCAGAAGACCCGATTTTAGATCAAGTGCAACGACGTTGGTTAAGTCAGCTTTTCACTAATGCTTGGCAAAATTTAGCTGGATGGGTGTAATTGAGCGATGGAATGGCTAACAATCACTCTCGCTAGTGTTTTGACCCTGTTAACTCCCGCAGGGGCAATTATTGATACGGTTTTAGCCCATACCCTTCGCTCCCAAGTCCAAAAAGTGGAACAATTGGCCGTGAGGGTCGATAATACTCCCAATTATCAGGTTCTGCAAGGCAAAATCGATCGAGTTCGCATTTCTGCACGGGGAATTTATCCCCTTGCAGGTGTTCGCATTGAGAAGATCGAGCTAGAAACTGAGCCAATTAGCCTCGATTTGCGGCGATTACAGCAAAAAAACAGCAGTTTAGCCGCCGCACTGCGCCGACCAGCTGCGGGAGCATTGCATCTTGTCCTCACGGAAACTAATCTTAATCAAGCTTTACAATCGGCAGCGGTCAAAGAACAAATTCAGACCCTGATTAATAATCTGATTCCCTCTAGGGAAGAATTTGGTAGCACAAAATATCAACTTAGTCAAGCAAATTTTAATTTTCTTAATAATAATCGAGTCGCTCTCAGCCTGCAGCTGGAGACCCAAAGGCCAGACGAACCGGCAGCCAGCCTCAATCTGAGCTTAGAAGTGGGATTTAAGCTAGTGCAGGGGCGAAAAATAGAGCTTATTGACCCCACAGCCACTCTTAATGGTCGTCGCATCTCCTCGCGCCTTCTCAAGGGGTTTGCCGAGGGTATATCCACCCAGTTAGATTTAAAAAACTTCGAGAAACAAGGAATTATCGCCCGCCTTCTCCAATTACAGATTGACGATGATAAGCTAAGTATAGCGGCTTTTGGCAGAATTGAACCTCGATCGGGGAACCCCAATTAAATTTAACGGTCGGAAAAGATGAGATGGGAAGTGGGAAGTGGGGAGAATAAAAGCGTTCGACTGATAACTGATAACTGATAACTGATAACTGAATTATGCCTAGTTCTCGCTCTAGTGATAAAATCTCTTTACCCTGGATAATTGGTATCGGCATCGCTTTATTTACTGCTGGTGGGGCCACTGCTTGGTTTGCCGTCCATCACCTATCTTCCCCCCAGAAAACCAGCGAAAACCCGATTGAATCTCCCAGTCCGGTACCGATAAGTCAATCGCCAATTTTTGAACCGGTTTCTCCGGGTCCGGTGAAGACAAGTCCGACAGTAACTCCTGCAGCTATTCCTGTTAGGGAAACTCGACAGGTTTATTGGTTAAAAGTGACCGATACGGGTAATCAATTAGTCAGCCAAGAAATTACCGTTCAAAAAGCAGATAGTGACGACCGAGAGTTAATAGCAGTATTGAAGATTCTATTAGCTGGTCCAAGTAATCCTCAGGATATGACTACTATTCCTTCCGGGACTAAATTACTTGATTTAAAAGTAGATAAAACCGGAATTAAGATTAATCTCTCGCGCGAGTTTGGCAATGATGATGGCCCTGATATGTTAATCGGTCGTTTGGCACAAATCATCTATACTACTACTACCGAGGATCCCAATGCCAAAGTCTGGATTCAAGTGGAAGGAAAACCCCTAGAATTATTAGGAGAAGGCCACGGTATTGAAGTGGCCCAACCGATGACTCGTAAGTTTTTTGAGGAGAATTACCAGTTGTAAGTTGTCCGCGCATTTAAATTGTTTGTTGCGATAGCGAATTGAGGTTAACTAGGGGGATTACTGGGGGGATAGGGAAAAAGAATTGGATAGGGAATTTTAATTCCTTCTTGCTGATAGCGTCGGTGTAGGAGTTTAATAAATTCGTGTTTAATGGTGAGATGTTGAAAAAACTCTTCTTCTACCACCTTGAGATAAACTGTTAGCACAATGCTATAGTAATCGAGTTTACCATAAAGGATCAAGGGTTGATAGTTACCGAGGTGAGGTTGCAATAACTGAGCGATTTCTTGCATGACTTCTAGGGTAACTTTTTCGACTTTTTCTAAGTCACTATCGTAACTAATGCCCACTTCCACGGGAATCAGTAGGGAGTGATCTGGTAAACTATAGTTACGGAAACTAGAAGAAATGATCTGAGCATTGGGAATGACCAAAATATTATTGGTAATTTCTTCGATGACTGTGCATCTTAAATCCACATCTCGCACATAACCAGCTTCTCCCGTTTTCAGTTCAATATAATCTCCCGGTCTAACTTTTTTAGAAGTGATAATATTAATCCCTGACATTAAATTAGCTAGGGTATTTTGGAGAGCTAAACCGAGGGAAACACCCCCAATACCAAAGGCAGTAAGCATCGGAGTTATCGAAATGCCAATCGAGCTTAAAATCAGCAAAAAACCGCAGCTAAAAATCAGAACTTTGGCGAGAAATTCAAATAGGGAAGTTAGGGAAGAAATACCATCATCTCCCGTGGTATAAAATCGTAATATTTCCACGGATAATTGAGCAATAGCCCAAGTAGCCGAAGCTAAAAAAGCCACTAGCAGCAATTTTTGGCTCAGGAGAATCAGGTAGGGAAAGAGGGGAAGATTGGGAAGGGAGAGGGCAATATTTAAACCCAAAAGTCCGAACCAAAGTATGCTTAATCCACGAAGGGAACGTAAAACCCCTTCCGAGAAACGCAGGTTTTTTTCTCTGGCAATCGATAAAAGTTGACTGACAACGCGCTTTTCTACGAGCCATCCCAACAGCAGGAAACTGAGGACGATGGTGATAGGTAGGATAATATAGGGCCAATCTTCCAGTCTGGTTAATAGGTTCATTGCTAGAGGTTTAGAAAAAGATGCAGTTTTGTCTTATATTATTCTCCATTTGCCTATCTCTAGCAGCGGCGGTGGAATTTTCGGGCAAAAAGTTGCAAAATGTAAAGAGAAACTCATCTTTCCTTCGGCGGCCTTCGTGAATAGTCAGTTAGTTAAACCAAAATTCGGGCTTTATCGATTCTTAATGGTTATAATCGTGGGTTTGTTGCTGATTAGCACCTTTTTAATCGCTTTTCATCTGGCTAAGATGTCGGATCCCTACATTAAGGAGGTGTTATCCCGACAAGGTAATGTGAGTCGCGGTTACGAAATCTTTCAAATTAACTGTGCTGCTTGTCACGGTCAGTTTGCTGATGGCATCGTCGGACCAAGTTTAGAGGAGGTTTCCCATCGCAAATCGAGAATTAGTCTGATTGAACAGGTAATTAGTGGTAAAACCCCGCCAATGCCCAAATTTCAGCCCGATCCTCAAGCTATGGCCGATTTATTGGTTTATTTAGAAAAGCTTTCAAAAAACTGACTTGAAAGAGGGTGTGGGGTGTAGGGAAGGAAACCTCTTTCATCTGTGGGGGTGAAAACTTTTTCATCGGGATTTACTCTTGGCTGACGTTGATGGTAAGCTAGGACTCGTTGAAACTGGGTGGAGAGTGGCAGGTGGGGAATGGAGAGGTGAGGGAATGGGGAATTTCAACTAAAACCCCAACACCCCCCGCAACGCACACGCAGTGACCACCCCAAAACCCAACCCCTGAAAAACTGATAAATTTTACTTATATAGAAAAATTTTGCTTCTATTTGGGTACGCTAGTAGAGACACTTAACGATAAATACTTATGTCTTGGCATTTCCAAGTTGAACCTGCAATTATGCAAGGGGATTTCTGGCAAGTTAGTCAGTTTTACGAAGAACTGATAGAAAGAGAACCCTTAGAAATTAGTCATTATTGGTATTTAGGATTAGCCTATCTTTTGGAAGCTCGGGAAGAAGAAGCACAAGCTACTTGGTTATTTGTCTTCACTCAAGGAGATGAACAGGAGGTGATGCTGTGGACAGTAGATTTAGTCAATATTTTGGATGGGGAAGCACGCAGACAATTAGAGTTAGGCAATTTAGAAACCAGTTGGTTAATTCGAGGACATATTCGCGAGATTATTCCCGATAATGTTGATAATTTACTGCGGTTTATTTTATTAGCAATTAATTTGAATTATTTCGAGCAGGAGCAGTTACAAGCTTGGGTATTTGTTGATGTGTTAAAAACAAATAATTTCCAGAGTCTAGAGTTAAGTTTATTAGCAGAAGTTTTAGAAAAATTTATCGATTCTCAGATACCAGAAACCGTCCCTTACTTAGAGTCAATATTTCAATCTAACTATCAGCGACAAACTTTTATCAAAATAGTAGAAGCTAAAGTACCTTCTCTAGCTATTAATAATAAACCATTGGCTATTGATATTATTAATACTTGTTTAGCAGTAGAACCAGAGCAAATTGATCTGTTAGCTGCACTTTATCAATGTTATTTTGATAATCGAGATTTTGCTGCTGCTATCCAAGTAGCTAGTCAATTAAAAACAAGTTGTCAAGGTTTGCCTTCTCAAGTTGTAGCTGATTATATTGCTCTTTATGTCAAATTATTTAGTGGTGATTGGGTCGATATTAAGGCAGATACTGAAAAATATACAGAATCCTTGCAAAAAAGTATCACTAATCAAGAATGTCCCAGATTATTGGATGCACCATACCTAACAATTTTATCCCCTCTAGTTTACCTAGAAGATAACCCAAGGAAAAACCGTTATATTAGTAATTGTGTTGGTCAACTTTTTCAGGAATATGTTCGCAATAATTCTAACTGTCATTCTTTGCGAAAATCGACTATTAAGGATACCAATAAAGTTCTGAAAATTGGCTATATTGCCCATACTTTATATAATCATTCTATCGGATTAATCTCTAGATGGTTAATGAAGTATCATGACTATAATGAGTTTCATGTCTCTTTATACCTAGTATCTCAAAAAGAAGATATGATCACTCAAAATGATTTTAAAAATCAGGTAAATGCTTGCTATCACTTACCGATTAATCCTCAAATGATTGCTGAAAAAATTAGTCAAGATAACATTGATGTTTTGGTAGATTTAGACAGTATCACTAATAACGCAACTTGCCAAGTTATGGCACTTAAACCCGCACCAATACAAGTGACTTGGTTAGGTTTTGATGCGTCAGGAATTCCCGCAATTGATTACTATCTTGCTGATAATTACGTTTTACCAGCAGATGCACAGGAATATTACCAAGAAAAAATTTGGCGCTTACCTAATTCCTATATTTGTGTGGATGGTGTCGAGGTTGCTTACCCCTCTCTCCGAAGGGATGATTTAGGGATTCCAGAGGATGCAATTAATTACTTAACCGTACAAACGGGGGTTAAACGTAACCCTGAAATTATTCGACTTCAGCTACAAGTTTTAAAGGCAGTTCCTAATAGTTATTTGAGTATTCAAGGGTTAAGTGATGCTAAATCAGTGGAAAAATTATTTTTCAAAATTGCCGAGGAAGAAGGAATTAATTATGAGAGATTAAAAATCTTACCCCTCTATCCCACAGGAATTTATCGAGCAAATTTAAGGATAGCTGATGTGGTTTTAGATACCTATCCCTTTACGGGAGGAATGACGACTTTAGATGTGCTGTGGATGGGGATTCCTTTAGTTACAAAAGTTGGTCAACAATGGTCATCGAGAAATAGTTATACTTTAATGGTTAATGCGGGAATTAGTGAGGGTATCGCTTGGAGTGATGAGGAGTATATCGACTGGGGGATTAAGTTAGGTAAGGATGAAAACCTGAGACGCAAAGTTATCGCTAAATTAGATGAATCTAGAAAAACTTCACCGATTTGGAATGCACGTCAGTTTACTAAAAATGTGGAAAATGCCTATCGTCAAATGTGGCAAATCTATTGTGAAAGTTAATTAGGGAGAATTAAATCATGTCTTGGCAAAATGAAGTTAAAACCGCTTTAGAAAACAATCAATACGATATTGTTAGTCAGTTTTACGAAGAACTGATAGAAAGAGAACCCCTAGAAATTAGTCATTATTGGTATTTAGGATTAGCCTATCTTTTAGAAGCTAGGGAAGAAGAAGCACAAGCTACTTGGTTATTTGTTTTCACTCAAGGAGATGAACAGGAAACCGAGTCATGGCTGCTAGAATTAAGCAGTATTTTAGCAGCCGAAGCTAACCGACAATTAGAGTTAGAAAATCTAGAAATAAGTTGGTTAATTCGTAAACATCTACAGGAAATTAATCCCAGTTATCTCAATAATTTACTGCATTTAACCCTCATTGAAATTAAATTAAATAGATTTCATCCTCAACAACTGCAAGAATGGCAAATACTAGAATTAATTACCCAGAGTTCAGTTAACTCTCAATTATTGGAACGGGTAGTAATTGCCGTCATACCTTACGCTCATGAATATACCATAGAATTAGTTCGGTTAAGTTTACCCTATCTTGACAATTCTCCAGAATTACTTAATCACGTCATCACTGTTGCTGGACGCTTTGCTTTTGAGAAATATCAACCTATTTATTCCGTTGACTTAGCGGAAGCTTTTCTTCCCCTTTATCCAGAAAGTTTGTACTTAGAAGTTAATTTATTTTGGTTTTATATCTCTTTACCTGACTATGAAAAAGCCATCAATTTAGTCAATAAGTTGAAAGAGAAAAGTCAAACGATTGATTTAAAAATGTTTAGTCAATCGCTCCTCTTTAGTGGTTCTTTACGAGCCTCAAAATGGAATGACATTCCTAGTATTTGTCAAGAATATAAACACTTAATTAAAAAATTTCTAAAAGAAAAGCCTCAAGATATACATCCCTTAGTTAGAGAAGCTTTGCTAACAGTTATGAACCCTATTTCTTACTATGAAGATAACCCGAAAGAGAATCGACCGCTTTTAAGTCAGATTGGCAGTTTTTTTCAAGAAACTTACAAAGAAATGCTGGGTTTTCAGGAGGAAAGTTTTGACAAACCTAGAGAATATAATCCTGATAAAAAACTTAAAATTGGTTACATTGCCCAAACATTAAAACGTCATCCCGTGGGTTTATTGAGTCGTTGGACTATTAATTATCACAATCGTGAACAGTTTGATATTCACCTTTATATGGTGAATCAACCTGTGGATGAAATAACTCAACAATGGTTTTCTAATCCCGCAGATAAAATCTATCATGCTACTGCTGATTCCCTAGCAACCTATCGCAAAATTAAAGAAGATAAAATCGATATTCTTGTGGACTTGGATAGTGGTACTGGGGCAATCGTTGTCCAAGTTATTGCCTTAAAACCTGCCCCTATTCAAGTTAACTGGTTAGGTTTTGATGGTTCTGGTTTACCCGCAGTAGATTATCTTTTAGCGGATCCTTATGTATTGCCAGAAAATGCCCAAGAATATTATCAAGAAAAAATCTGGTGTTTACCTCATGCTTTTGTCGCTGTGGATGGTTTTGAAATAGCCGTTCCTACCCTGCGAAGAGAAGATTTAGGTATTAATAACGATGCGGTTATTTACCTAAGTTCTCAAACTGCAATTAAGCGTAATCCTGCGATGATTCGCTTACAAATGCAAATCATTAAATCTGTACCTAATAGTTATTTCCTGATTCAAGGAGTTGCTGACGATAATTCCCTCTGGGATTTATTCTGTCAAATTGCCGCAGAAGTTGGGGTAGAAACTAATCGAATTAAGATGCTTCCTCTCTATCAGACGGAAACCTACAGGGCAAATTTAGCCATCGCTGATGTGGTTTTGGACACCTATCCCTTTAATGGTGGTACAACCACCTTAGAAACCCTCTGGATGGGAATTCCTCTCGTGGTTAAAGTGGGGCAACAATGGTCATCCCGTAACGGTTATACTTTAATGATGAATGCGGGAATAACTGAGGGTATAGCTTGGAGTGATGAAGAATATGTGCAGTGGGGAATTAAGTTAGGA
Organism: Microcystis viridis FACHB-1342; assembly: GCF_014698335.1. Taxonomy (GTDB): domain Bacteria; phylum Cyanobacteriota; class Cyanobacteriia; order Cyanobacteriales; family Microcystaceae; genus Microcystis; species Microcystis ichthyoblabe_A. The sequence goes on along the minus strand of NZ_JACJSV010000082.1, from coordinate 6,805 downwards.
TTGGATAAAAATTTGCGCGAAGAAGTCCGTTATCAATTACGTCAATCTCGTCACACATCTCCCCTCTGGAATGCCAAACAATTTACCAGAGATTTAGAAACTGCTTATCAACAAATGTGGAATATTTACAGCCTTTCTCATCAAGATGAAGTCTAACCTAATTTGCCATCGCCGACCGAGGACCGACTCTCTTAGGTTTGGTGGGTAAAATGTATTCTAAGATACAGTCCTGCTGGCGAGCGCGTGCAACGAACCACAAAGACACAAAGGACACAAAGATTGAACGCTCCTATATTAAGTTAAACCGATCACACAAAGAATAAGAGAGCCGAGGACTGACTCCCCAAAAGGAAAACTTTGTCCCTCATCATTAAGATAACTGCCATGGTTTGACTCACTCGCTCCCACTGGTATTATGACCACAGATATCATAATAGCTAAAGAAACTGCACGATTAGATACCAAAGTCCCTCACAGATAGAAGATAATCAATATTTATCAGTATTGGAAGCCTTCAGCATGGTTCATTTAACGCCCAATCCTAGCTATAGTTTAAGTCTCAAGATAGAAATCCCCAATCAAGCGGGAACCTTCGCTTCTGTCCTCAATGCGATCGCCGATGTGGGGGGGAATTTAGGGCAAATTTCTCTGATCGAACGCAATTTAAAGATTAGCACCCGCGAGATTATGGTTGATGCCGCTAGTACCGACCAAGCGGAACAGATTATCGCTGCGGTTAAAGCTCTACCAGATGTTAAACTGCTCAAAGTTTCCGATCGCACCTTCGATCTCCATCGTCGGGGTAAAATCTCCATTGAGAGTCGTATTCCCCTCACCTCCCAAGATGACCTGGCAATGGCCTACACCCCCGGAGTTGGTCGCATCTGCACCGCTATCGCCCACGACCCCGAACAAGTGTACTCATTGACCATCAAGGGCAACACCGTCGCTGTAGTGACCGATGGTAGCGCGGTATTAGGATTAGGAAATCTCGGGCCAGAGGCTGCCTTGCCAGTCATGGAAGGGAAAGCGATGTTATTCAAGGAATTCGCCGGAATTGATGCTTTTCCCATCTGTTTAGCCACCCAGGACCCCGAAGAAATCATCGCAACCGTCAAAAGAATCGCTCCGGTTTTTGGGGGTATTAACCTAGAGGATATCGGCGCTCCCCGCTGTTTTGAAATCGAGAAACGTCTGCGAGCGGAATTAAATATTCCCGTTTTCCACGATGATCAACACGGTACAGCGATCGTTTCCCTGGCTGCCCTGATTAATGCCCTCAAATTTGTCAAAAAATCGCTTGATACAGTCAAAATCGTCATTAATGGTGCAGGTGCGGCCGGAATCGCCATCGCTACTCTCTTTAAAACCGCAGGAGCCACAGATATAATCCTCTGTGATTCCCTTGGTATCCTCTCCCAAAACCGGGACGATTTAACCCCAGAAAAACAAGCTTGGGCCGTGGCTGCCAGTGGTAAGCTAGGGGATGCTCTCAAAGGCGCTGATGTCTTCCTGGGGGTGAGCGTACCGGGGGTGTTGACTCCCGAAATGGTCAAGGGAATGGCTAAAAATGCGATCGTCTTTGCCATGGCTAATCCGATTCCCGAAATTCAACCGGAATTAATCAATGATTTGGTGGCCGTGGTGGCTACCGGACGCAGCGATTATCCCAATCAGATTAACAACGTTCTCGCTTTCCCCGGATTATTTCGCGGGGCCCTGGACTGTCGCGCTAGGGCAATCACCGATAATATGTATCTGGAAGCGGCCAAAGCGATCGCTTCTCTGATCACTCCTGCTAATCTCAATCGAGAGAATATTATTCCCTCGGTTTTTGATGGTCGTGTAGTTACGGCTGTGGCCGCCGCCGTTCAACACGCTGCTCGTCAAGATGGAGTGGCCGGGGAATAATGTAATTATGGTGCAGGAGGGTAAGTAAACCGTGAAACCGATCGATGATATTCCCGAAGCTTTGCGGGACAGCCAGTACAGAAAAACTACTAATCCTAATGGTCTAATAGCGATCGCAAGCGGTTTACTTGCTCTGGTGGGAACCGGCCTAATTGCCATAGCAGTCTTGAATCGTCCCCCTGCTACCGTAAAAAAACCGGTTATTAACCCCTCCCCCCTGATTAAAGCCACTCCTAGCCCCATTGAGAACATTCTAGGTCATTTACCCTATCAAGAGGCTCCGGAGACGGAATTAGCCCCTATTACTGGGGATGGTGCTATGCGTTTAAGGAAGGCAGCAGCCAAAGCTTTTATCCAGATGCAGAGTGACGCGAGAAGGTCGGGGGTGATTTTAATGCCGATTTCTGCATTTCGATCGAAAGCAACCCAAGAAAAGCTCTTTTTTGAAGTTAAAAAACAACGCAATCAGCAAACCCGCAAACGAGCAGAAGTGAGCGCACCTCCGGGTTACAGCGAACATCATACCGGTTATGCGATCGATATTGGCGATGGTCGCGCTCCCGCAACGAATTTAAGTAGCAGTTTTGCTAATACTGCCGCTTTTCGTTGGTTGCAAAATAACGCTGCCCAGTATAGTTTCGAGTTATCTTTCCCTGAAAATAATCCCCAGGGTATTAATTATGAACCCTGGCACTGGCGTTTTGTCGGGGATAGTCACAGTTTAGAAACTTTTTATAAGGCCCAACAATTAGGAAAACAAAAATAAGATAACCTTATCGGCAATTGCGTCCTGTAGGGGCGAAGCATTCGGACAATAACCTATCGCTGAAACCAGAGATTTTCTATCCGAATGCTTCGCCCGTACTTTTTCAACTTTTTAGAAAAGCCAACAATTAGGAAAACAAAAATAAGATAACCTTATCGGCGATCGATGGCATTTTCTGGAATTAATTACTAAAATAGGATTATATTGTATTGTGAGTGTTTCTAATATGTCCAAGCCAGTAGAATACTTAACAAATGAGCAAGGGGAACGAGTTGGGGTTTTATTAGACTGGAACACCTATTCTCGATTTGCCAATTCATTAGGACTCGATGAAGATTGTTTGATTGGTTTGAGTGTGGATGAATTAAAAGCGCTGGCAAGTTGTCAATTGTCCCTCGTAGAGCAAACCCGTTTAGATGATTTAGTGACGAGAAATGCAGAATCTTTACTCTGCGCTGATGAAGTAGCTGAGTTAGATGAGTTGTTGGCAAAAACAGATCAATTAACAATTCTTAAAACTCGTGCCAGATATACGCTAAAGTGCTTGGAACAAGGTACGACGGCAGCGTGAGTGTTTATATTCGGATGGGGTTTTCCCTGTCTGACAGGAGAGGGATGCAGAAACTCCGATTCTATCTTGTAAGTCATGAACAAATCTTCTTAGCCTACAATTAAAATATTAGAAAGTTTAATCAGGGTTTCTTCTCGAACTAACAGACAGCATCAATGATTGACTGGACTCCCTATCTCAAATCAATCTCGGACTCGGAAAAGTACGCCCAGTGGGAGACATTTTACACCCTCACGGACGTAGAGGGAAAAACACGCCCGTCGAAAACTGCACCTTTAATGGATTTGCAGGTACAGACGATTGAAAAAGAACCACAAAACCGACAAGAAAGAGCAGAAAGACCAGAAAAACCCGAAAAAGTTTTAAAACTTTTACGCGAATATGCGACTAATCACGTTCTTTTAAAAGGTCGTCCCGGTTCAGGAAAATCGACCGCTTTAGCCAGATTATTATTAGAAGAATCCGTAGGGGCGCAAAGCTTGCGCCTAAATCAACAAAATCAGGCTAAAATCATTCAAATTCCCATTCTCATCGAATTACGCTTGTATGAAACCTCAATTCTTGATTTAATTTTACAATTCCTGAAACGCCATAAATTAATTATTGATAGTAATACCCTAGAAAGTTGGCTGTTAGAAAATCAGAATTTTAGCCCATTATTATTATTTGATGGTATCAATGAATTGCCCTCAGATACTGCACGACAGAATTTAAAAAACTTTCGCCAGCAGTATGCAGAAATTCCGATGATTTTCACCACAAGGGATTTAGGCAGCGACGACTTAAACATTGAAAAAAAGCTGGAAATGCTCCCCCTGACTGAACCACAGATGCGGGATTTTGTCAAGGCCTATTTGCCTGAAAAAGGCGAAGAAATGCTTAAACAGTTGGGAAATCGTCTCAAGGAATTGGGAGAAACTCCTCTACTTTTGTCGATGCTTTGTTCAGTTTTTGATGATAATCAGAACAAAATTCCTGCTAATTTGGGCTTAGTTTTCCGAGATTTTACAAAAAAAATTGACATACGCAAAGGAGTTAAAATTTCAGAGGATTTGCATCTCTGGCAAAATCGACTACTGCAACATTTGGCGTGGACGATGACAACTGGTGAAAACCCAACGGAGATAAAGTTATCTATTTCTAAGAATCAAGCAGAGGAGATATTAATAGAGTTTTTACAGGGCAAAATTTCTTATCCTGATAATACTGCTTTGGAATGGCTAGAAGATTTATTGAAATATCATCTAATTCACCTAGAAGGTAATGATAAAATTGCTTTTCGCCATCAACTGATTCAAGAATATTACACGGCTGAGGAATTAAAGAAAAAGTTACCCCATCTCAGGGATGAGCAGTTACAGTGGGACTATTTGAATTATCTCAAATGGACAGAACCTATGGCGTTGCTGTTGGGGTTATTGGATAATGAAACCCAAGCAAAACGGGTGGTTAAATTAGGGTTAGAGATTGATTTAAAATTAGGAGCGAGGTTAGCAGGAGAAGTCAACTTTAAGTTTCAAAAGCAGACAGTGGGGTTAGTGCTTGGGTTGGATGTACCGAAACGGTTTAAGGTGGAGTTATTGGGATTAACAAAGTCTAATGAAGTTGTTAATGAGTTACTCAAGGCTTTAAAAGACTCTGATTGGGGTGTTCGTAGGAGTGCAGCCGAGGCTTTGGGTAAGATTGGCACAGAAACAGCCATTGCGGGATTACTCAAGGCTTTGGAAGAATCTAATAAAGATGTTCGTTGGAAGGCAGCCTTCGCTTTGGGTAAAATTGGCTCAGAAACAGCCATTCCAGGATTACTCAAGGCTTTAAAAGATTCTGATAAAGATGTTCGTAGCAACGCAGTCGTGGCTTTGTGTAAAATTGGCTCAGAAACAGCCATTGCGGGGTTATTCAAGGTTTTAGAACACTCTGATAAAGATGTTCGTAGCAACGCAGTCGTGGCTTTGGGTAAAATTCGCTCAGAAACAGCCATTGCGGGGTTACTCAAGGCTTTAGAAGACTCTAATCAGTATGTTCGTGGGAACGCAGCCTTCGCTTTGTGTAAAATTGGCTCGGAAACAGCCATTGGGGGGTTACTCAAGGCTTTGGAAGACTCTGATGGGGATTTTTTTCGTTGGAAGGCAGCCGAGGCTTTGGGTAATATTAGCTCGGAAACAGCCATTGGGGGGTTACTCAAGGCTTTAGAAGACTCTAATGTGTTTGTTCGTAGGTACGCAGCCGAGGCTTTGGGTAAGATTGGTTCAGAAACAGCCATTCCGGAGTTACTCAAGGCTTTGGAAGACTCTAATGTGTTTGTTCGTAGGTACGCAGCCGAGGCTTTGGGTAAGATTGGTTCAGAAACAGCCATTCCGGAGTTACTCAAGGCTTTGGAAGAATCTAATAAAGATGTTCGTGTGTACGCAGCCTTAGCTTTGGGTAAAATTGGCTCAGAAACAGCCATTGGGGGATTACTCAAGGCTTTAGAAGACTCTGATAATGATGTTCGTGGGAAGGCAGCCGAGGCTTTGGGTAAGATTGGCTCAGAAACAGCCATTGCGGGGTTACTCAAGGCTTTAGAAGACTCTGATAATGATGTTCGTGGGAAGGCAGCCGAGGCTTTGGGTAAGATTGGCTCGGAAATAGCGATTGCGGGGTTACTCAAGGCTTTAGAAGACTCTGATTGGGGTGTTCGTGGGAAGGCAGCCGAGGCTTTGGGTAAGATTGGCTCGGAAATAGCGATTGCGGGGTTACTCAAGGCTTTAGAACACTCTGATGTGTATGTTAGTTGGAAGGCAGCCGAGGCTTTGGGTAATATTGGCTCAGAAACAGCCATTGCGGGGTTACTCAAGGCTTTAGAAGACTCTAATAAAGATGTTCGTAGGAGTGCATCCTCCGCTTTGGGTAAGATTGGCTCAGAAACAGCCATTCCGGGATTACTCAAGGCTTTAGAAGACTCTAATAAAGATGTTCGTGAGAACGCAGCCTTCGCCTTGGCTCAGATTGGCTCAGAAACAGCCATTCCGGGGTTACTCAAGGCTTTAGAAGACTCTAATAAAGATGTTCGTGAGAACGCAGCCTTCGCCTTGGCTCAGATTGGCTCAGAAACAGCCATTCCGGGGTTACTCAAGGCTTTAGAATACTCTGATGTTTTTGTTTGTATCACAGCAGCCCAGGCTTTGGGTAAGATTGGTTCAGAAACAGCCATTCCGGGGTTACTCAAGGCTTTAGAAGACTCTGATAAAGATGTTCGTAAGAACACAGCCGAGGCTTTGGGTAAGATTGGTTCAGAAACAGCCATTCCGCGATTACTCAAGGCTTTGGAAGACTCTGATGGGTATGTTCGTAAGAACGCAGCCGAGGCTTTGGGTAATATTGGCTCGGAAACAGCTATTCCGCGATTACTCAAGAGAACTCTTGCAAATTAATTATATGTTATAATGATGGGTTAACTAATTTTCCCCAAAAAATTAGTTAATCAGTACATTCGTCCTGAATGAAAACTTGAAGTTTAACTTTTAACTCAAAACTCTTTAGAGCTGCTTTAATTTGGTTATCAAAACCTCTTTATT
>NZ_JACJSV010000081.1 GCF_014698335.1 Microcystis viridis FACHB-1342 | reverse complement strand
AATAAAGAGGTTTTGATAACCAAATTAAAGCAGCTCTAAAGAGTTTTGAGTTAAAAGTTAAACTTCAAGTTTTCATTCAGGACGAATGTACTGATTAACTATTTTTTTGGGGAAAATTAGTTAACCCATCATTATAACATATAATTAATTTGCAAGAGTTCTAATGTAGTTAATTCTCAGTTTTGTGCTTAATAAATATAGTTAGTTCTCAGAAAAGGCGGGTCAAGGTGGTTGCTGCTCCCCTTTTTTCTAAGCAAAACTTCCCATTGGGAGAGCAGGGCGAGCGCACCTAAAAACAAGACAAATACAAGAACCTTGGGGGGATAACTGGACTTACCCCCCCAAGAAAAATAATCAAACCCTTAGAAACTGTTTGTAAACAAGTATTTAAATCGCCAAAGTCCTTACTTGACAAAGATCCTGAGTTTTTAGTTCATTTGCTCTATAAATCGCCAAAACCTTGACTTGGCGAGCTTTTTACATTAATTTACAAACGGTTTCTTACCCCAAGGTAGTCTTGGCGATTGTTCGACTACCCTTGATACCCTTGACTAGCTATAATCGACTCAGAAGGGTAGCTGGAGCCTGTTTTGATGGACACAGGACAAATAAACTAATAGTAAAAGCCTTGCTTTGCAAGGCTTTTAGGTGCTTAAGGCACGAATGTATTGAAATTTTAGTTTTAATGATCGCTATCTTAGGTGTTATTTGCGGGGACCAGGGGTGGACAGACTTGACAATCTAGCCATCACAATGCGAAGATGTGTGATGGGAAATTCTTGCTTCACAGAAACCTGCTTTTTGAGAGAGTCCCAACCAGTCTTACAGTCTCTCCACAAGCTTAAACTCCTGACTGCCCATCAGCATTTGTTGACAGGATTCTTATTCCTTCTGATCTTGAATTCTTGGCTGCATTCGTGATAGGTCTTGCATTCTGGACTTATTCATCTTTATATCATTTTTCAAAAGTAATGACAGACTTAGTTGATCATTTCAAAGCGCAATCCCTCTCGGAGAAAGGAATTGCACTTTCAGATGTTAGTCACGACTATTGAAAATTGGTATCAGCTATTTCTTCGGGGACTGTAGCCACTATTTTCAGAGATTGCTGTAATGGCGATTGGCTGACGTCCGTTTAAGTGGATTGACTGGCCAGAAATTGTCTTTGATAGTCTAAAAACTCGCCGTGCCATTCCGCAAAACGCCGCTCCCCATCTTTGACTAAAAGTTGGCGGTAGGCTTCCGAGGAAATCCAGGGCTTTGTTGGGCGTTGTTGGGCAGAACGAGCTTGGTATTCAGCCGTTGATTGACGGCATTGGTTGTGATAATTTTGGTGCCATTCCTGATAGCGCCGTTCTCCATCCCGCACGAGGGCTTGGCGATAGGCTTCTGAAGATAGACTCATGGTGTTACTCCTTTTCAAATCCCTTGATGGCTTGGCCAGGATTATAACACAATGGGTGAACTACCGAGCGCCGACCTCTCGTCAAAGTAAAATATAGGCCTTTGCCGTCAGTGGCAAGGTTTTTTGGCTCTCTTAGGTTTGGTGGGTAAAATGTATTCTAAGATACAGTCTTGCTGGCGAGCTAGTGGAAAGAACCACAAAGACACAAAGGACACAAAGATTGATCGCTCTTATATAAGTTAAACTTATGACACAAAGAATAAGAGAGCCATTTTTTTGCTCTTGTGAGCCTGATTTGGCAAAGAAATGCCATATTTCTATTAGCACCGTTGTAAAAATCTCTGGAGAGTTGAGTTACTAATATGGTTAAAATTATCGGTCGTCAATCCCTGGGAAGGAAACCCGTTTACGATATTGGTGTGGAGAAAGATCATAATTTTTTGCTGGGCAACGGGTTAATTGCCTCCAATTGTTTTAATAAATCTCACTCTACCGCTTATGCTTACGTCACCTATCAAACGGCTTATTTAAAAGCTAATTATCCTGTGGAATATATGACAGCGTTACTAACTGCTAGTAGCGATAATCAGGATAAGGTGGAAAAGTATCGAGAAAACTGTCAGAAAATGAATATCGATGTCGAACCTCCCGACATCAATCGATCGCAAAAACATTTTACCCCGATTGGGCGCAAAATTCTCTTTGGTTTGTCCGCAGTTAGAAATCTGGGCGAAAATGCGATCGAGGCTATTTTAAAAGCGCGGGAAGCTGCGGGAGGAAAGTTTACTTCTTTAGGGGATTTTTGCGAGCGTGTTGATTTGCGAGTGATCAACAAAAGAGCTTTAGAAACGCTAATTTATTGTGGTGCTTTTGATAAAATTCAACCTAATCGCCATCAATTAATTGAAGATTTAGAATTAGTAGTTGCTTGGGCGCAAAAACGCACCAAAGAGAAAGAAAGTGGTCAAATGAATATTTTTGATATGCTAGGAGGGAGCATAGAAAATAAACAAGAATCCGAGTTTGAACAGTCTCCCAGTGCCACCGCAGTGGAAGATTTTTCCCTACAGGAAAAGTTAAAACTGGAAAAAGAACATTTAGGTTTTTATGTTTCCGAACATCCTTTAAAAGCTTTACAAAGAGCCGCTCAAGTCCTATCTCCCATCAATTTAGCTGATTTAGAAGAACACAAAACCAGAAAAAAAGTCAGTGCCATTGTCCTATTAAATGCCGTCAAGAAAATTATGACCAAAAAAGGGACTCCCATGGCCTTTTTAACCCTAGAAGATGCCTCGGGACAGTCGGAAGCGGTGGTTTTTTCCGATAGCTACGAACGTCTGCAAAAATTATTAGTGGAGGAAGCAACTTTAATGGTGTGGGGAAAAGTGGATCGCCGAGATGATCGGGTACAATTAATTATCGAAGATGCCGAACCGATCGAAACCATTAAAATGGTGATGGTTAATTTATCGCTGCAAGATGTCGTCAACCAAAATCGTCAAAATCTTCTTAAAAGTATTCTGCAATCGGGAGACAAACAAAAGGCAAAAGTTCCCGTTATTGCCACCATCGGTGCGGGAACTCAGCGTCAATTTGTGCGTTTAGGACAAAACTATTGGGTAGAGGATGACAATTCAGTGGTAGAGTCTCTGAAAGTTGCCGGTTTTCTGGCTAATTCCGCACCTCTGATTAATCATTAAATGCTAACTGGCAATCACCCAAAGGCCATGATTGCGCCAATATTGTTTCTGTAAAACCTTTTCGATTTCCCGTTTCGATAATAATTCTTTTTCCACCCACAAAATCAAGATAAATATGGATTTTGATCAACTCTTTGACACTATTGCCACTCTTGTCCTCCATCATTCTCCTAGTGGGATGGAAACGGAAATCGATCGCTTTTTACTAGAACGCTTTCAAGAGTTAGGATTAGAAACATGGCAAGATCAAGCGGGAAATGTCATCGGCAAGATTAGAGGACGGGATTCGACTAAAAAAATTGCTATTACCGGTCATAAAGACGAAATTGGGGCTATTATCAAAGCAATTAATCCCGATGGTACTCTGCAAATTCGCCAACTCGGGGGAGCTTTTCCTTGGATTTACGGAGAGGGAGTGGTGGATATTATCGGTGATAAAGGAACCAGATCGGGGATTCTCTCCTTTGGTTCCCGTCATATTTCCCATCAATCCCCGCAAAAAGTGCAGCAGGAAAACACTCCCGTCACCTGGGAATCCGCATGGATAGAGACGAAATTGACTCCAGAAGAATTAGACGCTTGCGGGGTGCGCGTCGGTAGTCGAGTCGTGGTGGGAAAACACCGAAAACAACCCTTGCGACTAAAAGACTACATTGCCAGTTATACCCTTGATAATAAAGCTTCCGTGGCGATTCTTTTGGCATTAGCGGCCAGAATAATTAACCCTGCGGTGGATATATATCTGGTTGCCTCAGCTAAGGAGGAGGTAGGAGCATTAGGGGCCTTATTTTTTACCGCAAATAACCGCTTAGATGCTTTAATTGCCCTAGAAATCTGTCCCCTCGCTCCTGAATATCCGATTAAGGATGGCAGCAGTCCTGTGTTATTGTCTCAGGATGGTTACGGTATCTATGATGAGCAATTAAATCAAGAATTACGAATTGCGGCCGAAAAGGCGGGAATACCGCTGCAATTAGCCATTATTAGTGGTTTTGGTAGCGATGCCTCCATTGCCATGAAATTCGGTCATATAGCTAAGGCCGCTTGCTTAGGTTTTCCCACCCAAAACACCCACGGTTATGAAATCGCCCATTTAGGAGCCATAGCCAACTGCATTAGCATATTACAAGCTTATTGTCAACTAATTTAGCTATTTTTAGCAAAAAACCAGAGCATCAATAGAATAATAGCGATCGCTAGTCCGATAAAAACAGTATTTTTATGCTGCTCTAACTGCATGGGTGCGGGGGGTTCTTCTTTTTTCTGTTTATTTGTTCCCTTTTTAAATTGCGCTGTGCTATCGGGAAGTTTCTCTAAATCGGGAATCTTCGTCATCCACTCATCTGGGCGTTTGAGACGGGGAGCTTCGATAATATAAAGCAGACGCTTGGCCTGTTCGCGAATTTGATAGATAGGATGGGTAATAAGTTGCCTACAGATTTCACTAGCTTTCTCCCCCTCTCCTAACCCCTGATGGGCAGAAATTAACCAAATTTGAATCTCACCCCCTGCTCGAGATCCTAAGGAAATTAAGGCTAAAGCCGCATTTAATTGCTGGATACTAAGACGATATTGTCCACGCTCAAAGGCACTGATTCCAGCTTGATAAAGGTCTTGAAAAGAAAGATTTTCGGCCACGGAGTCAAGATCGAGATAAATGAAATTTTACATAAGTATAGCAACAGGTAAGAAGCAAAAGGAAACTCTCGGCCATTGAGAATGAGAATCTTGACAAAAATCTGTTAGACTTTCTGCTAAACCTGTTAAAGTTGTACGGCATGAAAGAGAGTAACTCCCTGTCACTAACTATATTAGTGATCGCCACCACAATAATTAGTGTAGTTTTGGGGATTTTATTTGACGAAAAAGCATCTTTATTAGGTATTTTGGCAGTTCCTGCCATGGTTGCTTCTTTTATCCATCCCCGTCTGGGATTATTAGCCCTGCTCATCTATCTTCCCCTGAGTAATACCGTCACTTTTGCCGTAGTGAGAGTTTTTCAGGTAAAGGGCAACTTCATTGGTGAAGAGCCATCCTATGCTCTCTACAAAATCGCCAAGGATGCCTTTTATTTACCAGCTTTAGCGGCAATTTTAATTAAAACCAAAACTTTTAAGCAATTAAGCCCGCAAATCAAGCCTTTTCTCCTCACGGCTTTAATTTTACTTGCCATCAGCTTGATAACTTTTCTTTTTGTCAATCTGCCCCAAGGATCAATTGTTGTGGGAATTGTGGGATTAAAAACCATCCTCGGTTATATTCCCCTGGTTCTCTGTGGCTACTATTTAATCGAGCAAAAACGGGATTTATTCGTGGTTAATCGGCTTTTAATCGTGATGATCTTAGTCTGTTGCAGTTTAGCTCTAATTCAATACTTTTTACTCCTCCAAGGCATCTGTCACAATAGTGAATTCTTCAATCAACTAGAAGTTAGTGCCCCGAAATCCGATACCCAATTTTATCCAGATATTACCGCCAAAGCCAGCTTGAAAGCTCAATGTTTTGTCGGGGGTTCGGTGTTGTATAATCCCGATCGAGGCTTAATTCGTCTCCCCGGCACATTTTCCGATCCTTGGCAATGGGGTTGGTTTTTAGTATCTAGTAGCGTCATCAGTTACGCAGCCAGTTTTAGTGATCCACAAAAAAGATGGCGCGTCGCTGGTTGGGTGGCCATAGTTTTAGTCTTCCTTGCGACTCTGGTTTCTGGACAAAGATTACCTTTTTTGCTAGTACATTTGTTTTACTTGGTTCTTTTTATTGCTACTAGCAAAAATAAGCAAAAGTTACCATTAAAATTGGTAATTGTGGCGATGCTTTCCCTGCTCGCGGTGATGTTAATTCCCTTTATTCGGGAAAGAGGGCTAAATTTTATCGGTCGCTGGCTATATTCGTCTCCCATTGACTTTGTAGGCAATCAAATGCAGTGGGCCTTAAGATATTTACAGCTTTTTGGTTTTGGTTTAGGCACAGCTACCACTGGCGCTCGTCATATAGTGGGGGAAGATGGGATAAGACTAATTGAAACCTACTACGCTAAACTTATCTACGAAATCGGTATCGTCGGTTTTATCACTCTTATGGCACTGGTGACAATTCTCTGTATTCTCACCTTTAAAGCCTATTTAAAAGTAAAAAATCCCGCTTTAAAGCATTGGGGTCTCTGTATCTGGATTTTTATACTTTTTATTAGCTATAATCCCTACTATTATCCTCTCTCCGTCGAGCCTATTTCTGTTTACTATTGGTTATTCGCTGGAATATTGCTAAAACTGCCAGAAATCAGCGATAAATTAGAAGATGAGGCGGGATTTCCCGAAAAAAATGAAGTGGAGAATTAAGAGGATTTTTATCGATAATTACATTATCTCTCGACTGATAGGAGTTAACCGCAATGACAGAAGAAACCATTCCCTATTCCCTCGAATCTGTCCTTAAGGAAATTAAAAATAGTATTCAAAGTGTTGATCGAAAGCTAGACACCTTACAGCAAGATGTTGATCAAAAGCTAGATAATCTCGAAAAAGATTTCGATCAAAAGCTAGAAACCTTACACAAATTGGTGGTGGGTTAATAATTGGGGGTGGGCGAACGCGGTGCGCCCCTACAGATAAACAAAATTGAATTTTTTGATTAATTCGATATTGGTGGTGGGCTAATTATTGGCTCTGGGCGAACGCGGTGCGCCCCTACAGATAAACAAAATTGAATTTTTTGATTAATTCGATATTGGTGGTGGGCTAATTATTGGCTCTGGGCGAACGCGGTTCGCCCCTACTGTTTTATATTCTCGCTTAAAACAACAAATCTAAATATAATTCTTGTGATTGTTGATCGATTGGCAGATAATCTCGATCATTTGTCCAGTTTTTGGGATTGTTAATAATATATTCTCGAACAACTGCTAGATACTTTTCATCTCGAAGAATTGATTCATAATAATTGCGTTGCCAGATAGGAGTATCTGTGTTCTGTCGAAGCAAATTAATTCGTTTAGTAACCGCCGATTTAAACCCCGCAATACATGACGATAAAGAATTCGGTTTCTGCTGTAGGGGCGCATCGCGTGCGCCCAAACTCTGATCGTCGCCAGAATAATCATTAATTATAACAATTCCATGAAAATGATTGGGCATAATAACCCATTCATCCAATTTAAAATTAGGTCGAATTTTGCAGGTTTTTAGCCATTCATCAGCGACAATTTTTCCTAATTGATTAAGGTATATTTGCCCATTTTTGATTTCTCCAAACCAGGATTGTTTTTGGTAGGTACAAATAGTGACAAAATATGCTCCGGGTTGGGAATAATCATAATTTCTGAGGCGAATAGAACGACGATGATGTTTTTCAGGATCAAAGGTCATATATATTCCCGCAATACTAACAAAACCTCTTATCAATTCCCATCATAAGCGATCGCAATTCACACCGACGTATTTTTCCTGAAACCCCCAAAAAACCCAACCCCCCCAAAACCCGTAGGGGCGCACCGCGTGCGCCCAACCCCCACCAAAAAACCCCAAAAAACCCAACCCCCCCAAAACCCGTAGGGGCGCACCGCGTGCGCCCAACCCCCACCAAAAAACCCCAAAAAACCCCAATCCCGTGATTAACCCGATTATTGCCGGCGGGCGAACGCAGTTCGATAAACTCACTGACCACAGTTCGCCCCTACAAAATCGACCCGCCTAAGGGCGGGAAAGAAAAGAAAAAAGAAAAAATAGGGAATAAGGGTAAAAAGGGAAAAAAAGGGGAAAAGGGTTAGAGAGTTCTCCCGAATACGCACACCACCCGAAAACCGAAGTTGTTGATGTTGACGCGGCGGTAGCTGTTGTCGCGGAAAGCAGAACGGCAGTAATTTGGATTGACGTACCAAGAACCGCCCCGCCGAGGAGAACGATTATCATCCCCATTTTTTATCCAGACACTGCCATCCGTCGGCGCACCATCATAATTATCGTGCCAAGTATCGGCACACCATTCCCAGACATTGCCGTGCATATCGTACAGTCCGAAGGCATTGGGGGGAAACTGTCCCACGGGAGTCGTTTGTTGTCGATATTCTCCCTTCGCTTCTTCTGCGTAGGTTTCGCTGGCACGGTAGTTGGCAAATTTCCCCGTAATGGTTTCCCCAAAGTAAAATGGGGTGGTGATTCCAGCACGACAAGCGTACTCCCATTCTGCCTCACTCGGTAGTCGGTATTCCTGTTTTGTTTCCCTTGATAGTCGTTTACAGAATTCCGTTGCTTGATACCAGTTGACTCTTTCTACGGGTAGCTCATCCCCTTTGAAGCGAGAGGGGTTTGTCTCCAGGTCGATATCTATTTTAGCGGTTGCGGCGATCGCTTTCCACTGGGCCTGGGTGATGGGATAACGTCCCATGTAGAAAGAAGAAACGGTTACTCGATGTTGAGGTCTTTCCGCTCTAAATCCTTGCCAGTTAAATTTTTTCACCAGTCTTTCGATTTCCTCGTCTTCTGTTCCCATCAGGAAAGTTCCCTCCGGAATGGCGACCATTTCTAAGGTGATGCCGTTGCCCAAATCTTCCCTGAAATATTGGGACTGTTTCGACTCTTTTTTGATTTGCTCACCCTTCGCATTTACTCGCACGATCTCAAAGTTAAATACTGATAACGGTTGTTTTGGCTCTTCTGGAACGATTACCGGTTTTTTTGGCTCTTCCGGTTCAGGATTGAATTGATGGGTAATTGCTCTTTCTAGTTGCTCAAATCCGTCTTCTTCCCAATAATCAAGCCGGTGAATATCTCGCAGATTCAAGCCAACTTCTGCAAGTCGCAGATCAGGAATTTCGCATTCTTCTAACCTCATGGGGATAAAAAAAATTGTCCCCGGTAGCATCTCTCCGAAGGTATCAAGTGCAATCCTCAACTCCCGTTGGATGTATCCCTGTTTATTAGCCGATTTCCCTGACAGACAGGCGAGAAAAATCTGACTAGCTTTAATCGCTTTCGGAATTTCATCTCGCCAAATTTGACCCGGAATCAGGTCTTTTTTATCCAACCAAGGTTTATATCCCGCTTGCTTGAGGCGGTCATACAGTGCCAAAACTGCTGGTTTATCCTCACTGGCATGGGCCAAGAAAATTTGGATCTCTGACTTTTTCATAACTTTTTCTTATGACCACAAGTAGGGGAGAGCCAGATTAACTGGCAGAAAATCTCTAAATAAACCATTTAATTGATTATTACTCATTCTTAATTCTCCTGTCTCCTGTCTCGGAGTCTCCTAACTACTGATTCCTCACCAACCAGGACAATTTGGGATTTTTACAGCAAGTCCACTTTCTCACTTTCCCCACCCGCGACCTTTTTCCGTTAGATTATAAATGGATACAAAACTTAACATTTTATCCAAAATCTACCGAGAGGGCAGATCGTGCGGCCAGATACCCTAGAAAATAACCAGCATTCAGCCGATAATTCGCTAGTTCCCGAAATTATCGCACTTAATCCTGAAATTGAGCCAGAGAAAACCGAATACTCGCCAAAACCGACAAAAACCAACTCTTGGCTATCGGGAGGAAAGGGTTTATTTATCGGTGTGGGATTGGGGGTTTTATTGACCCTGGGGGCGACTCGTTTCGCTAATCGACCCCAAACAGCCCAAAACCCCAATACTCAGCCCGTAGCGGCAAAAAATGAGGCACCAGCACAAACAGTAACCACCACTAGGGTAGAATCCACTCCCGTGGCCCGCACCCTGAAAGCGACTGGAAGCGTGGCAGCCGATGAATTAATCCCGATTCTTTCCCAAGCGACGGGACTACAAATCAAAGAAATCTTTGTGGATGAGGGTGATATCGTTAGCCAAGGTCAAATTTTGGCTCGTCTCGATGATACCGTCCTACAAGCGCAATTAACCCAAGCACAGGCAAATGTCGCCCAATCCCGAGCGCGTTTGGCAGAATTGCAAGCGGGGAGCCGTAAAGAGGAGATCGCTGGAGCTAAACAAACTATTCAACGCATAAAAGCCGAAATTAGTCAAGCTCGATCGGATTGGGATTTGGCTAAAAAACGGGTCCAGAGAAACCAAAGTTTAGAAGCGGAAGGAGCGATCGCCCGGGATCGTCTCGATGAAGTCCTCAATGAAGAAAGAAACAAAGCGGCGATCGTACAACAGACCCAATCCCGTTTAGGAGAAGCAGAGCAGCAGCTGGCACAATTGCAAGCGGGCAATCGTCCTGAAGTGATCGCCCAAGCTACAGCACAATTAGCGGAAGCTCAAAGCCGTTTAGCCATTGTTAAAGCCCAATTAAACGAGACGCGCCTGATTTCCCCAGTCAGTGGCAAAATTGCCGAAAGAAATGGCCGCATCGGGGATACCACCAACGGTCAAAATGCTCTCTTTAAAATCATCGAAAACGGCCGTTTAGAGCTAAGATTGCGGGTTCCTGAGAATCAATTGCCCTTAATCCGCGTCGGAGCGCCCGTTACTATCACTTCCGATGCTAATAGCAGTTTAAAATTATCAGGACAGGTGCGCGAAATTAATCCCATCGTCGATGAGGCATCCCGTCAAGCAACGGTTAAAGTCGATTTAACCGACAATACAGGGTTAAAACCGGGGATGTTTTTACGAGGTGCGATCGTGACGAATACTAGCAATAGTTTAACCGTCCCCATGACCGCAGTTTTACCTCAAAAAGATAATCAAGCTCTAGTTTATTTAGTTGAACCTGATAACACTGTTACCGCCAAAACTGTGCAATTAGGTCAAATTATGCCGAATAATCGCGTGGAAATTCTCACCGGTTTACAAGCAGGCGATCGCATTGTGGTCAAAGGGGCAGCCTATCTCGGTGATGGCGACAAAATTACGGCAATCAGCGATCAGTAATCAGTAATCAGTGATCAGTAAACAGTAATCAGTGATCAGTAATCAGTGATCAGTGAAAAGACAGTAGCAAACTGCCATTTGATCAGGCTCACTTAATATATACTGCTCACTCAAAACTTAAAACTTAAAACTCAAATCTGATAACTGATAACCGGTAACTGAAAACTCACATCTGATAACTGATAACTTACCCACTGATAACTGATAACTGATAACTGATAACTGAAATTATGGCTTTTAATATTTCTAATTGGTCTATCAAAAATCCCATTCCC
The DNA here is from genome assembly GCF_014698335.1 of Microcystis viridis FACHB-1342. Lineage (GTDB taxonomy): Bacteria > Cyanobacteriota > Cyanobacteriia > Cyanobacteriales > Microcystaceae > Microcystis > Microcystis ichthyoblabe_A. The sequence continues at coordinate 8,598 of NZ_JACJSV010000081.1, read as the reverse complement.
ACGATCCTGATCTCCCTGGTTATGGCCCTAATGGGATACATTGCCTTTCTAGGATTAGGGATCGATCGCTCTCCTAATATTGACATTCCGGCCGTGATTATCACTGTTAATCAACCCGGCGCCGGTCCTGAGGAATTGGAAACCCAAGTCACCAAAAAAGTCGAGGATGCGGTGGCTGCTTTGGGTAATATCGATCAAATTACTTCTACCATCAACGAAGGCAGCAGCACCACCACCGTTAACTTTATCCTTGGCACTAACAGCGATCGCGCTACCAATGATGTACGCAATGCCATAGCGCAAATTCGGCAGGATTTACCCCAAGATACTAATGATCCAATTGTCCAACGTTTAGAATTTGCCGGGGGTGCGGTGATGAACTATACCATCTCCTCCCCGAAAAGATCGATCGCCGAATTAAGTGATCTAGTTGATCGTCAAATTGGCCGCGCTTTAACGGGAGTGCCGGGGGTAGCACGAGTCGATCGCGTTGGGGGAGTCGATCGAGAAGTGCGTGTAGATTTAGATCCCGGCCGTCTGATCGCCTACGGTATCACGGCCACGGCGGTTAATGACCAAATTCGTAGTTTTAATATTAATTTACCCGGAGGGCGATCGGAAATCGCCGGCAGTGAACAAACTGTCCGCACCCTCGGCAGCGCTGAAACGATCGAAGATTTAAGAAATTATCAAATCTCTTTACCTAACGGTGATAGCGTCCCCTTAAGCAATTTAGGGACAGTTAGCGATAGTTCCAGTGATCCTCGACAAATGGCCCTCTTAGATGGGCAGCCAGTGGTGGGTTTTTCGATTTTACGGGGGACTGGCAGCACCTTGGTCACGGTAGAAACAGCAGTGCGCCAAGAAATCGAGAATTTAAAGAAAAAACTGCCAGAAGATATTAAATTTCAATTAATTTTTACCCGTGCCGACTCAATTCGTGCTAGTTACGAAAGTCTTCTGAGCGATCTCCTGATTGGTTGTATGATGACGGTGATCACGGTGGGTCTATTTTTAGGCAATTGGCGCGCCACGATTATCACGGGTTTGGCCCTGCCTTTGTCGATTTTCCCGACTTTTTGGGTGATGCAGTCCCTAAATTATACCCTTAACGGCATGACTCTACTGGCCTTAGCTTTAGCTTTGGGTAATCTGGTGGATGATGCGGTGTGTATGGTAGAGGACATCGATCAACATTTAGCTATGGGTAAAAAACCCCTGCAAGCGGCCTTTGATGCCTCAAAAGAGATTGGATTAGCCGTTTTAGCCAGTGCGGCGGCAATTATTGCGGTATTCCTGCCAGTTGCTTTTATGGGCGGTGTGCCGGGGCAATTCTTTCAACCTTTCGGCGTTACGGTGGCGGTTTCTACCCTATTCTCCAGTTTGATCGCTGTCACCGTCACCCCGATGTTAAGTGCCTATATTCTACAGCCGAAAAAGCTGAAAACCGGTGATAATAATCCCTCCTCGCGCCCCCGTTTTCGTCCCTACAAAAGTTTGTTAACTTGGTCCCTACGTCATCGAATCCTGACTTTATTGGCGGCTTTGGCCTTTTTTATCGGTAGTTTACAGTTAGTTCCCTTGATTCCAAAAGGGTTATTTAGTTCTGGGGATACTGGATTAAGTACCATAAGCCTAGAATTGCCTCCCGGTGCGACTTTGAATGATACTGTTGCCGTGGCTAATCAGGTGAATAGTTTACTGCAAAAAAATCCCGCCGTCGCTAATGTTTTGGCTATTCCGGGAGATTCGGGACGGATAAATACGGGCCTAATATATGTTAATTTAGTTCCTAAGGAACAGCGATCGCTAACTCAACGGCAATTTGAGGAACAAACCCGTCGGGATTTCCAGAAGATACCGGGGGCAAGAGTGACTTTTCGGGCGCAGGGGGGAGCAGGAAGCACTAAGGATGTCGCTATTATTTTAAAAAGTGAAAATGGCGATATTTTAACCCAAACTGCCCAAAAATTAGAGCGACAAATGCGAGCTTTACCCGGTTTTGTCGAGGTCAGTTCCGGGGTAAGTTTAGTTAAACCGGAGATTATTATTCAACCGGATCCTGTCCGGGCTGCTGATCAGGGAGTCTCGGTCAGAGCGATCGCCCGTACTGCATCTTTAGCTTTAATCGGCGATAATGAGTTTAATTTAGCTAAATTTAACCTTGCTGACCGACAAATTCCCATCCGGGTAAAAATTGCCAATGATGGACGCAGCGAGATAGAAACTCTGCAAAATTTGCGCGTTCCTAGCAGTAATGGGACGTTAGTACCGCTTAACTCGGTGGCGACAATTAGCTTAGGTAGTGGACCTGCGGAAATTCAACGCTTTAACCGTCAACGTCAGGTTAATATTGGAGCTAATTTAGAGGGAGTTTCTTTGGGAAGTGCGGTGACACAAATTCGCGCTTTACCAATCATGAAAAACTTACCCCCAGAGGTGACAGAAGAACCCTTTGGTGATGCTCGCATTATGCGCGATATCTTTGCTCGTTTTTTGGGAGCGTTAAGTTTAGCAATTATTTCTATCTATGGGATTCTGGTCTTGTTGTATAACAATTTTCTCTATCCCCTAGCGATTTTAACTTCCCTTCCTTTATCGATTGGTGGTACTTTAATCGCTCTTTTAATTACCCAAAAAGAGTTAGGTTTATACGCTTTAATTGGCATAGTTTTGCTGATGGGATTAGTCACTAAAAATGCGATTCTGTTAGTAGATTTTGCCCTGAGTGGCATTGAGTCAGGGAAACCGCAGTTTAAGGCGATGATTGATTCGGGAGTCTCTCGTTTACGACCAATTATTATGACCTCCGTTTCCACAATTGCCGGGATGTTACCGATTGCTTTAGCTTTAGGTGCAGATGGGGAAATTCGCGCACCGATGGCAATTGCTGTTATTGGTGGTTTTACCACTTCCACCCTGTTAACTTTGGTGGTTGTGCCGGTAATCTTTACTTATATCGATAGTTTTTACTATTGGTTGCGGGGATTATTTGTTAAACAAAAACCTAAGTCGATTTAGTACAGAAAACGGGTTTCTCGGAGAAACCCGTTTTCTTCTCATGCAAAAGTCAAAAAGGGGAATAAATAATCAGTCTTTAATAACCAGATTTAGTAGTAAAATATCTTGCTGAAAGCTTGAGAAAAAACCCAGAGAAACTAACCCATGAATCCCTTGACAGTCACACATCAAACTCTATCCCTTCCCCCCATGGGCTGCGGTACTTGGGCCTGGGGAAATCGTCTTCTCTGGGGTTACGATGAGAGTATGGATAGCCAGTTACAAGCGGTTTTTAATCTCTGCGTCGAGCGGGGTGTCACCCTATTTGATACGGGAGACTCCTACGGCACAGGCAAACTCAACGGACAGAGTGAGAAGCTATTAGGACGCTTTACAGGGGAATATAGCGGTTATAACGCTGATCATATCCGTATTGCCACCAAACTCGCCCCTTATCCTTGGCGTTTAACCCGTCATGCCATGGTGAAAGCTTGTCAAGCTTCGGCAACCAGATTAGGCCGCCCGGTGGATTTAGTGCAAATGCACTGGTCAACGGGCAATTATGCGCCATGGCAGGAGGGGGGATTATTAGACGGATTGGGGGATTGTCTGGAAAAGGGGTTAGTTAAAGGAGTCGGTTTATCCAATTTTGGACCGAAAAGATTGAAGTCTGCCTATCAAAAGTTTGCCAGTCGCGGCATTCCTATTACCAGCTTACAGGTACAGTATTCTCTCCTTTCTACCTATCCTCTCACTGACTTAGGATTAAAGGAACTATGTGATCAATTTGGTATTAAAATTATTGCCTATAGTCCCTTAGCTTTGGGTTTATTAACGGGGAAATATCGAGATAATAAAAACTTACCCCCCGGATTACGTCGCTTCCTTTTTGGTCAATTAATTCCCGCTATTTCGCCTCTGATGAGTTGCCTAGAAGTTATCGCCCAAGCTAAAAATAAAACTATTAGCCAAGTTGCCTTAAATTGGTGTATCTGTAAGGGAACAATTCCCATCCCCGGAGCTAAAAATGTTCGACAAGCTGAGGATAATTTAGGCGCTTTAGGATGGAGTTTAGACAGTGGGGAAATAGCAGAATTAGATAAAATTGCCGCGGGTTTGGATAAAAAAATGGTACAAAATATCTTTCAAACTAAGTAGGGTATGCTGAAAAAGTTTGTTGGTGGGGTGTGGAAAGAACCACAAAGACACAAAGGGCACAAAGATTGATCGCTTATAAGTTAAACTGATCAGACAAAGAATAAGAGAGCCAATTTCCCCCCGATTACTCAAAAAACCAGCAATTTTTGAGGTCAAAAAAGCCTAAAGATATTATCCAAAAAGGTTTCTAGATTTATTCAGCAAACCCTAATTATTATCTTGAGAGACCAATTTTAAGCTAGGACGGGGTTGGATTGTTCCCCCGTAAGCGACGGCAGTATGAGGAGATAGGACAAGATGAGGAGATACACCCAAAGAAATTCGATAGATTTCCCCAGCTTTATCGATTAATTGCTGTTTAACTGGCTCTTTCGGCAAATTTTGCCGCCAAGCTAGGGGAATCCCCTCGATACCGTTGTACAATCCCGCCCAAATTCCCGCTAAAGTGGTGGTTAATTGCCGTTGATAGGGACTAGAATTAGCGCGACGCACGCTAACGGCGAAATCCTCGCTCGTTTGCAGAAAAGTATAAAGAGAAACTGCGATCGCAATTCCTAAAGGTGAGATATCTTTCACCCAAGCCGATAAAATGAACTCTAAGGGATGATTCTGCCCTAAAGCTGACTGAATCTGCTCTAATAGCTTATTCTTGGGGTTAATAGTTAGCAATTGCACCATTAACTGATTTAAAGGCCTTTTTCCCTGTAATAACATGCCTACCGCCTCTCCCCAAATTATCGCTTCTTGTCGGGTTAACTCGGAAATTAAGCCCTTTTTCAGCCAAAAATTTAATCTAGCTTGCCAACGTTCTCCATGGTCAGGCCAGGTTAAAATTTCCGGCAACAGCACAAATAATAACGCCGATTCCGACTGCTGCCTAGCTGCGATCGCAATGGGCAAATCTTCCTGAGATTGCAGAGCTTGCAAAAGCAGGGTCGTCCTCGGTGTAGCCTCATAGTTAAAGGCTGGTATTAGGGGTTGATTATGCAAGGATTCCCCAATATATGCCCCGATTAACCCTCCCTGAAGGCGATCAAGGGGTGAAAAGACCTTCTGCATAAATTAGCTCAATTTGCCCGGTAGGTGACTTCCCCAACTTTGCCCGGTTGCCCCAGTTGTTTAGCATTGGCATTATTAACCGCAACGTAAACCCCGCCGGCATTACCCGCTCTCACGGTTAATTCTCGGTTTGCTTGCCAAGTGCGATGGCTTCCCTGGGGCAGCACACCCTCAAATTCTGTCTTGCCATCCACCACCACCCGCATCCAGCAGTCATCTTCCAGTTTTACCTCCACCACCAGCTGCTGATTATTGCTGGTTTTGTTGGCTACTGGTTGAAGGGGGTTGCTTTTCGGTTGGACAATTTGCTGTTGTGGTAAGGAAGGCGGTGGTAAGCGATTCGATTGCAGTACCGATTTTTGCAGGACGTGGGATAGGGTTTGTACGGAACCAATAACTAAGATTAAATAGAGAAAATAGAGATGAATCGGGCGAATTTGAAGACTCGGCAGCGATAAAGATGGTTTTGTTCCCCTGAAAAAGTTATTGACCTTGGTGGGAAAACGTCGGCTAATCGTCTCACCATCCAGGGACAGACTATCGGCAAATTGTTTGATTAACCAACGAATATAAATCGGTTCGGGCAATGCCTCCAAATCCCCCGCTTCCAGTGCTTCTAGGCGATGGCGCGGGATTAGGGTTTTCTGGGCAATTTCCTCGAGAGAAAGGGACTGTTCTAGGCGATTTTTTTGCAAATAAACGCCGATTTCCAGTAATTTGGTTCGTTGTTTATGCTGGGGATCAAGTTGTGATTGGAGAAGGCGAAACATATCGCTATTAGGGGCTGACTTTCAGCTTAGTTAATCTGGTTTTTTAAATATTTCAGTTCATCAAGGGTTAAAAAACGGTAATGACCCAAGGGTAAGGGGGAATTATTACCAGAGTTTAGTTGAATAGGACCGATGGCACTGCGATGAAGTTTCAGGACGTGATAACCTAATTCTTCAGCTACAGAGCGAATCTGCCGATTTCTTCCCTCCACTAAAATAACTTCTAGTAGGGTTTTTTGGTCGGTTTGCTTGAGGATCTCAACCTGTGCGGGTAAGGTTTTTTTTCCCTCTAAGAGGATACCTTCTCGCCAACGCTGGAGAGCAAGTGTATCAATCGCACCATCTAGCCAAACCCGATAGGTTTTGGGCAAATGATAACGGGGATGGGTGAGGGTGAGGGTGAGTTGACCGTCGTTGGTGAGGAGTAAAGCCCCAGTGGTGTTGATGTCCAACCTTCCTACGGGATGTAACCCCGTCTCGCTGGCGAGGGAGTCGGGCAAAAGGTCAATCACCGTCGGCCGGTTTTGTGGATCCTTACAGGTAGAAACCACGCCAATGGGTTTGTTGACCAGTATATACAATCTTTTGGGACGATTGGCCGGTTCAATTTTTTTTCCGTCTATCTCTAGGTGATCTTTTTCTGGGTCGGCTTTTTCTCCTAACTGCACGATTTTGCCATTCCGTCTGACTCGTCTGGCCACAATCATCTCCTCCGCCCTTCTTCGGGAGGCAATCCCCCACTGGGCAAGGATTTTCTGGACTCTCTCCGCCATTTTTTTTTAGTTTTTAACCCTTTCTCTCTTCTATTATAGGCATCCTAAAAGGGTTTTTTTTGCCCAAAAAGTGAAGAAAAACCGAATATCTCTGGCTGCCTCTTTGATTTTTTTCTTGGAAAACTTCTGAAAAAAAAGAGGAGTGATCCCTTGACTTGGGCGGCGGCTTCGGTTATACTTTTCTTATAATGGGAATCTGTGCATTTTTTTCTCGACTCAAACACTTTATTATATATAAAGTCTTATAAAAAGATCATCTCAAAAAGCCGTGAAAAAAGCAAGCAAAATTTTGCCGACAATTGTTAAAAAAGTCGGGTTAATTTTCCTTACGGGGGGATATGACTTTAAACGGGTTATTTCTCGGTTATCCAAGCGGTAAACTGTAAGTGACGGAGTTTGCGTCTCTTGGTTATAATTGAAAGGCTAGGCTATAATAACTCTTCATCAACACCGATAATTTTGGTCAAAGATGTAAAAAAGGAAGAGCATTATTGTGAGAGGGTATAATTAGTATAATTAAAGTAAAAATCATTCCGGGGTAGCCATGATTAAAAATATTAATGTAACTGGACTTAAACCTGAACAAATTCAGCAGATACAGTTACTTATTGCCGCATTTAAAACTCAAAATCAACTCAGTAAAAGTGAAACTGAAATTGATATGATTGAATACCTGTTGGAAAATCCTATAGAGGTTGATAATTTAGAATTTATGAAACGAGAAGAAATTTATGACAGAACTTAAAAATCATAGTTGTTTTGTTGATTCTAATATTTGGCTTTATGCTTTTTCTACTGATAAAAAAGAAGAAACTAAAAGAATATTAGCGAAACAATTAATTAAAGAAAAGTCCATCATTATCAGTACCCAAATAATTAATGAGGTTTCTTGTAATTTACTTAAAAAGCATAAGCTTGATGAAAAACAACTGTTTAAATTAATTGTTTCCTTTTATATAAAATATCAAGTTATCTCATTTAATCTTGATATTTTTGAATCTGCATCTAATCTGAGAACTCAATATAATCTATCATTTTGGGATAGTTTGGTGATTGCTTGCGCTTCATTTTCTGGTGCAAATATTTTGTATTCAGAAGATATGCAGGATGGTTTAATTATTAATAAAAAATTCACTATTATTAATCCCTTTAAGTAATAAAATTAGGCTCTTCGTTACCTTTTATGCTAAATCAACAGACAAGATGCCAAGATAACATACTTCTAACCCAAAAATTCCGAAAGTTTCTAAAGCCATAGCCTCTCCGTTTTATTAGTTTAAGTTTATTGTTGATTCCCTCGACCACCCCATTCGTTGTCCTTCGCTCGAAATAACTAATGATTTCTCCAAACCAGTTTCGGATTGTTTGACAACTCTTGGTAAAAACACTGGAGGATTTTGCCAACCATTCCGAGATGGATAGCATTCCCTCTGTCGGATTCTCTGAGGTTTCATAAATCTTTCTAAATTCTTCCTTTAACTCGTGCATCTTTTTCAAATTTGTCAATTTTTCTTTGATAGCTTCTAGTTTAATTTTTTGGGTTTCCGTTAAATCTTTTTCATTTTTTAACAAGCTATATTTACTTCGCTTTAAAACTTCTAGCTTCGCTTCTTTTTCCGCTTTCTGTTTTTTATTTCTCTGCGCTTCTACGGCTCTTTTTTCTGCTTTTCTTTGTTCGTCTAACTCTTGATTAATTTGTTTCATTACATGGAATCTATCGGCGACTACCTCCGCCGATGGCATCAATTCTTTCACCAAATTTTTATAGGGCAACCAAAGGTCTATGCTGACTTCTTCAATTTGCTCTAACACCTCTTTTCCCCACCCTGTAAGCGTTT
>NZ_JACJSV010000080.1 GCF_014698335.1 Microcystis viridis FACHB-1342 | reverse complement strand
GACAGGGGAACGGAGGTGAACTAGGGGGGGTACTTTGTTCGGTGCTAGACTGATATTTCAGTAAGCCAGACAGGAGCCAGAAAAAGATATTTATCAGAAAAGTCATGATCAAGCTAGAGGTTTAAAGACTGATCGGGTTCCAATTATTTTTATTAATAAATATTTTACACAATTCATACCAAGTAAGCAACAGAGCTACGCCACTACTACCGAATCATTACCTCGATTTATTAATTACTCAAAGAAAATGCCAAGACCATGCTTTCTAATATGTGAGTAAGCACCAAAAGCAAAACCAATTCCCAAAGAATTAAATTGACTGTAACCACCCGAAAGCAACAGCAATACAGCCCACCCAAATACCCCTGGTAGGACGGTGAGCAAAGCAGTTCGTTTGAGATAATCTAATCGGTGCGGTTTCACAATGGATTTTATAAATAATAGGGGAAGTTTTACATATAAAATAAAAACAACAAAACCGAACATAATCAATCCGCCTTTAAGCAAAAAAGTCAAAACACCTATATGGAAAGCGTTAATTTCATAGCCCAATACTGAGAAAAACGTTGCGCCTAAACCCTTACCAAATAAAAATTCAATTTCATCTTGCAAAACTTGAAGCCCTCCGATGGCCTCCTCAATTCGCAATTCAGAAGATCGATCAGTAGATTGGTCAGGATTGAAAAACCTTTCAAAGATTAAACTATTCTGGAATAGATCCGCGAATAACTGCTCAAAATTAATAAAAAATACGGCGACTACCAGAAAGATACCGATCAAGAATAATAGATAAATCAACCACTTTGGCTGTTTTAGAGATGATTTAGTAGTTAGGGCTCCATTAGATATATGATAAGATAAACCAAAAGCAGAGAAAATTACTACAGTTAGTAAAGATAAGGTAACAGATCTCGTTGCTCCAATAAATCCCAAAGAATAAAGGTGAATCGCAACTAATCCCAATATTGAGATTGTCCAAAACCAGCCCTGCCGACATAATACACCAAGAGCAATTCCAGTCAGTGGTAAGAGTAAAGAGGAATATGCCCATGTATTCCAATCTGTGATTCTTTCTGTCACCCCCGCATTAGCAAGAGCGTTCATTCTCTCAGCTTGCAGTGAAATAGAATAGTAAATAAATACAGTTGAAACAGATATGAGTGAAGTAAGTTGTATTTTGGGGCGATAGGAATTAGCAAGAATGCGAAACATTGCCAAGCCACCTATCAGCCATAAACAAACAGATAAATCCATTCGTATCCAATCAATACTATTGCCAAAAAGTTGCCAGCCCATCCAAGTATAAAAGATAACAACAGCCCCATAGAAAATTCCTGTTTTGCCCAATAACAAGCGACGAAATTCTCTATCAATAAAGAAGGCGGAGCCAACAAGAATAAAAAAAGCAAGGATTGTACCTGATGCTACACCTACCTTGACTGCGCTGCGTTGTTCTATGTCAAATTGGGCATTGAGAAAATCAGAAAAAGTCAGCAAAAATAGACTGACATAAAAAATCGAGGTTGCGGCAAGCTTGATAAAGGAAGCTTGAAGGTATTTTTTTTTCTTGGAAATAGTGAGAGTTGGCAGCGGTTGAAAGATGCTCATTACTAATAAAATACAGATTTTACACAAACTCTAAAATTTTCTGAAAAGCAGAGATCAATTGGTCGATTGAATGCCGGTGTCTATACCCTTCAAAATCTGGCTGGATAGAAAGATTGCCGGTGGAGAGTTCCTCATGCAATCTTTCTAAGATGCTAACACACTGAGACACACTTCCTCCTTCAATCCCATAGCCAAGATTAAACTTCTGAACCCGTTCGCCCATACAGTAGTTTTTGCTGGCGATTACAGGTTTCTCGAAGATTGCTGCTTTAGTCAGGATGTTGCTACTGTAAGGAAAATTTTCATAGGCAGCATACAGGACATCGCATACCTGAACAACGGCATTAAATCTTGACCCGTCAGGAATCGAATTCAAGTAAAAGAAACAGTTGTCTGGGTTTACTTTGACAATCTCCTGAATTTTCGCCAGTTCTGCGGCTGTAAATGCTGGTTCAGCCAGCCTACCTGCAAAGACAAAAAACCAGCGATCGCTCACTTGTTGAGAAACTTCCAGAAGCGTAAGTGTTCCTTTCCGCTTATCTAGAGCTCCCAACAAACCAATGATCTTCCTGCCAGCAGCTTTAGCACGAATTTTTTGGGTAATCTCAAAGCTCATATCGGGGGGTGATTCATCGGTGATATCAGTCAAGACGACCACAGGTTTATTAAGCTTCTGCTGTAACTTGTCAGCAATACCTTCGTCTAGCACGGCCACTACTGGACAGTGGGAAGATTTTAGCACTGATAAGGGATTTAAGATGCCGTGGCGCATCCACCGGAGTTTTGGTGGTATCCGTAGGTAGCCAGGTTGAAAATAAAGCCCTGACCAAGGATAGGGAAAGATGATGTCGGTGATAGCAGGAATTAATCCTAAGTATGTATCAAGCCAGGCAAAAAAGGTGATATCGGGGGCTTTGCCTAGCTTTGAGGAAATTTCTTGGATACTCTGGGCGACTCGTTGCCAGCGGGCTACAGCCATTGCCCTCGCCTGCAATCGGCGACCGGAAAACTGACTTGGCGAGGGTTCATGCAACTCAAAGGAGTGAAAGTTACTTGCCAACTCTGGACAGTGCTTGGCAATCCACAGGTTCATCTCTTCCGGTTCGGGACACAGAGAGATTACTTCATTTCCCAATTCTAGCAATGTCTTGGCGAAAAACTTCAGGTAGGTGGGGTGGTGGCCTCCCCACAGGGGATCAACTAGGGCGATGGTTTTCAAGGTTTTTAACTCTGCTTCTGAGATTTTTGTGATACAGCTACGAACATTCCTGAACTCCCTATATCGTTGTCAAACATTGGCTCAAGCCGGCCGTAGGAACCCAGTTTAAACCAATTATAGCCACAATCTTTAAGCATTAAGATAATGTCTGAAGGGTGATAACCAAAGGCTTTTGACATTTCATCCGTAATTTCTATTAAAAGTCGAGAGATTTTCTGGGATTGAAACATTTCCAGCATTCCCTTGAGTACAAGGTATTCTCCGCCTTCAACATCAAGTTTCATTAAATCTATATGCCGTACATTATTCTTTTGTAACCAGGTATATCCCTGAAAAAGTTGAACTGGTATTGTACTAAATTTATCCAGATCCGCTGAAGGATGAATAATGTCGCCCAATGAGTTATAAACTTCCATTCCAGGTGCGCCTGAATTAAATTTTACAATCTCATCTTTTTCTCCAAAACCTGCCTGATGTATTTCCAGGTTATTAAATTTGTTCAACTCCTTATTTTTTTTCAGTAGATTGAAGGCAAAGTCTCCCGGTTCAAAAGCTATAACACGACCGATTGGAGTTACTATTTTAGAACAAAACAGCGAGAAGTAGCCAACGTTAGCACCAATATCCAGAAAAGTTTGTCCAGGTTTGAGATTATCGCGGATGAAATCAAGTGATTCAGGTTCAAATATATATTTAGTATAGCCAATTTTAAAGTACATATCTGGGTGAATTATCATTGGCAGATTGATTCCTGGCATCACATCCATCAACTCTTGACCTTTGGCTTTTGCCGCTTCTAATTTAAGCTGGTTTTGATGAAAAAGATTTTGATCTAACTGCAATCGTCGGGCTATTGCTCTTGTTAACCTTCTTGAAAAGAATTTTAAGCTTTTCACAATTTTGTACTCCTTATATACAAAAAAATCAGAATGATTTAATACCCATCAAACGAAAAACTAATTTTTCTGGAATGCCCAATTTTGCCAAAACTAATGAAAGGGCTTTGGCTAGAGTTTTCAGGCGATATATACCGCCAAAATAAGAGGCTTCAATGCGAGGAATTAATAAGATTGCAACTAGATAAAAAACAATCATTGTAGCAATTTGTATTCCAGTATTTGCTTTTATAAAAATTAGTATAACATGAAAACAACAAGCTACAACCATCAACAACAAAGACGAGTATAGAGGTTTAATTAACCAACGACAAAAAGTAATCCAGTCCATCTTAGGCTTAAGACGACGAGACAAATAAATTGTTCCAAAGAACGTCATTAGCTGTCCTAGCACCGCATATTGAAAACCAAACACTAAAGCAAATATAACAAAAAACGGTAGATAACCAAGCGCGATAATCATGTGAAAAATCCAGTTACCTTTTGCATCTCCTTTACTTAGTCCGAAAAAAAATGGTACTATCGCATTGCCATGAATATAGCCTACCCAACAAAAAATAAACAACTGAAAACTAGCTTTGCTAGAAAATCCGGCATTGACCATAATAGTCAATAAAGCTGGACCAGCAATAATCAGTCCTGAATAGACAAAACCTGCAATTAACCCAATAAACCAGCGCAAGCGGTCTTCTATTTGTTCTGCTACTACTTCTAATTTATCTCCTTGAGCCGAGAGCATGGGAAATAGATAAGAAGACTGTCCATTTAAAATTGCATGAACTTGCCCATATATGTTTTGTGCAAAAGTATAGAAAGGCAAAGAACTACTACCAAATACAGATGTTAGAAATATCTTATCAAGTCCCCATAGTATGCCTGCAAGCTGAGTTAGATAAACCCATTTTCCAAACGACCAAAGCTCAATAAACATGGCTTGATGCCAGGAAGGACGTGTCAGAAATCCAAGGATTTTAAAAACTATAAAACCAGTACATAAACAATTCAAGCAAGACAAGGCTAACTGAATTGTTGCCAAGGTTAAAATATTAGGAAAGGCTTTCAAAAAAGTGATTCCCAAAATACCATTGGCTAACATAAAAGTAGTGTTGAGCTTTGTTTGCCAGTCAAATCTCTGAAGAGAAGTGAGAAATATATTAAAATAACCGGTGATTTGTTGTAGCAAAAATACCAATCCTAGTAATATACAGTAGAGGCGAGCTAAATCAGGATTGCCCTCATATTTGCTCCACTGAACAATCCAAGGAGAGCCAAAAGTAAAAAGACAAAACCCAAGCAATCCAAAAGCCAAAGAAGTTGAAAAACAAACACCGGCTATTTTCTGAATTTCCTGAGAATTATTTTCTTCATAAGCGCGACTGAGCAATCGCATTGCGGCAGTCCCCAGTCCAAATCCACTCAAGGTGTTATTAATGCCAACAATAGCAGAGATCGCAATGGCAAATCCAGCTTCCGCTTCACCCAACCAACGAATAGTTAAACCTGCCAGCAGAAACCCCAAGATCGCTGTCATCAAAGAGCCGATGCCAGTCCAGGTAGAGTTAGTTACTGCTTTAGAGAGAAGATTACTCAATTTTCCGGTACCAAATAGAGAATATATAGCGTTTCTCACACCTGTGTAGCACAGTTAAAACTTTGCTGATTAAGCTTTTCAACATCGATAATGTACCGCTTGCGAACAGGAAACGCTATAGCAGTTTTCATCAGAATGAGGCATGGGCAAGGGACTTAAACCCTTTGTTAGCAAAACTTCTCGATACCTCAGTAACGTGAAAAGCGCTATAACTTAAAGATGGAGATAGGAAACCATCGATACTGATTGATTACTTGCAGTTTTTCTTGATTAGCTACTCTTCACAATTCTCTTAATAGTTCTGTAGATTTGGTATAATGTTTTTATTGGAAATATATTTTTAAGTGACCTAATATACTTAACCTTGAGCAATAATACCTTTTCCTTGATTGTAATGTTAAAAACAGCAACTCTATTTTTTAGGATTTTCCTGTTGATAAATATGGCATCACAATCGTAATCTCCAAGATGAGTAAATCCAATTAGATAAAATCCATTAATATGCAGGAAATTATATACATCTTCAAAGAGAGGTTGTCCTGAATATATTTCAAGAAACTCTATTTCTGTGTGTATTAGCTTGACATTTCTAATGTCGCTACCCAGACTCTCTAAAGCCAGTAGTTCCGCACCTTGAATATCCATCCACAGAATATCAATATCTTTCAATTCCCGATCTTTCAGAAAAGAATCTAGTCTGATTGAATCAACTTCGATTTCTTTTTGTACGTAGGTTTCTACAGGATATTTTCCAGAAGCTTGGAATATAGATGAAGCCCCGGGATTTCCATCTTCCCAAGTTGTCTTTGTAAGCTCTGGATCGATGGGATAGAATTTTATTTTCCCATCTACACTTGACACAGCTTTTTCCGTTAATTCAACTCTATTCAAGTCTCTTACAGCCTCCCTACAAGTAGGTATTGTCATAGGATTACATTCAAAAGCATATATAAAAGCCTTATTAAAAATTTGATTGAAAGCAACTGTTTCTCGACAATCTCTAGCCCCCAATTCAACTACTACTCTTATATTTTCATTGCCAATAAATTTATCAGAAAATTGGACAAATACTTTTAAATTACCAGCGTACATTTAAATATCCCCGCAAAAAAGTCGTTTAACCGTCTTATTCATAATACCATAGCAGAGATCGCAATGGCAAATCCAGCTTCCGCTTCACCCAACCAACGAATAGTTAAACCTGCCAACAGAAACCCCAAGATCGCTGTCATCAAAGAGCCGATGCCAGTCCAGGTAGAGTTACTTACTGCTTTAGAGAGAAGATTACTCAATTTTCTAATACCAAATAGAGAATTACTTAAAGATGGAGAAACTCCTTGACTGCAGGCCAGCGAGATTTAAAGGTATGACAGGTCTGCATTAAAGCTAAAGTATTGTATCGGAGCCGATCTAGTTCTCCTGGAATAGTATAGAGGTTAATCAGAGCTTCTGCCATTAGATCTGGGCGATACCGGGGTACAATAATGCCGTTAAAGCCGTTGTGGATGATTTCACGAGGGCCAAGA
The DNA here is from genome assembly GCF_014698335.1 of Microcystis viridis FACHB-1342. Classification (GTDB taxonomy): domain Bacteria; phylum Cyanobacteriota; class Cyanobacteriia; order Cyanobacteriales; family Microcystaceae; genus Microcystis; species Microcystis ichthyoblabe_A. The sequence goes on along the minus strand of NZ_JACJSV010000080.1, from coordinate 13,584 downwards.
ATGTCAAAAGCGATTGGAACACAGCCTAGAGCCATAGCTTCAAGAGGGGGTAAAGGTCCGCCTTCTCCCCAAAGAGCATCCTTGCCAATATTCATAGTCAGAAAAACTTCACAGGAACGCATCTTTTCAAGAACCTCTTCTTCAACACCTTGGATTTGGCAAAATTCTAACTCAAGACCTTGTTTATGGACAGCATCTTGAATAATCTCTAGATAGGTTTCTGTATGAAGACCTTCGTTCATATAACCAACCCGATAAGACTGGCATTTTTCTGAAATGGGAAACCATTGAGACTGATCGACCAAATTAGGAAGCAGAACGCAGTGGCGTTGAAAATGAGCCATGTGCCAAGCCTGTATCGTTCGAGTAATTGCAGCAGTGTTGCGGATTTTTTTTCGATAGAGATTTGCCAGAACTGGAAAATGGTCGTGTTCAGTATGACAGAGTTCCATATCCCAAAAGTAGAGAGAGGGACTATTTTTAATAAAAGCTTCAGCAATTGCCCAAGAAGTAACACAACGGATATTCTGGTTATATGTTATCAAACGGTTATAGTCATTGATCGAGATGTGAGGCTGATGATCCAGAAGCCAAGAATCATAACTTCCATCATAAGTCACTACATAAGCTTCATATCCCTGCTCTCTTAATAACTTAACTAGATAGTTGAGTTCTTTAACGCCGCCATTAAACTTACCATGACCAGGAGCATCTGCACCACGACAGAAAGACGCAAAAACCAGAGGTTTACTAGCTGGCTCGGCAAACTGTTGAATAACTACTTTTTCCTCAGTGTCAGATAGACCTTTTAGGCTTTTGTTGGCAATTCCAAGTTTAACAGCAAAGTTTCTTAATGCTTGAAATATATCGGTATTTTCAGGAATCAGTATTATTGCTAAATCCTTAAGCAATGAGGGGACTAAGGGAGTAGCTGCCAACCTGATTCGAGCGAGAACATTGCGAGTTCGCCAAAAAAAATTAATCATCAGTTAAACCTACCTATGTTTTTACTTATTGATTGATTGTTCCTAAAAATTTGCCTATTTGTGAGCAAAATAGGTAACTATCCCAATTTGGTGTTTATGCTCGTAACTTCCTAGCCAGCCATTCAAGAAAATTGTCGTATTATTGAGGTTATTTTGATGATAATGACAGCTTAACTCTTGGCAAATCATCTTGAATGATTCTGTCATTTCTCCACCTAAATCATCCCAAATCATAATAAACTCTTCTTGATCAAGCAAATCATATTTTTTGATCATATTATATTCATGTATTAAAGCTTTCGGATCATGAAACGCATCAGAGAATATAATATTGAATTTCCTTCCAGATAATTGTTTCCAAGAATTCTCGTCAAATATATCGCCGCTAAGATAGTATATTTGATTGTGATGGTAATCGTATTCAATCAGAGAAGATTTGCCTGTCTTCAAAGAGTTAGCCATTGTATCCCATTCAATGTAATAAGATGTTTTCTTAAAAAATTGCTCCAGAGTAGGATTGATTTCTTCAATATCAAAACCAATCATGACACTGTTTTCTAAGAAACTAGCGGCTTGGAAAAAATTCTTGCCAACAGATACTCCCAACTCTAGATAATTAACTGGTTTTTTGAGAAAGCGGCTGAGATATAGAATCGCATCAGTATATGTAATCTGGCTATTTATTTCTCGATCAATTAGTTCTTTTGAACTTAAAGGAAGACCATAATGAAATACTGAATTGTTGTATGTCTCTTCGTCAATCCACTGGTTGACTTTTTTAAGAGTTTCTCGATTAAACAAAATAACATGAGCTATCTCTGATCTGGGAAGTAGTCTTGACACCGTGATAAAATTATCGACTTTTCGATTTATTCTGCCAATAAAAGAAGTTATTTGCTTTAGCATCATCATAATTTATCCTTTCATTTTTTAGTTTTACTGACTGCGTAAATTATATACACACATATACTCGCCGTCAATTTTCTCAGATACTCTTAATCTCCTGGTTTAATTTGCCGAATCAAATAGCGAACTTCTGACAGCAAAACCTCAAAACGCTTGTCTGAATCTTCCTGTCTTTGCCTGATTTCGGCAATTTCTGCTTGCCGAGCTTCATTTTCTCGCTGTTGTTGAGCAGCTATTTGTAACAGTGCTTGTGCAGTTATTCTTACCCCATCTACTGATTCTCTGACTTCCGATACCGATTCTCGCAATTCCGAAACTGAGTCTCTGACTTCCGATACCGATTCTCGCAATTCCGAAACTGAGTCTGCTAATTCATCTAGCATCTCATCTGTCCATCTCGTCCGTTCCCCATCCCGTTTTGTCATGGCTTGTTTTTCTCCCTTCTCAGTTTCAATAGCTGCTTAAATTGTAGGTAATCGTAATTATAGACGCGATCTCCGCCATTTCCCTCAAGCTTATGATTGATTTTCTGGTTTAATTTGCCGAATCAAATAGCGAACTTCTGACAGCAAAACCTCAAAACGCTTGTCTGACTCTTCCTGTCTTTGCCTCACTTCATCCATATTACGCTGTTGTTGTGCGGCAATTTGGAGTAGAGCGTTTGCCGTTAGTCGTACCCCGTCCATCGAATCTCTAAGGTCTGCAACCGATCCCGTCAATTCCGAAACTGAGTCTGCCAATTTATCTAGCATCTCATCTGTCCATCTGGAGTGTTCGGATGAGCTTCTGGTCATGGCTGGCTTTTCTCATTTGTTAATAACTGGTTACAATTGATTATCGACGCAATCTCCAGCAATTTCCCAATATATTTCCTCTCGACGCATAACAGTTGCTACCATAGCACACAATCAGCTAAATTGTAAAGCTGTATAGATTCTTCATTGAGCCTCCAGGTCAATTCCCATCGCCCTTAGCCGCGCCGCCAAGCTGTCTGCCCTAGCTTTTTCTCCCTCAGCCCGCCGTTGAGCTTGTTCGGCTCGTTGTTCGGTTTGTTCAATCCGTTCACTACCCCACAATAGTAAATTACCTGATTGATCCCACCAGCGCAACCAATGAGCCGTTACTGCTGCTTTTTTCCCCTGCCATACTCCTAGAAATAAACCGATTTCTGCCCGCCAGTAACGATGATCCTCATCCGCTTTTTGTAACTCATACTTCCCTGATACTAAGCGATAAACTTCTAATTCTCCGCTTTGTGGTTGAAAAACGCTATAGAAAGGTACTTGTAAGATTCGCTCGTAGAAATACCACTTGCCATAGGGATAGTGGGGATTGATAGAATACTCCCCTCCCTCCGTTTCTGAGATGAATTCCATGACAATTGCTGGCACTTCCCCTTCTGCATGGGGCGTGTAGCTGCGGCGAATTTCTCCTTCTCGGATAGGTGCTACTGCGGGTACATAAACCCAATCGGGAGCTTTTACTACTGTCTTAGGGCCAACGGTGGCGCAAATGCCAAAATTAGCAGCAATAAGACTCGCTTCCACAATTAAACTGGCTAATTCTAAAGATTCTCGCCAAGCCGCCGCGAGGAGGGGTTGTCGGGTGCTTTCCACTGGTTCATCAGGGAGGACAAAATCCGCTGGCAATTTCTCCCAGGTAATGGGGGGTAAAGTATCGGAGATGCGAGGTGCTAATGGGATTGTCATTGAGGCTCTCCTGTGATGGTGGTTATGGCGGTTTAGCTTGTTATAAGAGCAAATGAGTAAGCTCTTGACTATCTAAATTACTCGTTAAGATTGCAGGGGAGTACCGGAGCTGCGGGGCAGGGAGAAGCAGTTTGAGCATTTGTACTAAAATTTTCAATACGCAGTTTAAATTCAGTACAGCTTATTGCGATTGGCAGAATAGTACATAATTTGTAACCGTTCAGGGGGGGTATGTCAAGCGGCCAGTGGCATTGGCTAGGTAGGGTAAACGCACCTTAATTTGGTAATTACCGGAAAAACTAGAGTTGTCATTGTAGCATGGTGTTATGATGAAGCGGTGACTAATCGAACCAGATTGCTACCGCAAAATCTTTTAAACCGCGTCCACGGGGAACCCCGTAGTTTGCCTTTTTCGGCTATGATCTTTGCATAGCAATACTTTTAGGGGTTAATGGCCTGCCAGTGAGATTCCAGTTCTCTAGCTGGTTGCGGTTTATGTCCTTTAAAAGTGTCCCGAAGTCAATTTCAGCTTTAGATGTCATATTCCTTACTCTATAAGGGTTGGGGGCTATTTTAAATAGATACCATGTTTGGACAAATTCCCAAATTATTCTTAAGCTATACTGGCGTACTAGATGCGGTTTAATAGAGTTATCCCTTGACTATTTGATAATGATGAACAACCAACAAAATGGGGCTTTAAAAACCCAAAGTCAAGCAAATCTGCCAGTTTTTGACCAACCAGCTTTTATCCCCTCCGTCACGCAGGAAGGAGAGGAACTCAACCTGCGTCAATTCCTTTACGTCATCAAGCATCGCTGGTGGTTAATCGTTGGCATCACCCTAGGGGTGACGGCTGCGATCACTGCTTATACTTTCTCAAAAACCCCTATCTATCAAGGTAAATTCTTGCTGCTCATCGGTCAACCCATCGAGGAAAATAAAAGTTCTTCCAGACTGGCAGCCCAAGATATCCTACCTCAGTTAGGTGGTGAAGACATCGATTATGATACCCAAATCGCTGTTTTAACCAGTCCGCAACTCCTTAACCCCATCTTTAGTAAAATAACTCCTCAATATCCCGACTTTACCTACAGTGATTTAATTAGTAAAACTGGCCAATCTGATCTCAAAATTAGTCGACAAAAACAGACGAAAGTTTTAGAAATTTCCTATCAAGATGAGGAACCGGAAAAAATTAAGCTGGTTTTAGATAATTTAGCCCGTCATTACCTAAACTATAGTTCTCAGGAACGGAAGACCGAAATTAATCAAGGGTTAGATTTTGTTAACGCTCAATTGCCCGTGCTGCAGGAACGAGTTAATACTCTACAAAAACAAATGCAGCAATTCCGGCAGCAATACAATTTCCTCGATCCCGATAAAGAGGCAACTCGTTTATCACAACAGTTAACCACCACTGAACAAGATTATCGGGCAGCCCAAGTTGCCCTTAACGAAATTAACTCTCGCTATCAGGCTTTACAGCAACAGGTGGGATTAGACCCTAATCAAGCAATTATCGCTACTTATCTCAGTGAATCTCCCGGTTATCAAGATTTGCTCAAGCAGCTGCAGGAAGTAGAAGTGGAATTGGCCAAACAATCGGCAGTTTTTGCCAAGGATAGCCCGATAATCGCCACCCTAGAGGAAAAACGGGCTAATTTACTGCCCCTACTGCAAAACGAAGCCCAGAGAACACTAGGGGAAAAACTGCCCCAGACAGTGGGTGACTCCCCTGCTTTGGTGTCAAAGAGCGCTCTGCGGGTAGAATTAACCCAACAATTGGTGGAAGCCGCTAACAGTCGCCAAACCCTAGAAATTAAGGTAGAATCCCTTGCCCGGGCCCTCGAACAACAGAAAGCCTCGGTCAAAAATCTGGCGGTTTTAGCCCGTCGTTATACGGATTTGCAGCGAGAGTTGGAAATCGCCACCACCAGTCTCGACCGTTTTCTGGAGGAACAACAAAAACTTCAACTCAAGGTGGCACAACAAGTGGTGCCTTGGCAACTAATTTCCCCACCAGAAGTAGGGGAAAAGTTCGTTTCTCCTAAACCTGTGCGAAATCTGGCTTTAGGGGTTATCGGTGGCCTTTTATTAGGACTGGGGGCGGCCTTTTTAGCTGAAAGATTAGACCCCGTTCATCATAGTGCAGATGAACTAAAAGAAGATACCAAACTACCCCTTTTGGGCGCAATTCCCTGGCAAAAAGACCTTGGCACCATCGAAAAAGTGATCACAGCCGCCCTACCCCAGTTAACAGTCGGTGATCGCAAAATTACTATCCCTAATACTACTGGGAAATCGGCCGACGAAAACCCCTCCTACTATAATTTCTCCCCCTTCTCGGAAGCTTTCCGCACTCTCAACACCAATATTCGCCTCCTCGATGCCGATTCCCACCGCAAGTCCCTCGTGGTTAGTTCTGTATCACCGGGAGATGGTAAAACCACCATGTCAATAAATATCGCTAAGGCCGCCGCTGGTATGGGACAAAGAGTCTTACTGGTGGATGCTGACCTGCGACGACCCCAGGTTCACCATCGACTTAATCTCGATAACGACCACGGCCTTAGTAATGTCCTCGCCGAGGGTCTCGATTGGAATGAGGCAATTCAACCTCTACCCCGTTACGAGAATTTATCGATTCTTACCGCCGGTGAAATTCCCCCAGATCCAACCCGCTTGCTTTCTTCCCAGAGAATGCAGGAGATGATCTCGCGTTTACAGCAAGAGCAAGCCTTCGATCTAATTATCTATGATCTACCACCGATCGCCGCTTTTGCCGATGCCAAAATTCTCGCCGCCATGGCCACCGGACTGGTTCTCGTTACCAAACTGGGCAAAACCGATCGCTTTGCTCTGAAAAATCTGCTCGAAGATCTGAGATTATCCCATATTTCCGTGTTAGGTTTAGTGGCTAATAATGTTAGTCGGAAAAACCATAATTATCGTTACTATGGCCATTACTACGGGAAAAGATAATTAAATTAAAGATAGATCCCCCCTTAATAAGGGGGGTTTCGATCCCCCCTTAATCCCCCCTGAATAAGGGGGGTATCTGATGGTTTTTAACACCTAACTACTTATTGATCGGTTATCAACTTTTAATTGATGTTAAATGCGGGTTTTAATCTGGTATCGGAATGATCTGCGAGTTCACGATCACGAGGCAATTTATCGAGCCATTCAAGAACAATTAGAGATAATTCCTTTCTATTGTTTTGATGAGCGTCAATTTGGTTTTACTTCCTACGGGTTTCCCAAAACTGGCAAGTTCCGGGCTAAATTTTTATTAGAAAGCGTAGCAAATTTACGACAATCTCTGGAAGGTTTAGGCAGTAATTTAATTATCCGACGGGGAAAACCAGAAGAAATTATCCCGCAATTAGTTCAAGAATTGCAGATAGCCAGGGTTTATTATCATCAAGAGGTTACAGCAGAGGAATTAGCGGTAGAAAAGGCTGTAAATAAGGCTTTATCTATAATTCCTGTGCAGATAAAAACTTTTTGGACAGCCACTTTATATCATCCTGATGATTTACCTTTTACCCTTAATCAACTGCCAGAATTATTTACTAATTTTCGTAAACAAGTAGAACGTCATTGGGAAATAAGAACAACTTATCCCAGTCCGAAAAAGTTGACAAAATTACCTAAAATAGATTGGGGAAATCTTCCTATTTTAAAGGATTTAGGCTTAACAGAACTAATTCTAGACCAGGGAGGTGTTTTATCATTTCAAGGGGGTGAAGTAGCAGGAAAATCACGGGTTAAAGAATATATTTGGGATAGTGATTCCTTAAAAACCTATAAGGAAACCCGCAATGAAATGTTAGGGACTAATTATTCCTCAAAATTCTCAGCTTGGTTAAGTTTTGGCTGTCTTTCCCCCCGTTATATTTATGAAGAAGTACAAAAATATGAGCAAACAAGAGTAAAAAATGACTCTACTTATTGGCTAATTTTTGAATTATTATGGCGAGATTTTTTTCGATTTATTTGCAGTAAACACGGGAATAAAATCTTTTATAAATCTGGTTTGCAAGAACTTAATTTACCTTGGCTAGAAGATTGGCAAAGATTTAATCTTTGGTGTGAGGGAAAAACTGGTTATCCCCTTGTAGATGCTAATATGAGAGAGTTAGCTGCTACAGGATTTATGTCAAATCGTGGACGGCAAAATGTCGCTAGTTTTCTGACCAAAAATCTCGGTATTGATTGGCGTATGGGAGCAGAATGGTTCGAGTCATTATTAGTTGATTACGATGTCTGTAGTAATTGGGGTAATTGGAATTACACTGCTGGTGTCGGTAATGACGCACGAGGATTTCGTTACTTCAATATCCCGAAACAGTCGAAAGATTATGATCCCAAAGGTGATTATTTACGTCACTGGTTGCCCGAATTAGCCCTAATAAAAGGCGATAAAATTCACGAACCTTATAAATTATCTCTGGAGGAACAAAAGCGTTATGGGGTGATTTTAGGGGTTAATTATCCTCGTCCTATTGTCGATTTTTTTCAATCAATTAAACACAACGAAAAAATTTATCTCGCCAAGTCGTTGCTGATTTGAGATATGAATCTTCTCTTGTGGGATTTTTAAAACCTAGTCCCAAACTAACTTTTGGATACGATGCACAATTGCCATTCATACCTTGATTCAGCAACGCCTCGAATTGGCATAGGCTTGACTTCGATTTCAACTCAGTTCCTTTATTTTATCGTGTAAGATAGTGATCGCACCACAACGCCCACCCTACTCCAATAGAAAGGCAAAAGATGACTACTACTCTTGAAAGCTTACAGGAATTTATTGATTTTTGTCAACAGCATATTACTGGCCAAGAAAGGAAAGAAGCTCAGATTTTCCTAGACCGTTTCTTTCGAGCTTTTGGTCATAAAGGTGCGTTAGAAGCGGGTGCAACCTATGAGGAGGCGATTACTAAAGGTAGCAAGAAAGGTAAAACAGGATTTGCTGATTTAGTTTGGAAACCTCGTGTTTTAATTGAAATGAAAAAGCGAGGAGAAGATTTAAGTAAGCACTATCCCCAAGCTTTTGAATACTGGAGTCGATTGGTTCCTAATCGCCCTCGCTATGTCTTATTATGTAATTTTGATCAGTTCTGGATTTTTGATTTTGATCTTCAAATAGATGAACCGGTAGATCGAGTAAATCTCAACGATTTGAAAAATCGGGTGAGTGCCTTCAATTTTATGGAAGTAGGGAATCGTACCCCTATTTTTCAGAATAATCAGGTCGAGATTACAGAAACGGCAGCGCGGCGGATGGGTGAGTTGTTTCAACTGTTAAAAAAACGCGGTCATAAAAGCGGTTTTGATGAGTTGACGGCCCAGCGATTTATTTTGCAGTGTGTATTAGCAATGTTTGCTGAGGATCGAGGATTGTTACCAAGAGATTTATTTATTTCTTGTGTACAAGAATGTCTAAATGGTGGCAATTCCTATGATGTCTTGGGGGGATTATTTCAACAGATGAACCAACCCGGAATTACTCCTGCTGGTAAGTATCAGGGAGTGGATTATTTTAATGGGGGACTGTTTAGTATAATTCATCCAATTCAATTAACTAATGAAGAATTAAGGTTTCTGGATGTAGCGGCGCGTCAGGATTGGAGTAAGATCCGTCCGGCAATTTTTGGTAATATTTTTGAGGGGACAGCTAATGCTGAAGAACGCCACACCTACGGGATGCACTTTACCTCAGAAGCGGATATTATGAAAATTGTTCGCCCAACTATTAGCCGTTACTGGGAGGAGAAAATTGAGCAAGCTGGGACGATTGGCGAGTTAAATACACTTCAGTTAGAATTACAGCAGTATAAGGTATTAGATCCGGCTTGCGGTTCGGGTAATTTTCTCTATGTCGCCTATCAAGAATTAAAGCGCATTGAACAGTTATTAATTGAAAAGATTGCTAACCGTCGTCGTTCTGCTAGTGACCAATTACAGATTAGTTTTGTTACGCCTAAACAGTTTTATGGAATGGATATTAATCCTTTTGCTGTAGAATTAGCGCGGGTGACTTTAATGATTGCCAGAAAGGTGGCGATTGATAAGTTTAATTTGACGGAAGCTTCTTTACCTTTGGATACTTTGGATAGTAATATTATTTGTGCTGATGCTTTGTTTACGGATTGGCAAAAAGCAGACGCAATTATCGGTAATCCTCCATTTTTGGGAGGTAAACACATGAGATTAAATCTCAGTGATGATTATGTTAATAAAGTGTTTGCGAGGTTTTCTGAAGTTAAAGACTCGGTTGATTTTTGTTCCTATTGGTTTCGTCTAGCACATAATCAATTAGACGAGAAAGGAAGAGCGGGTTTAGTCGGAACTAATTCTATTAGTCAAGGAAAAAGTCGTGTAGCAGCGTTGGATTATATTACTCACAATGGTGGACACATTCATGAGGCGATTTCTACTCAGCCTTGGTCTGGTGAGGCTAATGTTCATGTTAGTATTGTCAATTGGAGTAAAGTTGAGCCAGTAAGTTATTATTTAGATAATCATCAAGTTTCTCAGATTAATTCTTCTTTAAAACCGACTTTAGATGTCTCTAAATCTCCACGATTAAAAGCTAATCTTAGTCAATGTTTTCAAGGAGTGATTCCTGTTGGTAAAGGTTTTCTAGTTAGTGAAAAACAAGTTGATGAATGGATTAAACAAGAACCTAAAAATACAGATGTCCTTAAGTTGTTTTCAATGGGAGCAAATCTAGCTAAAAATCCTCACGGTAAGCCAGAACGCTGGATTATTGATTTTAATGATATGAGTTTGGAGGATGCTAGTGAATATAAACTACCTTTTGAGCATATTAAAGTAAATGTTAAGCCAGAAAGAGAGATAAATCGTGATAAGAAAGCACGTGATTTTTGGTGGATATTTTTACGTCCTCGCCCTGAAATGAGAACAGCAATTAAACCTTTAGATTGCTACTTTGCAGTCCCACGAGTCTCTAAATGGGCGGTTTTTATTCCAGCACCCCTTGACTGGCTTCCTGGAGATTTAAATATTGTTCTTGCTTCTGATGATTTCTACATTCTCGGTATCCTGACATCTAACATTCATCGCCTCTGGGTAAAAGCCAAAAGTTCAACTCTTGGAGAAACAACACGCTACACCCATAACACCTGTTTTGAAACCTTCCCCTTTCCCCAGAAACCTTCACAGGAACTTGTCGAAAAAATCCGTCAAACCGCCAACGAATTACACGAATACCGCAGCCAACAGATGGAGAAAAAACAATGGGGAATCACTAAACTATATAACCAATTCTTTAACGAACCCAGTAGCCAACTGTATCAACTTCATCAGAAATTAGACAAGCTAGTGATGGAAGCATATCACTTCCAAGCTGACGACGACATCTTAGAGAAACTATTAACCTTAAATCTGGAATTAGCAGAAAAAGAGAAGCGAGGAGAAACCGTCATCGGTCCCTGGTCTCCTTACTCTTAGATTACTCTAACCCCTTACATTAGATTGAAACAATCTGAATTTCCCTGACTCGGTGCATTGGTTTGGTTGGCTTTTCGGTGGTGATTAGTTCATCAGCTTGAATTTGCAGCGCAGCAGCAACATGAAGTGCATCCATCGCCGCTAAACCGTAAGTGCCAGCAATTTCACGACTCACTGCACCCTCCTCGACGTGCAGCAAGTTCTTGTTCTATTTCATCTTCATTGAGCAGTTGCAATCCAGCTGCGATCGCCCGATGTCGGATTTCCCATAACTTTTTGCTTAATGGTGTTTGGGGAATAAATTTAGCTTCTGGTGTTGTTTGTGACTCAGATTTAAGTATTTGAACAAATTGCCAAACTTTTTGTTGCTTTTCCGGGGTCAATTCTCGCCATTGTTCAAGTAGTTCTTCTTCTTTATCCATAAATACCTCGCTCTTAAGTAGCTGGTTATAATTAAATTAAAAATGGATTTTAGGTTCGATCCCCCCTTAGTCCCCCCTTAATAAGGGGGGCATCTGATAACTTTTAACGCCTACCTACTTAAATTATGAATTATTTGCTTTTAAGCAATGCTCATTAATAAAAACCGCTCCAGACACAACGTTTAGGAACTTTTTCTATATACATGACTACTATTGCACGGGTACAGCAAGAAAAGTTAACGGGTCTATCTATTGCTGGATAAGGGTTTTTGGCTCTTGTAGTAGATATGTATGGGTAGTTCAGGTGTTTTAGGTGGGAATTGGTTCACCTGGCCGCAAACTAGACCATTTACCGGTTTCGCGCAAAAAGCTTTCACAACCCACCACATCCCACTCCATTTCGATATAATCTTCTTTGGTGCGAATGTTAACGTTAATAGAAGGGTTCTTCGCTTCAAAGTCCGGTGTCTCGGTGAGATGACGTTCCTGATGTTGTATTTCTACGGCATGATAGGTGAGACAGCGATCAACAAAATAGCAGTTAATACAAATACACATAGGTTTAACTCTATAGGTCTTTTCCGTTAATCTAGCTCAGTCTCTCCCCAAATAGGGCCGGTCAAAATTATATTTTTGTAAATTTATCTTCTCGATGTCTTGTCAAAAAAACCTAGATAGTTTAGTTAAAGAAGTTTTTGCGATTAATCGGCAAGAATTGCCAGAAAATGCTTATTTAGTCGGTGGTGCTGTGCGAGACGCTTTATTAAACCGTCAGAAAGACTATATTGACCTAGATTTTGTGGTTCCCGAAAAAGCGATCGAAATTGCTCAAACTATTGCCCATCAGTATAAGGCCGGTTTTGTGGTTTTAGATGCGGTTCGTCAAATTGCTCGCGTCGTTTTTCCGCAGGGTACTCTTGATTTCGCACAACAGGAGGGAGAATCTCTAGAAATAGACCTAAAAAGACGGGATTTCACCGTTAATGCTCTCGCTTATAATCTCCACACCCAAGAAATTTTCGATCCTTTAGGGGGATTAAAAGATTTAGGCTGCCAATCCCTGCGGATGATTTCCCCCGAAAATCTTCAGGATGATCCCCTAAGATTATTAAGGGCCTATCGACAAGCGGCTCAATTGGACTTTGAGATCGAACCCCATACCCGTGCAACTATTCGTTCTCTTGCCCCTTTATTGCACCGTGTAGCCGCCGAAAGGGTACAATCCGAGTTGAATTACCTTTTGCTCAATTCCCGTGGCAATAAATGGCTAAAAAGTGCCTGGGAAGATGGCTTATTATCTCTCTGGTTGCGTCGGATTACCCCCGCAAAAATGGAGCGAGTTATGGGGGTGGAAGCGGCAGCGGGATTTTTAGAATCTTTGTTACCGGAAAACTTTATCTTTTCCCCTTCTCAGTTACAGTTGACAAAATTGGCCCTATTGGTATCGGATATTTTGGCAGAAGCGGAAAAAGAGTTAATCGATCTCAAGTATTCCAGGGGGGAAATTCGCACGGTAATCACGGTAATTAAGTGTTTACCTCCTCTCAAGGAGGCAGATAATTTAAGTCTGCGGGAACAGTATTTTATTTATCTAAATACGGGAAAAGTATTTCCTGTCTTTGCCCTTTTTGCTTTATCAATGGGGATTAACAAAAATATCGTCGCTTCTCTGTTGACTTCCTATCTCGATCCCGATAATATTATCGCCCATCCCCGACCTTTATTAAGGGGCGATGATTTAATTAACCATTTACACCTGAAACCTAGTCCGATTATCGGTAAGTTATTAACCGAGGTACAAATTGCCCAAATTGAGGGCCAAGTTACAGTTTTTCAGGAGGCGATCGATTTTGCTAAAAAGTTATTATAAGTGGTTGGTTATAATTAAATTAAAAATGGATTTTAGGTTCGATCCCCCCTGCCCCCCTTGATAAGCTATCCATTAGTCGTGCGAAACGTTTAGGCATGAAATAGGGCTGAAATGCCCGAAATAACCGCCTAGTAAGGTCTTCAGTCCCCTGACTGAATCTAACAGGTCAACCCAGACCAGCCTTATAACTGTTTATATGTCCCGAC
>NZ_JACJSV010000008.1 GCF_014698335.1 Microcystis viridis FACHB-1342 | reverse complement strand
TTGCCGGCAGCTTGCCGCCAACTCACTCCTCTAGATAAGTATTTTGACTCACGCCCCTTCCTCTTTTGAGACGTTGTGACACTTAGGGTGCGGAATGTGGGCCTGAACATCCTGGGGATAGTCAGATTTCCCCCCCCGGCAAGAACTTCCCACTGTCCAGTAATCTAGAAGAGCCAAAAGTAAAAAGGAAAAAAAACGGAGATAAGAGTGGGAAAATTAACACTGATCACTGATAACTGATAATCCTGTGGCTGTTTTAAAAGATAATCGGGCTACTGTCCAAAAGGTTCTTTGGATCACCCTGCTGCTGAACATTTTGGTTATGGGGATCAAAGCGGGGGTGGGTTTGAGAATTAGTTCTTTGAGTTTGCAAGCGGATGCTCTCCATAGTGTCACCGATAGTGCTAATAATGTCTTGGGATTGGTAGCGATGCGGTTTTCCTCTCCCTATCCCGATCGAGATCATCCCTACGGACATCTGAAATACGAAGCGATCGGAGCTTTAGCGATCGCTGCCTTTTTGGGAATTGCCTGTTTTGAAATCTTGCAGGGGGCGATCATGCGTATTATTAAAGGCGGAAAACCTGTCGAGATTGCCGGTCCTGAATTATGGCTATTAATTATCGTTTTAGGGGTGAATATTTTTGTCACCTACTATGAGAGATCCGTGGGGCAGCGTGTCGGTAGTGCGATTTTGATTGCCGATGCTCGTCATACCATGAGTGATGTGTGGGTGACAATTACGGTTTTATTGGGGTTAGTTGGGGTTTGGGTGGGTAATACGGCTAATATTCCCCAATTACAATGGTTAGATGTGATTTTGTCCTTTCCCGTCGCTTTTTTGGTGTTTAGCAGTGGTTGGAAAGTTCTCAAGGAAAATTTACCTTTGTTAGTGGATGAAATGGCGATCGCTCCTGAAGTGATTCATCAAATTGTCATGGAGGTGCCGGGGGTGCTTAATTGTCATGCGATCGCGTCTCGGGGAGTGGTGGGAAGACAGGTATTTATGGAAATGCACCTAATTGTCTCCGCTCAAGATGTAGAAACTGCTCACGCAATCACGGAAGCGGTAGAAGCAAGATTAAGCCAACAATTTAGCCCTGTGAGAATTTTAATTCACGTTGAACCGCCGGATTATCACTCCGATAAGATCACTTTTGATGAAGAAGTGTGAAGCAAAAAAGCCTAAAATAAGTAGCGAACTTTTGCTAGAGGTGGCCATGGCGATAGAAAATCAAGCTAGAAGCATAGTAATTACTGGTGGAGCAGGATTTATCGGCTCGAATTTTGTTCATCATTGGTGCGAGAATTATCCTGAGGATCGTGTTATTGTTCTCGATGCTCTTACCTATGCGGGCAATTTGCATAATTTAGCGACACTGAAAGATAGAAAGAATCTCCGTTTTCTGCAAGGGGATATCTGCGATCGAGCTTTAGTTGATGAGTTATTTGCCAGTGAAAATATCGATACAGTTGCCCATTTTGCCGCCGAATCCCATGTGGATCGATCGATTCTTGGTCCTGGAGCTTTTGTGCAAACTAATGTGGTGGGAACTTTTACTCTATTAGAAAGTTTTCGGCAACATTGGTTAAGTAATCACCAACCCGATAACTATCGTTTTCTGCACGTTTCCACCGATGAGGTTTATGGCAGTTTAGGATTAGATGATCCGGCTTTTACCGAAACTACTCCCTATGCTCCTAATAGTCCCTATTCTGCCTCAAAAGCGGGGAGTGATCATCTAGCGAGAGCTTATTTTCATACCTACGGAATGCCGACAATTATTACTAATTGCTCTAATAATTATGGTTCTTATCATTTTCCCGAAAAGTTAATTCCTTTGATGTGTATTAATATTCTTTTGGGTAAACCTTTACCTGTTTATGGTGATGGTCAAAATGTTCGAGATTGGTTATATGTGCGGGATCATTGTCAAGCTTTAGATACAGTTATTCACAAAGGAAAAGCGGGAGAAACCTATAATATTGGCGGAAATAATGAGGTAAAAAATATCGATTTAGTCAGGATGTTATGTGATTTAATGGATGAATTAGCTCCCGATTTACCCGTGAAACCTGCTCAGAATTTAATTACTTTTGTCAGGGATCGCCCCGGACATGATCGCCGGTATGCTATTGATGCCACTAAAATTCGCACCGAATTAGGTTGGCAACCCGAAGAAACGGTAGAGGGGGGATTAAGAAAAACCATTCAATGGTATCTCGATCATCGGGATTGGTGGCAACCTTTGTTATCCAAAGAATATCAAGAGTATTATGGGAAAGTTTACGGTTAGAAAAGGGTAAAAAATCTAATCTTAATTTTAGGTGTGTTAGTTTTCGCTAACACACTTATTACTTTAGCTAGATTAATATTTTAATTCTCAGTGATTAAGATCACAGGAAAATCTCAAAAAAAATCAAGAAGTTATTTTAGTGAGAAAATTTAGGGAAAAAATCCAAGCAGATTTGTTGAACTATATCGGCAAATATACTTCCTTTGAAAGACTACGAACAGATATGCAAGATAGGTCTTCTCTATTTGGTCAAATTAATAAAATTGAATGGGTTCATTATCCGAGTGAAGGGAAGGATTGTAAATTATTAATACGGGGGGAGAAAGAATGGAGAACAGGAAAAGTTAAAATTTATGGAGAATGTACTTTTTCTAGTGTTTTAGAAAAACTGCCTAAAAAAACACCTGAACGTCCAGATTATGATGGCGAATTTCTGCGGGAATTACAAAATCAGGAATTTGAGTATTTAAACGAAACTCGTCAAATTAAAATTATACTAGAATTTATTCCTGAAAATAGCCCACTGGAACCAGAATCACCCCTAGAGAAAATTTGTATGTTATTATGATTGGATAGGGAATAATTAAGGAGCAAAAGAATGAATTTTGATACTTTTAACAACTCTCAGAAAATTATTATCGAAGATGATGATAGTGTATTGATGTTTGAAGATGAAGAAGTTATTTTAGTGAGAAAATTTAGGGAAAAAATCCAAGCAGATTTTTTAAACTATATCGGCAAATATACTTCCTTTGGAAGACTAACGGGAGATAGGTCGTCTCTATTTGGTCAAATTAATAAAATTGAATGGGTTCATTATCCGAGTGAAGGGAAGCATTGTAAATTATTAATACGGGGGGAGAAAGACTGGAGAACAGGAAAAGTTAAAACTTATGGAGAATGTACTTTTTCTAATGTTTTAGAAAAACTGCCTAATAAAACACCTGGACATCCAGATTATGATGACGAATTTCTGCGGGAATTACAGAAACAGGGATTTGAGCATTTCAATGAAACTCGTCAAATAAAAATTACTCTAGAATTTATTCCCGAAAATAGCCCACTGGAACCAGAATCACCCCTAGAGGAAATTCGGCAAATGTTGCGAGAAAATTCAGAAAAAACTAACTTCAATTCCTGAAAACCTAATTAGGTAATAAGGAAAATAAATTAAAGCAATCACCTCTATCCTGTCGCCTGCTGTAATTATCATGGCAAAAACTCCGAGAATACCGATTCCGATCGAAGTGAGAAAATATGTTTATCAAAGGGATAATTATCAATGTCAGAGTTGCGGTAAACCCGAAAAATTAGCCCAACTTTCCATAGATCATATAATTCCCTTAGCTTTAGGTGGCAGTAACGATATTAGTAACCTGCAAACCCTTTGTTTATCCTGTAATCGCCGCAAAAAAGACCATTTAGACCCTCGTTTTCGGCGTTATTTTCAATAATATCGAATGGCTGCCGACCGTTCCCTCGATCGCCACTTGTGGAAATACCGCCGGGATGAGTTAGAATCGGAAAGAAGAATTTTTGAGTAACCATGATCAAATTACGTCTAAAACGCTTTGGTAAAAAACGCGAAGCCAGTTATCGTATCGTTGCGGCCGTTAGCACCAGTCGTCGCGATGGTCGTCCCCTAGAGGAATTAGGATTTTACAATCCCCGCACCGATGAAGTGCGTCTCGATGAAGAAGGAATCATCCGACGCTTACAACAAGGAGCGCAACCGACGGACACCGTGCGCAGCATTCTCACCAAACAGAAAATTTTCGAGAAAATCAATGCCTAGTACCCCCAATTATCTCGAACTGGTGAAATTTATGATCGAGCCGTTTTTGGAAGATCCGGCCAGTCTGAGATTGGATATCGAGCGCTGTAAGGAAAATGAACGTCTTTGGGTGCGTGTAGCCTTCGATGATGCCGATAAAGGCAAAGTTTACGGCCGGGGAGGACGCAATTTACAGGCGATTAGAACTACCCTAGAGATGGCGGCCGCAAATGCGGGTCGCTCTCTTTATCTAGAAGTCTATGCGGCCGAAAATGAAGGCGAACAGCGCCGCACCCGTCGTTCTAATGGTAACTTTGAAGGTACGGAAAGAAGGCCGAGCAATCGCCGACCACCTGCACCCCGGCAGCTCAACAACTAACGAGCGATTTTAGGAAAACAGGGAAGGGGTTTCATCCTCGACCCTCTCCAGTTGCTCTAATTGCTGCCAAACTTTGGCGAGTAAAGTGGTTAATCCGGCTCCTGTTACGGCGGAAATAGTCAAAATCTCGGCATTAGTTATTTTAGCAAACTGCTTTTGATAGTTATCTATCGTTTCCTCGTCCACAGCATCAATTTTGTTGAAAACCAGTATTTGCGATCGCTTTTCTAAGCCTCGACCATAGGCGGCCAATTCTCCTTCGATAATTTGATAATCGGCGATCGGGTCTTCTGCTGTCAAGGAAACAAGATGAATTAACAGGCGTGTACGTTCGATGTGGCGCAAAAATTCGTGTCCTAAGCCGATTCCTAGGTGCGCTCCCTCGATTAATCCAGGAATATCGGCGAATACCGTCCCATCTCCCGTGGGTTTGCGTACCACTCCCAAGTTAGGAATGAGAGTCGTAAAGGGATAATCGGCGATTTTGGGACGAGCAGAGGAAACGGCCGAGATTAGGGTGGATTTTCCCGCATTGGGCAGCCCGATAATGCCCACTTCCGCTAATAACTTCAATTCTAGGCGTAAATGGCGTTTTTCTCCGTCTAAACCGGGTAAAGCGTATTCGGGTGCGCGATTATTATTACTTAAAAAGTGTCGGTTGCCTAATCCCCCTTTTCCCCCGGCAGCCACGATTAAAGTCTGTTCGGGAGTGACCAAATCGCCGATAATTTCCTCGCTATCGAGATCATAAACCACTGTACCACAGGGAACTTTAATAATGCGATCGCTACCGTTGGCCCCGGTGCAGTTGTTCGGGCCGCCCCGTTTACCGTCATCGGCCTTAAAATAGCGACTATACTGGAAATCTAGCAGGGTTTGCAGGTTCTGAGTCGCCACGAAAATCACCGAACCACCTTTTCCCCCATTACCTCCGGCCGGACCGCCAGCGGGGACGTATTTTTCCCGACGGAAAGCGACAATTCCATCACCTCCCTTACCCCCTTCTACTTCTATTTCGGCGCGATCAATAAACTGCATAAGATTAAATAATTAAAGTGAAAAAATGATCGAGATCAAAGCTGTTATAGGTTAATATCCTGCCAATTTAAAGCTTCTGCGAATCCCTGAAAATGTTTGACATTAGTGGTAGCGATGACTAGATAACGACTCGGATATTGTTTTTTTAATAACTGCCAATGAGCAAAAATAATAATATCTACGTCAATCTTGTAATTATCAGCCGTTTGTTTGCCAATCTTTCGAGTTTCTACCCAAATTTGTGACGATTCTAACATCACATCGGTATCTAAATTTAAAAAATCAATGACATTGCGTAATTCATTAAGATTATCTAGGCTATTAAAGGAATTTTTTTTGACCGATTCTAATAATAGGCTTCTTCTGACTTCATAATCACAGATATCGGAACTAACTACATAAACGCCCTTGGAGAAAAGTGAATAAAGCCAGTCTTCGCAGTCAGCTGGTTTACACGCTTTTTTAGGATGAGTTAGTAAACCCAAAACCCCCGAATCGATAAAGACAATCATCCTTGGCTATAAAGCTTTGAACCCAAAGGACGAGCATTATCAATCGCAGTCTGAAAATTGAGCAAACACTGGGAAATTTCTTGGTCTTGCTCATCGGTTATTTGTGACCGTTTTTGTCGTCTTTGTTCTAAGATAGCCAAGGCCGAACGATTTCGTTTAATTTGTTCTTTTCGATCCCAATCCGGATAATTGACGAGTTTAGGTTTTAATTGATTCATCTCTTTTAAGTAGGTGGGTGTTAAAAATTGCCAGACACCACCCTTATCAAGGGGGGAAGGGGGGATCAAAGACAGAATCTATCTTTAATTTAATTGATTCATCTCTTTTACTGGAAATTATCTATCACAATCTTAGCCGATCCCTTGACACTTCACAACTCCAGTCACTATCTCCAAGGCTTTCAGTACATTTGTTCGCAAATAAAAAACTTGTTTCTGGGCGGGGAATCCCTACAATAGGAAACAGGATAATTAGTAGCAGATGAAAACCGATGGGCCAGTTTTTTAAACAAACTTTCGCTAGTTGCTTGGGAACTTTACTGGGATTATTGGCATTTTCGGTCTTAGGTGTGGGAGGATTAGCATTTTTACTGCTTTCCTTGCTTATTTCTAGCGATAGCTCCTCAGTTAAGGAAAAATCGGTCTTAGTTTTTAACTTGGCCACCAATATCAGCGATGCTCCTCCTAGTTCCAGTTTAGCCGATAGTTTGACCGGTGAGAGTACGACCACTTTAAATTTGCGACAGGTGATAGCGGCGATCGAAAAGGCCGCCCTTGATGATAACATTGTCGGTCTGTTACTCTATGGTCGCGACAATATCGGTGAATATGGCTATGCTACCCTGACGGAAGTGCGGCAAGCTTTGGCAAAATTTCGCCAATCGGGTAAAAAAATTATCGCCTACGATATGGAATGGACGGAAAAGGAATATTATCTCGCTTCCGTTGCTGAAACGGTGATTATTAATCCCGTGGGGAGAATGGAAATTAATGGTTTAAGTAGTCAACAAACCTTTTTTGCCGATGCACTAGAAAAGTATGGTGTGGGGGTGCAAGTGGTAAAAGTGGGTTCTTTTAAAGGTGCAGTGGAACCCTATACGCGTCAGGATTTAAGTGTCCAGAATCGTCAGCAGCTGCAAACCCTACTCGATACAATTTGGTCTAATTATAGTTCCACAGTGGCCAAAAGTCGCAATTTAACCCCCCAACAGGTGCAAACTATTTCTGATACTCAAGGTATTCTGGAAGCAACCACAGCGAAAAAGGCGGGTTTTGTTGATGAAGTGGCCTATTTAGATCGAGTAATTGTTTTGGCTAAAGAGTTGACAGGAGAAGCAAAAAATAAAACTAATGAGGAGGAAAATTCTGGCTCTTTTTCGCAAATTTCTTTAGCTAATTATGCCAGTTCTCTCGATGAGGAGGAAAATAGTAGCAATCAAATAGCGATAGTTTATGCAGAAGGGACAATCGTAGAAGGTCAGGGAGATAGAGGCCAAATCGGTGGGGATAAATTGGCGAAGGAACTGCGAAAATTACAGGGGAAGGAGGAGGTGAAAGCGGTAGTTTTGCGGATTAATAGTCCGGGGGGAAGTGCCACCGCTTCTGAGGTGATTCTGCGGGAAATTAAGCGTTTAGATGCGAAAAAACCGGTAATTATTTCTATGGGTGATGTGGCAGCTTCTGGGGGTTATTGGATCGCCATGGGGGGTCAAAGAATTTTTGCCGATAATGATACAATTACTGGTTCCATCGGTGTGTTTGGATTATTGTTAAATATCCAGAAGATTGCTAATAATAATGGCATCGATTGGGATACAGTGAAAACTGGAGAATTAGCCGATATATCTACTATTACCAGACCGAAAAATCCCCAAGAATTAGAAATTTATCAAGCGGCAGTTAATCGGTTCTATGATTTATTTATCGAGACGGTGGCCCAGGGGCGAAAATTATCCCCAGACAAGGTTAGAACTGTGGCCCAAGGTCGTGTCTGGACGGGAAAAGATGCGGTTAAAATTGGTTTAGTTGATCAAATTGGTGGTCTAGAAGTGGCAGTACAATATGCGGCCAAAACAGCTAAATTAGGGGATGATTGGAGTCTTCAAGAATATCCTCGATCGCAAAGTTGGCAAGAAGAACTTTTCTCTAATTTCTTGCAAACCTATCTTCCTCCTCTCACTAAAAATAATCATCCTTTGACGCAGGAATGGCAAAATTTTCAGCAGGAATTATTAAAGTTACCTACATTTAACGATCCCCATCGTGTTTATGCTAAGTTACTTTTTAATCTCGATTTTCGCTGATATTAGGTAAAAATAATGCTCGCTAATTCTGAAATTCTTTGACAAAAATTTCTATGAATCGCCCTAATAGTGTTATTCTTGGTTTAGCCTATATTCTGGGATTATTATCTACAGGTCTGGTAGATTTTAGTCCCCAGTTAAACCGATGGCAAGAAGTGATAATTAGAATTGTTATTCTTAGTCTAATTACCACGTTAACCACAATTTTTATCCGTCGTTTTTGGTGGCAAAGTCCCCCGAAAAAAATTTGGCTGATAGCGGGATTAATAGCTATATTTGCCGTTGTTTATCTAGAAATTCGCACTCCTTACCCCAGCGCAAACGATATCAGTCATCTTTTAAAAAATAATGTAGTTAACTCTATTAAAATCACGGGGAGTATTATATCAGAAATCCGTCTCAATCGCCGAGAAAATTTACAATTTTGGTTAGAAGTAAAAGAATTTAGCCTCAAGAATTTACCCACAAAAAAATCCGAGGGTAAACTCTACGTTACTCTACCAAATCTAGCAGAAAATCAGGTTTATCCCGGACAAGAAATAACAGTTAAAGGATTACTTTATCGTCCCCGTCGTGCCAATAATCCCAGTGCTTTTGACTTTGCTAATTATCTAGCGCGTCAGGGTGCTTTTGCTGGTTTAAAAGGGGAAATAATTATTGATAAAAAATCACCGACTTGGGGAGTTTGGCAGATTCGTCAGCGCATTGTTGAGGCACAAATTCAAGGACTAGGCCAAGAAAAAGGGACTTTATTAAGTTCCATTACCCTCGGACGACAAGCGGTTAATTTGCCAGCAAAAATCACAGATTTATTTATTAAAACTGGATTAGCTCACATTTTAGCAGCTTCTGGCTTTCATGTGGCTATTTTGTTGGGATTTGTTTTAACTATTACTCGCAATTTATCCCCCAAAAAACAGTTTATTATTGCCGTTACTATCTTAATAATTTACGGCACCTTAACAGGGTTACAACCTTCAGTTATGCGGGCGATTTTGATGGGAATTGGGGCATTAATCGGTCTGCTTTATAATCGACAAGTTAATAGTTTAGGCTCCCTATTACTAGCGGCTACAATTCTATTATTATGGCAGCCTCTCTGGATTTGGGATTTAGGATTTCAGTTAAGCTTTTTAGCGACTTTGGGATTAATTATTACCGTTCCTTTACTGAAAAATAAAATTGACTATTTCCCTAATTTAATCGCTGAACCTATAGCTATTAGTCTAGCTGCCACTCTCTGGACTATGCCTTTATTAATGTTTACGTTTAACTCGATCGCTCTTTATAATATCCCCATTAATATTATCACAACTCCCCTAATTACCCTAATTAGTTTAGGAGGAGTTTTTACTGCTTTTTTAGGCTTAATTTATCCCCCTTTGGGCAGTATCGGCGCTAGTATTCTCTATTACCCTCTCAAGTTATTACTGCAAATTACCAACTTTTTTAGTCTGCTTCCTTTTAGTACCTACTCCACGGGTAAATTATCTTTAGGAGTGATGTTAATTATTTATATTTGCCTTACCTTAATCTGCTGCAATCTCTGGTTTCGTCAACGGTGGCATTTAGTTGGTTTATTTATCCTCACTTTAATTTTAATACCGATTATTTATCAACATTTAACTTTAACTCAGGTGACAGTTTTAGCCACCAAATCGCAACCGGTAATCATTATTCAAAATCGAGGAAATACTCTCTTAATTAATGGGGAGGAACCCGCAACAGCACGTTATACAGTTTTGCCTTTTTTGCGACAGGAGGGAATTAATCAAATACAAAGAGCAATAACCGTCAATAATTCGGCGCAATTCTCAACTATCAGTCAGAGCATACCGATCAAAAAAACTATTAATTTATCCCAGTTAGAAAAATTTAATCTTGGTGAAATTACTGGACAATTGCTCGAGAAAAATTTATTTAAATTTCAGGTAAAAAATCAATCTTGGCTATGGATTGTCAACCCGAAAATTCCCGTTAATTTATCCCAAGAATTCAGCCCCCTAGTGTTATTATGGCAGGGAAGCAATCTAGATAAACAATGGCTAGAGTCAATTCGACCACAAACAGCGATCGCTGTCACTAACAATCTCTCCCGCAATGCCAAAAATCAACTGAGAAAGGCCCGGATTAAGACTTACTGGACCGGGAGAGATGGAGCGATTCAATGGACAGCAAAAAATGGATTTCAACCCTTTCTAATTAATGAGTAATTTGTACTACCAAAACTGAACAGGGAGCATGATGTACCACATAATTACTGACACTACCTAAGATTAACTCAGATAAACCCGATCGACCGTGACGACCAACAATAATTAAATCTATCCCCTCCTGCTGGGCAACTTGACAAATTTTCTGCCCCGGATCACCGATATAATAATCAGCCTTGGCCGTGATATTATCTTCCTTAGCTCGATCAACTAAACCGTTTAACCAAGCTTGTAATTCCGCTTGCATTTCTTCGGTGATTTGTTGTTCTAAGGCGATCATATCGGGGGGATAACCGCCACCATAACCGATCAGATTACCATAAATAAAAGTTTCCGTGTAGGGAGTCAAAGGTTGAGACATACTATAAACAATTCGCAACTCACTAGCGTAGGTTTTCGCTAAGAGAATAGCCGTATTCAAAACCTCTGGAGTGGGATCTTGATAATCCACAGCCACGAGAATTTTATTATAGAGTTTGTTGGTATCCCGATCGACTGAGATTGTTTCCGTATTATCCATAGAATTAGCCTCCTCGATAGCAGATAACGTCAGGGTTGAAGTTAATCTTTTTTCCCATCGGCTGCCAGCAATACCCCGGGGAAATAGCCAAAAATTGCTGAAAGCTGATGATTGATAGTTGACGCTCCTCTACCTCTAGTGTGACATTTTTCGGATGATTTAGCTGAATTAGCAAAAAATTTAACAATTTACCCTACTGTCACCCCTGTCCTTACTTATAGCAGTTATCTTAATGGTGAGGTATGAGGTTTTCGTTTTGGTGAGACTCCGAGACGATACCCGATCAGTTTATGCTTCATCTTTATGAGAAACACCGTAACTAGAAAAATGGTCAATTAATGGGATAAATGCAATTTTTGTCTTTTTCTCTTGCCTTGAGAGATTTGCCCAGAGCAGCTGCGGTATATAATCCAATTAGAGCGAGTTCTAAACCAACAACTTATGATTAGTCGCTACATTATTCTATGGCTCCCGATGATCGTAATAGGAATTAGTAACGGTATTCTCAGGGAAAGCACCTACGGAAAATATCTCGATGAACTACGCGCTCATCAAATTTCTACCCTGACAGGAATCCTCTTTTTTAGTCTTTATATTGGCACTCTTGTCTATTTTTGGGGTCTAGAATCGTCCGGTCAAGCAATTACCATCGGTTTAATTTGGTTACTATTAACAGTGGGTTTTGAATTTCTGTTCGGCCATTTTATCGCCGGTCACTCTTGGTCAAGATTAGGGCAAGATTATAATCTTTTAGCGGGACGAGTTTGGATTTTTGTTCTCTTGATCATTACTTTTGCTCCTTTACTATTTTACCAACTTTTTTCTTAATTATGAAAGCTATTATCATTAATCGCTATGGCGATAGTAATGTTCTCCAATACACAGACATAGAAAAGCCAATTCCCCAAGGGAAAGAAGTCTTAATTAAGATTATGGCAGCGGGAATTAATCCGATTGATTGGAAGATTCGTCGGGGGATGCTCAAAATAGCCACAGGTAATAAATTTCCCCTGCAATTAGGTTTTGATTATAGTGGAATTATCGTTGAAAAAGGTAGTCAGGTGGAACAATTTCAGATCGGAGATGAGGTTTTTGGTTTTCTCAATCAATTGCCCGGTAAAACCTATGCTGAATATGCAATTATTCCCGCTTCCCTCTTAGTTAAAAAACCGCATAATCAGAGTTTTATTGAAGCTGCCGCCACTCCTTTAGCTGCTTCTACCGCTTTGCAAGTCTTGCGAGATTTTGGCAATATTCAAGCAGGAAATCGGATTTTAGTTAATGGTGCATCGGGAGGAGTGGGTAGTTTTGCTGTGCAGATAGGAAAAATTTTCTCCGCGCAAGTGGATGGAGTTTGTAGTAGTAAAAATATCGATTATGTCACCTCTTTAGGAGCAGATAAAGTTATCGATTATACTCAAGAAGATTGGAGAAAAACCGAGCAGAAATATGATATAATCTTCGATGCTGTGGCTAAGTCTTCTTTTTGGCACTGTCGTCAGCTTTTAAAACCCCAAGGCACCTATATAACCACCCTCCCAAATCCCGGAATTATCTTCCTAAATTATCTCGGTGCTTGGTTGCCCCAAAAAGGGAAACTGATATTTTTTGCTCAAGCACAAGCGTCCGACTGGCAATTTCTCAAAGAAGCGATCGAATCGGGTAAATTAACTGTTAGAATCGATCGCACCTATACTTTTTCCCAGGTGGTAGAAGCTCATAATTATAGTGAATCGGAAAGAGTGCGCGGAAAAATAGTCCTGATCCCCGATTAAGGATAAATAGTTAGGGATTTTTCTGTTTTTTTGGGGAACGAGTAAATAGTTTTAAGTAGGTAGAAACAGAGAATTCTTTAATTGGGAAGGTGATAAAAGTCAAGGGATTAATAGTAATAATAATATTGCGGCTATCCCTTTGTACCGCCTTGATAATCTGTTTAGCCACCCAATCGGCGGACATAATACCCACAGGATTTAAATTACTCTTAAAAGGGCCAAGAATTAGCTTTCTTACCACACAGGGGGCATCTAAACGACGCAGGGTAATCATATCACCGATCGCTCGTTTACTGAGTTCGTAGAGGGGACTAAAGGCAGGATTAACCTCTGCTTCCGAGGTATTCACCCAGACTTCCTTGCGGGCAATTTGCTCGTTAGTGCGGACAGTTTTGAAGAATAATTCCATTAAACGCCAGACGGAAAAAGTGTTCACTTGGTAGGCTAATTCGATCGCTTCTGGGGTTCTTTGGCCGTGGACATTAACGCCATGATTTAAAATCAGTATATCTACAGACTTAAATAGGTCCTCAAGTTGCGTTTCTTCACCGATTTGCCATTGTACGGTTTTTACAGGTACTGATTCGCCGTTAATTTCAATAGCGATCGCATTCTCCCCAGAAGTGAGCGCGATTACCTTGGCTCCCTTCAGTTGTAGGTACTTTAACAGCGATCGCCCTAAAGTTCCATTCGCTCCGGTAATGGCGATCGTTTTACCCTTGAGAGAAAGTGCCGTCCCCATCAATTTATCCATAAAGGTGAAAGTTCCACAATAATAAGCCTTTTGGTTATCAAAATGGTGTCGCCAGTGGTAAGTACGATTAACGCGCCATTGAGCGGGGAAACTCTCAAATTGCCCCGGACGATGGGTTAAATCGGTTAATTCCTCCAGATTGGCGATCCCTAAACCTCGACCGATCGCCGTACTGAGAAAAGTCAAAGTATAAAGGGAGCCAACCCAACCCAACCAAGGGCGATCGAAACCCCAAGAGTAGGCCAGTAGTACCGGTAAAACACTGGCAGCCAACATAACCAAGGCCTCCGGTACATCATTGTACCAGTGGGCCCGACGATAAATTTCCTCGCTCATTACCGACAGATCGGGACGAAAAACCCGATGATGCCAGACGTGCAGACGATAAAGGGGCTGCCAATGGTGGGCCAGAGCATGATAGCAATCACGCACGATCTCCACCCAAATAATTGAGCCACAAATCAGTCCGACACAGAGGAGCAGGTTTGACATAGGGGATAAATGTTAAATTTTCTCAACGAATGTAAACAAAGTAATCTTAGCCCAAAAAAGCGCATTTATCGGGTAAAAGGAACCAATAGCCTGAAAAACTGGGGTTTCTTTCCCGAAAAAAACTTAAGATTCCGTTAAAAATTTTAACAATTTTCGGTAAGATAAAGCAAGAAATAAGCTTCTATTTGAACAGTTACTTAACCTGAGTCGATTATGGCAGAAAATTATTGGTCGCGAGAGGATGATAACGAAGAATTAGACCCGATTGGTTCCCTCCTATCTGACTGGTCCGATCCCGAAGATGAGGAGGACGAATTTAGGAGCGAAATTTTTCAAGGCCGATCGGGACGCAGACAGAAAGCGGCTTTTAGCCTCATGGCGATCTGGACAATAATTATCGGACTTCATTGGCTGAGTTGGGGTTATTGGGCAATTATCGCCCTAACTATGGTACTATCGGGGCAAGCTTTGCGGCTGCTGTTCACGAAACCAGAAACGCCGCCAATTCCCTTACTGGATAAGGATTTAACCTCTGTCCCCAGGGTGTCCCTCTTAGTAGCGGCCAAAAATGAAGAAACCGTAATCACGAAACTGGTTAATTATCTCTGTCATCTAGACTATCCCCAAGATAAGTTAGAAGTTTGGATCGTCGATGACTATAGCACCGATAACACCGGTGCAATTCTCGATCGCCTTGCTTTAGAATATCCCCAATTAAAAATTCTCCATCGTCCTGCTAATGCTGGAGGTGGCAAATCCGGCGCCTTGAATCAGGTTTTATCCCTGACTAACGGGGAAATTATCGGCGTATTCGATGCGGATGCGGGATTATCCTCGGATTTACTGCGTCATGTGGTCCCAATGTTCGACGATCGAGAAGTGGGTGCGGTACAGGTGCGAAAAGCGATCGCCAATGCCGCCGAAAACTTCTGGACAAAAGGACAAGCGGTAGAAATGATCTTTGATAGCTGTTTCCAACAGCAACGGATCGCAGTGGGAGGGATCGGAGAATTGCGCGGAAATGGTCAATTTGTCCGTCGTAGTGCCTTAAATCGTTGCGGGGGTTGGAATGAACAAACGATCACCGACGATCTTGATTTAACTATTCGTCTCCATATCGATAATTGGAAAATTAATGTCTTAAATTTTCCCGCAGTAGCAGAAGAAGGGGTGACAACTGCGATCGCTTTATGGCATCAGCGCAATCGTTGGGCCGAAGGTGGTTTTCAGCGTTATCTCGACTATTGGAAAGCGATTTTAAAGTCTCCCATGCCTTGGCCAAAAAAGTTTGATTTAATTGCTTTTTTGCTCGTTCAATATATCTTACCTGCGGCCGCTATTCCCGATCTTTTAATCACTATTACCCAGCATCAAGCTCCGATTTTAACTCCTTTAACTGGTTTGGCTCTTTCCCTTTCTCTCTGGGGGATGGTGACAGGATTAATCCGAGTCAATACGGGTAGAAAATTCACTTTCGCTCTCGGTTTAGACATCCTTGCTCAAACCCTTCGCGGCATGATTTATATGATGCACTGGTTTATTATTATTCCCAGTGTCAGCCTCCGGATGGCTTTGCGTCCTAAACGTTTAAAATGGGTGAAAACCGTTCATCTGGGGGAACATCTCAGTGCCGAAGTTTAATTTTCGAGGATAGACTCCAAAAACTTTGGCCTTATCAGGCTCGAAATCCCCTGTCAGTCAAGGTTACAGCCTTTGAAAACCCCTTTCGGAAAAATTTCCAATTTCCTTAATCATGCTTGCTGCCAATAATGTGTTAATTTAGATACAGAATTGAATTCCGTGACAGCACTGGGGTGGCGAAAAGCGCTCGCTCCAGTTTTTTTTCTCGAGAAGGTAATGATTCGGTAGTAGTGGCGTAGCTCTGTTGCTTACCTGGTATGAATTGTGTAAAATATTTATGAATAAAAATAATTGGAACCCGATCAGTCTTTAAACCTCTAGCTTGATCATGACTTTTCTGATAAATATCTTTTTCTGGCTTCTGTCTGGCTTACTCAAATATCAGTCTAGCACCGAACAAAATCCCCCCCTAGTTCACCTCTATTCCCCTGTTCTAATTGTGGTTCTCACCATAGGATTAAGAATGGTTCTATTCATAATGGAAAACCCAAACGTCAATGTAAAGAATGTGGTCGTCAGTTTGTGATCAATCCCACTAATAAAACCGTCTCTGACGAAACCAAACAATTAATTGATAAACTCTTGCTCGAACGAATTTCCTGGCGAGGAATTGCCAGAGTAACAGGGGTAAGTTGGTCATGGTTACAAAATTATGTCAACAATAAACTGGCGGCTGTACCCCGTCAAATAAAGGTTTCAGACAAACTAAAAGGTAAATTAGTTATAGAATGTGATGAGATGTGGTCTTTTGTTTTTTCTAAAACAATCAAGGTGTATATTTGGCGGTTAATTGATAGAAAAACAAGGGAAATTATTGGTTGCTATGCGCGGAGATAGGAGTCGTCAATCAGCCAAAAAACTTTGGGCAAGCCTACCCGATATTTACCGACAATGTGCTGTTGCTTACACAGACTTTTGGGAGTCCTATAAGACAGTAATTCCTAGTAAACGTCATCGACCAGTCGGAAAAGAAACTGGTCAAACTAATCATATTGAAAGATTAAATAATACCTTTAGACAAAGGATTTCTCGGCTGGTGAGAGAGAGTCTATCTTTCTCTAAAAAAATGGAGAATCACCTTGGGGAACCCTTTGGTATTTTATCCATGACTACAATGCACAGCAAAGCAAAGGATTAAGCCGCCATCACTACTACCGAATCACCACCAGTTTTTCGTGGGTGTGGGGTGTGGGGTGTAGGGTGTGGGAATTATGAATTATGAATTGGAAATTGGGGAGTTTTTTGCTGTGAACTGATAACTGATAACTGATAACTAATTAAAGTACCATTTCTCTGGTGGCCTCTGCATCTATGGGTTTAATTAGATACAGTCGCAACAGATCTCCGACGATACCTAGCTGTAAGGGTAACTTACGCATTGTTTTTAGCCATTGAGGAGCGCTACTTTCATCGATCGCTTTTAATTGTAAATTACGTTCAGCACAACGGTTTAAACGTGGGAAAAATTGGGGATGGTCCACATTTAAAATGGTGGGAAAAGCGCGAGCGGAGGTATTATTAGTCTGGCGAATTACCTCTTGATCAAAAGCGATCGCATCCATTCCCAAAGCATCATAAAAGTCTGAGCGTTCGCGTACAGTTAAACTATGGGTAGCAAAGACGGAAAGCAGGAAAAAACGACTCCATAATCTCGATCGCCAATTATTCCACAATTGTGGTTTAGCTCGCAGTAAGGTTTTAAAGATATCTCCGTGGCGATTTTCGTCCTGACACCAACTCTCGAAGTAATTAAAAAGAGGATTAAATTTATACTCTGGATGTTCTTCTAAATGACGATAAATGAGGATATAACGCCAATAACCGATTTTTTCGGAGAGATAGACCGTATATAAAACCCATTCAAGGGGGAAAAAGGTGTAGGTGCGGGTTTTAGTAATTTTGGCTAGATCGAGGGAAATATTAAAGTCAGCCATGGCTTTATTGAGAAATCCTGCATGACGCGCCTCATCTCTAGCCATAAGATGAAATATATCCCCTAACAAGGGATTACGGCTTTTTAGTTGTCGTGACAGTTCCTTAAATAACAAAAAGCCAGAAAATTCGGAGATACAGGAGCGTTCTAGGTAATCTATAAAAGCATTTCTCGTTTTTTCATCGAGATTATCTTGATAGTTCTCAAATTCTTGCTGACGTTCAAAGTGATGCCGGTTGTAATCGGTCCGCATCTCCTCTAACATCGCTTTGATTTCGGTTTCTTGCAAAGAAAGGTCAAAATTAGCGGCAGCCTCAAAATCGGTGGTATAGAAACGCGGGGTGAGGATAGTTTCGCGCAGAACAGCTTTTTTCTGGGAGGGAGGTTCGACGGTAGTGACCATGATGGAAATTACTTGACTACATAGCTATATAGGATTTTAAACATAAATAGGTAGGCCAATGATAATTATTAAGTTTTATCAATATTTTGGGCAGTAGTGAGCAAGGGAATCAGACAAGTTGGCGAGCCGATTAGGGAAATAGGGAGTAGAATAGAAAGGTTGTGAGTCTATAACTATCGTTAAAATACTATGGCTTGTCCCAAGAAGAAAACCTCAAATGCCAAGCGCGACCAACGGAGAGCGCACTGGAGAAAGCAAGCGGCTCGGGAAGCGCAAAAAGCCTTATCTTTGGGTAAATCTGTTCTTTCTGGTCGTTCTAACAGCTTTGTCTATCCCACTAAAGAGGAAGAAGAAGGGGGAGACGAGGAATAACTTGATGGTGGGGAGTGAGGTAGAGAAAACCTTTTCGCTCCCTAATATTTTAAGATTTGTTTAGGGTTTTCGTTGTGAGTCTCAA
The DNA here is from genome assembly GCF_014698335.1 of Microcystis viridis FACHB-1342. Classification (GTDB taxonomy): domain Bacteria; phylum Cyanobacteriota; class Cyanobacteriia; order Cyanobacteriales; family Microcystaceae; genus Microcystis; species Microcystis ichthyoblabe_A. The sequence continues at coordinate 72,502 of NZ_JACJSV010000008.1, read as the reverse complement.
CTAATGTTAGGCAAATTCTTTAAAAAACCAGAATCTACCGATCAAGACCGAGTTCCTCCGGGCCAATATCTCGCTAGTGGTTTTCCTGTGCTTACCTACGGAGATACTCCCCAAATCAAGACCGAGGAATGGTTATTCAAGGTTTGGGGAAAGGTGGCCACGACTAAAATTTTTAACTGGTCGGATTTTATGGCCCTACCGCAGTGGGAATTTACTAAGGATTTTCACTGTGTCACCCGTTGGTCAAAATTAGATGTGACTTGGACGGGAATTAAGGTATCGGATTTTATCACCTTAATTGACCTGTTGCCGGAAGCTACCCACGTCATGCAACACTGTTATGGTGGTTATACCACTAACCTGACCCTAGAGGAATTCCTGCACGAGGATAATTTTTTCGCTTTTCAACTGTTTGGTCAACCTTTAACCCCCGACCACGGTGGTCCGCTGCGCTTAGTTGTCCCCCATCTCTACGCTTGGAAAAGTTCTAAATGGATTAATGGCCTAGAATTTCTCGATCGAGAGCAATTGGGTTTCTGGGAACTTAATGGCTACCATCGACGAGGTGATCCCTGGTTGGAGGAACGTTATGGCGGTTTTTGACGATTTTTGTCTTAAAATCAGGTAATATCAGCAAACGGAAGTTACCCCCCCCACAAAAGAGCATTTGGGTTTCCTTTTCTTGTACCCATGTAATTGAAGTTTTCTTAAGGTTTATAGGGATAGACAGAGTCCCTTATAAAAATTCCCCCGAAGACTGGTTGTAGTCATTGATCACTGATAACTGAAATAACCGACTAATGATATTCGGATTGACCATGAAAAAGAGGATATTGACTTTACTATTAGCTTTGCTTTTAGTTGCTAACATGAATAGCCAAGGGGTTTTAGCGGTGACGATCGATTTTCAATGGTTGGGAAATCAGGGTTATACAGCTAAAGGTTCTTTTAGTTATGATGAAAAAACGGCCCCGACTATCTTTTCGGAAAAAGGTTCGGGAAAAATGCGAGTCTTAGAAGATTTTCAGGTATCTTTTTATGATAACAGTGGTCAAGAGATCGCTAGATACGATAATGTCAGCGAGGGAATTTCCTCAGCTAATTATTTTCAGTTTAATTTTAATACCAAAACCGGTCAAGTTTTTGGCTCGATCGATCTGGGGGGTGAAGGGATGGGGGAAATCTATCTTCAAGGGGTGGTTAACGATAATTTGGCCCTCTTGCGGGTGGAGTCGGTAGATCTGGTCATGGATGAGGATGATTCACCAGAAATTATCACTCAGTTTTGACTAAATCGATCGGGAAAATAGGTATCATCCTAGCCTAATTTTTCCGCTAATTCTAACCAGCGATCGGTTAAATTATCAATTTTTTGACTCAATTGAGCTAATTCTTCGGTTAGAGCGGTTATTTTGGTAAAATCTTCTAGGGGTTCTCCATAAAGTACCTGTTCAATTTCGGCTTTTTTTGATTCTAAAATTGGTATTTGTTTTTCGATATCTTCGTATTCTTTTTTCTCTTTAAAAGAGATTTTTTTATTGACAGGTGACGGAGAAGCTTTAACAGTTTTTGGGGTGACTTTTTTTTCTTTGGGTTCCTCCTCCTCTTTTTTCTGATCGAGATAAAGGGAATAATTACCCGGATATTGACGGATATTACCCCCGGTTTCAAAGGCAAAAATAGTATCAACTACTCGATCGAGAAAATAGCGATCATGGGAAACGACAATCACACAACCGTTAAAGTCCTCTAAATATTCTTCTAAAATTGCTAAAGTCTGCACATCGAGATCATTGGTGGGTTCATCTAAGATTAAAACATTAGGTGCACTCATCAAAACTCGTAGTAAAAATAAGCGTCTTCTTTCTCCTCCAGAAAGTTTATAAATTGGTGCATATTGTTGATCGGGAGGAAAGAGAAATTTTTCTAACATCTGGGAAGCGGTGATGACGCTGCCGTCTAGGGTTTTGACTAATTCGGCCACACTTTTCAGATATTCGATCACTCTTTGATTTTCGTTGATATTGAGATCATCGGATTGTTGATCGAAGTAACCAATATGAATAGTGGAACCGATGTCAACCGTGCCTGAATCGGGGAGAGTTTTCCCGGTAATAATATCCATGAGAGTAGATTTTCCTACCCCATTACTGCCAATAATACCGATGCGATCTTCGGGGGTAAAAATATAGGTAAAATCTTTAATTAAAGTGCGATCTCCGTAAGCTTTCGAGATATTTTCTACTTCGATAACTTTTTTGCCGATGCGTCTTCCTGCGGTGGCAATATCGACTTTTCCCTCCACCTGTTTAAATTCCTTATTACCCATGGACTGAATGCGATCGATCCGCGCTTTTTGTTTGGTACTGCGCGCTTTTGGTCCCCGGGATAACCATTCTAATTCCCGTCGTAAAACTCCCGCGTGTTTGCGTTGACTACTGGCGATCGATTCTTCCGCTAAAGCTTTTTTTTCTAGATAATAGGCATAATTACCGGCATAAGTAGATAAATCTCCCCGATCGATTTCAATGATGCGATTAGTCACTCGATCGAGAAAATAGCGATCATGAGTAATTAATAATAATCCTCCCCGAAAACGGGACAAATAACTCTGTAACCACTCCACGGAAAGCGCGTCTAAATGGTTTGTGGGTTCATCCATCAATAAACAGTCAGGATCGGCTAAAAGTGCGGTAGCGATGGCGATTCTTTTGCGATATCCCCCCGATAAATCTCCCACGCGAGCATTAAAATTATCGATGCCCAGTTTACTTAAAATAACTTTAGCATTGGTTTCTAAATCCCAGGCGGCAAGTTTATCAATTTGTTGCGAAACCCTTGACAAACGCTCCATAATAGTATCCAGATTTTCTGGCTCATGGACAAGGCGATCGGACAATTCCTCGTATTCCTTAATTAAAGTCATGCTTTCGCCACTATCGGCGAAAACCTGCTCTAAAACCGTTTTATCGTCGTCTAGCTCCGGTTGCTGGGGTAAATAGACGATTTTCATCCCGGAATTGATTTGAATTTCGCCACCATCGATCGATTCTAATCCGGCGATCATTTTCAATAGGGTCGATTTTCCCGATCCATTCGTACCGATCAGGCCGACTTTATCGCGATCATCGAGGCTAAAACTGGCATCTTTGAGAATTTCCTTGATACCGAAGTCTTTTTTGAGCGATCGAACCGTCAGCAGTGTCATGATTTCTGGGAATAATCCTTCTTTTCTAGTGTAGTGTCTGGACTAATGCAAAGGATAGATTAAGCAGGTTCTGCTGAAAAAGTTTTTCCCGATGAAAAAAAACCTGTCCCTAATGCCGACGATAACGAGAAAAGGGACAGATTGGCTCAATGGAATGAGATTATTTTCAGGGGCCAGAGGGCATCAGGAATTACATCATACCCATGCCGCCCATGCCACCCATGCCGCCCATGCCGCCCATGCCGCCCATGCCGCCCATGCCGCCCATATCGGGGGCTGCGGCTTCTTTAACGGGTTTTTCGACCACGAGGGCTTCGGTCGTTAGGACCATACCGGCGATAGAAGCGGCGTTTTGAACGGCTGACCGCACCACTTTAGCCGGATCGATAATTCCGGCGGCGATTAAGTCTTCGTACTTGCCGGTGAGGACATTGTAACCGACGCTAAAAGCGGTTTCGCGCACACCTTCCACGATCACATCCCCTTCCACACCGGCGTTATTAGCTAACTGACGCAGGGGGGCTTCTAGGGCTTTGGCGACGATATCGGCGGCGACTTTTTCCTCATCGTTAGTCAAAGAAGCTTTGAAAGCCTTCACCTTAGAGGCCAGATGAATCAAGGTTGTACCACCGCCCGGGACGATACCTTCTTCCACGGCGGCTTTGGTGGCATTGAGGGCATCTTCAATGCGGAGTTTGCGATCCTTGAGTTCGGTTTCTGTGGCCGCCCCGACCTTAATCACGGCCACACCGCCGGCTAATTTAGCGATGCGTTCCTGTAATTTTTCCTTATCGAATTCGGAATCGGTTTCTTCTAACTGTTTTTTCAGTTGGGCGAGACGTTTCTGCACATCGGCCTTATTGCGGCTGTCCCCGGAGGCGACAATAATTGTATTGTCTTTCTCTAGGGTGATTTTTGCCGCTTGCCCTAGCAGATCGAGGCTAACGGTGTCAAGACTTAAGCCCACTTCTTCGGAAATCAGACGACCGCCGGTGAGGATGGCGATATCTTGTAAAACCGCCTTGCGACGTTCCCCGAAACTGGGGGCCTTGATGGCGACGACATTTAAGACCCCCCGGGCCTTGTTGACCACTAGAGTGGCTAAGGCTTCGCCGTCCACATCTTCGGCGATAATTAATAGGGGACGACCTTGACGAGCAACGGCTTCGAGGACGGGGACTAATTCAGCGATCGCACTGATTTTTTTATCGGTAATCAGGATCAGGGGGTTGTCGTACTCGACGATCTGTCTTTCCTGATCGGTGATGAAATAGGGAGAGATATAACCGCGATCGATCTGCATCCCTTCCACTACTTCTAATTCGGTGGTTAAGGATTTCGATTCTTCCACGGTGATTACGCCATCGGTGGTGACTTTTTCCATGGCGGTGGCGATCATTTGTCCTACTTCTTCATCGTTGCCGGAGGAAACGGTGGCCACTTGAGCGATCGCATCTCCAGCGATCGGTTTAGCGACGGCGGCGATTTCTTCCACCAGATAGGCGATGGTTTTGTCCAGTCCGCGTCTTAAGGCGACGGGATTGGCCCCGGCGGTAACGTTTTTCAGACCTTCTTTAATTAAAGCCTGGGCGATGATGGTGGCGGTAGTGGTGCCATCTCCCGCTAAATCTTTGGTTTTTGCCGCTACTTCCTGAATTAATCTCGCCCCGGTGTTTTCGAGGGGATCGGACAATTCGATTTCTTTGGCCACGGTGATGCCGTCATTAACGATCTGGGGGGCGCCGTATTTCTTTTCTAACAAGACATTGCGTCCTTTCGGACCGAGGGTGATTTTTACCGCATCGGCCAAGGCGTTGACACCTCTTTCTAGGGCGCGACGGGATTCATCTTTAAAGGCAATGATTTTGGACATGGTATCGCTGTTGTAATAGGACTCCTTATAGTTAATTTAGCACTCTTAGGGCTTGAGTGCTAATCCCGGTGTGCGGTTATTGAGGAGATCAGGGTGTTATCTCCCCACGGCAGACTGAATTGAGTTAAAAAAATAAAAATTTATCAAGATTTATGAATAATTGCAGAAAATCAATGATAACTATTGTAGCATCGGGGAGATAATCGAATTTTAGCCCATTTTCGCCTTTTTTTTAGGAGAAGACAATCATGATTAATCCAAATCCTGCTATCGAACAAAAAATTAATCAATTTATTCTAGAAACCCAAAATAAATTTAGTCAGGATAAATCAGCTACCCTTGCTAGTTACCAAACAGAAGCCAAAACAATCACTCAAGAGACTAATAATTTAAGAGATGAACTTATTCAAAAACTAGGTGAATTAACTTTTTCAGACCCTTTACCTAGCAGAGAAGAATTAGAAAAACAAATAATAGCTCATACAGATCAGCTTGTGGAGACAATCAACCTTTTATCTACGGGTAAAATTTCAGAAATTCCTCTTGATACTTTAAGCCAAGAAACTGATAGTTTAGTTGCAACAATTACGACTCTATTCGATGCTAATGCTAACGATGCAAACTTGCCAAAACTTAAGAAAAAGCTAACTGCTTGGCAAACAAAAGTTAAAGATACTTTGGTTAAATTTTCCACGACTGTGGAATTACAACAGAAAAATGAGTCTTTGATTGCTGAACTGAAGGATAAATTAGACAAATATAGTTCAATTCCTGAAGTAGATGAACCCTTTGAAAAGTTAGTCAAGGAATTTAAAGATAATTCTGCACAACTACAAGAAGCAAGTGTTTTATTTCAAACTTTAGACGATTTAATCAATGAAATTAAAGCTAGAGATGAGGTGATTAAACTAAATCAAAGAATTGATACTTTGCTGGGAAAAACTAAAGAACAAGTAGCGGGATTCCCTCCAGAATTAGACCGGGAAGTACAGGGAGAATTAGCCAAATTAATTATAATACTAGGGATAGCGCAGGTGGAACTCATCAACAGTTCCAAAGCTTGGGATATCATGCAAGTAAAGTCGGTGGTAGATGCTGGAGAAATTGCGATTAAATCTTTAACAGGTCAACCTAATATTATTTTGGCACAAAAATTACGCTATGCTGCCGAAACAGGATTAAGAAAAACCCAGATGGGTTTTTGGAATGGTCTAGCCGAATTCAGAGGTAATCTTTTCCATTCTATCAAAATACCTACAAAAGTTTTAATTGGATTAGTGTTAGCTCTCCCTTTGAATTGGGGTATTATGAACTCCCCTCCAGTGAAGAATTTGCTTATGCCCTTACCTCCAATCTCAAATTCTAGTAACCAAAATACTGAGGACAAAGATGAAAATTTTAGACTCTTGATATTGATATTGATGACAGGGACTTTAGGGGGAGCAGTTAGTCTTCTAACTCGTTTGCAAGACTTTGATAATCCCAAAAATCAAAAATATGACGATGACTTCTTGCCATTGTCAATTGGTTTAACCAAACCCATTTTAGGGGGAAGTTTCGCTTTCTTTATTCTGCTAATTCTTAACTCTAGCATTTCTCCCTTACAAATTCGGACTGACAATGGAAATAAGGGGAATGACACCTATTTATATGGACTTTTGACAATGGCTTTTGTGGCTGGATTTAGCGAACGTCTTATTCCCGATTTAATTAATCAAGTAGAGAAAAAAGTAACTGTAGAGGCTAGTTCCACTGGACAGGGACTACCTCCAACGATTTTGATCGCTCCGTCTAGCGCAGCTTTAGCATTAAATGGAATCCAGGAATTTAGCATTAATCCCGTTGGTAACTACACCATCACAATCTCACCGCCAGAAAGCGGTAAAATTGATAAAAATACCACTGATGCCAAATTTACCTACACTGCACCCCCACAAGGAAATGCTGGGGATACAATTACTATTACTGCTACTTCTGATTCCGGACAAACTGCCAAGGCTACGGTCACTTTAACTGCATAAAAAAAGACCGAGAGAGCCTTCTAGTTTGACAAAAAAGGATAACTCCCATTTACCCCGATTTCGGGTTAATGGGAATAGCCAAGGCTTGAACTTGAATTTTTTTTAACTCGGAAACTAATCGAATCGCCTGCTGTTCGTAGAGGGGGGCGCCGAGAGTCGCTGGCAAATTTTCCATGAGATCGCTGGCGGTTTTCAGGGGACAATTAGAAAAACGACTGATCACGGTGGGTGCTTCCGCGGCAATATTGCGGTTAAAGGCTTTTTCCACCCGCACGCGCCAAGTTTTGGGAGTGCGACGACCCTGCTCCACCCGTCGCAGTCCGTTGATGGTGGCCAGCACCACAATGCGATCGCCGATGCGTAAATTGAGATAATCTTCGGGCATTAATTTCGGGGCTTGCCGTTCTCGTTGGTGTAGGATCGGCACGACTCGATAACCGTAGGCAATATCCCCGATCGAGCTACCATTGAGAGTATCTCCGGCTTCGATCTCGTATTCTGTCACCAGAATCGTTTTTTGCGCCCAACGGAACAGATAGATAATATTTTCTCCGAAAGCCGCTCCCGTAAAGGCTTCTGCCGCTACGGTGTTGGTTCCTAAAATGTGAGATCGGGGCAGAATTTGACTTAATTGTTGACTAAGGTTGTCGTCGGTGGTGCGGATGACTAAGTAGCTTTGGGGGTTGAGTTTGCGGGTGGTTAGGGCCACTTCTAAATTGAGGATTTCGTCATCGGTAACGATGGCTATACTTTTGGCCCTATCTAAATTGACATTTTTTAAAGATTCTTCGATATTTCCCGTCATCAGGGGCATTTTTGGCAGGATAGTTGCATCAAAATCCCTATTTAAGCTGACCCCAACGATTGCCTGTTGCATTTCTAGTAATAAATTAGCCACTTCTTTGCCGACTCGACCTAAGCCCACAATAACGATATGATTCTGTTGGGGAACTGGGGGACGGTTAGGGATAAATTGAAATCTTGATGATAATAAAGTTTCTGTCAAAATGGCATAGAGAACCCCGATAAAAGCGGTTCCAGCTAAGGTTAAAAAGAGACTAAATAGCTGCATCCACCAGGGAACCGCATTTAAATCTTCGGGGTTAGAGCCACCGAAAACATCGCCGTAACCACCTAATAAAAGGATCGCTGTTCCTGAAAGAGAGGAAATAAAGGAAGCTCTCGGGGCGTAGAGATGGAAAAGAAAAGTCCCGATAATTACTAGGAGGATAATGATAAATACTGACAGGAAAGCCACCTGGTGAATTTGCTGCTGAAAACTCAATTGCCAGAATTGTTGGATTTCTTTGAGCAATTTCTGCCAAAAATCCCGCAACTTCTGGGGAGAATTTGACGGTTTCTGGCGGACAGCATCGATGTTTTGATAGGTAGTTTCGATGGTGGTAATGGTATCACCTGCCCCGATAGTGGTGGTGGGAGACCATTGATAAAATCCGGCCCTTAAAGGTTCATCGGGGGCTGTGTGTGCTAACAGACGACGGGTGGGAGTATTTAAATCACCTAAAAAGCGATCGAGTAAACCATCTTCGGGGCTAATTTGTCTCTGGATAATCCGCAATTTCTGACCGTCGAGATGCAAAAAACCGAGGGTTTCCGTGCCTAATGTGGCTAAAGCAAAGGCATTGGCGGGTAGTTGGGTGGGTTCATAGGCGATAAAATTGCCTAAACGTTCCTTGAGTAGCTGATTGAGATTATCTTTAGAAGAACGCACCACTAAGCGGGTAAGGGGATTTAATTGCCGAATAATTAGGGCAGTAGTGGCATTAATTCGCTCATCACTGGTGACAATTAAAGCAGCCCGACAGCGATCAATTCCCGCTCTTGCTAAAATGTTTTTTTGACGACAATCACCGATAATTATTTCCTCTAATAAATCGGGAAAATCATTAATTTCCCAACTGGGAGGCTGTATTAGTTCGATACCGACGACGCTAACCCCAAACTCTTTTAAAGACTTGACGCAGTGTTGTCCGAGACTACCCAATCCACAGACTAAAAAGCGATCGGCTAACTTGACATTCCCATGGACAAAGCTGAGAGATTCTTGGTTCATAGATTCTGCTTGTCTTAAAAAATAGAAGGATTTTTCAAACTTCTGATCCCCCCTTAATCCCCCTTTAATCTACCCTTAATTTACTTTTAACTAAGGGGGGTATTAGACAATTTTAAACACCTACCTAATTATAACATACCAGCGTTTTTATTGCGTACTCGTTGATACATTTCTTCCATATTTAATTGGGAAGCAACGAAGTAATAAACTCCAGCAATATATTTACAGGGATTTTGTCAATCGGGACAGGAATAATTAGTTCAGCTTTTTTCTGAGGGAAAAACCTAAATAGTGATTTCAGCTTTCATCGACTTGACTTTTAAACTAACTTCGGGATGAGATTGCTTTAATCTTGCTTGATAAACCTGAACATTGGTTCCAGCTTTTGGTACTCTAGAAGCGACAATATAGCATTCTTTTTTAGATTTTTTATGTCTTTCTTGTAAGTAAGAATGATTTAGAGTTGACAATAATTGATCATAAGCTTGTTCAATATTTTTACCCTTGAGTTCAATATAAAGAGCCAAGCTACAGGGACTATCAATTTCTAACAGCCAGTCGCATCTTTTTCCCTCGATGATTAAACAATTATCTATTTTTATCTTAGTAATTAATTTCTGACTATTATTATTGACGATGAATTCTTTCCCATTTTCTTTAACTTTGACTATTTTATTATTATTGCATTCAGAACAGTGACTAATATCCATTATTGTTGAGCCTTTCTTTCTAAAATTTCTTCAAACTCTTGACTAAGTTCATCGGAGACAGCATCGAGGTTATTGATACCAATCAAGTTCACCTCTGTATCTAAGATACTTTGAGTTTGTCCGTTGCTAATTGTGTAGGCTGACACATCTTGAAATTGAATAGTATTTTTATAACCTAAAGATTTTTCCGCTTTGACAGGCTCAACGTTAGCCGCCATGATTTTATTATTCAAAGCTGTGAGAATGTAGGGACTATGGGTAGTGAGAAAGAAACGACAATTTTTATTAGCATAAAGTAAGGTAAATAGTTCTACCATATCTCTTTGAGCGGAGGGAAAAAGATGGGTTTCGGGTTCCTCAATAAAAAATTGGTTGGATTCGGAATCAGGAAAAAACGAGAAAACTAAGAGAATTAATAACATTGGTAAAGCTTCTTGCTGTCCGCTTGAAGCATCAATTAAGTTAATCTTTCTCCCATCGGCATGAAAAAGCCAATCTTGATCTTTCACGCGCGCATAGCTGCCTGATAGAATCTTTTCGCTAATTAATTTAATTTGATTATAAAGTTTTTTATCATCTTTTTTATCTTGGAATAAACTTTCTGATTCATTAATTATTCTGTATAGGCGTTGAGCATTTTCATAATTAGAGCCAAAGTTGATAATCAGAGGATCAAGATCAAAATTATTGGCCAAAAAGGAAAAAATATTATTGGTAAAGTATTTAACAAAAAGAGTGCGACTAGCTGGTACAAATAAAATCTTTGTAGAAAAAATTTTTTCATTGTCTTGAAAAAAATCAGCAATATTTTTGGCCACACAATCATTCATATCTGAATAAATATCTTGAGTGACTTTGTTATTGCTTTTGGCAATTTTACTCACTTGTCTAATTGTTGTATTGTAAAACTTTTTAAAATTATCTGAATAGGTAAATTGTAGTTTAAAATAGCCAGATTTGTCCTTATATCTTTCAATCAAAAAGTTCATGTCATCCAAACGATAAACTATTTTAAATACTTGCTCTTTCCATGCGTATTTAGGAAATAATTCCTCAAATCGCTTCTGTAGGTGCCTTTTGAGTCCTTGCTGATCTTGAAGATGAGTGACTAATAATTTAACTTGATAAAACAAAAATGTCTGAAATAAAAAAACTAATTTAGCAATAATACTTTTACCAGTGGACTGTTCACCGATGATAACATTAATTTTTTTTATCTCTATTTCCGCATACTTAATAATCAGAAAATTTTCAATAATTAAGGATTCCATTGTATCTCTCTTATGTCCAGTCTCATAACAATACTAGCAGGTTAGGGGTAGATTTTCAATTACTGTCAGTTGTTAACCTGTTTATTCTAATCTACCCTCCTATGGATAGATACCTAAGTCAAAAAGTCAGCAATTTAGCTACAGCGTTTCTGATCCAGATAAAGTGTAACCTAATTTGACATCGGGACTGACTCCTGACTCCCCAAAAGGAAAACTTATATTTTTTTAAAGTATCCCTGCATTTTTATTGCGTACCCGTTGATACATTTCTTCCATTACCTCGATAAAGGAGGTATCCTTATCCCAAAATGCAGGATAATCACCAGCTTTTTTAATGACAATTGCGGGAATAGTTGCGGATTTAACTAACTGAGGATTTTCTGGTAAACGGTGATGAGAGTGCCAAAATTCTTTGAGATCAATTGTTTGTGCTGCTGGTATAGTTTCGGGTTTAGTGTGATAGGAAGTCCCGGGGTTAAGAGGAATTTTTTCCTCTTGGATGGAGGAGGAAAGCAACTTACCGAGAGGAGTTTTTGCTAACTCTTGCAGTAATTTTTGACGAGAGATACCCCGTAATTCAAATAAGAGGAAAGGATCCTGATCTAATTGGGAAGCAACGAGGTAATAAACTCCAGCAATATGTTTACAGGGATTTTCCCAATCGGGACAGGAACAATTGGTGATAAAATCCTTTTGACTGTGGGGTAATAAGTGCAGATTCAGATCGCTAAATGCTTCATCAATATTATCGGGAACTTCTTTCAGCAGCAGTTTAGAGATCATACTCGCTCTTGAACCAAGATTGTATAAAGCTTGTGACCACTCTGCTTTAGTAATTGGTTTAATCTCGATACTCACCTTATACAAAGGTTCTTTGTAAACCCCAAAGTAGGGATTAATGGAACCTCGCACCTGAGCAGTAATTAAATTACCGTCAATTTCGTAATTCTTGACTTTATCATTTTTAGCGTAGGAACGTCCTCGACTCAAACGCGCTGAGTCGGTAAATTCCTCTAATGTTTCTATAAAGCGTTGTCCCCACCAAGTTTTACTAAATTTATTCATAGGTTTACCTCGATTAAATAATTGTCTGTTTATTCAATGCGATTAACTGACGAAAACTTTCGTTATCTAATTCCGTTAACCAGGATTCATCATTACTAACAATAGCATTAGCTACCTTTTTCTTTTCCTCGATCATTTCATCAATTCTTTCCTCTAAGGTTCCCAATGTGACAAATTTATGCACGAAAACATTTTTTTGTTGACCAATTCTAAAAGCGCGATCGGTTGCTTGATTTTCCACCGCAGGATTCCACCAACGATCGAAATGAAAAACATGATTTGCTTTGGTTAAAGTAATCCCCACTCCCCCAGCTTTTAGGGATAAAATAAATACGGAAGGTTCTGTTTCAGGATGTTGAAATTCTTCGATCATTTGTTCTCGTTTTGGTTGAGAAGTCCCCCCGTGAAGATAATAAGTATTATAGCGAAAAGTTTGTTTGAGGTACTTTTGTAAGGAGTCACCGATTTCAGTAAATTGAGTGAAAATTAGCAGACTATCTCCCTCTAAAATTACTTCTTCTAGCATTTCTCCCAAACGCTCTAACTTATGCGATCGCTCAGGGGTAAAAGCACTGTTATCCTGTAAAAATTGACGGGGATGATTACAAATTTGTTTCAAGCGCATCAGGGTAGATAAAATTAATCCTTTGCGTTTTATTCCCTCCGCTTCTTCTAATTGTTTTTCCACTTCTTTGATAACAACTTCGTAGAGAGAAGCTTGTTCTTTAGTTAAATTACAATACTGTTTGTTTTCCACTTTGTCAGGCAAATCTTTAATTATCTGCTTATCGGTTTTTACCCGACGCAGAATAAAAGGTTCCACTAATTTTTTGAGAACCGTGGACTGGAGACGATCATTTTGTTTTTGGATTGGCACTTCAAAAGCTTTACGAAATTGAGTTTCTTTACCTAAATAACCAGGGTTAAGGAAGTTAAAAATTGACCATAAATCAAGCAGTCTATTTTCTACTGGAGTTCCCGTTAATGCGAGACGATGTTGTGCAGATAAACTCAAGATTGCTTTAGTTTGTGCCGCTTTAGGATTTTTGATATTTTGTGCTTCATCAATTACTAAACGTTGCCAGGATTGCGAGTTAAATAATTTCAAATCCTTGCGAACTAAGGTAAAAGAAGTAATGACGATATCCTTTTGACTAGCTACTGTCTGAAATTCGTTCTCATCTTGATAGCGCTTACTACCATGGTGAATTAAAACCTGAAGATGGGGGGCAAATTTTTCAATTTCTTTTGCCCAATTTCCGACCACGGAAGTGGGTGCAACTAGCAGAGTTGGTAAAACATTATTATCTCCCTCTCTTTCCCCAATCAATCTAGCAATTACTTGTAGGGTTTTCCCCAGTCCCATATCGTCAGCAAGACAACCATTTAAACCCAATTGTTCCAGGTATTGAATCCAGGCAACTCCGCGCTTTTGGTACTCCCGCAGCGTTCCTTGTAATTGGGGAGGATTTTCGATCGGTTCTAGTTGACTAGGATTTTGTAATTTCTCTAGCATAGAACCTAAAAAATCATCGGTTTCAACAATAATCTCCTCTGGATATTCGGCAGCTTTTTTCATTAACTCAATCAGATTCATCTCAGGATTTTCCTGCTGATATTTCTGCCAAAAATCCAGCATTTGCTGCATTTTATTTTGTTCTAATTCTACCCATTGGCCTCGAAATTTAACTAAGGGTGTTTTGGTGTTAATTAATTGTTGCCATTCCTCTTGGGTAATAGTTTCTTCACCGATGGCTAATTCATATTGATATTCAATGATGTTTTCGAGGCTAAAAATCCCTTTACTAACGGGGGTAGATTTCCCCGATTTAGAAGTAGTTTTTAGCCGAACTTTGGCCCGTTGACGACCTTGGGGAGTCCACCAAGCGGGAATAATTACCTTATATCCCGCATCTTCTAAAATCCAAGCAGTTTCTTTTAAGAAAGTAAAAGCTTCTGTAAGGTTGAGAGAAAATCCCGTCGGTTTATCCGTTTCTAATCCTTGCCAAATGGGGGGATAAATACGGGCAGCATAACCCAAACTTAGTAAAATATTTTTGTCTAAATCTTGACCAAAATGCGCTCGTATGCTTGTCCTAGTTTCGGGTACTGCATACCAATATTCTTCTAATTCTAATCGCAGGGAGGGGTCTTGTTTAGAGATGAGGATAAAAGTAATTTGCCACTGTTCAATATTATTTTCTGGGGCCTCGGTTAGTTTAAAACCCAGGGTAAAATTAGATATATTTTGGTCTCCTAGTAATTGCTGTCTCCAAGTTTGCCACTGTTGATATTTTTCTAAAGCGGCAGCGGTTTGCAGAAATCCAGCAGTCTTAGTCACAGAGAAGCAATCACCTATAATTGTCTCGCTAATTTTTTTCTCAAAACTGGCAGGAATTGCCGTATTAGTGACAATTTCATTGAGGAGACATTCCGAGAAGTGCCGGAGTAGGGTGTTGGGGTCGTATAATTGTGGTGAAGCATGGGGATTTTCAGCACCAGCAAGACAAATGCGGGGAAGATATTCGAGATAGCGATCGAGATTGGTTTCGTAGGTTGCTGATATAATTTCCCAAAGAGGGTAGATGGCAAAGTTAGCGGTTTTCTTGTTATTTGTGGTTAATTCTCGATATTTAAAGGCAGGAATATAGTTATCTTTGAGAATTATTTCTTTAAAAGCTTGACTGTAGTGATACCAAAAAAGTAGATCTGCACCTAACTGAATCTCTGAGGAGTTGTAAAGACAGATAAAGTGCAGATCATTGAGCAGTTTAAGTACAGGATTAAGGGGATAACAATCAATTTGCCAAGATTGCCATTGGCTATTTTCTGGGGGTTCTTTTTCTAGATAACGCAGTAATTCTAAGGAGGGTAAAGGTTGATTCTCGTGACTAGGTAAAAGAAAGTAGCGGGGGACAAATTGCCGACTAAGAGGATTATAATTCGATTGAACTATTCCTAACTCTCCAGTGAGAAAGCTAGTTAATTCTTCTTTGCTTAACTGAAAAGGATGATAATTATCGGCAGTGGTGCGACTCTTTTTCGGGGTGCTAGTTTCTCCCCAAAGATAAAAGCTACCCTTCTGAATAAATTCATCCGTTGATTGGGGAATCCAAGTACCGTGAAGAATTTTCATGGTTTTTAATGAGTACAAAAGAACTTAAATGAGGGCAATACTTAGCCTCTAGAAAAATTGTAGCGATTATGGGAGGATTCTCCACACTTTTTTGTCCCTTTGCGAACCCAGAAGTCCTCTGGATCAGAGAAAAAGGTTAATAGAGCTTCTAGGATAAAAAACCATTGAGAAGACGTGATCAACGGTTTTTTTGAGCTTAAAGCTTATCCCTATATGGGTTTAAAGCTATTTTTGTTCTAGGTTTTGTTGAGGTTCCACTAAGAAGGATGGCTAATTATAGCAATTCCCCAAAATCCGGCTACAGGAGTTTGATCCCTCTGCCTTCGTCTCCCTTAAAATGGGAAAAAGGGGAAAAGGGGAACTTAAATTCGATAATTCGATCTGTAGTTTTTATGGGTGAGAATTGGTATTAATTAACTTTTACCCAAATACTGCGGAAATATTTTTCGGGATTATTTTTATCGGTATTTTTACAGGGAGTATTACCAACTCGCTCGATTGTACCATCATCGCTTAAAATCTGAAAGCGATCTGGGAAATGGGGATAAAACAACAAAGCTTCTGGACGAAACCCGTCAGGGAATTGCAGTGATTCTATCTTTTCCGGTGCATCTTCTTTTTTTCCTGACCAAGTATAGAAAACAAATTGATCGCCTCCATGAAATTCTCCGGCAATAATTAAATATACTTCTAAAGCTGGCCAAAATTCAAGGCTACGAATTCCTAATCCTCCCAAATCTAGCAGGATAGGATCACCAAATTCAGCTTTAGCCGTGGTTGAATTAGTAACTAAACTCTTGGGATTTTTTAGGGGTAATAAAAGAGCTTTACCGTTGGGGACAGGATTACGAAAACCGATTAAGATATTTCCGTCTGGAGTTGCCGTTAAACCTTCAATATTTAATCCTCCTTCAGCTTTGGGAGCTTTGGTTTCTGCTGTTTTGAAATCAAATATTTTAGCCAATTGAGAGTCTTCGATAATATCGCGCAATACTAACTGAGTATAAGACTCACCCACTTGAACTATACTAGAGCCGTCATCGGTAATTTTACTAGCAAAAAATTGATGACGAGGGAGTTTTTGTTCAGCATTTTTATTGCGACCGTGGGAAGTAATCCAATAGATTATGTCATTTAGCACAGTTACCCCTTCTAAGTCGATTTCTCTATTTTTAGGATTGTTTTTTAGCCAACCATTAATGTCAATGGTTTCCAGCGCTTTTCCCGACTCTTGAGAGGAATAAATCCAGAGAATATTACCTAATTCTACATCTGCCTCATCATTACCAATAACAAATTTATTTTCTCCTAAAGCAGTGGCTGCAGAAGCATCACAAATTCCTTGATGTTTGATTTCTTGGATAATAGAAAAGTTCAGAGGTTGCATGATTGTCTTCTCCTTATTAACTGAAAAAGTGAGGATTAAGAAAATTATAGGCAATAAAAGATAAAAGGACAAAAAATGACTAGAAATAATCTGAGAAAGGATTAATTTGAATAACTAATTCCTTCTAGGTTAAAAAAATTTTCGAGTGTCATAATTAGAGTACCAAGACTTTCTAAAATTATATCAAATAACAACTGTTTTTGCTATCTTTTTTGAATTGGCGAACTATTACAAAAAGCAGTGACATAAACTAAAGTTTAATAATTCTGCCAAGGATTTCGATTGTTCTACCCAAAAGGTTTAGAAAACCAACCGTATCATCAAGTTTTTTTATTTCTTTATTGATAGCATCTATTCCTTCATGTAGTTCAATTTCATTAGCTTTTAGTTCACTAACTAAAACACTAGCAATATTGATACGAGTTTTATTAACAAGTCTTTTCCACTCTGTACGAAACTGCTTAAATTGCCTTTTTTGGTCATCATCAGGAAACTTACCCAGAATACCAGGAATGGTCAATTGATTTTGAATTGCACTAATTTCATCGAGAAATTCTTGCAGTGCCTCAAGTAATTTTTGTGTATCAGTATTTGTGGTCATTGTCTTTTACTCCTGTGGTAGTCTTGTTTTGGTTGATTGATCTTTTTAAATCTTCCGATATGTTGATGAGAGATTCGATCTCAGATAATAAAGCATTGGCACGTCCGATAGTAAATCTATCTTCCAAGAGCAATTTAAAAGACTCCTTAAAAGATTCTGTTGCTTTAGTTGCGTCATCTAAACCTTGAACTGAGAGAGTCATCGTTCTAATTTGTCTGCGTCTAATTATCCAATCATCGGGTTTTTCAATTGGTTGTTCAGCAGCAAATGCGGGTAAAACAGAGCGCTCATCTTTGAGGTTTTGAATATCCTTTAAATCAGTTTTAATCTGACTGGTAAGCAGTTTCAGTAAAGCTTCCTGTATAGCAATTTCTCGATAAATTGCTTCCTTCCTTGCCTCTAGTTCTTTTCTTAGTTCACCCTTGATTTTTTGACTTAGGATAATCTCGGAAATCGAAGGTACAGGAATCGAACCAACTCTAGGGTTAGCCTGAATAATGTTACTGATACTATTTAACTGTTTAAAAATATTATCAGTCGCTTTTCTCGCTTCTTGAGGAGCAGTAGAAGTGGCTAAATCTTCTAAGGCAAAAAAGTATTCTTTTAATAGATGATTGTGTTGACGCATTTCGGCAATTAAAGTGAGCCACTCATCATCTTCTTTGGTAGTCTCAGCATAGTTACTACTGTCTCTATCTTGATCCTGTAAATCATTGGCAATCAAATTTTCCGAACTGGCATCCACAAAATAATCACCAGAAATAACTAACAGGCTATCAAGAGCGGTGGCGTATTCCTGACCAGATTTGGCAAACTTCTGATATTCTTCAAGGGAAGCTCCACAGGCAACTAAAATAGTTCCCATGACAGTTATAATTGATGTTCTGATGACTGCGCTAGGTTTCAATGAAGAGCCTCCTTAATGAATTAAAAGAATAATATTGATCTTGTATTTGCTACTAAGGATAAACAGGATTACGCCTATACCAATCAACGTAGGTTAAACTTTTTGGAGAAATATTTTGCATAAATTTTTCCAAGTTTTTACGCTCATTTGTGTTAGTCCCTAATCCAAAATCGAGAGAAGATAAAACTGCTCGGCGAATGGTTGGACTTTGACGATCAAGAATGGCAACTAAAAATTTCGGATTTTGATTAGCCCATTGTACAATAACTGTGGCATAATTTTCCTCTACTATTCCATCTATATATGGAGACATTTTAACCAAAGTTTCCGCATCTTTTTGATAGCCATTTGCTGCTTTGTTTCCAAGTTTAATTATAGTCGGCAGTCCCAATTATATAAGTAAATCACGACCTTGATCACAAGAAATTCGAGAAATTTGACTACCAGCTAACCAACCAGCAAGAGGTAATTTAATTTTCAGCCATTTTTGATGACCCTCACTTAATTGTACAGAACTGCCGCTAGGTAAAGTTGCAATAACGTTATTCCCTTGTATTTGAGGATAGGAACGGATATTCACATAACCATCGGTGGCAGTAACAAAAAATTTTTGACAAGATTCTGTGCCAATAATTGAGTTACCTGTTAGCAATAAAGATAAGGTAAAAACGGTGATTTTGCGTAACATTTATGGTTAGAAAAATTTTCAATATACCAATAATTACTAGAGACAATTGAACCATCATTAAACAATTCAATTGCCCCTTGTTAAAGATAGGCTAGGGTTTGGGACAAGTTCCTAAACCCCAATCCACAAAAAAGTCTCGTGGGTCAGTTTCCCGAAGCCAACGAACAAAACGTTGATAATCGCCAATCGTATAAATTCCCACACATCCTGCGGTACCAGGAGACTTCTTGCGGCGATTCCAGTCGATGTGAATTTCAATAGCACTTCTACGGGTTGAATTGGGCTTTTGATAAGTTAAAGGCGTTGACACTGGACCAACTCCAGGATCAGGAAATACAAATTTTCCAGAGTAATCATCTTTGTGTGCAGGACCCCCTGCCCATTTAATATTCTCAATTCGCCATAACCCTTCTGGTAGCGGCTCAAATGATTTAGGTACACTAGCGGTAGCCGTCTTAAAAATCTGTCTCGATGGCGTACCAGAACACACATTAAGACTGTCTTTCAGTTGTCCATCTTTAAAGTATTCCATTTTTAAAACGAAACAACCAAATTCATCTTTTTTGTTGATTTTGGTTAATTTAAGATAATTTTTACCCGGACTGGATACGCCGACAGGAGGAGTTACAGGAACTGGATTTCCTTCCCACAGTTTTTTCCAAGTCAGGGGGCCGACTTTGCCATCTGCTTCATTAGCTCCAAAAAATTTGGCTTGGAAAGCTTTAACAGCTTGATCCGTTCCTGAACCAAAGTTGCCGTCAATTTCCCCTTGATAGTAGCCCAAATCTCGCAAACGTACCTGCAATTCCTCAATATCTTGCTTTAAACTGGCGGGAGTATCTTCGTCTGCTCCCATTCCAATTATTAAAAGTTGATTATCCAATGAGGGAGGAGCAGCAACTTTTGTGATTGTCGCAAATTCCCTTTTTTGAATTAAGATTCTTTCCCCCGCAGGTACTTGTTTTTCCTGGGGGGCAATGAGGAAATTTTTAGCATTAGGATATTGACGTATGACGGTAATTAAGTCCTCTTTATCCGGGCTTTCTACAGTCAAAATTTCTATAACATCAGAGCCTTTTCGAGCCACAATAATCGTATCATCATTATTTCTGTCTCGATAGCCCTCTAACCAATCAACTTGAGCTTGTAAGGAGGGTTCAGGCTTGTCTAAAGGTTTTCCTTCACTTCCAGATTTTTCAAATAAAGCCTTTTCCTCACGGCGACGATTAGTTAAACCTTCTAAAACAATTTTCACTCCGTTTTTTGTTGCTTTATTCCAAACTAAAAATTGTTCTGCCGCTCCAGTAAAATCACCACTATTAAGTTTTTTCAGTAGGGTACTTCCTTGAAACGCCCCACCACCCACGTTGTAGCAAAAAGAAACTAGAGCATCGAATTGATTCTGATTGAGTCCTACTGTTACTTTTTTGGTAACTAACTCAGCAAAATCGTCAGCCTCTAATTTTAATAAGTCCTCCGCTTCTGCTTCGGTGACAATATCTCCTAACTCCACAGGTTGCCCATTGGGATAACGAATCGTTCCATAACCAATAGTAGGTATTCCCACTGGATCTAAGTAAGCATTGGCACGAAATCCTTCCCATTTTTTAATTAAGTCAAGACAGATTTGCGAAATTTCCATATTTAATTTTCCTCTTGAGGATAGTCAAATTTTGACTATTTTTCGTACAGCTATTATACTCTCATAAACCTCGACATAATTGGCAAATATTTAATATTTCTTATTAAGTATTTTTGAAATTAATTCAACAGAAATCTTCCCAGTTTTTATAACCAGGAAATCTAGAATTTATTGATGTTTCGTGACTTAATGATAACAGTTAACTATTTATTAACTTGCCCTCTGGTGGCAGTAATGGTATCAGAGACTAAAGCGGGCAAACCATGAAATAGCTTAGTTCCTGTGGCAATACCTAAGGCTGACAAAACTAAATCTAATTTGTAGAATGTAGCGATTTGATCAGGTTTGGTTGTCGTCATATTTACCAAAGGTTCTAAAATACGAATCCCTGTAAAACTTGCCATAAAACCAAAGACAAGACTTAAGAGGAGAGCATATTTTTTGGTTAGAGTTATGTACTGGAGTAACTCTTTTTGTTTTGAGATTAATTGTGCTTCTTGTTCCTCCGTTCGATGGGCAATATTTTTCAAAAGACTAATCTCTTGTTCTAAAACCTCTTTCTGAGGATTACGCCAAGCAGCAATAAATAATTCTACGCTACGTTCCACCACCGCAACAATAGCAATTGTGCCAATGAAAATCTTATCTAGGGCGATATCTCCTCTCAGAGTTAATGAGGGAAAAATGGCAATATTAGCAAGCAGTAGAAAAGCCACCAATCCGACTAGAAATAGCAAAAACCAGAAGGGATTATTTAGCAAAAATTTTTCAGTTTTTATAGCCATGCTATGCAAGGAAAGAGAAGATTGAGTCATGAATTTAGCTCCTTTTATGGATAATTTTGAATCTCAAAGAATAAATTAAACAAATTGATCGGTAGCAAGAATTTGAGCCAATTTCTTCTCCCTGTCAGCCACGGTTTCTGTGGTGGGAATATGGTCTAATAAACTGCTATAGAAAAAATAGGCAAAACCAGCAAAATCTCGCTCACGAGTCTCCTGAGTTTGTGCTTGAATTAATTGGAAATTTACTCGTCTATCACTGGGTTTTAAACCTGTGAGAATACCGATGACGGTGGGAATATGTTCCCGCGCTGCTTTTACCTCTGATTTATCGATTTCTCTCTCAAAACTCTGGACATCTCCACGATAAGTTTGCAATGCCAGTTCTTCAATTAATCCTTCCTTTTCCCATGCTTCCCAATCAGCTAAAGCATGATCAACAGAAAATCCTAAAGGATTGGGAGAAATGGAGAGAATACAATCGTCTTTTTCCGCTTTAATGGTTTTAAAAATCAATCGCACTAATTGAGTTAACTTCTCCTTACGCCAATCTTTAAATTTCGCTAATTGGGGATTGCTTAAGGGACTAACTGAACCAGTTTCCTTTTGAAAAAGTTTGATAGTAAAGGATTCAAACCCCATGCTAAAATCAAAATTTTTAGTACCATTAGGCAAGAATTTTGCGTGATGAATAGCGAAGTGATCATCTAATTGAATACCATCAATTTCATAGTTTTTAACTACTTCACGAATAAGACTAACCCAAAAATCTTTAACTTCAGGATGAGCGGGATTTAAGCGGCAATTTCCATCACCATCAACGGTATTTTTCTGTTGATGAGTAAGCATAAACCAATCTGGTTTTTGGGCAACTAAGGGAGCAGCTGGGGGAACCATTAAACCATATTCAAACCAAGCAATAATCCGAAAGTTATACTTTTCTGTCTGATTAATCTCAATGATTTCTGCTAGTAGATCTCTACCGACTAACTCTTTTTCAAGGTTGACTTTTTTGAGTTTTTCCTTATCGGCAGTGAAAACATTATCAGCAATTTGTGATTGAAAAAACACATAGCCTTTGTTCCAAACTACTAGATAAAGAGTATTAAATCCTAAATTTTTAAGTTTTTCCAACCCAGCTTTTAGGTTATCTTTAGACTTGAGAATATCACTGTCAACATTGGTGAGCCAAACGCCCCGTATTTCTTCTACTTGTACATGATCATCAAAGAAAAATCCCGCTTTCCCCACTGAACCTTGTTCTGCGGCTAACTTGACAGAATAATGATTATTTTGGCGAAAATAAGATTTAATTGGCAGTTTAGTTCCCGCTTTGATTAAGGATTTTTGCCCACTATTGAGGGTTTCAGAAAAAGCTGTGGAAGACTTGAAAAACGTATCCTGAAGAATATGAATGTGCAGCATATTTTTTACTCTCTCTCAGACAAAGGATAAATGAACCTCAAATCCGCAGCATCGACGGGTTCGGAAGACAGACAAGCGCACTTAGTTCTGATTAATTCTCAGAATTTGCTCACGGCAAAATATAGTCAATAACCGACCCCAACTATTGCTCGAAAGTTACCACTACTCAACTGTTTACCTAGCTTGAAAGCAACACTTAAACAGGCAAACCAAGAGCCGATGGTTCCTCCTATTGACGTAATGTCAAGGACAAAGGGTTTGGGAGCAAAGATCGGTTAGTTAGGGAAATCATTTGGGAACAATTTAACTCGCTCTATGATAACCATAGATAAACAAAAAAAATACTTAAATGTAACAAAAAAACACATAAGTCGGGAGGTGTAGTTAAATATTAGACTTATCGAGGTTGAATTGAGCTACTAAACCCACAACTGGCATAGGTAATCAACTGGACTAACCTATATTACAAATCATTAAGCCGATTGACAGCCTTTCCGATCAAGACGAAGTGTAACCTAATGGCTCTTCTCGACTTTGTGTGATAATTTTTGCTTATGGAATCGTGAAATACTTATCGGGTAACACTTTTAGGACTATTTTGTCGAAGAGACTATCAGTATAGACCTCGTTTCCACACAGAAACCAGAAGAGCCACCTAATTTGCTATCGACGACCGACTCCCCAAAAGCAAAACTTTGTACCTCACCATTAAGATAACTGTTATCAAAACGCGGATATCACTGCCAATAGAGTTCGGTTTTACCGTTATGGGATGGGCATTAACGGGGGTAATATTCTAGGTAAGGAATTTGTATCTAGTCAGTGATGAAGACGATGTTAAAGGGGTCTTTACCGAAATTAAGCGATATTTTCCCGCCGACTGACCATCAGGACCGGGAAACTTTCACCCCCAATGCTTTTTATCCTAATTTATCGGAATGGCTCAAGCGCTCGCAACTGAAAGCGGAAAGTGAATGGTTCGCAGCGATCGCATCTTTAGAAAATATCTTATTACAAAACCCAAATAATGCCGCCAGTCGGGGTTTAATTCTCTCCGGTCCGACGGCTTTAGTCAGAGAAAGCAAGGCTTTAACGGGTTTTAAATTCGGTGTTTTTACCGTTAAAGCTTTAAAACATTTACAATGGCTGGGTTTGCAATTGCCTTCTCAGGAAAAATCCGCCGCCGATATTTCCCCGACAGAGATTCATGAATTGCCTCTCTTGCCAACGGATCCGATTGCTAATGAAAGATTTTGTCTGGTTTTTAGCGAAAGTTTCGCTCTTTTGCTGGTTTTAGGCGAGGATCAGTGGGGTTTGTCCTCTTTTCAATTTTCCTTTGATCCCGTCCTCACTCAGCAAGCTTGGCAGCAGTTGCGGCAACGATTAGTTAATCTGCGTTATCCGCAAATCGAGACTTTAGAGGCAATTATCGAGGCTAATGGCAGTCCCTCGCCGGATTATCGTCTAGTTAGCCAATTTAGTCGCCAATTACTGCAAAATTTACCCAACCAGCCTAATTTAGACCTGAAAAAAACGAAATCGCCTATCAATGCCGAAATCACTCCGCCAAAGGAAGATAATTCTAATTTAGAATCGGGTTGTGATTTGGAATTATTGCGAGCTTTAACCCACGAAATTCGCACTCCTTTAACCACCATTCGCACCATTACCAGATTATTGTTAAAACGGGCCAAAGTAACGGAAGATGTAGAAAAATATTTAGAAACAATCGATTTAGAATGTAGTGAACAAATTCAGCGCATGGAATTAATTTTCCGAGCCGCAGAATTGGGTATTAATCCTCTGGGAGATAAACCAATTCAATTAATTCCAATTGCTCTAGAAAAAGTCTTTCAAGATAGTATTCCTCGGTGGCAAAAACAGGCTAAACGGCGCAATGTCAATTTAGAAGTTAATGTACCGAAAAAATTGCCTTCGGTAATTAGCGACCCGAATTTATTGGATCAAATGTTAAATGGAGTCGTGGAAAAATGTACTCGCAGTATGGCTAGTGGTGGACTGTTGCAAGTACATATATCAACGGCAGGAAATCAATTAAAAATGCAGTTTCAAACTCAAATAAAATCACCTAATCTTACCCTCAAAGCTTTGGGAAAAGTCCTAATGTTTCAACCAGAAACCGGTAGTTTAAGTCTGAATATGAAGGTGACTAAAAACCTTTTTCAAGCTTTGGGAGGTAAATTGATTGTGCGTGAAAAACCCGAAGAAGGTGAGATTTTAACTATTTTCTTGCCCCTCGGACGCATTAAATAAGTTGGGATTATTCTAAAATTTTCATCTTGTAAAATAGGCAAAATTGCCAAGAGGATGCTATACTAGGGCAACAAATATTATTGATAGTTGCCATGGAAAAAACTGTTTTAATTTTAGGTGGCACCGGTCGCATTGGTCAAAGTGTCGCCCTAGATATTATTAATCATACTTCAGCTAAAGTTATTATCACAGGACGCAAGGAAAAAGCGATTAAATTACTGCCAAGAATGCAGTTTTTGGCTTTGGATTTAGAAGAAATAGACAAGCTTAGACAGGCAATTAAAAAGAGTGATTTAGTTATTCATTGTGCCGGTCCCTTTCATTATCGCGATGGCAGGGTAGTAAAAATTTGCATCGAAGAAAAAGTCAATTATATTGATGTTAGTGATCATCGTTCTTTTTATCAAAAGTTAATTCCCTATCGAGAATTAGCGATAAAAGCGGGAATAACTGCCGTGGTTAATACGGGAATTTTTCCTGGTATTTCTAATAGTATAGTGCGGGAGGGAGTGGAACACTTAGATAGGGTAGAAACGATCCGTTTAAATTATGCCGTAGCCGGTTCAGGAGGTGCGGGATTAACTGTGATGCGGACAACTTTTCTCGGTTTAAAAAAGCCTTTTTTAGCTTGGATTGAGGGAAAATGGCAAGAGATTAAACCCTATACTGCCAGGGAAGTAATTGACTTTCCCGCTCCTTTGGGTAAAACTGGTGTTTATTGGTTTGATATGCCAGAAACCTATACTTTTGCCGAATCTTTTCCAGTGCAAAATGTGATCACAAAATTTGGTTCTATTCCCGATTTTTATAATCATTTAACTTGGATTACTGCCCATATTTTTCCCGATGCTTGGGTAGAAAGTTATCGGGGAATTGAGTTTTTTTCCCAAGTTAGTTATCGCATGACAGAAGTAACCGATAAATTTTCGGGAATTGGGGTGGCAATGTTGGCAAAAGTCGTCGGATGGCAAGGGCAGCAAAAAGCAGTTTATCAAGCAACTATGGTTCACGAGAATACTGCTCAAGCAGCGGGTTGGGGAACTGGCAGCGTGGCAGAATTAATCTTAGCGGCAAAACTCCAAAAAGCTGGGATTTATCCCGTGGAACAGGTGTTATCCACAGAACTATTCCATGCTACGATGAAAAAAAGAGGTATTAAACTCGATCGCTCCTGTACAATTGTGGCTTAGAAGATGAAAAAAATCTGGCGTTACCTAGGACTGTTTTGTTTAGTTTTGTTACTGACTTTATCCCCTATCTTCATGATAGCAGCCCAGAATAATCCTGCTAAACAGGGACAGGAAACACCCCTGGAAACTTTGGGAGAAGTTTTTCCCGTCATGCTTGATAATCAAGAACTTTTTACGATTCGGCAGGGAATAGGTTCTTTTTCAGCGCAAGAAAGAGCGAAATCGATTACAGACAGAATTGAAAAAATTGCCGATGACGATGCTCTTTCTCCTGAAGATTTAACTATAAAAATTGATCCTGAAGACAAAAACCCTTCGATTATTTTGGGAGATACGGTTATTGCTACTATTACTTCTAAAGATGCCAAATTACAGGCGGTCAGTCAAGAAGTATTAGCCGAACGAGCTTTAGCAAAGATTAAAGCGGCCATTGTCCGTTATCGTCAAGAACGTCAACCGGATAACCTCTTAAAAGATGCAGTTTTGACGGTAAGTGCTACCTTGGCCACGGTCTTAATTTTCTGGGTAATAATTTTTATATCTTCGCGGGTTTTTCCCCAGATTCAGAGGTTAATCACCTCCCTAGTTCCTGGGGTCGTATTCCAAAATTTTGAGATTATTAGTTCCCAGACAATAGGAATTTTTTCCCTAAGAGTTTTGCAATTTATCCGCACTCTAATTATTTTAACTATTCTCTATTTTTATTTAACTTTTGTCCTTCGTCTTTTTCCCTGGACTAGAAAATTTGGTGATGGTTTTCTGCAATACTTTTTTAGTGCTTTAGAAGTTGTTTCCCAAGAGATAGCAAAATATTTACCCAGTATTTTTATCATACTGCTAATTATTTTTATAACTCACTATCTGTTGAGAGCAATTAAACCATTTTTCACTGGATTGGAAAGAGAAAATTTAGTAATTAATGGTTTCTATCCCGATTGGGCAAAACCAACCTATAATTTACTGTCACTGCTGATAATTGCCTTAGCTATAGTCATCGCTTTTCCCTATCTACCTGGATTTAATTCTCCTGCTTTTCAGGGGGTGTCGGTATTTTTAGGGGTACTATTTTCCTTGGGTTCCACCTCTGCTATTGCTAACGTGGTGGGGGGAATTATCCTCATCTATACCCGCTCTTTTCAACTAGGAGATAAAATTTCTATTGGTGATGTTATTGGAGATGTGATTGAAAAAGGATTATTAGTCACCCGTATTCGCACACCAGCTAATAGAATTATCACGATTCCTAATTCATCGCTGTTAAACACTAATGTGATTAACTTTAGTGTCTCTCAAAGGGAATTCAAACAGCCTTTAATTTTGCAAACCACAGTCACTCTCGGTTATGATTTACCTTGGCGTAAGGTTCACGCAACCCTGAAAGAAGCAGCCTTAGCCACCCAATTTATTGTCTCAGAACCTGCTCCTTTTGTCTTGCAAACCAGTCTCGATGATTTTTATGTCAGCTATCAGCTAAATGCCTACACCGATCATCCTAACAAAATGGTGTATATTTATTCTGAATTACACCAAAATATTCAGGATAAATGTAACGAAGTCGGTATCGAAATTATGTCTCCTCACTACAAGGCTCTCCGGGATGGCAATCACAGCACTATTCCTGAAAATTATCTGCCGGAAGATTATCAAAGTCCTGCTTTTGGTATTCAGTCAAATCCTCAGAAGTAATAATTTTCCTAATAGCTTTAATCGCATTTGTCAAGCCCTTTTGAGTTATTGTTGATAATTCTTCACCAAATTCACAATTAATAGCAGGAATAAATATTCCCCAGGCCCTAGGAGTTTGTTGATAAATTGCTTGAGTTAATGCTAATAAAGAAGCAGGACTTTCTGCATGACCGAAATTATTCCATTCGGTAACTGCCGCTAATTTTTCTATCTGGATATCAGTTTGATTAGATAATACCGCATCAACAAAAATAACTAGAGAAGCATCAGCTATATCGGCCGCTAACTCAGGAGTCAATTGATGGGTAGCGATGACCTCTAGATTAGACCAATTCTCCTCGGCAATAATTTCGGCTATTCTCACTCCCACTCCGTCATCATTTCTTAAAGTATTACCATAGCCGATGAGCAGTATTTTAAAATTATTCATGGTCATAGCAGTTATCTTAATGATGATGTACAAAGTTTTCCTTTTTGGGGAGTCGATGGTCGATACCAAATTAGGTTATACTTCGTCTTGACCAGAAACGCTGTAAAATAAGTATAGGATATCTGGGATGATCTCGATACACAGCTTGACCTAATCGATAAATTAACTGAGTCTGGTAAGAAAACTTAAGCCTTGATAGTAGTTTCTTGATGAGGAAAAAATTATGCTAAGGAAGAGCCATAAATACTATCTCTTTTCTCTCACCTAGAAATCATCTCTAGGCGAACCAGAAAATACTGATATTCAATTAAGTCTAGAATTTAGTCTAGCTATGGAGAAATTGCCTATTTAAGCGACTTTTTTCCCTAAAATGACCACATCAGCCAGAAAATCGTCTAGAGCGGCAATTTGGGGTAAATAACCCCATCGTTGAAAGCCGAATTTTTCAAAGAGACGAATACTGGCCTGGTTGTGGGCAAAAATAATACAGATAAGATTAGATATACCCAATTTCGGACAGCAATTCAGGGCATATTCTACTAATAATTTACCGATTCCACGACCTTGATAATCGGGGGAAATATATAAACTAACCTCTGCCGTTTTTTGGTAAGCGACACGACCATAAAACATCTGTAAACTTAGCCAACCCACCACCCGACCTTCGATCGCTATTACCCAAATGGGATACTGTTCAGGATCGTGCTTTTTAAACCATTCTCGCCGACTTTCGAGGGAAATAGGCTTTAAATCTGCGGTTGCCTTGCGAGTGGGAACAGCAGCATTATAAATCTCGATAATTGTTGGTAAATCTGTTTCTTTAGCCTCGCGAATAATCATAGAATATCAAGTAAGATGAAGTATAACCTAATTTTGCCTTGTCTCCTAACTTCTGAACTCTCCTATATCTCTCAATCTTACCTTAAAATTGAGTTTGATAGCGGACGGTAAACTCATTCAAATTGTAATCGTAGGAGAAGCGGATAAAAGACTGGGAATTAACTCGATAGACGGTTTCCAAATTGGGAAGAATATTAAAATCCGTTGCTCCAATCGCATTACTAACCGCATTCTCCACATCATACACGACTCCTTGAGCTAAGAGGGGAATCGCCAACTGAACCACTCCAAACTGAATTAATTGTTCTGTGTTTTTCCCCTGTAAACCATTAAAAACCGACAGCAATTGTTCCCCCAACAGTCGAACGATTTCCCCTTGGCTGCGGGGGGGAGTGCTAGTTAATTTAACTAGGGGAGTATTAAGCAATCCCTCATCTTCACCTCTAGCAAAAGCCACTCCTTGTAAACAATTAGCAGCTTTTTGTAATTCTGCATTTGTATAGTTTTCCTCTAGGGGAAAAGGGGGACTATTGGGACGAATTTGGCACACTTCATTAATATTACGGCCTAAATTTGGTAGCAAGCGGTTTAATTCCCCTTCAACGCTGAGGGTGACATCGATCCTTTGAATGCGATTCAGACTATCATCGGGAATTTCATTACTAGGAAAATCCCCCCCCGGACGGGAGATAGCAAAATCGCGAGATTGAGAAAATTCGCTGAGAATTGTTCGCAGTTGAATATCAACAAAGGGATTAAAAAGTCCCAACCCGCGACTAGAATCAAAAACAATAACATTTTGATTGCGTCGGTTAAGAAGAAAACGAGTATCGATGTAGCTAACCCGTCCCCGATCGAGATTAATCACTCCATTGGTTTGTAATTTCTCCAGTGAAGTGAGCGAACCGTTCAAGGTTAAAGCACCACTAAAATCAAATTGATACAAAGGTTCTTGTTCGATGGATAATCCCGCTAAAGACACTTGGAAATTATTTAAAACTGGAGTAATATTGGTCGTCTGAGGAATGTTGAGAGGCTGCAGCCAGCGACTCACTGGTTTATCCGTTTCTTGATTAATTTCTGGGGTGCGAGGAAGAAAAACTTTACCCCGAGAAAGACGTACATTACCCCCGATAATTGGTTGTTGAATTGTTCCCGTTACCATGGCATTCCCAGCAATTAATCCCCGATAAAGACCATTAATTGCTATATCTCCCTCTTGAATATTAACTGTTAAGGGATTAGGATTATTTTTGATGGCTTGAAAGAAAGGTAAAACTCCCACCACAGAAATTTGTCTGTCAGCGATCGAGCCTTGTAATTCCTCTACTGTTAAGCTTTCAGGGGTTAACCCAATGCGGCCATTTACGGTTAAAATCTCTGGAAAAGCAACACTGCGGATAGCGGCATTATTGAGAGTAACTATACCATTTGCTTCTAAATCTTTGATTTTTAAGCCTTCTTTTATATCTAATCTTCCCGTCGCTGAAAGAACTACCTCTCCCTCACCTTTAACCCATTCGATGGCGTTTTGACTGATAGCTTCAATTAATTTGAGTGCATCGGTTCCTAATTTTGCTTGGATTTTTAATTGATCATTACTCGGTAAGGGAGGATAGGGAATGCTGGCATAGAGTTGGATTGATTCGGAGGAGGTTGTCCGCAAATCAAAACGATACTGATTATAGGTAAATAAACCAATTATATCTTGATTAATATTTTGGGCATTAATTGCACCATCAATAAAGCCAAAGTTACCCTGAATACGAGGATTTAATAAAGTTCCTGTAATTTGACCTTGAGTTTTTAGACTACCAGATACATCCAAGGGAAACTGCACAAAATTTCTCAAGAGATCGAGAGAAAGATTTTCCACGGCAAAAGTCCCCTCTACTTTTTTTAAGGAAAAATCACCCGCTAAAAATACGGAAGAATCTCGTGATTTTAATCTAATCGGTTCTATCCTGAGCAACTGACGATTTAAGTTAAGATTAATTGTTACTTCATCAATGGGAATTAATTGGGTATCGGTGGTGACAATTCCGAGAGGTTTAACAATATTTACTGTCGGTCTTTGGGGTCGCCATTCCCATCGATTGCCCTGAAATTGTACGCTAAGATCGGGATTTTTTAAAGTCCCAGTTAAGGCTATATTTGCTTGATAGCGACCACGAAAATCTAGTTCAGACGGTATCCCAACTACCCCCCTTTCCCCTGCTAATTGCTGGATTATTTCTTCAATTTTTGCCCGCAAATTTACCTGTTCTGCTAGGGAAGCTTCGGGATTACCTACTACTAGGGGACTAAGTTGAATAGC
The DNA here is from genome assembly GCF_014698335.1 of Microcystis viridis FACHB-1342. GTDB lineage: Bacteria > Cyanobacteriota > Cyanobacteriia > Cyanobacteriales > Microcystaceae > Microcystis > Microcystis ichthyoblabe_A. Next base: position 40,975 of record NZ_JACJSV010000008.1, on the reverse strand, counting down.
TGGGTTATTCTCAGAGGAGAAAAAGTTGATTAAACTGGTTAAATCATAGATACTAGCAACTGATAATAAATCTTGAATATAACCTTGATCTACCCTGAGTTTAGCTTCTATTTCCTGGGTTCGCCAATTAAATAAACCTTGCAGATTATATTGACTTGCACCCGCTTGTAAACTACCTTCTTGCAGTTGAACTATAGAATCCCGATAAACCAAATTTGCCGTTAATTTTTCCCCGATTAAGTTACCTAAACTAGGTCGATTAATCTCTAGTTGTCCCTCACCCTGTAGGTTAAATAAATTGATGTCTAAATTAGCACTCAATTGGCCAGTAATAATCCCCAGAATATTGTAGGCTGCCGTCGGAGATATTTTCAGGATTTCTAGGGGAAAATCGGCAATCTGAACATTTAAATTTTCTCCGCTTCGTTTAGCTGTTGCTAAAAAAGGAGTTTTATTTCCAAAAGCTTGGCGAATATTTATCCCTAAGGGAAGATAGGGCAGCAGACAATTATTTTGTTGACAAGGATCGAAAGTTAGGTTAATAATGTCCTGATTTCCCCGCAGATTTAAACTAATATTTTGACCGATTCCTGCTTGAATTGTTCCTTTTAGTAGGGGTTCAAAGAGTCGCTCATTAATGCTAAAGTTAGCTAAATTTATATCTCCTTTGATTCGTATATTTCCCACTTTTTGCCAAGCACTTAAGAGATTTTTTCCCGTGATTTGTCCTTGAAATTCTCCGATCCCTGTTAGTGTCGATTCTTTGGGTTTTAGGTTAGAATCAATCGGTAAAAGCGATATAATCTGAGTTAGCCGTACAGCAGCAAGGTCGGTTTTTGCCTGTAGATTTAAGTTAACCTCAGCGATATCGGGTTGACTGGTAAGATTAGCTAAAAGAATATTTCCTCGCACATTAAAGCTATTTTCTCCCCACTGTGCCGAAAGATTATTAATCTGAATTGGTGTTACTCCCTGCCAAATTTCTTTAATATTTCCCGCTAAATTGGCACTAAAATCTAGGTTAGGAATCGAGATTGATTTTACTCCCCCCAATTGCCTTAGTAGGACAGCGGGATCAAGATTAGCGGCAATAATATCACTTTGCCAGAAATTATTATTCAGTTGTGCCTTAGCTTTAATCTCTCCTTTAGCTACATTAATACGAGAGTTAAAAACTGCTTTAATACTGCTTAAGTTCAGTCGTTTTTCTAGCAGAGAGTCGAAAATAGTTTGGGCATTTCCTGTTGCTTGAAACTTCGTTTGGTAAATATTCAACGCTAGGGGAATATTAGTCTGAAAACGCTCTAAACTACCAAGAATATTAAAAATACCTTTGTTTAACTGAATATCAGTATTAATCGGATTATTATCCACTAACAAGCGAGTATTTACTCTAGCATTGATGGTGGACAGATTTGGTATTTTCCCCGCTAGTAAATTATTGATTGCACCAGTGAAATTGACTTGGGTTTTTCCTAGACTAACAGGAATATTTATCTTGGGTAAAAACGGATTTAAGTTAATCCCAGTCGTATTAATTATACCGCTTAAAATACCTTGTTCCAGTTGGGCTGTCGTTCTTAAAAATCGATTATTGACAAATAACTGTATATCTCCTTCTCCGCGCCAAGTTTTTAAATCCGTTAAAGTACCACTAATCAGAGAATTTATTCCACCAGCAAAGCTGATTTTTGTCCTGCCTAAACTAACGGGAACTGTTAAATTTTCCACTAGAGGATTGAGACTAATTCCCCCGGTGTTAACTGTTCCTGTCAGGAAACCTCGATTCAGTTTGGCTGTGGCAATTAAAGGATTATTATCTACTAATAACTCCATATTCCCTTGACCTTGCCAACTGCTGAAAATATTATTTTTATTATCCAGCAATTCCCCTAAATAACCCTGTAAATTAATTTGCGATTGCGTTAATTTAACCTGAGTTGGTAAGTTAGGCAATAGGGAATTAATCGGCAATCCCGCTAAGACAGCTTTAGCCTGAAGATTTCCTTGCGATACTTGACTATTGACTAAAATTATGCCTTGTTTACTGCTAATTTTTAAGTTAGCAATTCCGTTTAAAGTATTAACATTGAGTTGATCAATTTTGCCACTGACTTGAATATTAGCTGTCTCTAAACTTAAGGGTTCTAAGGTTTCTAAGTAGGGGCAAATAATATCTACATATTGACAAAAGATAGGCACAAAAGGAGTCAATAAAAAGTTATTACCCGTGATTTTTGCTTGGACTAATTTGCTAGTAAAATCACTATTAGCATTAACCTGTAGTTTGCCAGTATTTGTTTTAATGACCGTATCGGTTAAATTGATTTTGTTGCCTCCTAAAAATACTTTGCCCTCCCCAGCAACATTGATTAATCCTGACTGATTAACCGCGGGTATTTGCCAATTAATTAATAATTGGGGCAGTCCTAAACTACCTCTAGCTTTGATGTTAGCTTGCAGATCGCTTATATTAATTTGATCAGGAATTGTGGCCAATTTAGATAAAATTTTTCTTGTGGGAAAATTTGCTTGTAAATTCAAATCAATCGGCATTTTTGTCCCGTCAAGAGGTTGATTTTTTTGCAGGGATTGCAGAATATTTAATTGCAATTTTCCTTCTCCTTTAATTTCTCCACCTGCGACGGGTTTAATTTGAATTTTATCTAAACTAAGACGATTGAGATTTGTTTGAAAATTACTGGTTATTGATTGAATGGGAATTTGCTCAAAAATAATCGGTTTGCTGCTGCTAACGGTTCCTTTAATTAGAGGTTGATCTAATTTTCCCGTCACTTGAAAAGTAGAGCGTGCCTCTCCCCGTAAATCTAGAGGTGATTGCAGATAAATAATTCTTAAAAGCTGTTGTAAATCCACCGATTCTAGCGCGACCTTGAGATGATAACCAGTTTGCCAATTTACTTCTCCCTTCACCTCAGTTTTAATCTTGCCAATACTTGCGGTCGCCTGTTCGACTAATACTTTATCTCCCTGTAAATTTAACTTAGTTGTTAGCTTAATTGGATACTGGAACGGTTGGAATTTTCCCGCCAAATCTGTCACCTGAAAATTGCCATTTCCTTCGGTTTGATTTAGCTTTGCCCAACTGGGAATATTGAGAGCAATATTAGCATTTACTTGTCCTTGATTTAATTGGAAATTGCTCCGAGGAATTAAAGTTAATAGTTCATTTAAGTTCAAACTATCAATCTGAAGATTAGTTTGACTTTCGCCCGTTTTTAACGCCGTTTCTCCTTGAATTTTTACTTGACTTTTGAGAATTTCTGCGCTAAAATCGTAGGTGAGAGGTTGCCTTTGATTATCGATGAATCTTCCCTGACCATTGGCCTTAATTTCTATCGGTTTTTTCAGGGCATAGGGTTGGATAGTAATGTCTCCCTTCTCCACCTGAAAACCCAGGTTTAACCTGATGAGTGCCTCCCGATCTAAGTTACTAGCTATTTTTTCTAAATTATCGAGCCATTGACCATTTTTATCCTGATCGAGATAAATACTGGGATTAATTAACTTGACATCAACTGGCAGCGGCAGACCTAAAAGTAAGGGCAGCGGATTTAATCCCAATTCGATCGCATCAACAGATACACTATCAGCAGAATTGGCCGTAGCTGGAATTTCCGATTTACCGATACGAATGCGATTAAAATAAAAGCCCTCTATCTTACCTACCCTGACAGGTCTGTGCAGCATTTCACTGAAGATATTGTCTAAAATTGGGGTTAGACGTTCATAAACTAAATAACGAGTCGTAAAATAGCCAAGGGAGGTAATTCCTAGGAGAGTAATTCCCCCGACAATTAAAGTAGAAGGCCGGCGGACAAATCGACCGATACTCAGAAAAAGATTAGGACGAGGAGAAGGATCACCGGGGGAGTTACTCATAATTGTCTACCTCACACACACCAAAGAAAGGGCAATGGCTCACCAGAGCTAATGAACTATGATAATTCACCGCGGCACTGATAGCCCTCAATCGATTAATTGCCATTTTTTAGGCAATTATTGGGCTTAAATCCTGTGGGGAAGTCAAGGGCTGCGGCCAATTAAAAGCCTCTCTCCCCATCTTAGCCTAAGACTCGAATGGCTGGCTAAAATTTTCAACAATTCGCCAACATCTCGCCAGTTTCAACAGCTAACCGAATTAATATTGATCAACCCACCAGTTCAAGCAGAATATTGCTAGGATCAATAGGTTTGGAAATTGAAGATTGAGAGAAAAGTTGTGCAGACAGACAACAATCCGGCGCAGTCTGGAACAACAACCGGAAGTATTCAGTCTTAGAATAGTGGGATTAGCACGTCTATTATTTTTACTGCAAAAATCGTCTTATAGATAAAGATCATGAAAGCTAGATTATCGATCGCCCTAACCGCCCTAATGACCTTGGGCATAACTGCCACACCAGCGGCCAACTTTGACGAACAGGACATCGAGCAGACCCAGGTAGTAGCGATCGCTCGTCCCTACGGAGGTAATAAATTTGACCTGCTAGTCTTGGAACAAATCCAGGGAAAACAGAAGTGTTGGAGCGAAAGCGGCTCAAATCCCGTCATGATCGACCCGCTGCTTCTCAACTTTGACTTTACCGGCATTTGTCGCCGCGCCACCGATAGTAATGGTTATTCTATCCGTCTCGATGGCCGGGATTTTGGGCTAGATTACATCCTGCGTATTGTGGAACGCAATGGCGAATTATACTTAGTGGGAACTCCCCGGGATGCTCGCAGACCGGAATTAGTGGTGGGAAGAACCCGAGGAATGCAAACGGGATTTATGAAAATTATCCTCGAACCGGGTTGGAGATTTAGCCGTCGTACTTTCCAAGGCAAAAGTTTAGGCCACTTCTACTTTAGCGGCAAAGAAACAGAAGTTCTCGCAGCCGCCGGCAGACCTCCTATCAACGAAACCTCTCCTCCCCCTACTGCTGAGGCCAGTTTCCGGGATATTAGCGGCGATATCTATAAAACTGAGATCGAAAAAGCGATCGCCCTTGGGATAGTGGCCGGTTTTAAAGAAGATAACACCTTCCGCCCCGAAAATCCCGTCACTAGGGAACAATTCGTCTCGATGATTATTGAAGGGATGGGAACTGTCACCAAAATTAACCTAGAAGAGATTCCCCCCGGCAGCGGCAGTTTTAACGATGTGGACGCGACGCGTTGGAGTGCCAAAAAAATCCAATGGGCCCGGGCTAATGGTATTGTTGCCGGCAAAGCTAACGGCGAATTCCGTCCGGGCGACCCCATCACCCGGGCCGAATTGATGGCGATCCTCAAACAGGCCGCCACCTACCTGAAAACTCAGCAAAAACAAGCCCCCGATTTGGCCCAAACTAAAACCCCCGCCAATTTTTCCGATACTTCTGGTCATTGGGCCGCTGGTTTAATTACCCAGATGTCGGGATTTTGCGCTGTGGCCTCTCCCTTGAACGAACAGGGTAGTGCTTTTGTACCAAATGATCCCACCCGTCGTAACTACGCAGCGGCCGCCATCGTCCGTACCCTCGATTGTGTTAAAACCGCCAAAAAATAAGTAGGGTTTGCGGCAAAAAGTTTTTCCTAGGGGTAGGTTGTGGGGTTTCACCCATTTTTGGGTGGTCAATTACCTAATTTTCAGGGAAAAAGTCCCCCAATTTTCCCCCCGCTCACTCCCATGCCCAGAACTTTTTGATCTCAAAAAGGCCTAAAGATATTATCCAATTACTGATGACTGATGACCGATGACCGATGACTGATTACTGATTACTGGTCACTGATTACTGATTACTGATTGTGGTTATTAATTTTTACTTTAGGTATGCCGTCGAGTATTCCCGCTAGACTGGAAAATAATGCACCTCGGCTAGACAAAATCCTATGGTAAAGCTGCTCGAAAATCCTCTCCGAGTGGGATTGCGACAAGAAAGAACCCCAGAACCCTTAATCTTAGTCATTTTTGGGGCATCGGGAGACTTAACCCAAAGAAAACTGGTTCCTGCTCTCTATCAACTGAAACGGGAAAGACGACTACCGGCCGAATTAACCATCGTCGGTACAGCGCGCCGAGAGTGGAGTCATGATTATTTTCGCCAACAGATGCGCCAAGGCATCGAAGAATTTTCCGACGGGATTGGTAGTGAGGAATATTGGCAAGACTTCGCCCAAGGGTTGTACTATTTCCCCGGCAACATGGACGATCCGGAAAGTTACGCCAAAATGAAAGTTTTTCTGGAAGAATTAGACGGAATCCGGGGAACCCGTGGCAATCGAGTCTTTTATCTAGCGGTTTCTCCTAATTTCTTCCCTCCCGGTCTTAAAAACCTTGGCGCGGCTGGAATGCTGAAAGACCCAATTAAACACCGGTTAGTGATCGAAAAACCCTTTGGCAAAGATCTCAGTTCTGCCCAAGTTCTCAATCGAGTCGTACAAGAGGTTTGTCAGGAGAACCAAGTTTATCGCATTGACCACTATTTAGGCAAGGAAACCGTCCAAAACTTACTGGTGTTCCGATTTGCTAACGCCATCTTTGAACCCCTCTGGAATCGTCAATTTATCGATCACGTCCAGATTACCGTGGCCGAAACCGTGGGAGTGGAGGAGCGGGCCGGATATTACGAAAAATCGGGAGCTTTGCGCGATATGGTGCAAAATCACCTGATGCAGTTATTCTGCTTGACGGCGATGGAAGCACCCAACGCTATTAACGCTGATAGTGTCCGTGGCGAAAAAGTCAAAGTCCTGCAAGCGACTCACCTGGCCGATATTAATAACCTAGAAAAATCCGCCATCCGCGGCCAGTATAAAGCCGGTTGGATGAAAGGAAAACCCATTCTGGGCTATCGGCAAGAACCGGGGGTTAATCCCGAATCGACCACTCCCACCTACGTGGCCATGAAATTAATGGTAGATAACTGGCGTTGGCAGGGTGTCCCTTTCTATCTGCGTACCGGTAAACGTCTGCCGAAAAAAGTTTCCGAGATTGCCATCCAATTCCGCCATGTGCCGTTATTAATCTTCCAATCGGCGGCTCAACAAACTAATGCAAATGTACTGAGTATGCGGATTCAGCCTAACGAAGGTATTGCCCTCCGTTTTGAGGCAAAAATGCCGGGGTCAGAATTACGCACACGCACGGTAGAAATGGACTTTAGTTATGGTTCCTCCTTCGGTGTCACCAGCGCCGATGCCTATAATCGCCTACTTTTAGACGCTATGCTGGGAGATCAAACCCTATTTACCCGTTCTGATGAGGTAGAAGAAGCATGGCGCATCGTTACTCCCGCTCTCGCCGCTTGGGATGCCCCCGCCGATCCCGCCTCCGTACCCCAATACGAAGCGGGTACCTGGGAACCCACAGAGGCGGAATTTCTCCTTAACCGCGATGGCCGTCGTTGGCGACGACTCTAAAACAGTGAACAGTAATCAGTAAACAGTAAACTAAAAACTCACATCTGATAACTGATAACTGATAACTGATAACTGATAACTGATAACTGATAACTGATAACTGACATGACTACCCAAAGCCCCCCCATTGTCTCCCTGCAAGCACCAAAAGATGTTTCCATCGATGTGATCGAGCAGGAACTGCGCGATATCTGGCAATCCTATAATAATAATGAGGATGGGATGGCCGCCACCCGGGCCACCACCTTTAGCTTTATTGTCTATGAACCCGATGCGGTACAGGAATTGTTAACCCTTCTCGGCTATTACACTGGCCCGATTGATGGTATTGCCGGTCCGCGGACCCACGCCGCCATCAAAGTGGCCCAGAAGGACCTAGAACTAGAAGTAACTGGGCTTTCTAGCGATGAATTTGTCGCTCGGTTAAGGGCGGCCTGGGAAGCGGAAAAAAACGCCGAGGATGGGGCTAATCATCGTCAATACGCCGCCGATTTGGATGCGATTGGGGTGGCAGATGCGATCGCTGCTTCCAATCCCTGTCGCATTATTACCCTCTGTCCCACTGCCGAGGCCGATGAAGGGGTAAAAGCCTCCGTTTCTGCCTATTGTCCCGTTAACAAACGTAGTCAGAACACTTTAGTTTGCTGTGAATACGTCACTTTAAGCGGCACAGCGGAAGCCTTGGAACGAATTGGTGGCATTATTTCCGAGTTAACTATTCCCAGTTTGCCCAAATTTCTCTGGTGGAAAGCCAGTCCCGATGGGGAATATGGACTATTTAAGCGTCTGGCCAGTCAATGTGATACGATTATCGTCGATTCCAGCACTTTTCGGGAACCGGAAACGGAACTGCTGCAAGTGGGGGATTTATTAGCAACAGATGTGCCATTAGCTGACCTAAACTGGAGTCGTCTCGCTCCCTGGCAAGAACTAACCGCCGAGGCTTTTGATCCACCGGAGCGCCGGGATGCTATTCTGGAAGTCGATCGCATCACTATTGATTACGAAAAGGGCAATCCTTGTCAAGCTTTTATGTTCCTCGGTTGGATGGCCAGCCGGTTACAATGGCGACCGGTGGGATATAGTCACCGGTCGGGAGATTACGCTATTCATCGGATTAGCTTCCTCGGTCAGGACCAGCGTTTAATTGAGGCGGAATTAGCCGGTGTTCCCGTGGCCGATTGGGGTGAGGTACAAGGGGATCTGATTAGTATTAAACTCACTTCTACTAATCTTCAGGCTGATTGTTGTACGGTAATTTGTTCGGGAACTACTGGCTGTATGCGGATGGAAGCTTCGGGAGGGGCCCAATCTTGCCGGGTTGAACAAGTGTCCCATCTGGAAGACCAAAAAACAGAAACTCTCCTAGGTAAACAGTTACAGCGTTGGGGCCAGGACGTGCTTTATCAAGAAAGCATGAAAGTCACTAGCGCTATCCTCAAATTATCCCAACCGGATTAACAAATTAGCAACAATAATCCCACCCACTTTGGAGAGACCTTGTTAACAAGGTCTCTCGATATTTATACAGCAGTCAGCACCTGATTAAAACCGATAATTGTAGCTTTTCAGAAAACAGGTTATCATAAAAACAGAGCTTTGCTTTCAAGGGGGCAATATGGTCGCAACCACTGAGAAACGCTACACAGTCGCAGAATACTTTCAACTAGAGGAAACTGCCACCGACAGACACGAGTATCGAGATGGAGAAATTATTATTATGACTGGGGGAACTCCTAACCATAATCGCATTGCCTTGAATTTCTGTAGAAAATTTCCCTTAACTATCCAGAATCAAGCCTATGATATATTTATCAACGATCTACGCTTGGCCATACCCGCCTATAATATGTACACCTATCCCGATATTATGATCGTTAAGGGAGAACCAATTCTTGAAAGAGGACGCACCGATACGATTACCAATCCACAGGTGATTATCGAGGTTTTATCAAAATCTACTCAAGACTATAATCGGGGTGATAAGTTTAAATTTTACCGCTCTCTTGATAGTTTTGAAGAATATATTTTAATCGATCAATATGGTTATTATATAGAACAATTTCATAAAAGGGGCGATCATTGGGCATTCCGGGATTATCACGATCAAGAAGCGATTTTAACTTTGTTTTCTCTAGATTTTCAAATATCCCTGACAGATTTATATCAGCGTGTCGATTTTACCGCGATTGAAGTATCCTAGTGGCTCAACTATTTTTGCCGCAAAAGTCATGGTATGATTAACTCCCAATCCAACTTTAAAAACCCACTCCCTAATTCATAAAAAAAGGTGGGGCAACACCCACCTTGTTTAAACCTGAGATATTAGCGATAATTAGGCTTCATCGAGAGCGGCAATACCGGGTAAAACCTTCCCTTCGAGTAATTCCAAACTAGCACCGCCACCGGTGGAAATATGGCTCATTTTTTCCGCCACTCCCACTTTTTCCACCGCCGCTACCGAGTCACCACCACCGATAATAGTAGTTGTACCCGTAGCGGTTAAATCGGCTAAAGTGTGAGCGATCGCATCTGTACCCGCCGCAAATTTATCGAACTCGAACACCCCCATGGGGCCATTCCAGAGGACAGATTTACAGTTAGATAAAGCTTCTTGGAAAACTTTAACTGATTCAGGTCCGATATCCAATCCCATCCAACCATCGGGAATATTTTCGACCTTGACGATTTGGGACTCGGCATCTTTATCGAATTTATCCGCTAACACCACATCAGTAGGAAGGAGAAATTCCACCCCTTTTTCTTTAGCTTTCGCTTCCAGGGATTTGGCTAATTCCAGTTTGTCCTCTTCCACCAAAGACTTACCAACACTTAAACCGCGGGCCTTGTAGAAAGTAAAGATCATACCGCCACCGATGAGCAGTTTATCGCACTTTTCTAATAGAGTTTCGATCACGCCAATTTTACTAGAAACCTTAGAACCGCCGATAATCGCCGCTAGGGGACGTTGGGGAGTTTCAATAGCTGCTTGTAGGTAGTTTAACTCTTTTTCAATCAAATAACCCGCCACCGAGGGGCTGAGATAGTGGGTAACGCCTTCCGTAGAAGCGTGAGCGCGGTGGGCGGTACCAAAAGCATCATTAACGTATAAATCGGCATTAGCGGCTAATTTTTTGGCAAAATCGGGGTCATTTGCCTCCTCTTCACCGTGGAAACGCAGATTTTCTAACAGGGCCACTTGACCGTTAGACATTTGACTAATCGCTGCCGTCACTCCCTCACCAATAGAATCGGGACACATGATTACTTCTTGGCCCAATAATTCCGAGAGACGTTTAGCTACAGGAGTCAGACGCAAATTTTCTTTAACTTGACCGTCGGGGCGACCCATGTGGCTGCATAAAATAACCTTAGCCCCTTTTTTGATTAAATCCTCAATAGTTGGCAGTGCTGCCCGAATACGGGTATCATCGCTGATTTTCCCGGTGGCTTTGTCCATGGGAACGTTAAAATCGACCCGGACTAAAACCCGTTTGCCCGCTAAATCAGCCTCTGTTAAATTCGCTACTGTTTTTTTTGGCACAGCCCATAACCTCCTAGATTGCTTACCGTACAATAAAGATTAAATCAGGGTATCGCTACTTGCGGCAATTACTTTGACAAAGATTATTTCAGATTTGGGGATCAGTGTTGCAGTTCCAAGACTGATTTGCCCAGAAAAATTTGATTGGAGAGACTTGCTAATTATGTTTGAGACGATTTTATTTCCCATCGACCACAGCCGCGAAAGTCGTGACGCTACCAGTAGTGTGATCGAATTAGTCAAAATCTTTGACAGTCGTTTGGTGCTGTTGTCGGTGGTGGAAACGACACCCACCGGAGAAATTGCCGCCGACGATAAGATGAGTTCGATCGAAGCGGTGGATAGATTGTTACAATCGGCACAGGCCGTTTTCGCCCAAGCTGGCATCAAGGCGGAAATGATTGAAAGGGAGGGAATGCCTTCTTTTGTCATCTGTGATGTGGCCGATGAAATTAATGCTCACCTGATTGTTATGGGTTGTCGCGGTTTAGGATTAACTAGCGAAGGTGTGTCCGAAAGCGTCACCACCAAAGTTATTAACCTTGCCCCCTGTCCAGTGTTGATTATCCCTTAATCAGTGATCAGTTATCAGTGAGCAGTTATCAGATGTGAGTTTTCAGTTCACTGATTACTGTTTACTGTTTACTGATCACTGAAAAAAAGCTCCCCCACTCCCTTCTCCCTCACTCCCCACTCCCCCGTCTTCTGAGAGAAATGTAACGAATTGTGAGAGTTTCAGCCGTCAACCCTTGAAAACTCGATCGATGGGGTTGCTTGAAGTAATTCTTAGGCCTAAAGTGTAATCTTAAAGTTTTATGATCAATTTTCCTGTTGATCGGAAAAAGGAGAACTCAAACACAATGGCTGAAACTGGATACAAACAGGTGGTGACACCCTACAATGATGATCCGTTCATTGGTCATCTAGCTACCCCCATTTCCGCTTCTGGTTTTACCAAAGCTTTTATTGGTAACTTACCTGCCTATCGTCCCGGTCTAGCTCCGATTCTGCGCGGTCTAGAAGTGGGTATGGCCCACGGTTATTTCCTCGGTGGTCCCTGGGTTGTCCTGGGTCCCTTGAGAGACTCGGAATATGCTAATCTCGGCGGCTTAATCCCCGCTTTGGCCATGGTTCTCTTGGCTACGGGTTGTTTAGCTAGTTATGGTCTTGTCTCCTTCCAAGGTAAGGCCGCTAGTGGTGATCCTCTGCAATCCTCCGAGGGTTGGAGTCAATTCGCCGCCGGTTTCTTTATTGGTGGTATGGGTGGCGCTTTTGTGGCCTATTTCCTCCTAGAAAATCTTGGTGTCGTTGATGGCATCATGCGCGGGGTTTTTAATCAATAATTAACCCTTGTTCTACCTGATTATCATTTCCTTATTTTTTTACTAGGAGCATTTGACATGACTGGTGCCTACGCAGCTTCTTATCTGCCTTGGATTTTAATCCCAATCGTCTGTTGGTTAATGCCAGCCGTGGTTATGGGGTTGTTATTTATCTATATCGAAAGTGAATCCTAATTTAGCCTAGGATTCCTACAATTAAGGACTTGAAAATTAGCTATTTTATAGTTAGTTTCCAAGTCCTATTTTCTGAAGAAAAAAGAAAAAATTGACCAGATGAAAATGGGTAAAACCCCAGACCCCACACCCTGCCCCCGGCTGCATCCCACATTTGCAGAAATACCGACAATCAGCAATTATCAGTGACTCTGAAATTGGTAAAAAAATATGAACAATCGCGTGTAAGCATCTCACAGTTAACCTAATGCGCGGGGGGGTTGGGGGGTAGAACCCCCCAAAAGCTTGGATTGAGTGATAAAACTGAAAGTAACACACCCAATTTTAGGAGAAAGTTTCCCCTGAAAAATCCCAAATTAGTAGATTGACAAAAATGATACCAAATCCCTTTTTAATAGTGTGATTAACTCTCAAGTTATGAATTGTTTCTCCCCACACCCCACACCCCACACCCCACACCCCACACCCCCACCCCCACCGAAAAACTTTTTGCCGCAAACCCCACTTATAAAGCGGTTAGATAGCGGATTTTTTCCAACAATAGGGAGGGTTGAATCGGTTTGAGGAGATAGTCATCAATGCCATGACGACCGAGGAAATTAACGCTGATTTCAGGGGTATCATTCAAGATTAGCACTTTACTGGCTTGAGTTTGCCTGGATTTTTTTAAGAGATGACAGAGATGATATATATCGGGCATTTTTCGATCGACAATTATAATACTTGGCTGCACGATCTCAATTTTTTTGATAGCGGAGACACTATCGATTAACCAAATAACTTGATAATGTGCCACCATCAATAACTCACAAATAAGATTGGCAATTTCTTCGTCACTTTCAATTAAAACTATAGTGGGATGGTGCTGATTAAAATGGGGATTATGATCCGAGGGTTGGGGTTGAGATTTGGGTGGCTTTTGTTGAGGTAAACGGACGGTAAAGATGGAACCTTTATCTAAGCAAGATTCTACCTCGATCGTGCCGCGATGGAGTTCCACTAATTGTTTAGTTAAAGCCAGTCCTAATCCCATACCACCATAACGACGTTTACGAGAGCCATCCAACTGGGTAAATTTTTCAAACAGAAGCGGTATTTTTTGAGCAGGAATGCCGATGCCCGTGTCCTCTACCTGAAAAATGACCTGACTGCCTTCTTTCCACAGTCTCAGCGTGACAGCACCCTGTTCGGGGGTAAATTTCAGGGCATTTTTTAACAAGTACAAAAGTATCTGCTGAACTCGATCATAATCGGCATAAAAATAATGCTCTTTTTCGGTGATTTTCATCTCTAAAATCAGATTAATTTCTTTAATTTCTGCCTCTGTTTTGATAATTTCTAAAACATGATTACAGAGATATTTTAGCGAAAATTGTTTAATATCTAAAACGGCTTTGCCTGCCGAAATTTGCGAGAAATTAAGCAAGTCATTGATTAATTCTAATAATTTATTGCCGTTATCCTGAATAACTTTTAGATAGTGTTTTTGTTTATCGGGAGGTAAAAAATTACTGGTTGCCGAGCATTTTTGCAGGGTACTGGACAAACCGATAATACAAGTTAGGGGAGTTAATAACTCATGACTCATATTATTTAAAAATTCACTTTTGCAGAGGTTAGCGGCTTCCGCAGCCATTAAAGTATCTTGTAATTCTTGGGTTCTTTCGATTACCCGGCGCTCAAAAATATCTTTTTGTTCCTGTACTTGGGAATATAATTGCGCTTGATAGATAGCGATGGCGAGATGTTCACCAATCTGACCTAAAAATTTCTTTTCCTGCGGCAACCATTGGCGTTTTTCTCCACATTGATGGGCAATTAATAAACCCCACAATTCTTCTTGTACCACAATGGGAGCGATTAATTTTGATCGCACTTGGTTTTGTCGCAAAAATTCGGACAAACAGAAGGAAGAAGAATAGTTAACATCCACATCATCCACGGCCAGAATTAATCCTTGACGATACTTTTCCTTGTATTGGGGAATATAGGAAAAACAATCGTCTTCGGGGGTTAAATTTAACACGGAATTTATCTGGTCAGAAACGCGCGACTCGGAAGTTATTTTTCCCTTTCCCTCACCGATACCGGGGAAAAATTGATAAATTAACAATCGGTCCACTTGCAGAAATTCCCGCGCTTCCCTGACCACGGTTTCCAGAATCACCGGTAACTCCAAACTCTGACGCATTTGGGTGATGACTTGGTTTAATAATCTTTCCTGTTCGATTTGTTGGGATAGGGCCGCTTCTACCGGTTGACAAACAGAGAAGACGCGGGGACAACCCCCCTGAGCAGCCGGAGAAGAAATTATCGAGAGAATTTTGACTAAAATTTTATTTTGAAAACTGCTGACATTAATGGACAGAGGCAGATTTAAAATTTGATAACCCTGCTGAATTTTTGGGTGGTGGAGAGACTTGACGGCCAGTCCTTGCAGAAAATTTTTAATCGTGTTCGCTTCAAAACTAATGCGGACTTCGTACTCAAAGTTATGTGCTTGGGGACTGGCTAACAATAAAGCTTGTAGGTCAGTGGAAAGCAAGAGTTGATAGATTTCCCCCGTCTGTGGGGGAATATCTCTTTCACTGAGACTAATCCTGGGCCCTGTTACCTGTATTGCCAACTGTCCCCACCAAGAACGAATTTGTTCGAGGTGAGTAGATGACAACACTTGACAGCAAACATAAGCGGGAGAAGCGTTCATTTATCAGTTATCAGTTATCAGTTACCAGTTATCAGTTATCAGTTATCAGTTACCAGTTATCAGTTATCAGTTATCAGTTATCAGTTATCAGTTACCAGTTATCAGTTATCAGTTATCAGTTATCAGTTATCAGAAGGCAGGAGGCAGGAGGCAGGAGGCAGGAGGCAGGAGGCAGGAGATAGGGTGGTGGGGTGTTGGGGTGTTCGGTTTTTGGGGTGTTAGGGTTTTAGGGTTTTAGTTGAAATTCCCCCACTTCCCCACTTCCCACTTCCCAAACCCCAGTTATCAGTAAGGGGACTGGGGTTTGGGTTTTAGTGAAGATTTTTCTTAATCCCTATTCCCTATTCCCTATTCCCTGTTCTTTAAATTGCCGCAGACAGATATAATCATCTCTATCTACCTAAGAATGATCCCTCGATCGAGACCCTGATTCTCAAAACCTAATCATTATTTAACCTGACTCTCAAAACTTATGCACCGAATTGCTCCCCAAGCGGGTGGTTGGACAGCAGATACCGAAGGGGTGATTATTATTGACCAAAATCCGGCCCCGATTGTTCTCCTCACCATGGCTGATACCGATATTCAAACTCTAGCGGCAGCTATCGACCATCTACCGGATAATTTTCCCGCAATTCGCGCCCTGAATTTATCACAGTTACAGCAGCAATACAGTATTGATAACTATGGGGACAAGGTACTATCCCAAGCAAGGGTGATTATTCTTCGCTTATTGGGGGGACGGGGGAGTTGGTCCTACGGGTTGGAAGTAGTTAAGGAAATTGTCGAGGAAACCGGTGCGACTTTATTTGTCCTCCCGGGAGAGGATAAACCGGATTTAGAGTTGATGAGTCATTCCACTGCTTCCCTGACTACTGTTAACCAGTTATGGTGCTATTTCACGGAAGCAGGGATAGATAACTGGATTAATGCTGCTAAATTTATCGCGCATACCTGTCTCCATCTCGACTATCTTCCCTCTCCTCCTGGGGTTGTCCCTAGGTTGGGAATCTATTCCCAGATAACCCTATCCCAACCCCAAGCACGGACTTGGATACTTTTCTATCGTTCCCATTATCTCGCGGGTAACACCAAAGCTATCGATGCTTTAATCAGTGCTTTCACCCAAAGAAACATTGAAACTGTCCCTATCTTTCTCTCCTCTCTCCGGGAAATCGAAGTGCAAGAGGAACTATTAACCCTCTTTTCCCACCATCCCCCAGACCTAATTCTCGACACCACTAGCTTCTCTATCCAGCGACCGGAAGACAAACAAAATCATCACTTCTGGCAGTCCCTCAATAAACCCATCTTCCAAGTAATCCTCAGCAGCAGCAGTTTAGAAGCTTATCAACAGGGTTATCAAGGTCTTTCCCCCCGGGATGTGGCTATGAATATCGCTTTACCGGAAATGGATGGCAAAATTATCACCCGCGCTATTTCCTTTAAATCTGTCCTCACCCGACATCCCAAACTAGAAACGGAAATAGTTATCTATCAACCCCTCCCCCACCGGGTTGATTTTGTCGCTGATTTAACCGCAAACTATTGTCAACTCTCCTCCCTTCCCAACTCCCAGAAAAAAATTGCTCTCATTTTCCCCAACTATCCCAATAAGGATGGTCGTATCGCTAACGGAGTTGGTTTAGATACTCCCGCTAGTGGTTTGGAAATTCTTCGCGCACTACAAACCCAAGGTTATACCCTCACCGACCTCCCCGACCATAGTGATGAATTAATGCGATTGCTGATTTCCGGTATCACTAATGACCTGGAGACAAGGGAATTAAAACCTATCTATCAATCTCTCTCCCTAGAAGCATATCTAGATTATTTCTCCTCCCTTCCCCCCGATAATCAAAGCGCTCTGCTTGACCGTTGGGGATATCCAGACAAGGATTTTCCTATCCCCGGCATCCAGTTAGGTAATGTCTTTATCGGTATTCAACCTTCTCGCGGTTATGACCTTGACCCGACTCTTAATTATCATTCCCCCGACCTGGAACCTACCCACAGCTATCTCGCTTTTTACCATTGGTTACGACAGGAATTCCAAGTCACTGCTGTGATTAATCTCGGTAAACACGGCAATTTAGAATGGCTACCGGGGAAAAGTCTCGCTCTTTCTCCCCATTGTTATCCCGAAATCGCTTTCTCGTCGCTGCCGAATTTTTATCCTTTTATTGTCAATGACCCCGGAGAAGGTTCCAACGCTAAAAGACGTTCCCAAGCTGTTATCATCGACCATCTCACTCCCCCAATGACGCGAGCGGAATTGTATGGGGATTGGGAAAAGTTAGAGTCCCTCATCGATGAATATTATCAAGCAGAATCTCTTGATCCTTCTCGTTTAGCTCTGATTCGCGAGCGGATTAACGATCTGGTGGCGAAAACTAATCTCGATCGAGAGCTAGGCACGATTAGCGCCTCCTTTGGTCAATTTCTCACCCTCGTGGATGGTTATCTCTGTGAACTCAAGGAAGCACAAATCCGCGACGGTTTACATATCTTCGGTCAATGTCCCCAGGGTCAGCAGTTAATTGATTTAATCCAATCGATCGCCCGTTCTCCTAGTCCCGACCGCCCCGGTTTAACCCGTTCGATCGCCCTTGACCTCCATCTCGACTGCGACCCCCTGACGGAATATAACGATACCACTACTTATCTGGAAAGTCTCGCTCAGGATTTAATTAGCCAGAAAATTGAACCTGTAGGCGAAAATACGGCAAAAGAATTGGTTTGGCTAGAAAATCAGTTAATTCCTGCTTTAAAACAAACCCCAGATGAACTTACCTATCTCTTAAAAGGTCTCGCTGGCCAATACGTCCCCAGTGGTGCTTCCGGCGCTCCCACCCGCGGCCGTCCCGATGTTCTCCCCACCGGCAGAAATTTCTATTCCGTCGATACCCGCGCAATCCCCACAGAAACCGCGTGGGAAGTGGGAAGAAAGGCTGCAGAGGCACTAATTGAACGTTATACCCAAGAAAATGGCGAATATCCCCGCACTTTGGCGATTTCTATCTGGGGAACTTCGACGATGAGAAATAGTGGCGAAGATGTGGCCGAAGCCATGGCTTTACTGGGAATTCGTCCCCTTTGGGATGGTTTTTTCCGTCGGGTGGTCGGGTTTGAAATCCTTACCCCGTCTAGCTTAGGCCGTCCTCGTATTGATGTGACCGTTCGGGTATCGGGCTTTTTTAGGGACAGTTTCCCCAGCATACTACATCTTCTTAATTCTGGCATAAATGCGGTAGCTTGTCAAGAGGAAGAGGAAAAAATTAATCCTTTAGCGGCGAAAGTGAAGACAGAGAGGGAGTTTTGGCTAAATCAGGGCTTAGGAGAAAAAGAGGCGAAACTGAGAGCTACTGCCAGAATCTTTGGCTGCAAACCGGGTGCTTATGGGGCCGGTTTACAGGGGTTAATCGAGTCACAAAACTGGCAAAATGATCAAGACTTAGCTAATGCTTATATTAACTGGAGTTGTTATGCCTATGATAGCCAAGGAACTGCCCATTCTTTACCGGAAGTATTGAGAAATAGACTGCAAGAATTAGAGATAGTGCTGCACAATCAGGACAATCGAGAACACGATATTTTCGACTCCGATGACTACTATCAATTTCAAGGCGGCTTAACTGCCAGTGTCCGGGCATTAACCGGCAAAAATCCCGTCACCTATTTTGGTGATCATTCCCGTCCGGAAAATCCCCGCATCAGAACCCTAGAGGAAGAAATTCGCCTGGTTTACCGTTCGCGAGTGGTTAATCCCAAATGGATAGCGGGAGTGATGCGACACGGCTATAAAGGCGCTTTCGAGATGGCTGCGACCGTAGATTATATTTTTGCCTACTCTGCCACTACTCATCTGGTGGAGGATTTTATCTATCAGGGAGTAGCCGAAGCTTATTTATTTGACGAGAAGGTACAACAATTTATTCAGGAGAAAAACCCCTGGGCATTGCGAGATATGGCCGAAAGATTATTAGAAGCTCAACAACGGGGATTATGGACTCAGGTGGACCAGAAAACTTTAGATCAATTGAGGGCAATTGTCCATGAGGCCGAAGGAGCGATCGAATCGGGTCAGTAATTAGACCTCTGGCAAAAATCAAAAATCTGACCTTAGGTGAGGAGTCAGTAGCCAGTAGTCAGTAGTCAGGAGAATTAAGAATGAGCATTAATCAATTAAATGCTCTATCTAAGGATTTTATGCAATTTTATGCCTATTTTTCTCATTTTTGAACTCTCAAAAATTAATTAGGCAAGAACTCTATTAATAACTGGTCTAGAATCAATCTATACTATATATTCTCCGGGGAGAAATTGCTCAAATTACTTTAGTAATGAGAAACGGGACTAAATAATGGCCGGAATTGAGGGATTGAGGATTAAAAATTATCGAGCGCTCAAGGATATAACCCTGGGCAAGTTATGGAATACTCAAAATCGAGATTCTCTGACACCGATGACGGCCGTTATCGGCAAAAATGGTGTGGGAAAAAGCACACTTTTTGATGCGTTCGGTTTTTTATCTGATTGTCTTAAAGGAGGAGTAGAAGAAGCTTGTGATGCGCGAGGTCGGGGCGGGTTTGAGCGTCTTCGTTCCCAGGGTCAGGAAGGAAGCATTGAATTTCAGATTTACTATAAAGAAGATTACAATTCCCGACCAATTACCTATGAGTTAGCTATTGATCTAGATACGGATAATAGACCTTATGTAAAAAAAGAAAGACTCAGACAGAGAAGAAAAGGTCAAAAGACCGGATGGCCTTTTTCATTTTTACTCCTCGATGAAGGGAAAGGAATCGTCTGGAAAGGAGAAGAAGAAGGGAAACAAGTAGAAGAAGGTCAAGACCATTTTGATTTATTTAAGTTAATAGAAAAAATTCAACGAGAAGCTGATGAGGAAAGCAAGGAAACCGAGTTAGTGGAACTGAATGATAAGCGCAAACTAGGAATTGCTACGTTAGGTTCTCTCAAACAGCATCCGAGAATTTCCCTATTTCGAAGATTTATTGAGGGATGGTATCTCAGCTATTTTACTCCCGATGCCGCCAGAAGTTTGCCCCTAGCCGGACCCCAGAAACATTTGAATATCCATGGAGATAATCTCGGTAATGTGGTGCAGTTTATGGAAAGAGAGCATTCCAAGAAATTTCAGAATATACTTAATAGTATTTCTCGTAAGATACCGGGTATAGAAAAAATTAGCACCGAAAAAAGTCCCGATAATCGACTACTATTAAAATTTAATGATCGGGGATTCCAAGACCCATTTTATGTACAGCAAATGTCCGATGGTACTTTAAAAGTATTGGCCTATCTCTTACTGTTAGAAGACCCTTCCCCACCGCCATTTATCTGTATTGAGGAGCCAGAAAACGGCTTATACCATAAACTATTAGAAACCTTGGCTCAAGAATTTAGAAAACACGCCACAGGACAGAGAGGAAGTTCTCAAATTTTTATCACCACTCATCAACCTTATTTTGTTGATGCTCTCCAGCCGGAAGAAGTTTGGATTCTGGAAAAGGGTGATGATGGTTTTTCTCGGATTAAACGGGCCAGTGACAATCCTTTAATTAAGAATCTCGTCTCAGAAGGATTGCCCCTTGGTAGTCTTTGGTATAGTGATTACTTAGATGAGAGATAAGGTCATGCACTTTGAAATTTTGGTCGAGGATTTGTCGGGAAAAAAAGCACTTGATATTCTAATTCCTAGGATTATTGACATGAATGCAGGTCATACATTTAGGGTTCATTCCTATAAAGGCAGTGGTCATCTTCCCAGAGACTTACAGTCTGTTTCCGATCCTAGTAAACGGATTCTTCTTGAGCGACTACCTAAACTGATTCAAGGATATGATAAAACTTTTTCTAGTTACTCTGATAATTATGCTGCTGTACTGATTGTGGTTTGCGATCTGGATAATCGATGTTTTCGGAAATTTCGACAGGAATTAAGCAATTGTCTGGAAAAATCTGCTATCCAATCCCAAATTTACTTCTGTATTGCTATTGAAGAAGGAGAAGCTTGGTATTTAGGTGATATTAATGCCATAAAAATTGCTTATCCCCAGGCCAAAAGTGCTATCTTGGATTCCTATATTAATGATAGTATCTGTGGTACTTGGGAAAAACTGGCAGATGCTATATACAGAGGTGGAGCGAAACAATTATCTAAGTTAGGTGGAGCTTCTGTGGGTCAAGAGAAAACAGTCTGGGCAGAAAATATTTCTCCTCAGATGAATGTGGACATTAATCGATCGCCCAGCTTTGGCTATTTTCGAGATAAACTACGTCATCTCAGTCAGGAAGAATCAAGATGAGCAATATTTTTTCAGGCTAAACTTTTAGGCATTTAAAATAATCGTCGAGAGCGGGCAGTAGGGGATATTAAGTATCTGGGTAAAATTATTTACCCATAGCGATCCTTGTCTAGCAAGGCTTTCAGCCCTCTGTGGCTGGTAATTAATTTTGCCTGACTACTTAAAGACTGATTAACAGAGGAATGTAGCGAAATATACGGAGCGATCGAACCGATTTGTAATATATGTGGCCTATAAAATAGGATGATGCGAGCGTTGTCCACACTTGCATCGGGAGGGAACCGTGACGACTTTTCTGGCTTCGCTCAATTTACTGCCTTCTAGTTCTCCCGCTGCCAATTTTCGCACTGGAGAATGGACTTTTCCCACACTCTACTCCACTCTGGCTCCCGCTGCCCTAGCAGATTTGGTTTTTTCTCGTTACGAGATTGATATGCCGAAAAATTGTCAATTTTGGCATCGGGGTTTAAGTGATGTGTATCTCCTCGAAACCCTGACAACTCCCTACATTTTGCGCGTATCTCACTGCCATTGGCGCAGCAAAATGGAAATCGACTTCGAGTTAGAATTATTAGATTATCTCGATCGCTCTCAGGTTCCCGTCGCCGCGCCAATTCGCAGCAAAAACGGTGATTTATCCCTAGAAATTAATGCTCCGGAAGGGAAACGTTACGCCGTCCTCTTTCCCTATGCTCCTGGGGGAATTGCTATTGGGGATATGGATATAGAACAAGCCTATCATTTAGGGGCGATCGTAGCTAATTTACATCGGGTGACGGCAGATTTTCAACCCCTAGCCTATCGTCATCCCCTCAACCTCAAATATCTTCTCGAGGATTCCCTGCAAATTATCGCACCTTTTCTGCACCAACGACCGAGGGACCTAGACTGTGTTTTAGAAACCATTGGGGAAATAGAGGAAGAAACCGCCAAATTACCGACAGAATCTCCCTATTGGAGTATTTGTTGGGGCGATCCTCATAGTGGTAATGTGCATATCACCCCTGATAATCAGATGACCCTATTTGATTTCGATCAGTGCGGTTATGGTTGGCGAGTTTTTGATATCGCTAAATTTTTGCAAGTTTCCCTACAATCCGGCTTAAATCGCCAGATTCGCCACAGTTTTATCCAAGGTTACGAGCAAACAGTGCCTTTAACCCATGGTGAATTATCTTGTCTTCAGTATCTCACCCAAGCGGCCTATATTTGGTCTTGGTCAATTAGCTTAAATAACCTGCGTTTAACCGATTATAGTCGTCTCTGTGCTAATTATTTTAGTAGCCGTTTAGCTATTCTCAAACGTTTAAGAACCCAAGAATGGGAATTATTCTAAGCAGCCTTAATCCTGTTGGTGACAGCAGTCCCTAACTAACCAAGATCAACTTTCTGGCTGGTCAATGGCCAAACGAGGTATCGATCCCTGTATGCTGGTAAGTATAGATAATCACTGGGTAAAGACTTTCTTCTCCATCTGCCAAAAGTGAAGCAAGCTTTACCGCTCTTGAATAGTCTCTCACAGCCTTACAGACAGATGGTATTATGTCCAGAAGAAAGAAGAAGTTTCCCTGTGGTCACAAGGGTTATGGCCAAGTCTGCCATCATTGCGCTCAACTAGATGCCGCTTGGGAAGAAAGAAAACGTCAAAAAAATGCTTGGGAAGCCACTTTTTCCCAGGATCCGATCGATCTGCGGGAATTACCGAAAAATGTGGTACTTAAAGCTAGGGAAATCCTGCAAGGATTGCAAAATCACCGCAATTATCGAGATTTCCACGGTAAACGATTGCGACACGATCGCTTTATTATCAGTATCCCCGTTACCCGCAATTATCGCCTCATCTGTCGCGACCACGGCAATCTTCTCGTCCCAGAGGCGGTGATCTCTCACGAGGACTATAATGTCTGTAAACCGGGTAGGTGAAGCTAATCTTTAGTTCACCTCGGAAGATTTATCCCTGTTTATATCTCCCCAATCCGGCAACCAATTTTCATCGAGAATCTCCTCTAGATTAGCTAACACTTCCCCAGGGAAAATACTGGCATCTAATTTGGTTTCGTCAATAAGCAGATTGCGAGCATCGAGATAACATTTTGCTAAAATTTCCCTTAAATAGGACTTTAAACTGGGACTATCTGCTAAAAGATCAGCAATTTGTAGGCGAAAATTCCTGATTTCTTTTTTCCATCCCGCTTGGTTGTAATCTCGTTGGGATTGCCAGTAGGTTAACTTCAGTAAATGTTCTAGAAGTCGAGTTAAGAGACTCTTAAGCGCTCGTCGATTATTTTTTCCCAAATCTGCTAACTCCTCTAATAAATTCGGCCAATCTACCGCTTGAAAATCCCCCCGACGCAATTGGTTGATAGTGGACTCTAACCAAAGTTGATAATCGCTATCGTAAAGATTTGGGATGGTAATATTCATGATTTTTTACTCCTTAATTGCACTTTTCAGAATCCTTGCTGATAGCTGCCCAATCCGGCAGCCAATTTTCATCGAGAATCTCCTCTAGATTAGCTAAAACTTCCCCAGGGAAAATACTGGCATCTAATTGGGTTATATCAATAATTATCTCCCGAGCATCGCTGTAACATTCCTCAAGTATCTCGCATAAATAGGGTTTGAGACTGGGACTATCTCTCAGTAATTTCTTGATTTGTTTCCGAAAGGTTCTAATTTCCCCTTTCCATCCTGCTTGATTATAATCTCGTTGGGATTGCCAGTAAGTTAACTTCAGTAAATGTTCTAAAAGTCGAGTTAATAAACTTTCTAATGCTCGTCGTTCACTTTTCCCCAAATCTGCCAACTCCTCTAATAAATTCTGCCAATCTACCCCTTGAAAATCGCCTTGACGCAATTGGTTGATAGTGTTTTCTAACCAAAGTTGATAATCCCTATCGTAGAGATTTGAAATGGTCATATTCATCATTTTTTACTCCTTAATTGCACTGTTCAGAATCCTTGCTGATAGCTTCCCAATCCGGCAGCCAATTTTGATCGAGAATCTCCTCTAGATTAGCTAACACTTCCAGAGGGAAAATACTAGCATCTAATTCGGTTTCGTCAATAAGCAGATTGCGAGCATCGAGATAACATTCCTGCAAAATTTCTCTTAAATAGAGCTTTAAACTGGGACTCTCTTTAAGAATTTTTTTGATCTGAATCCGAAAATTGCGAATTTCTTTTTTCCATCCAGCTTGATTATAATCCCGTTGGGATTGCCAGTAAGTTAACTTCAGTAAATGTTCTAAAAGTCGAGTTAATAAACTTTCTAATGTTCGTCGTTCACTTTTCCCCAAATCTGCCAACTCCTCTAATAAATTTTGCCAATCTACCCCTTGAAAATCGCCTTGACGCAATTGGTTGATAGTGTTTTCTAACCAAAGTTGATAATCGCTATCGTAGAGAGTGGGGATGGTAATATTCATCATTTTTAAAATGGGTAAAAATCAGGAAATAAGGTGCAGGTATCTAAACTATAGAAGAAATTTGGGGCTAATCAATGAGCTAGTTTTGCCAGTTTAGCCTAATTATCCTCTCGATCACATCTAACTGCGAAAAAAACCGCCAAAAAGAGTGATAATAAACCTACCTATTCCCAGAGTAACAAGGAAAGCCCGATGGTGAAAACAGTCATAGGTGTCGATTTAGGTGGAACCGCTATTAAAATTGGTAAATTTGACCAGGAGGGCAATTGTCTCGAATCTCTCAGCTTGCCCACTCCCCAACCCGCTACACCCAAAGAAGTCGCCCATACCATACATCAAGGCATTTGTCAAGTAAATTTAGATAAAAGTTGTCAAGCCATCGGTGTGGGAGCGCCGGGTCCGACGGATGCTCAGGGAAGAATTGCCAAAATAGCGATTAATTTGGCAGGATGGCGGGATATTCCCCTGGCCGATTGGTTAGAAGAAAGCACGGGAATGCCGACAATTTTAGCCAATGATGCCAATTGTGCCGGTTTGGGAGAAGCTTGGTTAGGAGCGGGCAAACGCTTTCAAAACTTGATCCTGTTAACTTTGGGAACGGGAGTAGGAGGGGCAATTATCCTCGATGGTAACTTATTTGTGGGCAGTAAGGGAACGGCCGCAGAATTAGGCTTAATAACCCTCAATTTTGACGGTCCATTGTGCAATAGCGGTAATCAGGGTTCCTTGGAACAGTACGCCTCCCTGCAAGCTATTCGCCGGATGACTGGCAAAGAACCGAAGCAATTGGCAGAATTGGCCGAAAAAGGCGATCAAGGGGCTTTACAATTTTGGCAGGGTTACGGTTGTTTACTGGGGGCTGGTATCGCCAGTTTACTCTATGTTCTCACCCCAGAGGCGGTAATTATCGGCGGCGGTATTAGTGCCAGTGCTAAGTTTTTCTTTCCCTCTCTCCTCACAGAAATCGAAAGACGGGTTTTACCTAGTTCCAGAGAAGGATTAGAGGTGTTAACGGCTGAGTTAGGTAATCGCGCCGGGATGGTGGGAGCTGCTAAATTAGCTTGGCAATTAATCGACCTTCCCAGAAAGTAGAAATACCGACAGATTCCACATTCTCTTCTAGGTTGAAAACTGTTGCTTTATCCCAATTTAACTTACGCGCTAATTCTTCCTGGGTCAGTCCAGCTTCTTCTCTTGCCTGCGCTAATATAACTCCCAGCTTGAAACTGAGATAACCAGACTCGAAGCCTTGGGAAAATTGACGGCTCTTCTAGGTTCTGTGTGATAAGTTGAACTTACTATATGATCGATCGATCTTTGTGTCCTTTGTGTCTTTGTGGTTCGTTCCACCCCCTCGCTCTTGAGAAATGTATCTTAGAATACATTTTACCCACCAAAGCTGGGAGAGCCAATTGACTGTCAGTTTGTTTTCTTCTGTTAATATATTGTTCCACATCACTCATCGTCGAATCTCCTGTTTAAGTAGTCTCGTTTTCGTTGCTCTGCCAAATAAATCTCTTAGGATGGTGTTTTTTGAGTCTTTTTGGCAAATCCGTTCGTTAAAATCATTAAATCATTTTCTCCAAAAAAGCCCAGCAGACGGAATATATTATTGCCAACCTAAACTCTCACTTCCCAAATATCATCAGTATTTACTAATTTTTTAAGGTATTGACTCGGTACAGAATCTAACTCCTGAATTAAGCGTAAAACCCAACTTTTTGAGCTTGTTTTCCAGACAGAGAATTTAAAAAATCTTCAACGGGGCTGGCTCCTGACTGGGTACAATAGAAAACAATCTCTTTCATATAATAATCAGTTTAAGGAAACATTTCAATATTTTAGCGATCGCATTTCCTTCGGAGTGTAGTGATTCCATATCGCCCGGCATTGGTGGTGTATTATTTTACATCGTCATCCAATAATCCTGAAAATCCCAAAATCGCTGAAAATCCTGATGCTGACAAGGAAGTAGCGCAGATACTAGCGTCAGCCATGAGGGAGAGAAATGTAAAGATTTATAAAATTGTAGCTTTTAATACAATGGGGGGGGGAGAAGTGTGTATATTTACCGACGTTTATCTTAAAACCACTAAAAAATGAAATTTGTCTCATTGTTATCCATCTCTGCGCTCACAAGCAGTATCCTCATCGCGACCCCCCAAGCGAAAGCAGCAGTAGTTTTCCTTGACTTGAATACCTTTACCCCTGGGGGACCAGGCACAGGAACATTCGCGGGAACCCTAGGGGGAGTGAACGTTACAGGTTCTATACTCGCTGGTGGCTCCTCTAACTTTCAGATTCTAGGCATTAACCCGACAGATTGGGCAGGAACAACAATCGATAATACTACTCCCCAATACAGCTACAGCAACATCTATACTCCATCCCAAAATTTAGGTGATCGGGTAGGTTATGGTATGTTCGCAGGAGCAAGCAGCCAGAGTGCGACTTTAACGATTCAGTTTAGCTCGCCCGTGACCAATCCCACCTTCCACGTTGCCAATCTTGACGGGATGATCTATGATTTCTCCGATCCCAGCAATGGTTCAATCGCACTCAGTTTATTGAGCGGTAACGGTGGTGGTGGCGATGGCTTAACAGTCGATACCACGAACAAAATCATCGCCGATGCGAATCCGTTTACTGGCGTTGGTCTTTCTCCCTTCACTCCCCCTCCGACTACTGGTACTCGTTCCGCTTACGGTTCTGTGGAGTTATTGGGGACTTTTTCCACCTTGAACATCAAGCTACAGGGAAATCCTAGTCTAACAGTTGCTGGGGATGGTGGAAGCTTTATGATCTCAACTACAGTTCCCGAACCCTCTACAGTCCTCAGCTTATTAACCCTCGGCACTCTCGGCGCAGCTTCAACCCTCAAACGCAAACTCAAACCATAAAAGTAGGCTAAATTGCTGACAAAAATACCATAAATGCCCCTTCATTCAGTCAGTTGAGAGGGTTTTATGTTGGTTCTTCGTTACTTGGTATGGTTCGATAGGGGGGCATAAATCGACTAAATCCTTATCTGGTAAGAGACTTAATTGATTAGTTCGCTCTAGATCAAAAACAATTGACAAAAATCGCTAAATGCCTTTCTATATAAGGGTTACATCCCTTATAACCCCCGTCCATTGCATAACAAAAACCGAAGAGCCTTTATGTTTTGCCTGTGCTTCTACTTATTAAATTTTATTAATTAATTGCTCAAAAGTAGTTTCTTGTGGTAGAAAAAGATTTTTTGTACCGATAGGGTAAAATTTAATAGATATTGTAATTTTATACCATAACGTAAGTTAATTACAGCAGTTATCTTAATGGTGAGATAACTTCTTTATTTGAGGGGTAATTTTAATCGGTGGGGAAAGGGCGATACTTAAGGGTTAATTCTCGCACCGATTCCCCTAGATTTAATCTCAATCCCCTAGACAAATACCCAAACCCCTGGCGGTTTTGACTAAAGTTTCTTCGAGATCGACGATGCGATAGGTTTTAATCGCCTCCTCAATGGGAACACTGACCACTTGCCGATTTTGCCAGGCCACCATGCGATCGAATTCCCTCCTGGCGATCAGATCCACGGCCGCCACGCCAAAAGCCGCCCCCAGTAAGCGATCCATTGGAGAAGGAATACCCCCCCGTTGAATGTGGCCCAGGAAAGTCACTCTCGTTTCGGCCCCGGTTTCCCTAGCAACTTCTTCGGCTAAATAGCGACCGATACCCCCGAGACGATCTTCTCCTAGGGCTTCCTTTTGCACTAGGCGATTGCCGGTTTCGGTACGCACAGCCTCGGAGACAATAATCAGAGAAAACTGTTTATCCATACGCTGCCGTTGCCGGATCTTCTCGCAGACCTTCTCTAATCGGTAGGGAATTTCGGGAATGAGAATGATATCGGCCCCCCCCGCAATACCGGCAGCCAGGGCGATATGGCCGGCATCTCTACCCATAACTTCTAGAATCATCACCCGGTTATGACTAGCGGCGGTAAAATGGAGGCGATCGAGGGCTTCTGTGGCGATATTAGTAGCTGTATCGAAGCCGATGGAGACTTCTGTAGCTCCCACATCATTATCGATGGTTTTTGGGATACCAATCAGATTAATGCCTCCCTGTTGGGCAATACGGCGCAAAATCGCCAGACTACCATCGCCACCGATGCCGATCAGGGCATCCAGTCCCAGACTATGATAGCCGTCGATGATGTCCTGAGAGCGATCGATCAGGGTTCCATCCGGCATCGGGAAAGCGAAGGGATCCCCCTTATTGGTAGTACCGAGAATTGTTCCCCCCATCACCAACAGGCGATCGACTCCTTCAATATCAAAGATCGTGGTTTTGGGGGGACGGCTAACTAATCCGTTAGTTGCTTCTCGAATACCCACCACTTCCCAGCCGTAATTGCCACTGGCATGGTGGACAACGGCACGAATGGCGGCATTTAAACCCGCACAGTCGCCACCACTGGTGAGAATTCCAATTCGTTTTTTTTCACCCATAGGTTTTTGTCAGGAGATTAACAAATCTATATTTAGGGAAAAGTTGCGGATAATGCCTAAAAATTAAGAAAGTTTCTAGATCGTCCCTGACAGCTAGGGGAAAAATCCGCCCCCGTCCCCTCAGTAATTGATCACGAGCAGGGTATGCAGGGCGACACGGATTCCCATTATACTAAAAAGTATATAGCAATATTAGGGCATTTGTCAACCCTAATATGCAAGAAATTTTCTGATAACTGATAGCCAATCAATTTAACTATTTACTGCTTGCTGAAGACGGGATAGATCCCAACCTTTTTGATTGAGAAGTAGCCAAGACTGCATTAAATCCGGACCGTGTAACTCCCCCATCAAAGCAGCGCGTAGAGACTTCATCACTAGACCTTTTTTAACCCGATGGGTTTTAGTGGTTGTCTCCACAATTCCCTTGGCAACTTCTCCAGTCAAATCGGGAGTAATAGCGGCGAGAATATCCTTGATAATATCCTTAACTCCCTCTAATTGTAATTGACTCAAAGCCTCCTGATTATAATTCGCCACAGGGGTTAAAAGTAAGCGACTTTCAGCGACAGCATCGCTTAAACGAGTTAAACTCGGACCGATGAGAGTAGCCAAACCGATCAACCAAGCTCGATCGGTTTCAGCATCAAAATTATACCCTGCTTCTTGCCAGTAAGGGAGAAGTAAAGGCACTAATTCCTCACCGGTTAAACGATGAAGATATTGACTATTAATCCAATCCAATTTCGTCCAGTCAAATTTTGCCCCCGCTTTATTTACCCGTTCTAAACTAAACACTTCAGCGGCCGCTTCAAGGGTAAAAATTTCTTCAGTGGAATCGGGAGGAGTCCAACCCAGTAGAGTCATGTAATTAACCAAAGCTTGCGGCAAAAAACCCAGTTTTCGGAAATCATCGATCGAAGTGACTCCATCCCGTTTAGATAACTTGCGACCCTCCTGATTTAAGATCAAAGGACTGTGGGCAAACTCCGGCACTTTTGCCCCTAAAGCTTCGTATAAAAGAATTTGTTTAGCCGTATTAGCGATGTGATCTTCCCCACGAATAACATGGGTAATTTCCATATCGATATCATCAACAACTACCGCTAAATTATAGAGAGGCTGACCGAAGTTTTCTTCCGCATTTTCTGGGGTACGAGCGATCACCATATCGCCACCTAAATCACTACCTTTCCAGATAACTTTTTCTCGGATTAAATCCTGCCAAATAATTTCTTGATCGTCATCAATAATAAAACGAATTACTGCTTTTCTCCCCCCTTGCTCGAATTGAGCTTGTTGTTCGGGGGTGAGATAACGATGACGATTATCGTAACGGGGGGCAAGATTGCGGGCTTTTTGTTCTTCCCGCATTTTTTCCAATTCTTCCGGGGTACAATAACAACGATAGGCTAAACCTCGATCGAGCAGGGTTTGAATAGCTTGACGATAATAATTAAGGCGTTGAGTTTGAAAAAAAGGACCTTCATCCCAATTCAGTCCTAACCATTGTAGGCCCGCTTGAATATTTTCCGTATATTCTGGTCGAGAACGTTCTAAATCTGTATCTTCCACGCGCAAGATAAATTTCCCCCGGTGATGATGGGCAAAAAGCCAGTTAAACACGGCTGTGCGTGCTGTTCCAATGTGTAAATTTCCCGTGGGACTGGGGGCAATACGAACTCTCACTGTCACGATCTAACTCCTAGGTTTTTTGCGGCAACGATATCCCATATTATGGCAAATTCCCCTAGGCCAACTCGCAAAATTAAGAAAATTAAATGAATAGCTACCAAAGGGTGAGAAAGGAACAACAAACTCTCAAGAATTGAAGTTTCCCTCTCCGGGGAGAGGGTTTGAGGATGAGATATTTAAATAACCGTGTTATTTCGGTAATTTAGGCAGCGACTAAAGATTTGCTCAAAGGTTGCCAACGGAAATATCTTTCCCCACCCAATTCGAGGACAAATTTTAACCGGGGTTCCTGTTGACTAAGATTAATTAAGTATTGTTTTTCTTCCGAGGACAAAACAAAACTTTCAATAATCCAAATCACTAAACCTTTAGATTTGGGAGGTAAATTTTCCAATTGATAGGTAGCAATGGGAGGAATAAAATAAACCGGTCCCACGGCTGCTTCCCGACCAATATTTTTTTTACCTAAATGGGGGGGACGGACTCCATGAATGCCGGTAAGATAGGCACTTAAATCCCCTAGACCTCTAGCGGTGATATGCAGGACATTGTAACCAGTGGCCCGTAAACGTCTTTGATAGCGTCCCTCGTAACCCCCTTCTAAGGGTGCGTAAACGCCTAAAGCACCGTATTGTTCCAGATCGCGAATAAATGGTTTTCCTGTGGTCAGTAATGCCATAGCTAGTAAAAAAAATCTTTTTCCCTATAATCGCACGTTTTGTTAAGTTGTGCGTCAGGTGAACAGAAAAAGACTTAGGATCAAAGATAGAGAGGGACAATCGCTACTCTCTCCCGAGGAGGCAATATGTTTCACGATCTCCTTTATCCCAACGGACTGCTTTATGTCCTGATTAAACTAACTGTTTTAGCTTTAGCAGTCTTGCTCTGGTTTATGGTCGTTTCGGCCCCGGCTGTTTGAAAAAACACTGCTCTTGTACAATTAGCGTTCTATGCAATGGCTAAATTTTGTCGATGACTCCTGTTAAATTGCCGATCGATCCTTTTCTGAAACCCAACCTAACCACTAAACTCCTAGGGGTTGGGTTGGTATTGACAATTATTTTTATCCTGATTGCCCTGTTTTCGCCCCTTCTGCAAGCGTTCGGACTGATTCAGGATCCAACCGACATTTTAAGCAATTATCCCCTACAAGCCCCCAGTTCTGCCCATTGGTTCGGGACGAATGTGCGCGGTTATGATGTCTTTTCCCGCACCCTATTTGGGGCGCGAGCGGCCTTGTCCGTGGTATTTTTGGCCACAGGATTATCTTTAGTCATCGGGGTTCCTTTGGGGTTAATTAGCGGTTATTTGGGAGGTAAAATCGATCGCGTTCTCCTCTTTCTCATGGATACCCTCTACACCTTGCCGGGGTTATTATTATCGGTGGCTCTCGCCTTCGTTTTGGGTCGTGGTATCGTCAATGTAGCGATCGCTGTTAGTATTGCCTATATTCCCCAATATTTTCGCGTGGTCAGAAATCAAACCGCCAGCGTTAAAAATGAGTTATTTATCGAAGCGGCACGAGCGATCGGCGCTAGTCCAGGCCGGATACTATCAAAATATCTTTTCTTTAATGTCGTCCAGAGTGTCCCGGTTCTTTTTACCCTCAACGCGGCGGATGCGATCCTTGTTTTAGGCGGTTTAGGCTTTTTAGGCTTAGGATTACCAGAAGAAGTGCCGGAATGGGGTCATGATCTCAAGGAAGCTTTGGCGGATTTATCTACAGGTATCTGGTGGACGACTTTATTCCCCGGATTAGCAATGACCACGATGGTGGTGGGTTTATCCCTCTTGGGAGAGGGGTTAAGTGAAATTTTAAACCCCCTGAGTCGTAAACGCTAAAAGCAAGGGCCAGAGTTCCAGAGAAATCATCTCAGGAGCCTCCACACCCTCAGCCTCTCTGTCCGGTAACGATGTAAGATACCCTTTGGGCGATATTGGTGGCGTGATCGGCCATGCGTTCCAGATGACGGATTAGTAAAGCCATCAGCAAGATTGGTTCCACCACACCCTTGATATCTCTTTGATGGGCGAGAGTGTGATAGAGATAATCATAGGCTCGATCGACCGTATTATCTAGTTCTTTGACCTTGGGACCGGCTTCTTGATCGAGGTCGGCCAGGGCAACAAGGCTCGTGGCTAACATATACTGAGCATGGTGGGACATAGCCTCGATCTCACCCATACAATCGTGGGGAGTGTAGGCGAATAACTTGAGTGCTATTTCCGCCAAATCCTTGGCATAATCGCCGATACGTTCCAAATCGCGCACTAATTGCATAAAAGCACTTAAAAGCCGCAAATCTTGGGCTACGGGAGCCTGTAGAGTCATGAGAGTGGCACAATCTAACTCGATTTGACGATAGTAGCGATCGATTTCCTTGTCAAGGGGGGGGATTTTTTTCGCCATTTCTAAATCCCTAGCAAAAAGGGATTGATGACTAAGACGAAAGGATTCTTCGACCAAGGTTCCCATTCTCAGCACATCCTGTTCCAATCGCTGGAGAGAACGAGCGAAATAGGTGCGATCGCGATGATTGGTTTCTTTGGATAGGCTCACGGTCGGATTCGCTTAACATAAAACTACTCTTTCTCTACAGTGATAACAAGAAAATTTTCGATTTTGTACAGTTGTCCAGAGAACTTGACAGATTTTTTTTCTCCCCACACCCCACACCCATCACCCCACCTCCTTTTTTTGACGGGGGAGAGTGACTTGTAGGCGAGCGCCGCCGGTGTTAGGATCATTTTGAGCGACGATCGAACCGCCATGGGCTTGAATAATCTCTTTGGCAATCGATAAACCTAAACCGGTACTATAATCCTTTGTGCCTTGTTTTTGACGGGTGCGGGAAGGATCACCGCGAAAGAGGCGATCAAAAACGTAGGGTAGATCAGCTTCGTTAAATCCTTTACCGTTGTCGATAACGTCAATTTTCAGCCATTTTTCCCCGATAGTATCGGATATTTCCCGAATTTCTAGGCGTATTTTCCCCTGATCGGGACTATACTTAATGGCATTATCAAAGAGATTCAGGAAAACTTGCAACAGACGAGAACGATCAACTTCTACCGTCCAATCCACCGGAGAGGAATAATCTAAGCTAATCTGTTTTTGGGCGGCTATTGGGGTGACAGTCTGCCAAGCAGCGCTGATTAATTCCTCTAGATTAATCATCTGGTATTGTAAAGATCGCCCCGCATCCGCTTGTAATTCACTGATTTCTAGCCAATCGCAGACTAATTGACTCAAACGCTCCACTTCTTTCCCCATTTGTTCTAACCAGCGTCTTTCGGGAGCTTGGAGGCGTTTTTGTAAAGCTTCGGTAAGGAGAGAAATGGAGGTTAAGGGAGTGCGTAACTCGTGAGTTAAGTCAGAGAAAGCTCGCTCGCGATTTTGCGATAATTCGACTAAAGGCTGTCTATTTTCGATAAATACAGCGATTTCACCTTCTGGCAAGGGATAACCGTAACCCTTCAAGGCAATCGATTTAGGAGCAATCACTTGGCGATCGCTAATGGGGTTGACAGGATAATTAGTCGGGTAAAAAGTCCAAGTTTGCACCTGTGGACTCTGTTTTTGGCGAGTTTCTTGAATTAATTGATCTAATTCGTAGGAGCGCACCAATTCCAGCAGCAGACGCACTTGATCTGGCTGCCAGCGATCGAGTTTTAAGAGGGTAATTGCCTGTTGATTACACCAGAGCAGTTGATTATCGGCATCTATATGAAGATAGGCGATCGGCGCTAGTTCTAGCAAGGATTTCTGAATTTCTAAGCTCTTTTCTCGCTCTTGCAGACTTTGGGAGAGAAACTGTAATTCTCGACGCACCAGGGAGGTAACGGGAAAAGAGGCCGACAAATCCACCGAATCCGAGAGAGCGCTTAGGGTTCGCTTTAACTCTCTATTTAAGCGTGAGACTTGCCAATAACAAATACTCAAACCTAAAACTACTCCGAAAATAAAAGCGAAAATAGTCATTGTCTGCGCGAGCGGCGATCGCTAAACTTGAAAATATAATCGCTCACCTAGCCAAAACGATAACCGAAACCGCGTACAGTAATCAGGTATTCTGGTTGACTGGGATCGATTTCCAGTTTTTCGCGTAACCAGCGAATGTGAACATCGACGGTTTTGGTATCTCCTAAAAAATCTGGCCCCCAAATTTGTTCAATTAACTGCTCTCTTGACCAAACTCGGCGCGGATAACTCATAAATAGGTCGAGGAGACGGAATTCTTTAGGAGAAAGGTTGATTTCTTCATCTCGCACCGTCACCCGACATTCCTGGGGATAAAGAAGAACATCGCGGAATTTTCGCACGGGAGCGGCAGCTAGGGAAGTAAATCCTTGACGACGAATCAGAGCGCGACAACGAGCGACTAATTCGCGCATACTAAAGGGTTTAGTCAGATAATCATCGGCACCCACTTCTAAACCCAAAACTCGATCGGTTTCGCTGGCCTTAGCACTTAAGATTAAAATCGGGATAATATTGCCGTGATAGCGCAACAGACGGCAGATATCAAGACCGTTGATTTGGGGTAGCATTAAATCCAAAACGACCAAATCAAACCGAGATTCACCGTGATTACTAGATTCTTGACTTTGCAGTAATTCTAGAGCAGCGCGACCATCACTAACACCGAGCGCCTCGTAACCTTCTTCTTCCAAAGCCAAAATAATCATATCCCGAATCACTTCTTCGTCTTCAACGATTAAAATCCGATGATTGGGAACGAAATCCGTACTCGCCGACAAGGGGGGGGTGTCAAGGGTTAACATAAAAATACTTGATTATTCGTCCTAATTTTATCTCAATTGGTCAACCTGCACTCGGGGGGGTAGAGCCGAATGTTATTACAGTTATCCACCTGGTTAGAGGTGGAATCCTATCTAGAACAATCTCAGGGAATTATTATTCCTATTGGTTCCACGGAACAACACGGGCCGACGGGACTTATTGGTACAGATGCTCTCTGTGCGGAGGCGATCGCTAAAGGAGTAGGGACACAGGTACGAGCAATGGTAGCACCCACCTTAAATGTCGGTATGGCCCTACATCACACGGCTTTCCCCGGTACAATTAGTCTTCGTCCTAGCACTTTGATTCAAGTCATCCTCGACTATGTGACTTGTTTAGCTAGAGCTGGTTTTCGTCAATTTTTCTTTATTAATGGTCACGGGGGCAATATTGCCACCCTAAAAGCCGCTTTTTCGGAAACCTATTATCATTTGGATACCCTCAATTTGCCTAACACAAACGAGGTTAAATGTCAAGTGGCCAATTGGTTTATGGTGCGAGAAGTTTATCTTTTAGCCAAAGAATTGTATGGAGATCAGGAAGGTTCCCACGCTACACCGAGCGAAGTGGCATTAACTCAGTATCTTTACCCTGAGAGCCTTAAAAATGCCTTTTTATCCGAAAAAGTGGCTTCTGGTCATGGTATTTACGGTGCGGCTAATTTTCGCCAAAATTACCCCGATGGTCGTATGGGTTCCAATCCTGCTTTAGCGACTCCCGAACACGGTCAGAGATTCTATGAATTAGCGGTGAAAGAATTGAGTAATACTTATCTAGAATGGCTCTCTTGTCCTGTGTCTGAGTTGATTAGTAACTAAGCCACCGAGACCCAGAATAATTTAACTGTAACCCTAAGTTAGTGGTTTCAATTAAATTGAAGATAGATTTTGTCTTTGATCCCCCCTTAATCCCCCCTTAATAAGGGGGATATCTGAACAATTTTTAACCCCCACCCACTTAGAAAGAAAAGATAAATATCCAAAAGGAGAAAATTGATGATTGCCACTACTGAGAATAACTCCAATCAACCTCTGGCTAGTTTGCGGGAAATACAAGAACTTGCCATCGCAATTACCGCCAAAAGCCTCAATCCCGCCATGCTAACGATTGATTTCCTCAAATATTCGGGAATAGTTCCCCCCGACTGGGAATTAAATGCCCAGCCGGTACTCAATCCTAATTACGCTCAAGTTAATTTTCAAAATGGTATCAGCATCGTCGCCCAACCCCGGACAATTACCTTTGTGGAGATAATTAACTCTCCCGATAGCCTGAAACTGAAACTGCCAGAAATTGTTGGTTTATATCTAGATAAACTCCCTTTAGCCGAATATCAAGCCCTGAGTATCGCCCCGAAAAGTATTGTTCCTCTCCCCAGTAGCCCCGATGCCGCTAAAAAATATATCACCGAAACTCTTTTGGCCCCCGGTCCCTGGCACAATTTCGGTACGGCCCCCCTACAAGCCGGCATCAATCTATTTTATCAGTTAGAAACCTCTCAGTTATCTGTGGGGATTAACGAGGTAAAATTACAATTACCCGATGGCAAAATTTTAGGGGCGCTATTATTTGCCGGCAACTTTAACTATAATCTGGCCGAGGGTAGCGATCGATTAAATCTGCTCAAACAATATCTGGGACAATGGCAAAAAGACCTAGAGATTTTCCGAGAATTAGTCACTCAACGCTTTCTAGAAAGACAAGTCCCAGTTTTCCCCTCTAATATCAATCTGCCCCTAGGACCCCAAGGTGGACTGTAATCAGTAATCAGTCAATACTTACCGATAACCTAAAACACATCCACCCCCGCAAACCCTTGTATTTTCGCATTAGCCGCTTCCCCACAGCTGCGCGGGGTGGGGAATAATTTCCCCGGGTTAGCTAAACCTTTGGGATTAAAACAGTCCCGCACATAGCCCATAGTTTCTAAGTCAATCTCGTTAAACATGGCGGGCATATAACAATTTTTATCGATGCCGATACCGTGTTCCCCCGATAAACTGCCCCCAACCCGCACACAAAGTTTGAGAATTTCACCGCCTAATTCCTCCACTTCTGCCCAGGCCCCTTCTACCTTGTTATTGTAGAGAATCAACGGGTGTAAATTGCCATCCCCAGCGTGGAAAACATTGGCGATTTTATAACCGTATTTTTCACTTAAAGCCTTAATTTCCTGAAGAACAGACACCAATTGAGTGCGCGGAATCACCCCATCTTGGACAAAATAATTAGGGCTAATTTTCCCCGCCGCCGCAAAAGCCGCTTTTCTGCCCTTCCAGAGTTTCAAGCGGGTTTCGGCATCATTAGCCGTGGTGATATTTCTCGCCCCATTTTGACGGCAAATCTCGGCAACCCGATGTTTATTACTGGCGACTTCTACTCCTAAACCATCCAATTCCACTAATAAAACCGACTCGGCATCCCGGGGATAACAGCCGGTAGCCACCACGTCTTCCACGGCGTTGATACTGAGATTATCCATAATCTCCATCCCCGCCGGAATCATTCCCGATTTAATAATATCCGCCACCGCTTGGCCCGCCGCCTCGATACTGGTAAAATCGGCCAGTAAAACACAGATAGATTCCGGAGTTTTCAGAATCCTTAGGGTGATTTCCGTGGCGATGCCTAAAGTTCCCTCGGAACCCACAAATAAACCGGTTAAGTCGTAGCCCGGTTGTTCTGGTACCGCACCCCCCACATCGATAATTGAACCATCGGGAAGGACGATTTTTAAGCCCATAACGTGATTGGTAGTGACACCGTATTTTAAACAGTGAACCCCGCCGGAATTTTCCGCCACATTACCGCCGATCGAGCAGATAATTTGACTAGAGGGATCCGGTGCATAATAAAATCCCGCCCCGCTTACTGCTTGCGTCACCCAATTATTAATCACCCCGGGCTGCACCACCACCCTTTGATTATCTAAATCAACCCTGAGAATCTGATTCATCCGCGCCGTAACGATGAGAATCCCCTCTTCTAAGGGTAACGCCCCTCCCGATAAGCCCGTTCCTGCACCCCTTGCTACCCAGGCAATCTCGTTATCGTGACAGAGTTTCACCACCGCCGCAATTTCTGCGGTACTGCGAGGCAACACCACAAGAGCGGGTCTTTGTCTGTATCCTGTGATACCATCGCACTCGTAGGTTAATAATTCATCTTTGCGACGGATGACTCCATCTTTGCCAAGGATCGCTTCTAGCTGTTTGATCAGATTGGGGGAGATTTTCGGGGGATTTTTGAGTAACATAGGTTTCAGGGCGGCGGAGTCGCAGTAAAATGGCTCTATAGGTTAAAATATCGCAAAAAAGCCAGAAATTAAGCTTTAAAAACTGCTCTCTCCTATTTTACCACTAGAACCCCTTCCTCTGTAGATAGAAACCTGCAAGGGTCTGGATTATAGAGAAAATTGCCGATAAATTTCCCAGCGCTTACCGTTATGAATTAGGAGGGTAATTTGATCGATCATCACCTCAAAAAATAGCTCTTGATTAGCATATTTTGACCAAGCTTTCCAGAAATTATCTTTAGTTAAATCTCGGAAGCCAACGGTTAAATGGGGCGAAAAAGCTCGGCTTTTTGAGGCATTATCAATGATATTCAAGGAAGATTCTAGCTGCTGTAAAAGCCGTTTTTGCAGGGTTAATAATTCTGGGGTTTTCTGGACATTAATATAAATGACTCGCGGTTTAAAGGCGGCAAAATTCTGGAGAATCAGGGGAATAGGAGCGTGCAAGCGGGCAAATTCCTCTAAACATCTTTCTAAATCGGGTAATTGTTCTAAATTCCACCGGAAAGGTGGTTGGAGAGTGACGTGGGGAGGCGATTTCAGGGCAGCGCGACTATTGTAAATTTCTGCAAACTCTAACTTGATTTTTGTGGCAATTTCCTGTACTTCTGGCGGCGGCAAAAGTGCGATAAAAAATAGAGATCCCTGGGGTTGATTCATGGAAGCAAGCAAAGCTACAGAAATAAAGCTGTCACCTCGATTCTAGCAGTCTTCCACAACTCTAGCTAATTGTATATCTCTGTTATATTGCACCCTCGACGGCCAAGATTAATCGGTATAATTATATGATTGTTAATCAGTCCTAGCCTCCTGAGAATTTATGCCCTGGTTTGTCAAGATAGAAAAAGGCATTGTTGATAAAACTACCTTCGATCGCTATGTCAGCGCCCATAAGGACTATGTGCGTGATTTAATTAGCCAAGGACGAGCGGCAAAAACTGGTTATTGGGCAGAAAGGGGCGGCGGAATGTTATTATTTAAGGCCGATTCTCTTGAGGAAGCCCAAGCAATTATAGTTCGCGATCCTTTAATCGAGAATGGTTGTGTGGAATACGAACTCCATGAATGGCGAATTGTCGTAGAGTAATCTAGCTTTTCAGGGAACAGTAATCAGTAATCAGTAATCAGTAATCAGTGAAAAGACGGCAATGTTAAGCTGTTGATTATCTAAATATTACTCCCTAATAGTTACTAATTCTGTACGCAAATATTGCATCTAGAATTAGCTTTGTACGCTTTGACCCGTACTGGGTTAACTACGAACCTCTCTATCGGATTCCCGCTAAAGGCGGCCTCTCCGACTACCTTTCTTCCAATATTTAAGGAACCATTAATATCTGCTCCATAGAAATAACCCGACGAGCTTCTGAATAGTCCTCTTTTAATTCTCTTGCCTAAATAGCTTTTTTGCTTTTGAATAGACTCTAAGTCCAAGAAACTACATTTAGAGGTATAGCTTTCATTAGTTGTTTGGACCTCTATTCCTACTAAATTTGGGCCAATTCAAGTCTGAATTGCATCACTGTCTGATCTACCTTTATAGAATACCTCATTCGGGGTACGATAGTCAAGACATTTTCGAGGACGATTGTTAATCAAGTTTACGGCTCTTTCCACCTCCTCTGGCTTAACGATTTTAAAATTCGTTCCCTTGGGGAAAAATTGTCTTAACAGTCCATTGGTATGCTCGTTTAATCCCCTCTCCCACGAATGATAAGGAGTAGCAAAATAAAAATCTGCTCCTAGTTTC
>NZ_JACJSV010000079.1 GCF_014698335.1 Microcystis viridis FACHB-1342 | reverse complement strand
CTTTTGGCTTGGGCGGCAATTATATCTGAGGGGTGAAAATAGGGGGAATTCCAAAAGTCGTAGGTGGCACTCGCTGCGGCTAGATTTCCCGAAGCTTGTGGCACACTTGTACTAGGTTGGCTGGCCAAGTTTTCTACGATACTGATTAACCTTTTCTTTCTTCTGGTGTCCCCTAGGTCTGCATACTGTAATTCTTGGGCTGCCCATTTCTCCATTTTTTTGCTTACCTCCACCTTAATTCCTTCTTTCAAAACTATACCTATCAATCGTTTCCCCTTTTTTTAAGTTTCTTCTCTTTTTGTTAAGAAAGATCTGACTAATGGATAGCTTATCAAGGGGGGCAGGGGGGATCCCCCCGCCTATCGGCACCCCCCTTATCAAGGGGTGCAGGGGGGATCAGAGGCAAAATCTATCTTCAATTTAATTATAACTACTTACTTAACAGAAGTTATTCATAATAAGTGGCTTTCTTGGCTCTTCTAGTTTCTGTGTGGAAACGAGGTCTATACTGATGGTTTCTTCGGCAAAACAGCCATAAAAGTCTTGCCCGATAAGCATTTCACAATTCCATAAGCAAAAATTATTACACAAAGTCGAGAAGAGCCAATGAATCCACATCCGTATAACTTTGCTGCCTAGGTTTTGAGCGGTCGATCGAAGGACGAATATCTTTAACCAAAAAGTAAATCATGGAGGATTGCTAAACGCTGGTCATCTTCACGAACAATAGCACCATAATAATTTTTTTTATTCTCTAGCCAGAGTAATTCAAACTCGATCGCCTTTTGGAAAGCTAAACTAAAATTATCCAAAGCTTGGGGACAATCAAAGATAACTTTGCGCGTCTCGAATCGGTCAAAATGTCCTTGGCAGAACATTTTGAAAAACGGTAAAGAATCTAGTGATACTCCACCCCCAATGGCAACAGTCAAACCGGCAGCCTTAGCTTTTTTTGCCAAAGGTAAAGCCAGATCCAAAACTTGCTCGCTATTCACATCCCGGCGAGTTAATCCCAAAGAACAGGCTAAATCCATCCGTCCGATGACGATACCATGGAGAGATTTTATCTCTGGAATCGCCAACATTTCCTGAAAATTATCACAGGCAGTAATCGTTTCGATATTAACCAATAACTCCACATCTTCCACCCCTTGATCAGCTAAAATCCTCCTAGCTGCCCGCAGATATTTTTGTAAAGCGTAGGCTGTTTCTACCATGGGAGCAATCAAGCGATCGACTCCTAAATTAACCGCATCAAAGATATCTCTGATCGCTTCGCAACCGGCGATTTTCAGATTAAAATCTACCCCCGCTTTCAGACTAATTTCTTTCAACCGCATCGCTTCCGTCAGTCGGGTTCCTTCCGTCTCGAATTCCGCTTTTACCCCTGAAACATGGTGATCTTCCCTGAGTTCTCTTAACAGTTGCACCATTTTTTTTTCTAAGCAATTCATGTTTTTAATCGTTCAAAATTGGTAACTGCTAGAGGAGCCTTGTTGATTATAGCCCATCTGCGAAAAGCCGATAGCTGAGGACTAGAAGACCATAAAAATACCCTAAACAAGGGGACAAGAGCGACAAAATACTGGCATAATGAGCAAGGCCGTCTGATTTTTTTCTGGCCACATCCTTTCTATACTACATTCGTAATATAAGTAATTCTCTAGTTAGACTATGCGAACTCACTACTGTGGCGACCTTAGCGCGATCGAAATTGAAAAAAGTGTCACCCTCTTCGGTTGGGTCGATCGCCGTCGCGATCACGGTGGCGTTATTTTTATTGATCTACGGGATCGCAGTGGTATTGTCCAGATCGTCAGCGATCCCCAACGAACTCCTGCTTCCTATCCCATCGCTGAAACCGTCAGAAACGAGTATGTCATCAAGGTGACGGGAACAGTCAGTCAAAGGCCTACCGAATCCCTTAACCCGCGCATTGCCACCGGAGAAATCGAAATTTACGCCACTAGCATCGAGATTCTCAACGGGGTTACTAAACAATTGCCTTTTGTCGTCTCCAGTTCCGAAAGTGAATCAGTCCGGGAAGATGTGCGCTTGCGATACCGTTATCTAGACCTACGCCGGGAGCGTATGAGTCAGAATTTACAACTACGTCACCAAGTTGTCAAGGAAATGCGCCGTTTTCTCGAAGATGAACAGCATTTTATCGAAGTGGAAACGCCAATTTTAACTCGATCGACTCCCGAAGGGGCGCGGGATTATCTGGTTCCTTCCCGTGTCAACCCGGGCCAATGGTACGCTTTACCCCAATCACCGCAACTATTTAAGCAATTATTAATGGTGTCGGGAATGGATCGCTACTATCAAATCGCTCGCTGTTTCCGCGATGAAGATCTGCGTGCTGATCGTCAACCGGAATTTACTCAGTTGGATATGGAGATGAGTTTTCTCTCCTTAAGCGAGATTTTAGCCCTGAATGAGGCTTTAATCGCTCATATCTTCAAAAAAGTCAAAAATATCGATATAAGCCTGCCCCTGCCCCGTTTAACCTATGCTGAGGCTATG
Source organism: Microcystis viridis FACHB-1342 (assembly GCF_014698335.1). Classification (GTDB taxonomy): domain Bacteria; phylum Cyanobacteriota; class Cyanobacteriia; order Cyanobacteriales; family Microcystaceae; genus Microcystis; species Microcystis ichthyoblabe_A. The sequence continues at coordinate 18,421 of NZ_JACJSV010000079.1, read as the reverse complement.
GATCGCTATGGGGTCGATCGCCCCGATACCCGTTTTGGCTTGGAATTGGTCAATGTGGCGGAGATTTTTGCCGATTCGGGATTTAAGGTGTTTTCAGGTGCGATCGCTAGTGGTGGGACGGTGAAAGTTTTACCGATTCCCAACGGTAACGAGGCGATTTCTAACGTCAGAATCAAACCGGGTGGGGATTTATTCAAAGAAGCCACCGATGCGGGGGCGAAGGGAATCGCCTACATCCGCGTGCGCGAGGACTACGATTTTGATACCATTGGTGCGATTAAAGATAACCTGACAGAGGCACAAAAACAGGCTTTAATCGAGAAGACTGGCGCAAAACCGGGGCATCTGCTCTTATTTGGGGCAGGAGATACCGATACAGTCAATAAATCCCTATCCCGCCTACGCTTAGTTTTAGGGGAACAATTGGGATTAATTGATCCTGAGAAAATCAACCTCCTCTGGGTGACGGATTTCCCGATGTTTGAATACAACGCCGAGGAAAAACGCCTGGAAGCATTGCATCACCCCTTCACTGCCCCTAATCCCGAAGATTTAGAGGATCTAGCCCAGGCTCGCGCCCTAGCCTACGATATGATTTTTAATGGTATTGAAATCGGTGGCGGCAGTTTACGGATCTATCAACGGGAAGTACAGGAAAAAGTCTTCGCTACCATCGGTCTATCCCCAGAGGAAGCCTATAATAAATTCGGCTTTTTGTTAGAAGCTTTTGAATACGGAACCCCTCCCCACGGTGGCATCGCCTACGGTTTAGATCGCTTGGTGATGTTGTTAGCGGGAGAAGAATCGATTCGCGATGTGATTGCTTTCCCGAAAACCCAGCAAGCTAGTTGTTTACTCACTTCTGCACCTTCAACAGTGGCAGCGAAGCAATTAAAGGAATTATCCGTTGCTTCTACCTACAAACCGCCATCCTAAGATTAGGGTGGGCAATGCCCACCTAATTTTTAAAAGTCTGTTGACACTAAGTTAAATTCTTTTCTGCCCTCACTTCATCCTCTTTAGCAGTGGCTAAAAATTCTGACAGGGGGACAAGACATCTCAAAGCGTTGTCCACAAAGGTTTTTAGGCTTCTCAGTTACAAATAGATACATCCCTTTCAGCCAAAAAGCTAACGAGAGAATCAGGGATTTGGGCGAGCTTATTAGAAATCTTTATCAACAATGGGGAGTGATCTGCATCGAACTTTTTCGCTCGAACACCCCAAAAAGCTTATGCTGTAAGGAGTTCAGCCAGCTTGTCCCCCTGTCAGCTAAAAATTCCTAGAGTTTAGTTTTGGGAACTAGGGGAAAAGTGCAGGGTAAGCGCATCTTAACAATCCTTAACAATTGTTAAGCAAAAATCGACCAAATGGGTCGAGTTCGCCCCTACAAAATCGACCCGCCTAAGGGCGGGAAAGAAAAGAAAAAAGAAAAAATAGAGAATGAGGGTAAAAAGGGAAAAAAGAGAAAAAGGGTTAGAGAGTCCTCCCAGCACCGCACACCACCCGAAAACCGTTGTAGCTGAGGTCGCGGCGGTAGTAGTAGTGGCGGCAAGCGGAACGGCAGATATTCGGACCGTTGAACCAAGAACCGCCCCGCCGAGGAGAACGATTATCATTCCCATTTTCTATCCAGACACTGCCATCCCTCGGCGCATCCTTATAGTTATCGTGCCAAGTATCGGCACACCATTCCCAGACATTCCCGTGCATATCGTAGAGTCCGAAAGCGTTGGGGGGAAATTTACCAACGGGGGTGGTTTCTTGACGATAAACACCTTTGGGTCCCTGAGCATAAATAGAATTGCCGTCGTAGTTGGCTAAATCGGGGGTGATGGTTTCCCCGAAATAGAAGGGAGTGGTGGTTCCTGCACGACAGGCATATTCCCACTGCGCTTCCGGAGGTTTTGCATTTAATTTTCCATGCTTAACCTGTTTGAATTAGTATTAATTAAGCTGTATGCAAGAAAGTGCAAAACCTCCCATACTAGCCAATTTCAGATGACAAAATCAAATTATTGATCATTCAAAAAACTCCTTTTTGATTAGCTTCAGTCCAAAAGAGATTAGCAGAACTAAAAACAGTGGCCGTGAAATCATTGAGAAGTTCTTGGTGAATTCCGGTTTCTAAATCGAGTTGTTCTTCAACAATAATCTGACCCGTAGTATCTGTGTCAGGGTTATCAATGTGCAGAAAAGCTTTACCCCATCGCTTGTGATCATTCCAATCATTGCACAGCATCACCGCACGTCCCCAATCTTTTTTTGGAATCTGCTTGTCAGAATAAACACGAACCGTGTAAAGTTCGTGTTGTTCACCCCCGACAATCATCCACAAAGATAGTTCACATCCCGTGTCTTCATCACGAGAAAAACGAACCACAAAGTCACCATCTTGGTCTTGTAAATATTTACAATTCGTGGTAGCTAAGTAAGTTTTGATCATATTCCGGTCAAATGTTTGAACGGTAGCCATAACAGCCTCCTATTTCTTGAATTAACTAACTAAAAAACTGATGATCGAGTTGTTGTAGAATAACATCCTCTACTGAAGTAGATGTTTGATGACTATTTTCTACTTTATTCTCTTGTTTGACTTCCTTCTCTCGACTATCGACGGTGACAGTTTGAAAATCAAAAGATGGAAGATTGTCGGAGAATCTTTGTTGAGTTTCTTCTCGTGAAGAATCAGCATTTTTTTCTGCCTTTTCTACTGGATAAAGTTGTTCTGCTAAATACAATTCCACTAATTCCAGTTTACTTAGTGCCTCAGAAAATTCTGGTTTTAGCCGCAATGTCTGTTGATATTCAGCTAAAGCTTGTTGGACTTTTCCTGATTTTTGATAAGCCTTACCTAGCTCAAAATGGACTTCTGCCCAATCAGGCTTAATTTGCAGAGAGCGAGTAAAATCTTTGGCTGCTTCTGGATAATTTTGCAATTGACTATAGGCCAATCCGCGATAATAAAAAACCTCTGCTTGTGGGGACTCAGATTCACTTAATTGACTGAACTCGAAAATAGCCTTTTGATACTCTCGGCTTTGATAACAATTTAGCCCCCGATTATAACAGGCTAAACTAACATTCAGTTGTCGTTTTTCTCCTAGATTCAACAAACATTGATTGAGTCGATTAATGTAAGCTTGATCATCGACGGTTACGGATTGATTTAATACTTCCATCGGATCGAGTCCTTGGGAATCTATTTGACGCAGATTTAGCCAAGCTTTAATCGATTCATCGATCTGTTTTCTAGCACCAAATTGATTAGAAAAATGACTTAAACTTTCTGCTAAATCTAGTTTTAGTTCAGCTATCCATGCCGACTCACTTGCCTCTAGAGCTTGATACATTGCTTCGTAGGAAGCAACCACCATCTCTATTAATTCTGCCTGCTGTTCTTCAGGAATATCTTTAATTAAATCAGGCAATAATTGCGGTAAAAAAGGTGATTTTCGATAGCGATTGGGAACGTGCAGTAAGAAAAATTCATCAATGAACATTCCAGCAAATAGACAGTGGCAAATAGCAATAAATTGAATTAGTGCTTGGTAATCTTTTTCATTGACCCAATAAGGACGTTCTATTTCACTAGGATCGCAGTCATATTTTAGACATTCCTGTTCTGCTTCCAGAACACTTAAATTTCTTCTCAATCCCTCCACAACCTTATTGCCAAAAAATTGATCGAACTGCTCGGCATTTTTCCCTGAATCTTGATAAGCTTGTCGTTTTTCTGCCCAATCTATCGTCCGAACTTTAACAAAATCAAAAAGTGTTTCTAGCCACGATAAAGAGATAGCTTTTTGGTAGCGATACTTAGACCAATTTAATCCCCAAAAAGCAATATTAATAAATAAATTATTGCCCTCGATTAAATCTTCAAGAATTAAAGTCGGTTCGGTTTTCAGTCCTCGAAAAATAGCTTTAGCAGCAGATTCACTATGAAAAGCTTTACTTGTCCAAGCACCGGGCAAAAATTCGATGGTTCTTCCTTGATTAGTATATTTTTGGAAAAATTCTCTCAAGTAATCAGCTAAAGCGTGTTCAGCATCGGGAAACCCCCGACCTCCAGACAATTGAGAAGGATTATCTTGCCTGATTTTTGGCGGTGAAAATAGCACTAATAAGCGCATTTCATCGGGGTTGAGATTAATTAAATCTTCTGTGACAAAAATCAAAGGCGAATTCTTTTCTCGCTTTTGTTCTTTGATCACCTCTAGGGAAGTTTGGCGATCAAAAATTCTTAATTCTCTTGCCAATTCTGCATCTAATTGTTTGAGATGGAGTTGCAATTCTTTTTGTTCATCTAAAGCCCATTTTTGCAATTGTCCTCGCAAAATTTCTAGTTTTTCAGCGTGTTCTCGGTTGAGTTTTCCCTGTTGCGCTTGAAATTCTTGACTTAATTGAGTTAGTTTGAGTTGCAGTTCTCGATTGAGGATTCCTTGTTCTGCTTGTGTATTCTGATTCAACTTCGCTAATTCTAATTGTAGTTGTCGGTTTAACTCTCCTTGCTCCATTTGCAAATCTAAATTAGCCTTTGCTTGCAGCGCTTGGGAAACTATCTGCATCCGATGTAATTCCTGCTGTGCTTTATCCCGTTCCTGTTGAGCTTCAATATTTCTCTCGGTATTAATGCGCTGAGTATCTGCCAAGATTTGGCTGGAATAAACTTGGGGTTTAAACAAATAGTTGAAGCTGTTTTTTGCTTTATCCCAAATCGAACGCCAAAACCCCGTTTTTTCGGGTAAAGCTGGTAAATTCAAAGACATACATTTTACTCCCCAAAACTAACTTTTTAAAGTAGTTTTAAACGGCCAAACTTCCGCCGGTTTATCGGTAATTAAAACCTCCCCGGTCAACTGCTCATTTGCCTGTTCAATTTGTGAACAAGACCAAAACTTTTCCTCATAGGGAAAATTAGAATCAATCCCCCGATAACCAATAACGTCACCATCGAGATTTCGGCTAACATCGGTTAAAGTAATCGCGTGCCAAGATTGAGAATCGGGATAGGAAATCGGGTCTAAATCGTGGGCATCTCCGACAAAAACCACGGGACGATTCTCATCTAAAGCATTAGCCAATTCCTGATGGTCAAAACTTGCCCAATGGGAGGGGATATCATAAGAACTCAAAATTTCTTGATAATCTTCAGGATTTAAAGCACCTCCTCGACCGGGATAGTCTATTTGCAGTTGGTCTGAGAAATTATTCGTAATGTCGGGATGAAAACACTGGACAATATTTTCAATGGTTTCGTAACCACAGGTTGGCCCCGTTTGTAAATCTGCCAACAAATGCACATTTCCTAACCCTGTAAACCCTAATTCTTGATGGGGAATATCATTAATTAAAGCTTCTGGCGATTCATAATGAAAATCCTGATGGCAGTGGGATACATCTTGCCAAGACTCATCAGGTTGATAGTTGAAAGCGGCCTCCATCGTCTCATTTTGCCAATTCCAATACTCTTGAGTCGGCATTTCCTGCCAACTGCTTTCGGTTTCTGGCAGATTCACCTCGGTAAAATCTGGGGAAACTAACTCCAAAGCTTCACTATCTAAAGGGTTAAGCGAATAGTCTTCTGGCGCAAAGCCTTGGCCATAGAGGTCATTCATGGTCGCCTCCGCTCCTTGACTGGGGCTATTTTTTAACCTAGAGAATCGGCATCACTAAGTATTTATACTTCGATGATACTCCCAACCCATGAAAGTCTAGTCTGGACGTTTATAAAAGTTAACTAATGTTGACAGCCTCGAATTTTGGGCGCAAGGCTTCACTGGTGTTAACTTAACGGTTGAGATTCCCTGTTTTTTTGATGGGTAACAATAAACCTCTCGCATAATTGATTTTTGAGGATTCAAAAACGTCAAAAAAGCGGATTAACTGGCAGAAAATCTCTAAATAAACCATTTAATTGATTATTACTCATTCTTAATTCTCCTGTCTCGGAGTCTCCTAACGACCGGCTCCTAACCCCACCAACAAACTTTTTCAGCAAACCCTAGTTAATTATTTTTAGCTAGTTGACTGACAACCCATGCTCTTAAATTCTTTTCTGCTTTAACTTCATCCTCTTTAGCAGTGGCTAAAAATTCCTAGAGTTTAGTTTTGGGAACTAGGGGAAAAGTGCAGGGTAAGCGCATCTTAACAATCCTTGACAATTGTTAAGCAAAAATCGACCAAATGGGTCGAGTTCGCCCCTACAAAATCGACCCGCCTAAGGGCGGGAAAGAAAAGAAAAAAGAAAAAATAGGGAATGAGGATAAAAGGGGAAAAAGGAAAAAGGGTTAGAGAGTTCTCCCGAAAACGCAGGCTACCCGAAAACCGTAATTGTTGATGCGGTTGACGCGGCGGAAGTAGTAGTCGTAGCGAATCGCGGAACGGCAGTAAGTAGGATTGTAGCCCCAGGAACCGCCCCGCAGAGGAGAACGATTATCATTACCATTTTCTATCCAGACACTGCCATCCGTCGGCGCACCGTCATAGTTATCGTGCCAAGTATCGGCGCACCACTCCCGGACATTGCCGTGCATATCGTACAGTCCAAAGGCGTTTGGGGGAAATTGTCCCACGCGAGTTGTTTCGTTTCGATATTCTCCGTTCGGTTCATCGGCGTAGGTATTACTGGCATTGTAGTTAGCCAATTCCCCCGTAATGGTTTCCCCAAAGTAAAACGGGGTGGTGGTTCCAGCACGACAGGCGTACTCCCATTCCGCCTCACTGGGAAGTCGGTATTCCCCTCCCGTTAGTTTAGATAATCTCGCGCAGAACTCGACGGCATCGTACCAGTTGACTTGTTCTACGGGACGGCGATCGCTATCGGGACGGTCTTTAAAATAGGCTGGCTTGAAATCAAGGTCTTGTTTAACTTTTAAATCCGTGCGAGAGGCGATCGCTTTCCACTGGGCCTGGGTGATGGGGTATTTACCCATAAAGAAGGGTGGGACAGTTACTTCATGTTGTGGTCTTTCCCTTCTAAATCCTTCCCAATTAAATTTTTTAACCAGTCTTTCGATTTCCTCATCTTCTGTTCCCATCAGGAAAGTTCCCCCCGGGATGGCGACCATTTCTAAGGTGATGCCGTTGCCCAAATCTTCGCTGAAATATTGGGACTGTTTCGACTCTTTTCTAATTTGCTCACCCTTCGCATTTACTCCCACCACCTCAAAGTTAAATACTGATAACAGTTGTTTTGGCTCTTCCGGTTCAAGCTTGAACTGATAGCCAATTGCTCTTTCTAGTTGCTCAAATCCGTCTTCTTGCCAATAATCAAGCCGGTGAATATCTTGCAGATTCAAGCTAACTTCTGCAAGTCGCAGATCAGGAATTTCGCATTCTTCTAACCTCATGGGAATAAAAAAAATTGTCCCCGGTAGCATCTCTCCCAAGATATCAAGTGCAATCCTCAACTCCCGTTGGATGTATCCCTGCTTATTAGCCGATTTCCCTGACAGACAGGCGAGAAAAATCTGACTAGCTTTAATCGCTTTCGGAATTTCATCTCGCCAAATTTGACCCGGAATCAGGTCTTTTTTATCCAACCAAGGTTTATATCCCGCTTGCTTAAGGCGCTCATGCAGTGCCAAAACTGCTGGTTTGTCCTCACTAGCGTGAGCTAGGAAAATTTGAATCTCTGACTTTTTCATAACTTTTTCTTATGACCACAAGTAGGGGAGAGCCAGATTAACTGGCAGAAAATCTCTAAATAGGGCTTGCTGAAAAAGTACGGGCGAAGCATTCGGATAGAAAATCTCCAGTTTCACCGATAGGTTATTGCCCGAATGCTTCGCCCCTACAGGACGCGGGCCGATGAAGACGCAAGGTTTTGAAGGACGATTCTCTCAAAATCTGGCACCTGTTTCAAGAGAAGAGCCACAAAACCCTTACCTTGCCTACATTTCACATTTATTCAGCCAACCCTAAATAAACCATTTAATTGATTATTACTCATTCTTAATTCTCCTGTCTCCTGTCTCCTGACGACCGGCTCCTAACCCCACCAACAAACTTTTTCAGCAAACCCTAGTTAATTATTTTTAGCTAGTTGACTAACAACCCATGCTCTTAAATTCTTTTCTGCTTTAACTTCATCCTCTTGAGCAGTGGCTAAAAATTCATAGAGTTTAGTTTTCGGAACTAGGGGAAAAGTGGGACTAAATTCTCCTTCCTGATAAACCCCCTTTTCTAACCGATAAATGCGCCAGATTTGTCCATTAAAACGCCATAATTCCGGCACTCCCAAACGGGCATAAAGTGCTAATTTATTAATATCCGTGTGGGTTATATCCACTTCCACCACTAAATCTGGGGGCGGATCTTCAGTTAAATTAATCCTTTTTCCTAGCACTTTAGCTTGATTTTGAATATAGTAAGCATTGTCAGGTTCTGCTCCTCGCTCTAAATCTTCCCTAGCTAGAGTTGTGGAACCCAGACTTTTAATTTTTAAACCCAATTCTACCACCAAAATCCGAATAAATAATCCGATTAATTCTCGGTAAAACTCGTGTTCTTCTAGGGGCATAGTAATCTCTAAAGTACCACGATCATAAAATAAATGGGCGCGATTATTTTCCCCTATTGCCTGTAAAATTTGCTGATAGGATAACCAACTGAGATGATTAAAAACTACCCGTTTTTCGCCCCTAATTTGCTCAGTATTTAACTCCAGAGGAACTGTCACCATAATTACCTCAACTTTCAGCTAGTTGACTAACAACCCATGCTCTTAAATTCTTTTCTGCCCTCACTTCATCCTCTTTAGCAGTGGCTAAAAATTCATAGAGTTTAGTTTTCGGAACTAGGGGAAAAGTGGGACTAAATTCTTCTTCCTGATAAACCCCCTTTTCTAACCGATAAATGCGCCAGATTTGTCCATTAAAACGCCATAATTCCGGCACTCCCAAACGGGCATAAAGTGCTAATTTATTAATATCCGTGTGGGTTATATCCAATTCCACCACTAAATCTGGGGGCGGATCTTCAGTTAAATTAATCCTTTTTCCCAGCACTTTGGCTTGATTTTGAATGTAGTAAGCATTATCGGGTTCTGCTCCTCGCTCTAAATCTTCCCTAGCTAGAGTTGTGGAACCCAGACTTTTAATTTTTAAACCCAATTCGGACACCAAAAAATAGATAAAACGTCCGATTAATTCTCGGTAAAACTCGTGTTCTTCTAGGGGCATAGTAATCTCTAAAGTGCCACGATCATAAAATAAATGGGCGCGATTATTTTCCCCTAGGGCCTGTAAAATTTGCCGATAGGATAACCAACTGAGATGATTAAAAACTACCCGTTTTTCGCCCCTAATTTGCTCAGTATTTAACTCCAGAGGAACTGTCACCATAACTGCCCCGAAAAGCGAAATTTATGCCCAAAAAAGGGGGTTGACTCACCCCCTTTTTATCTTATTAAACCAGTGCCGGAACCTGGGGCCAACGCCCAATCGTCTTACCGATGACCGCTAACTCCCGCGTTAACTGGTCGAATCGGTCGGGGGTCAAGGATTGCGGCCCATCGGATAGGGCCTTGGCTGGGTTAGGATGTACCTCGATCATCAAGGAATCGGCCCCAGCTGCCAGGGAAGCCATGGCCATGGTCGGTACATATTCCCATTTACCCGTACCGTGGCTAGGATCGATCATGATCGGCAGGTGGGTTAAAGTTCTTAAAACGGGAATACAGGATAAATCTAGGGTATTGCGAGTATATTTACTGTCAAAGGTGCGGATACCGCGTTCGCAGAGAATGACATTGCTATTTCCTGCCGCGAGGATATATTCTGCCGCCATCAACCAATCTTCAATAGTGGCCGCCATGCCGCGCTTGAGTAGGACTGGTTTCGGTTGCGCCCCAACTTTTTTCAAGAGGGAAAAATTCTGCATATTGCGCGCCCCCACTTGCACCACATCGGCTATTTCGACAATCTTATCGAGATCCGCCGCGTCCATTACTTCCGTGATAATACCCAAACCACTGGCATCTCTAGCCGCCGCTAGTAATTCTAAAGCGCTTTCCCCGTGACCTTGGAAAGCGTATGGAGAAGTGCGGGGTTTGTAGGCACCACCCCGGAGGAATTGCGCTCCGGCTGCCGCCACTCGTTTGGCAGTTTCCACGATCATCGCCTCATTTTCCACCGAACAGGGGCCGGCGACAATGCTAACGGTATGATTTCTGCCGATGGGGATAACACCGTTAGGAGTGGGGACTAAAACCTCGCTGTATTCCCCGTGACGGTATTCTAAAGAGGCGCGTTTGAAGGGTTGTTCGACTCGCAGGACGGTTTCGATCCAAGGGCTTAATTCTTGGATTTGTAGGGGGTCTAATTCCCTGGTTTCTCCGACTAAACCGATGACAACTTTATGCTTACCGACGATTTTTTCAGGACTTAATCCCCATGCCTCGAATTCGGCACTGACGCGCTCGATTTCAATTTCCGGGGAACCAACTTTCATGACAATAATCATGGCATTAACCCTTTATTTTTTCCTTTAATCTCTATTGTTGACGATTTCTAGAGGTTATCTATTTTTCTTCCACTTCTTTTTTGCCGGACCGCCAAGCGGCGATCGTTCTGCCAAAATTAGCTTGAAATTCTTGCCATCCTAGCCAGTCCCCCACCCGATCCTCGTCCCAAGAAGCGGAGAAGATGCCATAACTCAGACCGATAAAACCTAGACCAAATAGGCTTAAACTGACGAGCATGGCGACGTAGGAAGGGATTTCGAGAAGATTGTGGCTAATAATCCAGTAGAAGCCAAAAAAGGAAGTTATCCCCAATACTGTCGGAATGCCACAAAATACCGCCATCCGTTTGGCCATCCGTTGACTGACCGCTTGCGGAATTGCCTTTAAGCTGGTTTCCTCGGAGCGATTCTTTATCGGCGGTGGCACGGGACTAGGGGCAATTTTCGGGGTTTTTCGCTTATTTTGGCGCGGCTCAAAGGGAAGACGCTCTTTTTTCTCCGTCGATTTCGATTCAGAGGCCATGGTAGGGATGCAAGGGGGGTAAGCTTAACGGCGAATTCCGAGACGACCAATCAGGGTTTGATAACGTTGTTGATCTTTCTTCTGGATATAGGTTAACAGTCCCCGACGACGACCGATCATCTGGAGTAATCCCCGACGGGAAGCGTGGTCTTTCGGGTTAGCTTTCAGGTGTTCGGTCAGTTGGTTGATTCTCTCGGTTAAGAAAGCTACCTGTAACTCCGATGATCCTGTATCGGTTTCGTGGGCCTGATATTGGCTGATTAGTTCTTGTTTTTTGGTCTGGGTTAAGGCCATAGGACTCGTGATCTCTGCTTAAACACTGCAACCTATCATAGTATCACGTTTCTGGTCGATCCGTAAACATTGTTCGGGTAATAGGGTTTTGGGGTGATAGGGTTTTGGGGTGATAGGGTGATGAGACAGCTTCCCCAATTCCCCAATTCCGCAAATCATGGCAAAATCTTAGACATAGCGTCTAACTTACCCTGAAGATTCCATGCTGTTAAAATCCACGACCCGTCATATTCGCATTTATACGGCTGAAGTAAAAAATAATCAATTAATCGAGAGTAACAATGTTTTGACTCTTGATGTGGATCCCGATAATGAATTTAATTGGGAAGAAGTGGCTCTCAATAAGGTTTATAGTAAGTTTGATGAATTGGTAGAGTCCTACAATGGGGAAGAACTGAGCGAATATAATCTCCGTCGCATCGGTTCAGATCTGGAACATTTTATCCGTTCTCTCCTGCAAAAAGGCGAAATCAGCTATAATCTCAATGCCAGAGTCCAGAACTATAGTATGGGTTTACCAAAATTAGGGTGAACGATCCCGCGTCAGTCCCCACCCGGACACCTAGGCAGGTGGGGAATTTGCATCGCAGCAATGAGGAATTTCACGAATTGGGGTGAGGGAACAATGGCTCTTCTAGGTTCTGTGTGATAAGTTTAACTTACATAGGATCGATCTTTGTGTCCTTTGTGTCTTTGTGGTTAGTTCCACCCCCGCGCTAGGGGGAATATATCTTAGAGTACATTTTACCCACCAAATCCAAGAGATAAGTGGTCGTGCAAAATTAATTTCCTAGTCGAGACGGTTGAGGGGAGACAGCTATCAGAGATCGGATTTGAGTTTTCAGTTCGCTGTTCACTGTTTACTGATCACTGAAAACCTCCCCACTTCCCACCCAATCTAGGGAAATTACACTTTTACCACGTTGCTAAAAGAGATTTTCAGGTAATCATCTTCCATTTTTGCTCCGGAAGGTTTCAGGGCTGCCAAAGCTTGGGGTAAAACTAAATTACGACGGTGATTACCAATGCGAATATTTAACTCGTCTCCAGTTTTATTTAGTTGTATCTGTTCCTTTGGTATGCCGGGTAAATATAACTCCAAACTGTAATTATTTTCCTGTTGAACTACCCGAATGGTGTTTTCTTGGTAATAAACCTTAGTCGGATCTTCCCCAGCAAAAAGAGTTTCTTTCAGTCTTTCTAAAGCGGGTAAACCACACATTTCTTCGGAGTAGAGAGGAACTTCCTTAACCGGTAAGGGATGAAAATTATCGTAAATTTCCTGTTTATAACCCTGTTGATTTTCTTTCCAACGAGCAAAGAAAGGATCGGTTACTTTGTCGGGAATAATCCGATTAGCAATAATTAAATCGGTAGAAACATTATAGAGACTTAGATAGGCATGGGCGCGTAAAGACTCCTTAATCACCATTTTTTCGGGGTTTGTCACCAAACGTACCGAGGTTTGAGTATTATCGGTCAAAACCTTTTCCAAAGCCTCGATCTGCTCATAAAACTCGTAGGGAGCGTCCATAACTTCCTTGTCCGGTAGGGAAAAACCGGCGATCGGTCGAAAAAAAGGTTCCACCAGTGGTCGCAATGCCACCGACATTCCCTGTAAAGGTTTGTAAAATCTTCTCATGTACCAACCGCCCACCTCTGGCAAACTCAGCAATCGTAAAGCTGTCCCCGTGGGTGCGGAATCGATAATCAACACATCATAAGTACCCTCATCGTAGTGGCGTTTCATGCGAACTAAGCCGAAAATCTCATCCATTCCGGGTAAAATCGCTAATTCTTCCGCTTGCACTCCATCTAAACCCCTAGCTTGTAATACCTGAGTAATATAACGTTTTACTGCGCCCCAGTTGCCTTCTAACTCCATTAGTGCGTCTAATTCTGCTCCCCAAAGATGGGGACGTACCAAACGAGGATCGTGACCTAATTCGAGATCGAAACTGTCAGCGAGAGAGTGAGCGGGATCGGTGCTGAGAACTAGGGTTTTATAGCCAAGTTCGGCGCAGCGGAGTCCTGTAGCGGCGGCGACGGAGGTTTTACCCACGCCTCCTTTACCGGTCATGAGAATTACACGCATGGGGGCTGATTCTAAGAAAATTTACATTACTTATTCTTATTATGACGGGAAAGTTAACAAATTTGGGACAAGAATCAGCATTCTTGGCTATAAAATTCCACTCCCTGACCATCACTCCGGGGAATTAGGCTCTGTTCAAAAAATTGCTGACAGCGATTTTCGGCATCAGCGACGAGAACTTTGGCAAAATGACCCTTTTCGAGAACTTCTTGCCTCGGACGTTGTTCGTAGGCATAGATAATCAAAATATCTCCGGGTTGACAGAGCAGCGCAGCACCACCGTTAGGGCAAATTTCCCCGGTTTGGCCGGGAAAAACGTAGGTGGAAAAGCGCTTACCATTGCTAAGATTGACCACATCCACCTCTTCAAGGGGCAAAATACCGACCCGCTCAATCAATTCTCGATCGATAGTGATACTGCCGACATAATCGACGTTAGCCTCGCTGACGCGCACTCGATGGAGTTTGGCGTGCATTAATCGAATTGTTCCCATGTATTTTTTCCTATTTCCCCCAATTACCTCAATTATTATGCTCTCCCAGTGGGAATGTTTACTAAAAAATCTCGGTCAATGGCAAGGTTCTTTTACCCGTCTGTCTCCCCAAGGCGACTTGATCGAAGATACCCCGACTTTGGTATCTTTGCAAGGCATTAATAATAATCGATCGATTCGTCAATTGGTTCGCCGTCTCTACAGCGATCGAGAGCCGGAAGATTTAATTTTAGAGTATAGTTCTCTGCATCAGGGTATTCTATTTAGCCAGACGGGAGCTTTTTGTCAAGGTTCTCTATATTTTAGTAGTTTTTCCTCACCATTCGGAGCAGAATTTGGCTTAATCTCTGGAGAAAGACGATTAAGAATCGTACAGTTATTTAATGAACGCTGTGAGTTTGATCGCTTGACTTTAATTCGGGAAAAGTTAGTTGATTCTCAGTCACCAGAAAGACCGATGTTAACGGTGGAGCAATTACTGGGTCAATGGCGAGGACAAGCAGTGACAACGGGACGGGATTTTTATAATTCTGCTGCCTATTCTACCCATATCTCGATCGAGCGTCAGGGGGATAATTATCTCTCGCAAACTTTGACTTTTGGTGATCATCAAATCACTTCTAGCGCTCGTATTGAGGGACAAAGATTGTTGTTTGAAAATAGTCCGCTGCCGATGCAAATTCTACTGCTGCCCGATGGAGCTTCCTGTAATACACCTCTGAAAATTACTGCCGGTCATCCTTTTGTTTTAGAGGTGGGTTGGTTGCTTTCTCCTACTCAAAGACAGCGCCTAATTCGTTCTTATGATCAGAAGGGAGAATGGACGGGTATTACTCTGGTGACGGAGGAAAAAGAAAACTATTAGACTATTATCTATTATACTATAGCAGTTTTCATTAGCATGAGCCATAGGCAAGGGGCTTAAACCCTTTGTTGGCAAAACTTGTCGATACCTCAGTGATGTGAAAAGTGCTATATTAAGTTCCAGTCTATTATAAGTACCTAAGCAAAATTAATTACACATTTCGATAAAACTTTTGCCTATTGCCTTTTGCATGAGTGCCTATCCTAACCAAGAAATCAATTTTGCACGACTACTTACTAATATACTAGCCCCCTACTCCTCACCTAAGGGAAGATTTTTGATTTTTGCAAGAGGTCTCATCAAGAGAGCCGTCTTTTTTCTAACCATGCTAGGGCACTTTTAACATCCGCCACTTTTTCTCCTTCAGGTACAGGTGGACGTTGTACCATGACCACGGTTATTCCCAACTCTCTAGCGGCGATAATTTTGGCGTAAGTGGCATCACCGCCGCTATTTTTACTCACGATCGCCCCAATCTTATATTCTTGTAAAAGAGAGCGCTCTGACTGCAAGGAAAAAGGCCCCCGTTCCAATAATAATTTTCCAATCGGTACGATGGCATCTGGTTCCGGAGGGTCAATCATCCGCATCAAAAACCAGATGTTTTTTAAGTGTGCATAACTTGCCAGTTCTTGCCGACCAATAGTGAGAAATATCCTCGGTGCTAACTCTGGTAAAATATTCGCCGCCGCTTGATTGTTTTCTACTTCAATCCAATTATCTCCAGATACTTTTTCCCAAGCTGGACGACTTAACATTAATCGAGGAATACCACAATCCGAGGCGGCTTGAGCGGCATTAAAGGAAATTTGTGCGGCAAAGGGATGGGTAGCATCAATTAAACAATCAATACCTTCTTGCCGCAGATAATTGGCTAACCCAGTGGCACCACCAAACCCCCCCCGGCGAGAGGGAGTTGTGAAAGTAATCGGTTCTCTCGTGCGACCGGCAAAGGAAGCGATGGCATCTATACCCGGAATTGCCGCAATTTTAGCCGCTAATACCGCCGCTTCCCCTGTTCCCCCTAAAATCAGCACTCTTTTATTTTTAGTCATCTAGCAATCGCCAAAAGGTTAACTAATTTTCCATCTTCCTACCTTCCCTTGCAAAGGAAAGAGATTTTGGGGGTTAGGTCACTCTACTTTTTCCCAAAAACGAGGAATCTGTGCTAAGTTACCACAAAGTTTATTTTCCGAGCAGATGCTCAGAAGATAGACCATCAATCAAGGCCAATTTCACCCTTTTTGTCTTTAGGAGTTCCAAAAATGACTAAAAATCAGCAAATTCTGGCAAAAATCGGCGGAGGTAGCCTTGCTCTCCTTCTTTCTTTGGGCTTAGGGCAACAAGCTTATGCTGTCACCCTCGTTGAGAACTTAAGTCAATCAAATTCAGACACAGGAGGTATAACCTTTGACGACTTGTGGCAAGGATCAAGCTTTACCACTGGCAGTAGCAGTTATAACCTTAATTCTGCTACTCTTTTGTTCCAAGAATTCAGCGCCAGTACCGACTTGTTTGTTCGTCTCTATAGCGACAACAGTGGACAACCTGGCACTGTGATAACGAATTTTACTAACCCTACTCCCATTACTACCACTCTCACCAATAACACCTTTACCTTGGCTACTCCACAAGCATTAGCCGCTAATACCACTTACTGGTTAGTCAGTGGTACAACTGGTGGAGGGGAGTATTATTGGGGTTATACTCAATCTTTCAATCAAACAGGACTACCCGGTTGGACGATTGGTGATGGTTTCGTTTTCAGTTCAGATCAATCAGCATCTTGGGGCACTGATCCTACGGGTGGGCCTTACCAATTTAGCCTTGAGGGGACTGCTACTAGCGTCCCTGAACCAGGTTCCGTGGTTGCCTTGTTGGGATTAGGAGGATTAGGGTTAGCTTCTAGCCTGAAAAAACGAAAATAGGAACGGTAGGGTGGGGCGACTCGATTCTCTTGTCTCGTGCCAAGGTTCCATCTGGCAATGGGAAAAAGGAGTGTCTCCCTCCCTTACCTGATAGGTTATATATGTAGGGTTTGCTGAATAAAGCTAAAAACCTTGTTGGGTAAGACTTTTAGACTTTTTGAAATCAAAAAGTGCCGGGCATGGGAGTGATCGGGGGGGAAATTTAGGCACTTTTTCCCTGAAAATTAGGTAATTGACCCCCTGAAAATGGGTAAAACCCTACACCCTACACCCCACACCCTGCCCCCACCAACAAACTTTTTCAACAGACCCTAATTAACTTAACAATATAATCCCTGAATCCACTGCCATTCTTGGGCTAATCCTTCGGCTAAAGAGACTTGGGGATTATAACCTAGAATAGTACGCGCTTTGGTGACATCGGCGGCGGTGTGACGGGCATCTCCCCGGGCCAATCCTTGATGCAGTCGCTCGATCGGTTTACCGATGACTTTTTCCATGGTATCCAAGACATCCAGCAAAACCACGCGACTACCACCACCAATATTAAACACCTCACCCAACGCTTCCGGCACTACAGCAGCGGCTAAATTAGCGGCTACAGCATCGCTAATGAAGGTAAAATCGCGGGTTTGTTTTCCATCACCGTAGATGCCAATCGGTTTACCTGCGATCGCGGCTTGAAAAAACTTATGGAAAGCCATATCGGGACGTTGCCGCGGTCCATAAACGGTGAAATAACGCAAGGCAGTGACGGGAACGTTAAAATTCTGGTGATATAGCCAACAGAGTCTTTCTGCCGCTAATTTGGTGATGCCGTAGGGTGAAACCGGTTGGGGACAAAGGGTTTCCGGAGTCGGCATCGTTTCCGCATTGCCATACACCGAGGAAGTGGAAGCAAAAACCATCCGTTGTAAAGAAGGGGTTTCCTTAGCGGCCTCAAGGATAATTTGAGTAGCATTTATATTCCTTTCGGTATATTGACGAAATCCATCACCCCAGCTTGCTCTGACTCCTGCTTGGGCTGCCTGATGGAATAATACTTCTACTCCTTGCAACAGTTGTCTCCAGTCGAGGGATTGTATATCCGCTTCAATTAACTTAAATTCGGGATATTTTGCTAGAATATGGGCATTTTGGCGCTTTAAACTGGGGTCGTAATAATCGTTAAATTGATCGATACCGATCACCTGATCTCCTTGTTCTAAAAGCTTTTCTGCCAAGCTAGAACCTATAAAACCCGCGACACCAGTAACAATATGAGTAGCCATTTAATCCTAGTCGTTGATATTTTGTATCGATTGTAATCATTTTTGTTCTTTTTACCGCAATTAATTTCCGCCGTCCGCTGTCAGCTTTTAGGGATCAAAATCGATAGATTAGATCTCTTGCAAAAATCAAAAATCTTTCCTTAGGTGAGGAGTCACGAGCCAGTAGTCATACTAAATCCGTTGAGTACAGGCTAGTTATGAGGAGAGGCAAAAGGCAAAGGGGAATAAATAATCAGTTTTTAATAACTGGATTTAGTATCAGTAGTCAGGAGAATTAAGAATGATCATTAATCAATTAAATGCTCTATTCAGGGATTTTATGCAATTTTATGCCTATTCTTCTCATTTTTAAACTATCAAAAATTAATTATGCAAGAACTCTAATGTTTACAGATAGTTCTAACAATCCAAAAGAAGACTTCAGGAGGATCAATCCAAAATTATCAAATCATCGCCTAATTCAGCAACGCTTATCATAATTCT
>NZ_JACJSV010000078.1 GCF_014698335.1 Microcystis viridis FACHB-1342 | reverse complement strand
TCTGATAAGTTTTGATAATCCATAATTTTGCTAATAAACATAGCAAAATTATAGATGATTTCCTGACCTAAGATCACATTTTATTCTTTTTTCCACTTCAATCTAAGAATTGAGAAAAAAGCAAAACCTTATATTATACCATAAAAAAATTATGCAAGAGGTCTATTGATTTCGTATAGTAGCCAAATAATTAAAAAACAGACAGAGATGAATATCAAAGGTTTTTTAGTCAGTAAATTCTGCAAACTCCAGAATAGTTGCTGCGGTTGAGTGATTAGGTGCCAACTATTCAGTCGGAGAAACCTTCCTAAATAGATACCGATCGCACTTAAAAAATGGAGGGTTATTTCTAGGGGTAAAACTGCTGAATTTAGCTGACTTTGCTGACAATAACTTTTTAAATTAAGTAAGGAGATAACGTATAGCTGAAAGCCAAGGAAAATAAAGATACTATACTGGGGAATTAAAACTAAAAAAAATAAACTTTTGGCGTAATCCTGCTGAACATAAAAGATTAAATGAATGCTATCGGTGAGAATATAGGGAGCATTGGGTAAAAAAAGCACAAAAACTAAGAGAATTAACCACCAGATTAGGGAACGATCGAGGGTGATCCGAAATAGCCAAAAGCTGAGGATAAAGGGGATAAAAGCCAGAAAAGAATTCCAGACAATTCTCTCGGTGCTAAGGTTAAATAATTGCCAAGCATTATGCCACCAATCCCTATTTAAAATCATCGTTAAATCTGCCCAAATCATCTCTTAAATACCAGTCTCCTCTAGGGTTGATAAATATCCTAACCAATTTTTTAAAGATTCCGGGAAAGGGATTCTTTTTCTAGCGGTGGGATCGATGCACACATGGCGAGTTTTCGCTTTTCCGACCATGATTTCAGCCAAATAAATTTTATAATGCAATTCAAACTCGTTTTCGCTTAGGGATCGGACAGTGAAATTAATCTGTATTTGATCGCCACAAAAAAGAGGACGAAAAAACTGGATTTCCGCTTGAGTAATCGGTAGGGCAACCGGAGAATCTTTGAAAAACTCCTTGATATTGATGCCAAATTGTGCTAAAGAAAACTCGTAGGCTTCATGACAGATCGAGAGAAGATGGGCAAAGTAAACCACACCGGCCGCATCGGTATCGGCCAGATAAATTAGGCGCTCGTAGGACATAAAAGGCTTATTGTCTTTCCAGAAAGGTTAAACTATCTTGTAGTTGTCTTAACTCGTCCCGATGGGCTTTGACAGTTAATTCCGTTTGCTGAGATTTGCTTTCTACTTTAAAAGCCACTTCTTCTAAACGGCCGACTTTTTGCCAATAGAAAACACCCGCGAGGGGAGATAAACCCACAAGAGCAAAAATATAGGGATTAGTATCAGGAAATAACACCGATAACACCAGTGAGAAGCAAAATAAACCCAAGGCCGCCAAAATTGTCAAAAATATCGCTAGAAACGGGCTAGGCGGCACAAAACCCTGTAATCTGACAATATTCTGTTCGGGTTCGATCGCCTTGACTTGATAGGAACGTCGGTCAAAATAGTCTCGCAGTTGTTCTAATAGTTGGTCGTCACTGGTACTGGTAAGATAGACACGCTGTTCGATACGCTCTTTGACGGAACCGCGAATAAAAAAGAATAATCCCACCATGAGCAGGAGAGTCAGAAAAAAAGTTGAGGAAAGAACGGGGGTATCCATGGCGGCAGTTAGGAGCGAAAAAACTTACAATTAATCCTAATTATCCTAACCTATCTTCTCCCCCGATTTAGAAGATAGACCCTAGGAGCAAAACCTCGATCGAGAATCAGAAAAATTTAACCCCAAGGCAGATTCATGGGCAACAATCTATTAACAGGATTAATCGAACCCTTGCAGTATAGTTTCATGCAGAGATCCCTAATTGAAGCTATCATCGTCGGGATCATCTGTGCGGTGGTGGGAACCTACCTGATGGTACAACGTTTGGCCCTCTTGGGCGATGCCATCAGTCACTCGGTCTTACCCGGATTAGCGATCGCTTTTATTGGTAATTTTAATCTTCTTTTGGGTGCTTTACTAGCCTCAATGGTCAGTACCCTACTGATTAACTTAATCCGTAATCGTTCCCCCATCAAAGAAGATGCGGCCATGGGTATTGTTTTCTCGGCTTTTTTTGCCCTTGGCATCACCCTGATCACTCTCATCCAAAAAAACAACAAAATCGACCTTAATCACTTTCTCTTCGGCAATATTCTCGGTGTTACTGCTGCCGACATCCGCGATACCCTAATTATTGCCGTTATCGTTTTATTAACCGTTTTGCTCCTGTATAAAGAACTATTATTCTACACTTTCGACAAAATCGGGGCGCAAGCGGCGGGTTTACCAGTAAATTTATTAGATTTAGGCTTAATGCTCCTGATCGGCCTGACAATCGTTGCTAGTCTCCAAGCAGTGGGAGTAATCCTCGTTTTGTCCCTTTTGATTACCCCGGCAGCCACTGCTTATCTTTTAGTTACCCGTCTTCATCAAGTCATGGGTTTAGGTGTGGGTGTGGGTATTATTTCTAGTATCAGTGGGATGTATTTAAGTTATTACTGGAATTTACCCTCTGGACCGGCGATCGTGCTTGTCGCTTTTACCCTATTTATGTTGGCCTTTTTATTCAGTCCCCGTCAAGGAATTTTCACTCATCCCGCTAGTCTAGGTGGTCAACTGTCTATCTGGGTAGAGATAAAAAATTTGTTGAGACGGCGTTAGTTTGCAGGAGAAGGTGGTAGTGATCAAAAAAAGCCGACGGCCGAGATAACTGCCATAATTTGCCAGATTTTTCGAGGCTCTTACCCTGATATTGTGTTAATTTTATCGTTTCATATTGTACTTAAGCGACATACCAGACCACAGCATTAGGTTAATTCTTCCCCACAAGAATCTGATATTGGAAAATAGCCATTTGACCTCTTGTATTGGGTAGCTCTTGGATTCATTAGCCTGTACAGCTAGTCTCCGCTAATTTCTACCAATGTCTCACCAGCAGCTAAAAGTTCTAAAGCCCTGGGTAAAGTCTCACTCAAGATTTCACGCAACCGGGCATTAGAGGTATTGCCACAAGTCAGCCAAATAATTTGTGGGGGCGAACCAAGTCGCTCAACTAAATCTACAAAATCGCTGTCTTTGGTCATTAGGATAGCTCTTTGAGCTTTTGCAACCTGAAAGATTTCAGTATCTTCAGCATCTCTCAGTCCAAGATCACGCAAAGCCAAAGCTTCAATCTCAAGTGTAGTGCTAATCCAGGTTGCAATTGCAGGAGACAAATGTGCGTCAACCCAAATTGTCATGCCAGTAAAACCGGGTGATTAAGCTTCCGCGAGGCATATAAAAGCGCTGCTTTCAAATCGTCTGCCTCAAGATCAGGCATTTCATCTAGAATTTCTCTCGCGCTTAAACCTGCCGCAAATAGATCTAACACATCTGACACCCGGATTCTCATTCCTCGAATACAGGCACGACCACCGCACTGCCGAGGATTAACTGTAATTCTCGAAAGCAATTCCGCCATTACAAGGTAGCTCTTACGATCTTTACCTTTATTGTGAACTAGAGTGCTAAAAGTTTCAACAAAATAGGGTAGGCATAGCCCACCCTGTCAATTATGAAAAATTTTGACATCCTCACCGCCGGGGCCGAACGATGATTCCTCACCACCTTTTTGGATATGATCAATTTATTCTCGCACCTCTAGAAGTTTAAACCATGTCACTCGCTGAGTTAATTCCTCTGGTCAACAATCTGAGCCAGTCAGACAAATTATCACTCTTCAAACTCCTAGCCACACAAATCCCAGACGCTGAACTACAATTCATCTTCTCCGCATCAGAGTACCCAATTTGGTCGCCCTAGGACGCAACGGCAGCTGCAAACATTCTGATGCAGATGATTCAGGATGACCAAGGGGCATCTGCTCATGCCTAGTAAAGTTGAGTTTCCCTTTTCTGAGGATGAAGCATTACCGACCAGAACCTTGATCCCAAGCGGCGATCGCTCTGATAACATGAGCTACTTTATCATTCTGCCTCAAAATTGTTTTTTTATTGGTCGGCAATAATTGTCTTCTTTTTTTGATTTTGTACGGTAAGTGCAGAAAGGCGATGTTGATGAGGAAAAATCGAACTTCCCAGAGGAACTTTTCGAGAGGTTATTTGGCTCATTTTGGCTAATTTTTGCCCAGTGGTGACAAATTTAACTAGAGACAGAGAGAAGAAAAGAGCCTGTTGTGTTTCGGAAATGACTATCGTTCAGGAGAAGTCATTCTTTGATTATTCTAACGATTTCTGCATCTAGTCGGAGCCGTTTTTTTCAGGACAATCGCCACTCTCCACCCAGCCCAATATTGGGAGTAATAAGCTAAATCCCGTCATATAATTGGAAAGGAGAATGGCAACATTAGAGGCTGAGGCGAGGGGAAACAGATGAAGGGCGATCCGGCTGTATTGAAGAAAGTGTCTGTCAGTCTTCCTTTTGGTATTGGTTCAGCCGAATGGGAGGCAGATCCGACTGAGATAAGGGCTGCATGGTCACTTTATGTGGAATTGGTGACGCGCATTGCTGTAGAGCCACTGGAGGGTGAAGAAGGGCTGCTGCGTGAGGCTTTGAACTCGCTGTATAGTTTATTTGGGACAACCCGCGAGATTCTCAAGGAAGCTGGTCCCGATGTGGGGGCTTCTCGCAATTCAGTGGGCGGTATTGCGATCGCTGTCCTGAATCGGGGGTTGCGCCGTTTTCTAGCCAAGTGGCATCCTCGCTTACAGGTTTGGGAAGCGAAGCGCCCTGCTGATGTCAGTCCCAAGGAATACGAGCAGCAATGGACAGAAGAACCTGAATTGCGAAGGGAGTTAGAGGCTCTCAGGCAGGATTTAAGTCGGTATGCACTGGCTCTAGCAGAGATTGCTGGGGTTGAAAATTAGATTAGGAGTTTCTGGGAATGTCTATTTTTATTAGCTACAGTCGTCAAGACCAAGCCTATGTAAATAAGCTGCTAGAGGCTCTTACAAAGCACGAATTGCCCTGGTGGTTAGATAACAAAATTGACTACGGGGATCAATGGCCAAGAGTGATTGAAGAAAACCTCAGAAAAAGTCAGGTTTTTATGCTGGTGATGTCTCCTCGCTCTAAAAACTCTCATTGGGTAAACTGCGAACTGGCTCTTGCTTTAGAGTTAAAAAAGCCCATTTTCCCCCTTTTGTTAGAGGGTAGCCGTTGGCTAGAAGTTGGAATAATTCAGACAGTTGATATACAGGGGGGAAAACTGCCGCCTGCTAGTTTTTTTGATAGAGTTCGATCTGAATTAAATAATAAAGTTCGATCCAAATTAAATCATAAAACCGTACAACTGACCGCCGAAGAGTGGTTTAACAGTGCCTATAACAAAGGTGAATCAGGAGACAAGCAAGGTGCGATCGCAGACTACAATCAAGCCATTAATATCAAACCCGACTATGCTCTTGCCTACAACAATCGCGGGATTGCCAAGAAAAACTTAGGAGACAAGCAAGGTGCGATCGCAGACTACAATCAAGCCATTAAAATCAAACCCGACTATGCTGATGCCTACTTGAATCGCGGGAATGCCAAGTATAACTTAGGAGACAAGCAAGGTGCGATCGCAGACTACAATCAAGCCATTAATATCAAACCCGACTATGCTGCTGCCTACAACAATCGCGGGAATGCCAAGTCTGACTTAGGAGACTACCAAGGAGCGATCGCTGACTACAATCAAGCCATTAATATCAAACCCGACTATGCTCTTGCCTACAACAATCGCGGGATTGCCAAGTATAACTTAGGAGACAAGCAAGGTGCGATCGCAGACTACAATCAAGCCATTAATATCAAACCCGACTATGCTGCTGCCTACAACAATCGCGGGAATGCCAAGTCTTACTTAGGAGACTACCAAGGTGCGATCGCAGACTACAATCAAGCCATTAATATCAAACCCGACTATGCTCTTGCCTACAACAATCGCGGGATTGCCAAGTATAACTTAGGAGACAAGCAAGGTGCGATCGCAGACTACAATCAAGCCATTAATATCAAACCCGACTATGCTGATGCCTACTACAATCGCGGGTTAGCCAAGGATGACTTAGAAGACAAGCAAGGTGCGATCGCTGACTACAATCAAGCGGCACAACTTTACGCGCAGCAAGACAATATGGAAATGTATCTCAAAGCTCTCGATAACATCAAAAATCTTGAAAAGTAATTTTGGGGAAGGTTGTTCTCATAAAAAATGGTTGTTACTAAAATTAAAAAATCAAAATAAAGGACTGATGAATTAATCTATAATGCAAGAGACAGGAGCTATTAGCGGCAGGCTATTTGAACCATCTAAAGCGGGAGGTAAAATTCTTAAATTATCCTATCAAGAAATAAAAAACTAGGCTATCCCACTGGACAGCCACCCGATCCCGATCTGGCTTACAAATTGTGGAATAATGCTCACACAGCAACCCTTGAAGATTATGGTTTAAAAGAAGGATTTGGCGTTTTATTTCACCCAAGTATAGAGGATTAATCATGAAAGATACCGTACAGTTAACCCAACTTGAATTGGTGCTTCTCCAATTAGTTGAAAAAGGAAAAGGAAAATGGAGTTGGTACGAATTAGCTAACGCACTTTCCCGCCGAGATGTTACTAGCCGTAGCGTGTCGATCTGAGAAGGGAACAGGGGGTCTTTGGTCGATTCTCGTTTTTTCTTCTCTCGCGCAAAGACTTGTAACCTGTAAGATATAACAACTTCAGGCAATTTGTCAAGCTTAGTTTTGGAGATTTCTAGAACGAAAACATAGGCTTTTTCCCAATTTGTTCAGTTCTTAATCTATTAATCAAAAAATTCGGTGAAAGAAAGGAGTATAAATTGGATGCTTACCTACAAAGCAATGTATAAATTTCTGGAACAGGGAGTCCATGGAGAAGTCTTGGATTTCCCTGGCGTGATTTCCTGGGGAAATGATCTAGCAGCAGTACGCCGTTCCTTAGCCAGTGCGCTGGTGGACATGGCAGAAGTTAATATATCTAGGGGGGAATCCTTACCCTTGCCTAATGAGTTGTTAACAGACCCAGAAGCGGATTTAGAAGAACCAATTTATCTAATATTTTCTGCATCAACCCATGTCCAAATTGTACCGACTTTGATAGCCTCATGAAGCGTCGAGATTTGTTGCGTTATCTCAGTCAACAGGGTTGTCAATTGGTACGAGAAGGAAGTGAACATTCCATCTGGGAAAATCCACTCAATGGTCGGCGCACAGCCATCCCTCGACATAGAGAAATTGTAGAGTTTACTGCTGTGAGAATTTTTCGTCAGTTGGAGATACCAGAACCTTGATAACAAGGTGCGATCGCTGACTACAATCAAGCCACTAATATCAAACCCGACTATGCTGCTGCCTACATCAATCGTGGGATTGCCAAGTCTGACTTAGGAGACAACCAAGGTGCGATCGCTGACTACAATCAAGCCATTTTAGTTGAAAAAGGAAAAGGAAAATGGAGTTGGTACGAATTAGCTAACGCACTTTCCCGCCGAGATGTTCCTACCCGTAGCGTGTGGATCTGAGAAGGGAACAGGGGGTCTTTGGTCGATTCTCGTTTTTTCTTCTCTCGCGCAGAGACTCGTAACCTGTAAGATATAACAACTTCAGGCAATTTGTCAAGCTTAGTTTTGGAGATTTCTAGAACAAAAACATAGGCTTTTTCCTACTTCAATACCTGGCATTGGTTGCTGTCATCAAGCTATCGGTTTCCAGTAGTAAGCTACTTTGCAGATAAGTCAACTTTTAATTCTCGCTCTTCTACTATTATTTACACCTCATCAATAAACGGGTTTTTAATATTTAAACCGGAAATCTCCTTAAAATCATCAACATTTCTAGTGACCAAACATCCATTTTGGCTCAATGTTGTTGCGGCAATAATGGCATCGGGAATCTTGATTTTATACTGTCGTTTCAGTTGAATAGTCAGATCTTCAATTTCTCTCAATATGGGAATTAATTCAAACTGTGAGAGTAAATCTTCAATTATCTGCTCTTCTTCCTTAGACAAAGTAGGAAAACTGAGTAACTCAATTCTGACAATTGGTGAGATAAAAATCTGATGCAAACTCAAAAAAGCTGGGGAGAAAAAAGAAGTAACTATATCATCATCGGCTAAATAATAAATAAAAATATTGGTATCATAGACGTATTTCATCCATCCCACTCCCGACGAAGAGACTCTACATGAGATAGCATTGCCGCTTTTTTATCCTTAAGAATACCTTTGGCTTTAACCACCTTTTGATAATCTTTTTGCCAAAGCTGAAGCAGTGAATCTGGCACGTCTGCTGTAATGAAATTTTCATCTTCAGCAATCAGATAATTCCTTGGTATTTTAATCAGTGGCAAAGCTTTTCTCCTAATACCAAACAGTATTTAATGTCTCTCTCTGTCATAGACTATCATTATATATCATCCTTTCCTCATGAATCCCTGACCTCCCAGAAAAATCCAATCATCGCGGCGGTAATCCAAAAATAGTAATAAGTAAAGACTGTAACCAATTAATCGATGCTTGAGTTTGCTCGACCGTCATCCGATTTCTTCTTTCTGCGACTAGGAGATTATTGACAATCTCTAAAGACCAAATTTCGGGAACAAATGCTTCGGCGTTTGGCATTATGTCTAATACTGCGTTAGCATAATCGTTATCTTCATCGACCCAACACCAGCTAATTGCTACCGAACAATCTAAAACAAACTCAATCAAAACCGTCTCCCTTCTTCTCGCATGGCAAGAATTTCACTTTTAGGTAAAGCTACAGTTTTTTGAAGACGGCGCATTCCTGAAATAGCTTGGGTAATAGATTGCTCTACTACTGGGTTGCCCCAAGCATTATAGCGAGGTTTTCTTTCCTCTTTTCTACTTGCTAAATCTTCACTGACTTCTTGAACCGCTTCAAAGGTTACTGTAACATTTACTTCAGTTTCTTTAAAATCGGACGGTATATCTAAATGTAAGATTCCATCTCTACCAATCTGAGAACGTAGTTTAATTGTTGGCATATTAAAACCTCGTATATTCTTATCCTTTTGCCCCTTTATAAGCAGTAAAACGTAGTGGACTGTTTCAGCTAATTTGGTGTATTAGAAAAATGCTAGAAATTCTATAATCTAAGACTTTAAGCCGAAATCTATTGCCCTATTTTAGCTGAAACAGTCCAGTAGGGCGCGTTAGAATACAAAAATTGCTGCTTTGACTCGAAGGTGACAATCCGTCGTAAAACACCACCTCTCATCAACATTTACTCATACCGGCGGTTACGTTTGCGGATAATCCAGAGGATAAACCAGATAACCAGGACAAGTAGAGCTATTTTTGACACAGGAGCCAGATATTCTTCCACAAGGGGGTAATTTTTCCCTAAAAAGTAACCTGCTGCCGTTAAAAAAACGACCCAGAGGGTCGTGCCGATGGTGGAGTAAACTAAAAAGGGAATCATCGCCATGTGATTCATCCCGGCGGGTAGGGAAATCAAAGTTCGTACTCCAGGGACCAAACGACAGAGTAAAACCGCTTTACTACCGTGACGGTTAAACCATTGATTGGCTTTTTGAATATCTTTAGCAGAAACGGTAATCCATTTGCCGTATTTATCGGCTAGTTTTTCGATTTTTTCCTCATCCACAACCCGACCGAGATAATACCAAGGTAGCGCTCCGACTACGGTTCCGACAATCCCCGCTACCACTGCCGGAATAAATTGCATTTGTCCCTCATGGACGGTAAAACCCGCTAGAGGCATAATTAATTCCGAGGGAATGGGAGGAAAAAGATTCTCTAAAAACATTAATAGGGCTATGCCTAAATAGCCCATAGAAGTCATTGTATTTGTAATCCATTCAGTCATATTTTTTTAGGATTTAGAAAACAGTTTTAAAGTAAAAAAAAGGGAGTGGGGGAGTGGCAAGAATAAATAAAAGCAATCTCCTGACGACCGACTCCTGACTCCTGATAACTGATAACTGATAACTGATATTAGGTTCCGGAAGTCCAGGAGTTGATATATTCTAATTGGGCTTCGGTGAGGGTATCGATTTCAATCCCCATGGCTTGCAGTTTCAAGCGGGCGATTTCTTGGTCTAATTCGTAGGGAATTGAGTAGATGCCGGGGGCCAATTTACCTTGATTTTTAACCAAGTATTCTACACCGATCGCCTGGTTAGCGAAACTCATATCCATAACGGCGCTAGGATGACCTTCGGCGGCTGCCAGGTTAACTAGGCGACCTTCACCGATAACAACGACGGATTTACCGCTTTTTAGCCTATATTGTTGGGTAAAGTTGCGAACTTCTTTAACATTATCGGCTTTTGCGCCTAAAGCTTGCAGGTCGATTTCAATATCAAAGTGACCGGAGTTGGAAACAATCGCCCCATCTTTCATCAGGTCAAAATGTTCAGCCCGGATAACGTGCTTGTTACCAGTAACAGTGATGAAGATATCGCCTTCTTTAGCGGCTTCATCCATGGGCATAACCCGGAAACCGTCCATCGCCGCTTCAATGGCGCGCACGGCGTTAATTTCGGTGACAATTACATTAGAGCCTAAACCTTTGGCCCGCATAGCGACACCTTTACCACACCAACCATAACCAGCCACAACCACGGTTTTACCAGCAAGAAGGATATTGGTGGCGCGAATGATACCATCAAGGGTAGATTGACCTGTACCGTAGCGATTATCAAAAAAATGCTTGGTTTCTGCGTCGTTAACGTTCATTGCGGGGAAGGATAATACCCCGGCTTTGAGCATGGCTTGCAAACGGACGATACCGGTGGTAGTTTCTTCGGTAGTACCGATAATGTCGGGTAATTGGTGACTTCTTTCTTTAACCAGGGTGGCCACTACATCACAACCATCATCGATGATAATCTGGGGTTTGTGATCGAGGGCGATTTGAACGTGACGGTGATAGGTGTCGTTATCTTCCCCTTTGATTGCATAAACGGGGATGCCGTAATCAGCCACTAAACAAGCGGCCACATCATCTTGGGTGGAAAGGGGATTACTAGCAATTAGTAACGCATCAGCGCCACCGGCTTTTAGCGCGATGGCCAAATTAGCGGTTTCGGTGGTAACGTGACAGCAAGCGACTAAACGCAGTCCAGCAAAGGGTTTTTCGATGGCGTAACGTTCGGCTAATTGACGCAAAACGGGCATTTCCCGACCGGCCCATTCGATGCGCTGTTTGCCGATGGGGGCTAAACTAATATCTTTGATGTCGTATTTCTGTTGAACTGGTGTTGCTACCATAAGGGGTTTTCCTTAAATACAAGCCTAGGCTATTGGTTAATTTAACTTAACATTGTCTGGGGATTTTCGCCAATGTCAAGCTTTTCACCGGTTTTTTATATAGGAAAAAGTTATCAATACCTCGCTGACCTATCCAGAAATCGGTACATTGTCTCTATTTTAGGTAATTATATAGTACAATAAAACTACTTTATGATCTAAATCAAGCTAGAAATCTCTATCTGGTGATGATAAGATAAAGTGATGGGCGAGAAACTGACAGGCGTTAATCCCAAGATAATCCAATGGGCAAGAGAAAGGGCGAGATATTCTCTTGAGTCTGTGGCGGTCAAGTTTAAAAAAGATGTTTCTGTTATCGAGAAATGGGAGTCAGGAGAGGACTTTCCTACCTATAGTCAATTGGAAAAGTTAGCAGAAATATATAAACGTCCTCTCGCTTTATTCTTTTTCCCAGAACCTCCCCTAGAAGCGGAGGAAAAACAAGAATTTAGAACTTTGCCAGACTTTGAAATCGAAAACCTGGCCGCCGATACTATCTATGCTTTACGACAAGCAAAAGCGATGCAATTGTCGCTACAGGAAATTAATAATGGTATTAATCCTAGTACCAAGAAAATCTTTCAGGATATTGCGGTTAGCTCTAGTGATGATTTAAGGATATTAGCCGAACAGATCAGAAATTATTTAAACGTTACTCTAGAAGAACAACTGACCTGGAATGATCAGGAAACTGCCTTAAAAAAATGGCGGAGTGCCGTGGAAGAAGCCGGTATTTTTATTTTTAAGCGTTCTTTTAAGCAGCGAGAAATTTCGGGATTTTGCTTGATAGATATTGAATTTCCGATCATCTATATTAATAATAGCACGGAAAAATCTAGACAAATATTTACCATTTTTCATGAATTAGCACATATTCTTTTGCAGACTAATGGAATTACTAAGTCTGACGATAGATATATTAATAGTTTGCAAGGAGAAAATAAATATATCGAGATATTTTGTAATAAATTTGCTGCGGAGTTTTTGCTTCCTAATCATGTCTTTTCTGAGATAATCAGAGAAACAGTAGTTAACGTTAACGATAACGATAAAATTATCTCGAAAATTTCCAGTGATTATAAGGTTAGTCGAGAAGTAGTTCTACGAAAACTATTAGATAATAACTTTATTTCTCAGAAAGAATATAGTCTTAAAGTAAGCGAGTGGTACAGTGAGCAGGTGGGAAAAAGTCAGGACAAAAATAAAAAATCTGGAGGTAATCCCTATGCTAATCAGGCGACATATTTGGGAGAAAATTACCTAAAACTTGTGTTCAATAAATACTATCAAGGCCAATACGATATCGAGCGTGTTGCTGATTATCTAAACATTAAAAAAGTTGCTACGGTGGAAAAACTTGAACAATATTTATTAGACAAAGGACTGTTTTGATGGTTTACATTTTTGACACAAGTAGTTTTAAGGTTTTAGGAAACTATTTTCCCAAAAGTTTTCCTACCGTTTGGCAAAAAATCGATTTGCTTGTGTCAGAAGGTAAACTAAAATCAGTACGCGAAGTGCTTAAAGAAGTAGAATATGGCAATAATAAACAATTTGTTTTAGATTGGATAGACTTCAATAAACAAATATTTTTACCAACCACTGCTCAGGAAACTTTATTTATTGCTGAAACTTTTTCTATAAGTAACTTTAAGGATTTAGTGAGTCAAAAAGCAAGATTACAAGGAAAACCAGTGGCAGACCCATTTATTATTGCCTGTGCCAAGATAAAAGACGGTTGCGTAATTACCGAAGAAGCCTTGAAGCCTAATGCTCCCAAAATCCCCACAGTCTGTCAACACTTTTCTATCGATTGTACCAATGTTCAGGGTTTAATGGAGCGGGAAGGTTGGCAATTTTAAAACTAAAATTAATGGATAAATTGCCAATAAATTTATATGTTGAAAAGGCTTTTTCTGGAAAACTAATAACCATGTTCAGCCAGAAATTCTAGGCTAATCTCGCTAGGAGGGTGATAAGAGCGCATTCCTAGCAATTTTTCCACATATTTGCCTAAAATATCCCCTTCTAGATTCACCCAATCGCCTAATTTTAAATGGGAAAGATTGGTTTCGGCGTAGGTGTGGGGGATGACTGCCACTTTAAACCAGCTGCCGGAGGCATCACAATCGGCCACGGTTAAACTAATGCCATTAACAGCTATACTGCCCTTACCGACGATATAACGAGCTATGTAGTTATTCCACTGCTCTTCTAGGGAACTAGGGGCAGCAAAGGTCATTTCCCACGAATTAGCCACGATTATCGATTCGACTAAACAGCCAATTCCGTCCACATGACCGGTGACAAAATGACCGCCGATTTTACTACCCACCCGCAAAGAGGTTTCTAGATTAACGTTGGTTTCTGTTTTAATCCTTCGTCCCAAAGTAGTGCGCTGTAGGGTTTCCGGGGAAGCGGTGGCCAGAAAACCCTCTGGGAGAATTTCCTCGACTGTCAAACAAACCCCATCCACAGCCACACTATCACCAATCATTAAATCTTGGAGAATTGTATCAGAGGATACAGACAAATATAGTCTATCAGTATCCACGACCCGAATTTTTCCCAAGGCTTGAATTAATCCTGTAAACATCGGCTTTTTTCTCGACTATAAATCCTTATGAGTGAAAGATTGGGCATTTTCCCCAGAATAATCGGCGACAATATGACCATCTCCCACTAATTGATATTTGTAGGTCACTAATCCCTCTAATCCCACCGGACCACGGGGAGGCATTTTTTGGGTACTGATACCCACTTCGGCCCCGAAACCGTAACGGAAACCATCGGCAAATCGCGTGGAACAATTATGAAAAACTCCGGCGGCATCGACTCGATCGCTAAAGGTTTTGGCCGTGTTAAAATTTTCGCTGACAATGGCTTCCGTGTGTCGAGAACCGTAATAATTAATATGTTCGATTGCCGATTCTAGACTATCAACAATTTTAATTGACAGGATTAAATCACTATATTCGGTTTGCCAGTCTTCTTCTGTGGCCGATGGTACGTTAATAATCTGACGAGTTGTTTCATCTCCCAATAATTTAACCTTTTTTTCCTCTAATGCCTGGGCCAATGCGGGTAAAAATTGTCTAGCGATGTCTTGATGAACTAATAAAGTTTCAATGGTATTACAAGCGGCAGGATATTGGGTTTTGCCATCAACGGTAATCCTAATTGCTTTGCTTAAATCGGCTTCTTTGTCGATGTAGAGATGACAGATACCATCGGCATGGCCGAGGACAGGAATGCGGGTATTATTTTGGATATAACGCACAAATTCGTTAGAACCTCTAGGAATAATTAAATCGATGTATTGATCAAGTTTTAAGAGTTCCTGAATTTCTTCTCTTGTTGTTAACAATTGCACCGCCGCCGAATTAACTTTAGTTTGACTCAATGCCTGATGAATAATTGTTACTAAAGCTTGACAAGAACGGAGCGCCTCTTTCCCCCCTTTTAAAATAACGCCATTGCCGGATTTTATCGCTAAACTGGTAATTTGAATTAAAGCATCGGGACGAGCTTCAAAAATAACCCCTAAAACCCCTAAAGGACAGGTTATTCTCCGCAGAATTAAACCTTGATCTAATTCCCGGTTAATTTGCATCGTAGCCAAAGGATCCGCTAATTTAGCCACATCTCGCACCCCTGCAATAGCGGCTTTTAATTTGCTGGAACTTAACTCTAATCGCGCACATAAAGCGGGGGATAATTCCATCGCTTTGGCAGTTTGAACATCGACCATATTAGCGTCTAGTATCTTATCAGCATTAGCAGTTAAAGCCTCAGCAATAGCCTCTAAAGCTTCATTCCTTTCTTCGTTAGTCAGAATAGCCAGTTGACGACTCGCTTGACGGGTTTCTCTGGCGATTTCGGGGAGGGATAGAGAAGTTGTAACCATAGAAAATTAAACGTAATAACCGCTATCTTGTTTATTTTATCTTATTTTTGATCAAGTTTCAGGGTCATTAGACCTCTTGTAAAAATCAAAAATTGTTGTTAGGGTTAGGATTCAGTAGCCAGGAGAATTAAGGATGAATAATAGTCAATTAAATGGTCTATTTACAGATTTGGCTCTCTTGAGTTTGGTGGGTAAAATGTACTCTAAGATACAGTCCTGCCAGCGAGCGACTAGAACGAACCACAAAGACACAAAGGACACAAAGATCGATCCTATATAAGTTAAACTTATCACACAAAGAATAAGAAAACCCTGATTTTAGGCAATTTAATCTTTATTTTCGACGTTTATTGAAGGTTATCAACTCTTGTCATGATCATCATAAATCTAGTTAAATAGAAAAAATAGCCGAAATTAGTGATTTTTCTATCCTATATCTGTAGAGACATTAGAGTTAACATCCCTACAGAATCTAGACTATCTAGACCGGATTGGCAATCAGACAGTTAGATACTTCTTGACGCGCCCAATCATCGGCGGCTAAAATGTCATCTAGGCTAGGGGTAGAACTGTTATGAATTGCAAAGCGATCGCAAGCTTTTTCGATCACCCGGGGAATATCTAAGAAACTAATCTTTTCTTCTAAAAATAATGCTACCGCTTGTTCATTGGCCGCGTTTAATACTGCCGGCATTGCCCCACCTGCGCGGCCGGCTGCGTAGGCTAATCCCATACAGGGATATTTTTGATGATCGGGTTCTTTGAAAGTTAAACTACCAGCTTTAACTAAATTTAAAGGTTCCCAATCGGTATAAATTCTTTCAGGCCAAGACAAGGCATATAACAGGGGTAAACGCATATCTGGCCAGCCTAATTGAGCTAAAACCGAGGTATCCTGTAACTCAATTAAAGAGTGAATAATACTTTGGGGATGAATAACAATATCGATCGCATTATAATCTACACCAAACAGATAATGAGCTTCGATAACTTCTAGACCTTTATTCATTAAAGTAGCCGAATCGATGGTAATTTTTCTGCCCATCGACCAGTTAGGATGTTTCAGGGCATCAGCTACGGTTACTTGCGGCAATTTTTCCACGGGTAAATCCCGAAAAGCACCCCCAGAAGCGGTGAGAATAATCTTTTTTAATCCCCCAGTGGGAACTCCCTGTAAACATTGAAAAATAGCTGAATGTTCCGAATCAGCAGGTAATAATTTAACTCGGTGTTTTTCCACTAAAGGCAGCACCACCGGACCGCCAGCAATCAGGGTTTCTTTATTAGCGAGGGCGATATCTTTACCGGCAGTAATAGCGGCAATCGTGGGCAGCAATCCCGCACAACCAACAATTCCCGTGACGACGCTTTCGGAATCGCCATAACGGGCCACTTCGATTACTCCTTCCTTTCCTGCTAGGATAATCGGGGTATAGTCAAGGTCGGAAATTAGGCTTTTCAGGTCTTCTAGTTGACTTTCGTTATTAATCGCCACGATTTGCGGGCGAAATTGCCGAATTTGCTCCGATAGTAGTTGAATATTATTACCCGTGGCTAATCCCACCACTTGAAACTTATCGGGATGATCGGTGACAATATCGAGAGTTTGAGTGCCGATCGAGCCAGTAGAGCCTAAAATTGAGATTTTTTTCATAGAAACTTACTATAATTTGGGGATTAGCTTTTAATATACGTTCTCTGGGGTCTTTCCGGCACATCAGCGTAAATATTAAATATTTGTTAAAAAAGTTGATAGTTTAACCTTTTTATGCTAAGGCTTAGAAAAAGTTAGCGATAGAGATGGTGACAGAGAAGAAATCGAATAGAAAGGCCAATGGATTAGGCTGTCTAGCGGGGGGTCTGGTTTTTTGCCTCTTATTTCCCCTGTGTTTTTTCTTTTTTGGTTGGTTATCCTTCGCTCTTGGCCCGATGGGTTGCGCTCTCCCCAGTCAATGTTCGGCAGCAGCAGCATTCATGAAAGGGATTCTGTCCTTAATTCTTTTTTTTGGGGAAGGATTGGCATTACCTATATTCCTCAGTTGTGCCGTGGGAAAAGCCGTCAGATTTGGGTTAAGTCGCAGAAAAAATAACCGAACTTAAACATAAGTTCGGCTAGATTTAATTTAACAACTGGATAAAACTAACTTTCTGTCGTGACTGCTGTGGTGGGAGGCAACTTAATATTAGTAGCTAATCCCAGAATTTGCAGCAGACGAATGGTCATCCAAGTCAGATCAACTTCCCACCATTGTAGGCCATGACGGGCAGAATACTGATAGGCATGGTGATTATTGTGCCAACCTTCACCAAAAGTTAAGAGAGCAACCCACCAACAATTTTTAGAATTATCGTGGGATTCATGGCTAACATAACCGAATTTGTGGGTGGCGCTGTTGACAAACCAAGTGGAGTGGAAAACTAAGACCAAGCGAACAAAAATTCCCCAAATTACAAACGGCCAACCACCCATAGCATAGAGAATTAAGCCTAGAACAATTTGGATAGGAACAAAATAATTTTGACAGAATTTATAGAAAGGATCGTCGGCGATATCTTGGGTAAAACGGGCAATTTCTTCGTCGGCAGGAATTTCGTGCAACATCCAACCCATGTGACTCCACCAGAAACCTTTATTAGAATCGTGGGGATCGGGAGCAGTATCAGAATATTTATGATGAAGACGATGTAAACCTATCCATGCGATCGCACCCCCCTGACAAGCGAGAGTCCCGCACAAAACCAGAAAGTATTCTAACCATTTGGGAGTCTTAAAACTCCGATGGGAAACCAAACGATGGAAACCGAGGGTAATTCCTAAACCCCCAGTAATCCAATAAAGAATCAATGTCACTCCTACAGCACCCCAGCTAAAATTGCCAGGCAAGAAGGCTAAAAGAGCCACTAAGTGGATAAAAGCCATGTAGATGAGAGTCACCCAGTCAATGGGCAGTTTTTCGGAAGTCGCAACAGTCATTGAATAACCCAAAGGGAAACAACAGGAGACAGAGCATCATTGTCTTATCTGTCTCGATTTGACACAGGGGGAACTTTGACGCTTAATAAATAGTAACAAATATCACAGTCTATTGTTTGATGGATATCCCCTCTCTATTCCACAGGGCAGAAGAGGCCCTACTCCCCATCTTTTCGGAAATTGACGCACAGGTCAAGGAAAATCTCGCTAAAATCCTATTGGGAAAGTATGGCGAAGCGATTGATTTCCCTAAGTGAGGGTTTTTATCGGCAATGCTATCGGACGGGAAAGCCGCAGTCAATACAGCCTAATCTCTTCTAGAAACAGTAAATAAGGTGATTTATACATAAAAAAAGACAAATAAGTCCCAAATATCTGTTTTATCCGCTCATAACTCTATATTTAGCCAGATTACATCGAAATCAATGACTGTTTATTTACCTAAACAAATACTTCAGACTAATCATCCTCATCCCGTGGCGATCAGCGAAATTGTCTCGATAGCGCTCGAAGCCCTCTGGAGCAATAAACTGCGGACTTTGTTAACCATGTTAGGGGTGATTATTGGCATTGCCTCCGTGATTGCTCTCACCTCCGTAGGCCAAGGAGTACAAAAAGCCACCGAACAAAAAATTCAATCTCTAGGTACTAATGTTTTACAAATTTTACCAGGAGAAGCCAGAACTGGCGGTATTAGTCTCGGCCGCGGTTCCAGTAGTACCTTAATCTGGGAAGATGCCAAAGTTATTCAAAATCAAGTTCCCGGTGTACAGGTGGTCTCCGCCTATCTGCAGCGTCCGGCACCGATGGTGGCGGGCGAGGTCAATCATGCCACTAATGTGGTGGGCATCGATCTTAACTACTTGACATCCTCGCCGCCGTAAAACGGACGGCGATCCCCAAACCTCACGATTTAGGTTTCTGCTTCTTTCCCTTGCGGGGTTCCGCACCTGCCTTAACAGATTTACTCTGTTCTGGTCTTATGGTCGCTCGACAGACTGACACCGCAAGCCCTGCGGCCAAAATATTTTTACTTGCGTTAATATCTCGGTCATGGTGAGTCCCACAGATTGGACAATCCCACTCTCGAATATTTAACGGCATTTTCTCAGCAATATACCCGCAATTACTACATCTTTTAGAACTAGGAAACCATCTATCTATTTCGATGTAATTTCTCCCATACCAACGGCATTTATAGGCTAATTGTCGAGTGATTTCTCCCCAACTAACGTCAGATATTGCCTGAGATAATTTAGGGTTTTTGACCATATTCTTGACGGCTAAATTCTCAACCACAATCGTTTGGTTTTCACGAACTAATTGAGTGGTTAGCTTATGTAAATGGTCTTTTCTGTTATCAGTAATTTGAGCGTGAATCTTGGCTACTTTTATTCTTGCTTTTTCTCGATTTTTTGAGCCTTTCTGTTTTCGAGAAAGATTTTTTTGCGCTTTTCGCAGTCTCCGATAATGCTTTTTAAAGTGCTTAGGATTAGATACTTTATCGCCATTGCTGGTAATCACGAGGCTACTAATTCCTAAGTCAATTCCAATGGCTTTATCTGTTACTGGTAATGGCTTAATCGTTGGGTCATCAAATCTAATTGAAATATGCCAACGTCCAGAAGGATGTAATCTGACTGTTACTGTACTTGGGTCACAGCTTTCTGGTATTTGTCTTGACCATCGAATAGGTAAAGGTTCTGTGCATTTGGCTAAATAGATTTGTTTGTCTTTAAATTTAAAAGCAGATTTGGTAAATTCGGCACTTCCTCCCTGATGTTTTTTCTTAAAGTTAGGATACTTAGTACGACCAGCAAAGAAATTAGTAAAAGCTGTTTGTAGGTGTCTTAACCCTTGTTGTAAAGGTACACAGCTAACTTCATTGAGAAAGTTTAATTCTTCTTGTTTTTTCCACTCGGTTAGCATTGAAGACGTTTCAGCATATCCTACTCTTTCTTGTCTTTCATACCAAGCTTGTGTTCTGACATGGAGAGCTTTGTTGTAAACTAATCTTACACAGCCCAAAGTGCGCCGCAATAGCGACTCTTGTTCGGGTGTGGGGTAAAATCGGTAAGAATAGGCTTTTTCCATGTCTCACATTTTAGCATATATTTCGTAAACGATGCTCATATTTAACAGTAAAGCCGTCGTAGAACGACGGGGTTTCAGACCCAAATTTTCGATGAAAGCGAGAAATACAGAACTCAGCCAAGGTCGATTTTTTACCGAGGAAGAAATGGCACAGGCGACACCAGTGGCGATTTTAGGCTCGACTCTGTTAACAGAACTCTTTGGCGATGATACCAATGCGATCGGTAAAAAGCTTTGGATTGAAAGAAAAAATAGTTACGAAATTATTGGCGTATTTGAGCCAAAAGGTGCCGAAGGTTCGATTGATCGCGACGATCAGGTCTTTATTCCTCTGAGCAATATGTCTTCTCGTCTGGTGGGCAATAATTCTTTAAGTGGTAAGGCCGTTAACGGCATTTATGTCAAAGTTGACCAGCAAGATCAGATGAAAAATGCCGAGTATTGTAAAGTTTCAATACAAATATGGTCATATATAGTCATTCATGGTAATATGTGCAGACAAAACTATCGGACTAGGCAAAAAAAACAGGAATAAGTTATCGAACGGCTTGGAGGTGGTGGAAACAAGGGAATTTAACAGGCTATCAATTGCCTTC
>NZ_JACJSV010000077.1 GCF_014698335.1 Microcystis viridis FACHB-1342 | reverse complement strand
ATATCTAAAAAAAGGATTGAGATGGAAACTACCTAGAGACTTAGAGGAATTACGTTTGTTAATTGGTCAACGACTCGAAGAAATGAACAAAGAGGTAATTGCTTCAATTGTTGGACGAGGTTATATCCTGGATGCTCTATCTGTAGTTGGTATTTAGAGAATTGGTATAACCACCTTTAAGGTGGCGCAGGCAGAGAACTGTTAGGAGATCGGACTCGGTGTTATTGATAACAAAATTGTAGATATCATTAGCCGCCTCTTCTTGAATTCGGATCAGGTAACGATTATCCATGCACCAATAAATCCATTCTTCATCAGGCAAGTGTTTTAAGAGATTTAAAACCGTATCCCTGATCTTGGAACAGTCCATCGGAATTAACTCCACTTTATCGCCATATTTTGCTAAGTTCTCAGGATAATTGTCGTAGGGAACACGAAAAGTAAAAGGATTACTTGGCCACAATTTTTGATAAGTATAAATCATGTGATCAGCAAATTTAATGTACTTATCGCAGGTCAAAACGATCGCTTTCATAAATGATTCTTAATCCTGAATAGTTTTTTAGTTTTAGCTGTTATCCTTACGGAGCGACTAATTATAGGATTATCACCAGCAAATTTACAGCAAAGCTGTCTATTTGTCAATACTTTTGGTATCCTAGTCTTGAAAAAACAGAGAGCGGCACTCAAGAAGGCCGTTTATTCTCTCCATCAACTGGCAATTTTAGCGATTATTACTGACAATAATCAAGAATAACGAATCGAGTTAAGTAGCTGGTTATAATTAAATTAAAAATGGATTTTAGGTTCGATCCCCCCTGCCCCCCTTGATAAGGGGGGTGCCGATAGGCGGGGGGATCTGAAAGTTTTTAATACCTATCTACTTAAGTAGTTATCAAGTCACAAACATCTAAAAAAAGAAATAGGTTTATATTGGGGTAAAATCCAGTTTAGAATGGCCACAAGACCCAGAAAAAAGAAAAAAATTCAACAGAAACTAGCGGAATATTTAAAAATAGCAAAATCTCAATATAGACTCACAGCGATCGCACCATACCAGAATTGAGGGATAACTTTCCCCAGTCTGCAAGCTGGGGGGGACAAAACTGGTTTATGCTAGAAAGAGTTACCTTAACGTAACTTTACAAAGTCATCGATCGCCCACATTTATGGATTGCATCATCAATCGTCGAGCGCGGTTTTCAGCCAGCCATCGCTATTATCTACCAGAATGGGACGAAGCCGAAAATCAAAGACTTTTTGGTCTTGGTAGCCGTTTTCCCGGTCATGGTCACAATTACGAATTATACGTCTCCCTATACAAAGAACTCAATCTTTATGGCATGGTGGAGAATCTCTCCACCGTGAAACAGGTAATTAAACGAGAGATAACCAGTCAATTAGACTACTCCTATCTCAATCAAGTCTGGCCGGAATTTCAGCAAACCCTACCCACCACAGAAAATATCGCTAGAGTTATCTGGCAAAGATTAGCACCCTATTTACCATTGGTCAAAATTCAACTATTTGAACACCCCGAATTGTGGGCAGAATATCAAGGAAAAGATATGGAAGCAACTTTAACTATCAAAACCCATTTTAGTGCCGCTCATCGTTTGGCTTTACCGCAATTAACCCTCGAACAAAACTCGGAAATCTACGGCAAATGCGCCAGGGTAAACGGTCATGGTCATAATTATCACCTAGAAGTATCCGTGGCGGGAGAAATTGATCCCCGCACCGGTATGATTGTGGATCTAGGAGATTTACAAAAAGCGATCGATGAATTGGTAGTAGAACCCTTCGATCATACTTTTTTAAATAAGGATATTCCCTACTTTGCCGAAGTGGTTCCCACCGCGGAAAATATTGCCTTACATATCGCTCAACTATTGGAGGAACGGATCCGCCAATTAGGAGCCGAATTAGATAAAGTTAAACTAATTGAAAGTCCCAATAATTCTGCCGAAATCCACTGCCGTGGTTCGGTTCAAGCTCCCCGACAACTTCTAGAAAAAACCCTGACAGCCGTTTAATTGCCTGTTGGTTAAGGTGATTAGGGTGAGCATGGCTCACCCTGATGGATTTAATTAAACCCTAGTTAAACACTTCTCGCCATCCTCGCTTTCCTTTGCTTTGGCGCAAGGGAGAGGCTAAATCGACAATTTTCTCCAGCAGTTTCGGGGCCAATTTTTGACACCAAAGAGCTAGATGACTTTGCCAACCGACGACAATTTCCGTTTTTTCCCTATTTAACCCGGTAATTAGGGTTTGGGCGACTTCTTCGGCGCTCATCGGCTTTAACCATCGAAATAACTGCAATTCTCGCACCATATCCGTATCGGTTAAAGAGGGTAAGAGGGTGACAACTTTGATGTTGTGTTCCCGTAATTCCGACCTGAGAGCCTGACTAAAACCCAAAATGGCAAATTTGGTGGCTGAGTAGGTAGCAAAGCTAGGAGCGGCAATTTTACCCATCATGCTGGAAACATTGACGATGGTTCCCTGTCCCCGAATTGCCATCCGGCGGGCAATTAAGCGAGTAACTGTGTACATGGCCATCAGATTTAAAGATATTTCTGCTTGCACTTGCGAAAATTGCGATCGCAGAAAGGGGGTTTGATGGGCAATACCGGCACAGTTAACGAGGATATCAATGCCACGACATTCTTGCCAAACGCGGATAATTGAAGGACTAACAAGGTCATTTTCGGTTAAATCTAGGGCTAAAGGTGTGGCAATGACCCCTAGGGACTCAATTTCTTTGGCTAGTTTGTCTAATCGCTCTTGATCTCTGGCAACAATCACAATTCTGCTTAAACCTTGTCGGGCTAATTCTAAGGCGATCGCTCGTCCAATGCCCCGGGATGCCCCCGTGACTAGGGCTGTTTTTCCCTGTAATTTCATGATCAAACTCCTGTTTTAAGCAACAGTACAGAAATTTATTGGTTTTGCTTCTGAAATCTTTGATTTGTGCATCTATGCCCTACATAAGTAGCGAAGCAATCGGGGGATAGATGGATAGGTTAGGGTGCATGGGATTTTTCCTCCTTCAAAGCGCACTCTTGAACCCACGGTAACAGTTGTCTTTACAAACAGCAATCTTTTTTAACACTTTTCCGCAAAATCACTCGATCGGATGAACGCTCAGGGTGATCCTCAATCCTATGGAAGGGGAGCAGGGAGAGGGGAGAGGTAGGGTTGATTCATGAATCAACCCTACTATGAATCAACCCTAGGGGAGAGGGGCAGCAGAAAAAAAAATTGTGGTTCCACCCTATTGTTGATCTCAATTTAGGTGTTCAATATCGGTAATAATCGGTAGAATCACCGTGATCTTTGTGCCTTTTCCTTCCTCACTTTCTATGTAAATTTGTCCTTTGTGCGCTTCCACACAGCGTCCGACAATGGCTAATCCTAATCCCGTTCCTTGAATATTATCGACATTGCTACCGCGATAAAAAGGTTTAAATAAATTTTCTTGATTTTTGCTGGGAATACCAATGCCTCGATCGATAATTTTAAAGACTACCTGCTCGGATTCGACAATAATCTTAAATTCTACGGGGTTTCCCTGTGGTGAATATTTGATAGCATTTCCCAGTAAATTTGTCAAGATATGTTTAATTAAATTAACATCCCAAAGTCCTCTTTCTAAGCTGCCCTCAATTTGGAAAATAATTGCCGATTGTTTTTCTGGCTTAACCATAAAAGATTCTACCAATTTCTGACAATAATCGAGCAAATCCACCGGATCAAATTGACAGTATAATCTCCCGGAATCGGCCCTACCAATTAATAACACTTCTGTGAGCAATTGATCCATGTCTTTAATGGCCGATCGAATCATGCGAAAATAGCTAACTTGCTGATCTTTTGTCAACCGATCGCGACTTTCTTCTAATAATCCAGCCGAGAGTAAAATTTTATTTAAAGGATTGCGAAAATCGTGAGATAACATGGAAACAAATTCAGTTTTTAACTGATTTAATTCCTGAGCTTTTTCCAGTTGATTAGTGCGTTCAATCACGCTCATTTTTAAAGCTTCGTTCGATTCTCGTAAAGCTTCCTCCATCTGTTTTCGCTCGATCGCATAACATAGCGATCGAGTTAAAATTTCTAAACTTACTTCTCTTTTAATTAAATAATCCTGCGCTCCCTGACGTAGTGCTGCCAAAGCTAAATTATCATCATTAGTATTAGTTAAAACCACGATTGGTAATTTCGGAGCCGTAATTAAAAGGGGAGCTAAGGATTCCAAATCCTGACTATCTGGTAAAGTTAGATCTAATAAAATTACATCAAAATTTGTTTGTTTTAAAAGAGAAATTGCCTCCGATAATCTTGACACATTAACCAGATGAAATTCTTTTTTTTCATTACCCTTAAGAATTTCCTTTAATAATCGAGCTTCGGCTAAATTATCCTCGATTAAAAGAACTTTTATATCCTGCGAGAGTCCCATTGTTTAATCAAGAGTTAAAGAGATTTGGGAAGTTAGGAAGTGGGGTGTGGGGTGTGGGGAGAATAAAGCTGCCTCCTGACTCCTGACTACTGACGACCGACTCCTGATAACTGATAACTGATCACTGATAACTGATCACTGATAATGATTCACTCCCCAGGTAAAGTAGCGGTTTCTAACCAAAAAGCCTCGATATTTTTGACAATTTTGAACAAATCGTTGAGATTGCGCGACTTGGTTATATAACAATTAACGTGCAGTTCATAGCTATAAAAAATATCCTCCTCGTTGCGAGAAGTGGTTAAAACCACCACAGGAATTCTTTTTAAACTGGGATCGTTTTTGATTTCCGCTAATACCTCCCGTCCGTCTTTTCTTGGCAAATTCAGATCGAGAAGAATCAGATTAGGACGAGGAGAATCGAGATACTCCCCTTCTCGACGCAGATAATCCATGGCGTTGACACCATCCCTAACGATAACTAATTCATGCGGGACGGTGCTAGTTTTTAATGCCTCTTGGATGAGGCGAATATCAGCTTTACTGTCCTCCACTAATAAGATAATTTTGTGTGGCACGTCCTCGCCAG
Source organism: Microcystis viridis FACHB-1342 (assembly GCF_014698335.1). Classification (GTDB taxonomy): domain Bacteria; phylum Cyanobacteriota; class Cyanobacteriia; order Cyanobacteriales; family Microcystaceae; genus Microcystis; species Microcystis ichthyoblabe_A. The sequence continues at coordinate 16,250 of NZ_JACJSV010000077.1, read as the reverse complement.
CGCTCACGCTCGTTACCTCCTAGGGGAATTGTAAAATAGAAAACCGCTCCTTTACCTAATTGGGATTCTACCCAAATTCGTCCGCGATGACACTCGATAATTTTCTTACAAATCGCCAAACCCATACCTGTGCCGGGGTACTCGTCGCGGGTGTGCAGTCGTTGGAAAATTACGAAAATGCGTTCGGAAAATCGGGGATCGATGCCAATTCCATTATCGCTGATAGAGAACAGCCATTCCTCCTCTTGACGTTGGGCAGCAATATGAATAGTGGGAGTTGCTTTTCCCCGGAATTTAATGGCATTACCGATAAGATTTTGGAACAATTGCATTAACTGGGTTTTATCTGCCATAACAATTGGCAAAGGATCAACGGTGATTATAGCTTGACTTTCTTGAATTCTCCCTTTCAGGTTAGCGAGAGCTTTTTCCAGTGCCAGATTAGCATCGATGGTATTAAACTCTACCGCCTGCATATCCACTTTTGAGTAAGCCAGCACATCATCTATTAATGTTTGCATCAAGCTGACACCTTCGACGGCAAAAGTAATAAATTCTTTAGCATCTTCGTCCAGTTCTTCGGTGTAGCGCATTTCTAGCAACTGCACATAGTTGGCGACTTGATTGAGGGGTTCCTGTAAATCGTGGGAAGCGACGTAGGCGAATTTTTTTAATTCGGCGTTTGATAGTTCCAAATCCCGCGCTAAACGTGCCAATTCATCGGCTTGTTTTAAGATGATATTTACGATCGCTTTTCGTAATTCTAGTGCGGCGTTAATTTCTACTGCTTTCCAGGGTAAAGATTTGAGACGAACAGTTTCTTTCCAGAGGGAGAAAGATTTACGCGGACAGAGACGAATATCACCATCTATGGCAGTCGTTTCGATCGCTTTACCCGGATCACCACCCCAGTTCACGGTTTGAATTACTTCCGGACGAAACCAGAGGAGATAATTACGTTTAGAAATGGGAATTGCTAGTAAACCACTGGCAATGTCTTTAAACTTACCCGCATCGGCATAAATTCGCGGTAAGGAATTGGTATAGTAAACATCTTCATGGACGTTTTTTTCTAGCCAAGTAATCAGATAGTTTATTTCTTCTTCGCTCGGTGTTACTCCAATTAAGGTATAGTTACCACCTAAACAAATAGCGGCTCCCGTGGCTTTAGTTAGATCGAGCAGATTCGGTTTATGGGCAATTAATCCATCAATAAAGTTATTAGCTTCCGCCATATAATCGATTAATTGCGATTGCACAAAATTTAATTTTACTCGATAGTCATAATCCTCGGTTTCTTCCCGTGCCGATATTTCCGAGAAAATTACTCTTCCTAAGAACTCACAAGCTTTACGGAGTTCGTAGGGTACATATTTAGGGGTGCGGTGATGACAGGCAATAATGCCCCAGAGACGTTTATTTTCAATCAAAGAAATGGTTAGAGATGCTCCCACTCCCATATTATGCAGGTATTCTAAATGACAGGGAGAAGCACTTCTAAGACTGGACAGGGTTAAATTTAAGGGTTGTTGGGTTTCGGGGTGAAGACTAGGCACTAGATCGACGGGTTCAGAGGTAGCATCGGGAATCTGTCGAATCCAATTAGCACTTAATAAATTTCGTGCCGGGAGAGGTATATCGGAAGCGGGATAACGTAAACCGAGATAGGGTTCTAGTTGCTCTATTTTGTCTTCTGCTATCACATCACCGTTATCTTCTTCGTCGAATTTGTATAACATAACTCGATCGAATCCTGTCATTTTTCTGACTTCTTTAACGATGATATTACAGAAATCTTTCAGGCTACGGGTGGCTTCAAGTTTATCGATCGAAGTTTTGGCTAGGTGATAGAATCTCAGGAAAGGAATGTTTTCATAGGAAATAGCTGGTTCTAACTCTAAAATCAGCATTTGTTCGGCGTTACGGTGGAAAATAGCATCAAAGACGGCAAAATCATCCCCTTTAACCCGCGCCCAAATTTTGGCAGGATTGAGAGCATCAAAATCGTTATTTTCTATGGCTGATTTTAGAGGATCGATCTGAAAGGGATCGAAGATTTCCTCTAGGGTTTTACCGATAATTTCCCCCGGAGAAATGCCCAATAAACTGCGGCTATTACTGCTAGTTTGGCTGACTTTTAGCTCCGGTTCGCTGAGAACTAAAAGCACCCCGTGCGGTTGAATTCGGTTATAGAGATGGATCGGTTCCCGTTCGATCGAAGTTGGGTTAATTGTCTCGGTTATAACTTCCATGTGTATTTCTCCCAGAGGATTTTTGCCAAGTTGAAAACTCTTTGTTTATTAAAACTATTTCTTCTCACTTTCAGGGGGCGATCAAGAATAAATTTACTTCTCTTAATACTAGGCCATCAAAAGTAATAAAACTTTAATTAATCAGTTATCTATCGATCGAGCAGTTCTGTTCAGTTCCCTTTATTATAATCAGTTTTTCTCTGAGAATCTAGGGTAATTTGTTAAGAATTAAGAGTTAATGTTACAAAGGAAGGATAATTCTTAATAAAAATATACAGTAGGGTGTGTTAGCGAAGCGTAACACACCAAAATCTAAGATTTAAATATGATAGCAACCCTTTTTTGTTAATTACCTGGAGGCAAAATATTATGATTGGTGATCATTTCTACCAGCTTATAAACATTGACAGGGAGACTAATTGGCGGATTAATCTTTTGTGCTTTTTCTGGAACTATTTTTGTTAAAAATTCATGTAATTTTTGCCATACATTTTTCTTAGTTTCTCTATCTTCGCCTTCGACTTCATTAATTCTCAACTCAGCCAGAGTAGCCAAAATTTCCTTGCGAAGACCATTATAGCCAACGATGTAAAATTTGTTAAGAGCTTCTAGGACTTCATTTAATTTAATCAGCAGAAATTGTTTAAACTCTTGCGTAATTTTGCTATCTTCAATCATTTGAATTAAACCTAAGATTTCTTCCCTTAACCTGTTCAAATCCTCTTTGCTTAAATATATTTCCTCAAAATCTTCTACACAAGAAGGAAGCCAATGTAGAGCGTACCAGTCAGGAGAGTTTAATGGCTGTAAGAAAGAATTTGACCAAGACATTTCAAGTCTTGAAAATACACTAATTAATTCATCCTTAATTTGTTCCATAAGTTCTTTATAGGAAGACTGTTTTCTTGAAGGAAAATATTGTAGTTGATCTTCTATGTGATAAATAAGCTGTAGTAATTGAATCAACCCTTTCTGAACAGAATCAGTGTCATTTTTCACTTCCATTGCTCTTGCTAAAACTGCTTGAACTGATTCGTCAGTTTCGTCTGGAGAACATCTTTGTAGGATAATTAATAAACGTTCGGCTGGATTATGAATCGGTAGAGTAGATGATTCCATAAATTTTATCAAAGGCTAGATTGGTGATGTATAGAACAATAGTATTGTAACCTATCATTGTCTATTTTTACAGCAAGTTTGAGAGCCTATTTATGAAAAAATGTTAAGTAGTCAAGTAGGGTGCGTCAGACAATCCCTTGTTTTTAGGGAAAAAATCAAGAGCTAAATATTACCGTAACGCACCACAAAGAAAAGTGTTTGGCTACTTTTATAAGCCGCTATGACGGAGGAGAGGTTCGGTACTAGGTTCACGACCGCGGAAAGCTTTAAAAACATTCATAGGATGGGAACTTCCCCCCATAGCTAAGACAGTGTCGCGAAAACGACGACCGATCGCTTTCACTGCTTCTTCGTTATCTAATCCCACTTCCTCGAAAGCGGCAAAAGCATCGGCGCTGAGGACTTCTGCCCATTTATAACTATAGTAACCCGCCGCATAACCGCCAGCGAAAATATGTCCAAAAGAACACAAGAAAGCATCTTCCGGTAGGGGAGGAATGATCGTCGTCGTCGCCGCTAAACGCTGTCTGACTTGTTTAGGAGTTTCGCTGCCATTGGGTTGATAACGATGGTGTAATTCCAAATCTACTAAAGACAAATGTAACTGACGCAGCATAGCCGAACCGCTCATATAATTCTTAGCTAGGAGCAGTTTTTGATAGTAATGTTCGGGGAGAGTTTCACCGGTTTGGTAGTGTTTGGCCATACTCATTAAAGTAGGGCGATCATAACACCAATTTTCCATAAATTGACTGGGCAATTCCACCGCATCCCACTCAACGTTATTAATACCCGCCGCGCCGGAATAATCCACAGTGGTTAACATATGCTGTAAACCGTGGCCAAATTCGTGAAATAGGGTAGTTACCTCCTCAAAGGTCATTAAACTGGGGTTTCCGTCCACTGGAGGCGTTTGATTGCAGATTAAATAAGCCACAGGTAAACGCACCTCGGTGCCGGTTTTGGCCCGACCGATACAGACATCCATCCAAGCACCGCCGCGTTTTTCGGCGGGACGACTGTAGGCATCGAGGTAGAAATAGGCGATTTTTTCGCCCTTTTCGTCGTTAATCTGGAAATAACGCACATCGGGATGCCAGATAGGTGCTTTACCGTCGGCAGCGATAATTTCTACCCCAAAAATCCGTTTAGCGAGGCTAAATATGCCTTCTAAAACCCGTGGTAGGGGGAAATAGGGGCGTAATTCCTCGGCACTAAAGTTAAACTTGGCCTGACGCTGTTTTTCTGACCAATAGGCTATATCCCAATGCTTGAGATCGTCGGTTCCCGCAAAAGTTTTTAAGGCCTCTAAATCCTGTTTTGCCGCTTCATAGCTTACTTGGCGCAAATTGTCAAGCAATTTCTCGATTTCATCCACAGAATTGGCCATTTTCCGGGCAAGACTGACCTCGGCGTAGGTACTATAACCTAAAAGATGGGCCTGTTCCTGACGAAGTTGCAAAATGCGATCGATTAAGGGATTATTATCCAATTCTCCCAGATCGGCCCGACTAACGTAGGCTTTATAGAGTTTTTCGCGCAATTCCCGATTATCGCTGTACTTCATAAAGGGGAAATAACTGGGAAAATCGAGGGTAATCACCCAGGGGCCAGTTTCGTTGCTGGCGTTAGTTTCCCCTTGGGTGCGGGCGGTTTGGGCGGCTAAACTGAGGAGACTAGGGGGTAAACCGGCGATATCTTCTGGGGTTGTTAGTTTCAGTTGAAAAGCTTTGGTGGCATCGAGGAGGTTATTAGAAAATTTCGTGGTGATTTCCGCTAATTCCAGTTGAATTGCGTTAAATCTGTCTTTTTTCTCCCCTACCAATCCCACCCCGGCCAATTGGGCATCCCGCAGGGAAGCTTCGACAATGCGCTGTTGTGCCTCGTCTAATTGCCCCCAGCTTTCCCCTTGACGCAGGGACAAAAATGCTTCATAAATGGGTTTACTTTGGCTTAAACGGCTAATAAACTCGACTACCTGTGGTTGTACGGTTTCGTAAGCTTGACGCAATTCCGGGCTATTTTTTACCCCCATCAGATGACCGATAATCCCCCAACTCCAGCTTAAACGTTCTTCGATCCGGGTGAGGGGTTCGACTAATTTTTCCCAGGTGGGGGTAATCTGCGCTTCTAGTTCGGTTAATTCTCTGGCCAGTTCCTGCAAAAGTTGCGTCATCCCAGGGACAATCAGGCCGGGTTGGATTTGGTCAAAGGCCGGTAATCCTTGACCGGCAAGCAGCGGGTTACTGGTGTTCGTCATAATTGTTGGTCTGGAAGGGTGGGTAATCTGTATCTTTTACTACCCTAACCCAAATCCCCGACCATCTATCCGGGCGATCGAGCGCCGGAGCTTTTTCAGTGGGGTGTGGGGTGTGGGGTGTAGGGTGTGGGGTGTGGGGAAAGAAACCTCTTTCATCTGTGGGGGTGAAAATTTTTTCATTGGGACTGCCTCTGTTGATCAAAGATAAGCAAAAATTATTTATTGACTGCAAAAACTTGAGAATATTTAAATTAACATTCCGCAATATTTACAAATTCTTAAGAATTAATTGAGAAAGATTTTTATTTAACAACGATGTTACAAGGGTTACAGCGATTTGATAGAATTTCATAATGGGTTATTTTGTGCTTTTTTAGGCAGCAATAGTTGAAACCCTTGCCACACCTAGAAAGTGATCCTAATTAAGACGGTCAAATCAGTCAATTTCACCCATAACGATGATCTTTTTTTTGTGTAGTTTTATTGCAAAAAAAAAGTTTTTTTGACAAAAAGCACAAAGTATGATAGTACCCAACGTATTTCTGGCTGCGAGTAATTATTGTAGAGGGGGAGAAGGGAGAATAAATAAAAATAATCTCCCTACCCCACACCCTAACCCCAGGAAAAACTTCTTCAGCAAACCCTAGTTAAGGCCTGCTCGATTCTCTGACTATCGAGGGAGCGGCCGATAAAGACCAAGCGAGTTTGCCGCGTTTCCGTGGATTGCCAGGGTCGATCAAAGAAAGAATCAAAGCGATCGCCGACTCCCTGTAACACCATACGCATCGGTTTGTTGGCCACATTAACAAATCCCTTGACCCGATAGATTTCTTCTCGGGCCACCAATTCTTTGATCCGTTGGGTCAAAATTCGGGCATCTACGGGAGAATCGAGGCAAAACTGCACAGAATTGATATCCTCATCGTGATCGTGTTCTTCCTCGTGATCATGATGACTAGGACGACTAGCTAAATTATCCTCGACGGCGGCATTAAATCCCAATAGCACATCGGGGCTAATTTGTCCATCGGCACAAGTAACTATTTTTACCGTCGATCGCAGTTGTGTTTTCAGCCAATTAATAATTTTTTCTAATTCAATTTCGCTGATGAGATCGGTTTTAGTTAAGAGTACCAGGTCAGCGCAGGCTAACTGATCCTCAAATAACTCCTCAATAGGCGTTTCGTGTTCTAAATTGGGGTCTGCTTGCCTTTGTGCCGTTAAAGCATCTAAATCCGCCACCAGACGACCCCTAGCGATAGCAAAACCATCCACCACGGTGATTACTCCGTCCACCGTCGCACCGTTGCGGATTTCCGGCCAGCGAAAAGCTTGAACCAAAGGTTTAGGTAAAGCTAATCCGGAAGTTTCGATCAGCATACAATCCAACTGTTGCCGTCGCTCCAGCAATTTCTGCATGGTGGGGAGAAATTCTTCCTGTACTGTGCAGCACAGACAACCGTTGGTCAATTCCACAATATTATCGTTGGGGTTGTCGTCGCAGGTCTGACAACTTTTCAACAAATCACCATCAATTCCCACCTCTCCGAATTCATTGACCATAACGGCCACCCGGCGGCCTTGATTATTTTGCAGTAGATGACGGATGAGGGTAGTTTTTCCCGCACCCAGAAAACCCGTGATCACAGTAACTGGAATTTTATGCATAGATAGGGCGATCGATCATATTCTTAGATCAATGTATCAGACTCTCGGTCTAGGGTTGAGGGTTTCAGCACTAATTCTTTAGGATTGCCCCACCAATTGCCGGACTGTCACAAACTGGCTGAAATTTTCCTAGTTAGTCGTTATTCTGGTAAAAGTTTCAGCCGGCTAAAATAATCGCTGAAGAACTTTTGTGGGAGTGGATTATGTTACAACGTCTTTTTTTAGCCTTTACCCTCGCTTTTCCTCTTTATTTAAGCATTGCTATTCAACAAACTTCTCCTCTAGCTGATAGAATAAATCGCCCTTCTTCTCGCGGGATCAATAAAATTGAGCAGACGGTAAAAGCTATCCAAAAGCAATTAAAACAAGAGCATTCGGTTCAATTAGATTAATAAATTTTGGCAACAAGAGGAGAGATAAAACTCCTCTTTTTCACTTTTGATTTGACAAATTACTTGCCATTTGCTGCGGGGGACGGTATTCGGGAACTAAATCTTGTAGGGACTTAACTAGGCCCTGACGGTCATTAACTTGAATAGAATTAAGCAATTGCTCTAATTTGATTTGCAATTCCTCCCAAGCAAGAAAGTGTTCATTAGCGCAAAAAATCTTTGGGTGAGCGGTGGGACGAGCTTTATCGGTATCGATTAATAATTCTTCGTAGAGTTTTTCCCCCGGTCTTAATCCCGTGATTTCAATATCGATATCTTGCCCTAATTCCAAGCCACTTAAACGAATCATCTGTAGGGCCAAATCGTAAATTCTTACCGGTTCACCCATATCTAACAGGAATACCTCACCCCCTCGGGCCATGGCTCCTGCTTGTATAACCAAACGCACCGCCTCTGGAATAGACATAAAATAGCGAATAATATCGCGATGGGTGAGGGTAATATTCTTACGTTGGGCGATTTGTTCCCGGAAACGCGGCACCACGGAACCGCTACTATCAAGAACATTGCCAAAGCGGACGATCGCGCAACAGGTGGAACTGTCGGGTAAAGCGGCCAAAGCTTGCACGACTAACTCAGCACAGCGTTTGCTGGCCCCCATAATGTTAGTCGGTCTGACGGCCTTATCGGTGGAAATAAGAACTAAATTACTAACTGAATTCTCGATCGCAGTCTGAGCGACATTTAAACTACCCCAAACATTAGTGTAAACCCCCTGACTAGCATTGGCTTCCACAAGGGGAACGTGCTTATAGGCGGCCGTGTGATAAATTGTCTCAATCTGGTGTTGTTGGATGACTCGGTCTAGATGATTGCGGTCGAGAACATTGCCTAAATAGGCATACTTGCGTAAATCGCTATAATTTTCACTTAAATCAAGATCGATTTTGTAGAGAGAAAACTCGTTTAATTCGTAGATTACCAGGCATTTTGGGTTGAGGAAGGCGATTTGTCGGCATAATTCCGAACCGATGGAACCACCACCCCCGGTAACTAACACCGCTTTACCGGTGACATTTTTTCCCAAAAGTTCGGGATGAGGTAGAATTTCTTCCCGTCCTAATAATTCCGAGACATCGACACTGCGAATCTGATTGATGGTCGTTTCTCCCGATAAAATTTTTGAGAGGGGAGGAACGGTTTTAATGTCGATGGGTAAAGTTTCTAGACTTTCGATGATTTGCCGCTTTCTGGCCTTGGCTACATTAGGAATAGCGAGAATAACCCAGTCAAAGGCTGTTTTTTGGTGCAGTAGTGCCAATTGAGAGGGGGGATAAACCCTAAAGCCTTGGATCACTCGGTGCTGCAAATCGGGATTATCATCAACAAAGGCCAATAAACGATAGTGGGGGTCATTTTGTAGGGAACGTGCCAATTGACGGCCCACAACCCCCGCACCATAGATAACAATTGTCGGTTCTCTATCCACACTACTGACGTAAATATTCAGACGGTGAAAGACAGAACGAATCAACAATCTCACCCCGATAACCAATACTAGGGTTAACAATGCGTCGATAATCAGGACTGAACGCGGCAAAAAGGCATCCCCTTGAAAGTAGGCCAGAATGATTAAAAACCCTGAACTATAGAGAACCGCTTGCAGTACGGAGGAAAGAAACTCTAATCCTGTATAACGTACTACGGGACGGTAAATACCTTTGAGATAGAAAACTAGAGTTTTAATGGCAATTAAGCCCAATATTGGCTCTAAAAAAGGTCTAATTTCCCGATATTCGAGGCTCAGATTCAACCTGAGAGAGAAGGCCAGATAGATGGTTAGACAAAAAACAAGGCAGTCGGTGATCATTAAAAGAGATCGCTTCGATGACCTAGATAGGTAATTAGCCAATTTAAGGATTTTGTTCGCCAGTTTTCTATACATTATCCAATTGATTAATTAATCTTAAGGTAAATTACTTGGCTCCTCTCGACTTTGTCTGGTAATCAGTGCTTATTATTCGGACGAGTCTTGCTAGGCAAGGCTTTGAAGAATATATTTACGGAAAACTACCCCTATTCTTCTCTCTTCCATACACAAACGAGAAGAGCCAATATTTTTTATAACAGTAGCACTGTCCGTCTTTCCGCAACATAATATCACCTAAATCCAATTATGTCAAGCGGCGGGATTTGTCAAGACTTTGGCTCTCTTAGGTTTGGTGGGCAAAATATATTCTAAGATACAGTCCTGCTGGCGAGGGAGTGGAGGGAACCACTCCAGACACAGAGGACACAAAGATTGATCACTTCTAGAGTAAGTTAAACTGGTCGCAACGCGCTCGCTACGCGAGATCACACAAAGAATAAGAGAGCCGGACTTTTTTCCTTTTAGCAACTTTTCATCGCTCCCCAAAAATTTTTTGCTCCCCCAAACTAGCCGATAGATGACCGCTAGTCAAGGGTTACAATCAAGAATTGATGCAAAAATTTATCGAGTCAAGTTATGAGTAATCAGTACGATGCGATCGTGATTGGGTCGGGAATCGGGGGATTGGTGACAGCGACGCAATTAGCGGCAAAAGGAGCAAAAGTCTTGGTTTTAGAGAGTTATCTGATTCCGGGGGGCAGCGCGGGTTATTTTGAACGAGAGGGTTATCGTTTTGATGTGGGTGCTTCGATGATTTTTGGTTTTGGCAAAAAGGGGACGACTAACCTCTTAACCAAGGCTTTGGCAGCGGTGGATATGAGTATCGAAACCATTGCCGATCCCGTCCAGATCCATTATCATCTCCCGGACGGATTAGACCTAAAAGTTCATCGCGACTACGAACAATTTTTACAGGAATTAATTAGCCATTTTCCCGCAGAAAAAACTGGTATCCGGCGCTTTTACGATGAATGCTGGCAGGTGTTTAATTGTCTCAATAGTATGGATTTACTATCGCTGGAAGAACCCCGCTATCTGACTAGGGTTTTTTTCCAGCATCCTTTATCTTGTTTGGGATTGGTCAAGTATTTACCCCAAAATGCGGGAGATGTGGCCAGAAAATATATTAAAGACCCGAAATTATTGAAATTTATCGATATGGAATGTTACTGTTGGTCGGTAGTACCCGCTGATCGCACTCCGATGATTAATGCGGGGATGGTCTTTAGCGATCGCCATTACGGGGGAATTAACTATCCCCGGGGGGGAGTGGGACAGATTGCTCTCAAGTTAGTCGCGGGATTGGAAAAAGCTGGTGGTGAAATCCAGTATCAAGCGAGAGTGAATAAGATTATTTTAGATGCAGGACGGGCGATCGGGGTAAGATTGACCAATGGTAAAGAATATTACGCGAAAAAGATTGTTTCTAATGCCACCCGTTGGGATACCTTCGAGAAACTACTCCCCCCGGAATCTCTCCCGGGTAGCGAAAAAAAATGGCAAAAACGCTATCAAAAATCCCCCAGTTTCCTGAGTTTGCATCTGGGAGTCAAGGCCGATGTATTACCATCAGGAAGCGAATGTCACCATATTTTACTAGAAGATTGGGAAAATATGGAAGCAGAACAGGGAACTATCTTTGTTTCTATTCCTACCTTACTCGATCCCTCCCTCGCACCCCCGGACCATCATATCATTCATACTTTCACCCCTAGCTGGATTGATCAATGGCAAAAACTGCCTCCCCAAGAATATCAACAGAAAAAAGAGGCCGCTGCTCATCGTCTCATCGAGCGCCTGAAAAAACTCTTTCCCAAACTAGATACAGGATTAGATTATATCGAAATTGGCACGGCCCGCACCCATCGCCGCTTTTTGAATAGAATCGATGGCAGTTATGGCCCAATACCTCGAAGAAAATTGTTAGGTTTATTAGGAATGCCCTTTAATCGCACAGCTATTCCTAATCTTTATTGTGTGGGAGATAGTACCTTCCCCGGTCAAGGATTAAACGCGGTGGCCTTTTCTGGTTTTGCTTGCAGTCATCGTCTAGCGGTAGATCTGGGTTTACCCCGTCCCAGAGATTAAAAGCTGAAAATCAGGATTTTTACCGGCGAATTCGGAAACGGGAAGGTAACACTTGACAGCATTTCTCAGATAGATGAAGCACATTTTTGCGACTGGAATCCTTGCTTCGGCAAGGTTTAATTTATACTTCACCTTGACGAGAAACGCTGTAGATCGGTTTTGCTGATAACTGATAACTGATAACTGATAACTGATGCTTACTCCCTTTGATTCCTCGAAGTCTTTACATTGGCAGCAAAGCTTGCGATCGCCGATTGTTCGTCAATTGGAGATATTTAGCTTTACAACGCAGTTTTTGACTTTTTTGCTCTGGGATCGTTTAACGGGGGCTAATGGGGGCAAAAAACGGCAAAGGAGAGCGAAATGGTTAGTTGATCGCCTCATGAATTTGGGACCAACTTTTATTAAAATTGGACAATCTTTATCGACGCGAGCAGATTTAATTCCGCTCGAATATATCGAACAATTAACCCAATTACAGGATCGAGTTCCCGAATTTAATAGTCAAGAAGCGATCCGAGTTATTGAAACAGAATTAGGACAACCCCTAGATAATTTATTTGCAAGTTTTACCGTGTCTCCCCTCGCTTGTGCCAGTTTAGGACAAGTACATCGAGCGCGGTTATTAAGTGGGGAAGAAGTCGTTATTAAGGTACAAAGACCGAATCTAGAAGGACTATTTAATCTCGATTTTGAATTGTTGCATCGTCTCACCCGTTGGTTAAATATTTTACCCGTGGTGAAAAAATATAATTTAGAAGCTATCTATCAAGAATTCTTTGAACTACTCTTTCAAGAAATTGATTATATTCATGAGGGCAAAAATGCCGATCGCTTTCGGGAAAATTTTAAGAATTATCCTCAAGTAAAAGTCCCTTTAGTTTACTGGCAATATACCACCCGCAAGGTATTAACTTTGGAGTATGTACCCGGGATTAAAGTGGATGATCGAGAGACTTTACTAGCTAATGGTATTAACGTAGATGGGATTATTCAACTGGGGATTTGTTCCTATCTCAAACAACTATTACAGGATGGTTTTTTCCAATCGGATCCCCATCCGGGTAATATGGCAGTTAGTCAGGAAGGGGAGTTAATTTTCTACGATTTTGGCACGATGTTCGAGTTAAAGTCCGTCGCTAAAGATCAAATGATCGAAACCTTTTTCGCTGTCTTGAGAAAGGATACGGAAACAGTCTTAAAAACTCTGGTGTATATGGGTTTAATTGAACCCGTTAGAGATCTGCAACCCGTGCGAAATATCGTCCAGTTTCTCTTAGATGAATTTCGCGATAAACCGGTAGATGTGAGGGTCTTTGAACAAATTAGCGATCAAGTGTATTTAATGTTTAAACAGCAACCTTTTCGCTTACCTCCCCAAATGACTTTTATTATTAAATCTGTCACCACTTTGGATGGGATTGCCCGCTCTTTAGATCCCCAGTATAATTTATTAGCAGCTAGTCAACCTTTTGTGAAAAGTCTAGCGGTATCAGGAGGAACTACCAACACCATGCTTACCCTAGCTAATCAAGCTCGCACTTTTTTTCAACAACAATGGCAAAAAGGTAATAAAAACGAAAGAATGATCCGTCAATTAGAGGAAAAAATCGAGCGAGGAAATTTAGTTTTTCAAGTTAAGTCACGCGAAAATGAGCGACTTCTGAAAAGAATTTATCTGGGAATTAAAGTATTAATCAATGTCTGTCTATTGGGATTTAGCATTATCTCAGCCATATTTTTATTAAACACCAACTATAGCAAACTAGCTATTATTCCCTTCAGTTTAGCGGGGTTATTTGGTTTATTTTTTCTACGTTCTTCTATGGCTTTATTGATTCAGGAAAGATTAGATAAAATCATAGAAAAGTAAATAATTATCATCTTTATTAAGTAAGTGGTTATAATTAAATATCTAATTGCCAGTGTGGTGACAAGTTCCCCGGCTCTCTTATTCTTTGTGTGATAAGTTTGACTTATATAGTAGCGATCGATCTTTGTGTCCTTTGTGTCTCTGTGGTTCGTTCCACATTTTTCCGTCGCCATGGTGATTTAACTCACTGTTTAATCCAAGCTGATGGCCAAATACCGCCAATTTCGAGACCAGCTAGACGACTAGAGCTATTTATAAGGATTTTACCACGACTATCAGCCAATTTTATCGATAATTTACCTTTGAGGGTATCTTGACAAGCAAAAGAGAGACCTTTTTCCGTGGGTACACGCACGCGATCGGGAGGATGGTCACTGATCCCGATTAAGACAATGGTATAATTCTCGTTGGTTGCCCTCATTTCCCAGTATCCCCAGGGTTGCACTGTCCAAGTTAGTTGAGAATTCCAGATATCAAACTTATAAAAGCGATTTTGCCAGTGAATACCGATAATTCCCACCGATTCCGTCCAGTTAAGAACTTTCCGGGTAGAACCCACTGCGGTTAAGGTTAAATCGGGATTTTCAGGGAAAGCATTACAATTAATCCAAAACCACTTTTCGGGGAAAGAATAACCCCAATTTTTCTCGCTATAAAAAGGTACATTCTCAAATTGATAATTTTTTCCCCGATGGGTAATCATTCCCGTTGCTAAACCATGAGCAGTTAAAATCTGCCAACCCGGGTCAAAAATCGGTAAATAAGATAATATTCCTGCTGTTGCTTGGGGTGGACGCTTGTTATCTCCCCAAGTGTACCTAGTTTCAATGCGATAATCCCATTGACAGATTTCTCCAGTGACGGGATCATAAATTCGTCCTTGCTGCTGGTGTGCCGTTGCTTGATAACCTTCTCGAATAGACTCAAAAAAATCTAACGGAGAAAGCAGACGGGGACGGATTTTTAAGTTAGTTTTTCCCCAATGAATAATGGCTAATTCCTGATGACTTGCCCAAAATTTATCCGTATCGGGAAAAGTGCGACAAAGATAATTAGATTCTATGGCTAAAATTTGCACTGCTCCGCCGCTATTGACTTGACCGCCGCTTGGGTCTTGAATAGAATACATAAAGGCGAATCCGTCGGCTAATTGCGGAATCATGACTCGGAAGTACCAACCTTCAAAGAATCGGGAAGTGATACCATCCCAATGGTAGCCAGAATGAGGGGGTTGTGAAGACATCTATGGGTTTATCTTTAGGTATTGATTTTGGCACATCGGGAGCGCGAGCGATTGCTATTGATTCTAGCAAAAATATCGTCGCTGAGGTTCATTATCCTTTCACTAATGCCAATTTTCAGGATTGGCAAAAGGCCCTATTTTATTTATTGGATAATCTAGGGGATTCGGTGCGTTCAGAACTTAAATCGATCGCTATTAATGGTACTTCCTCGACGGTGTTATTATGTGATAATTGGGGTAATCCTCTTTCTGAGGCGATATTATACAATGATGGGCGAGGAATTGCATTTTTAGACGCAATTAAAGCTATAGCACCCCCTCACCATCCCGTAATTAGTGCCACCTCTAGTTTAGCTAAATTACTTTGGTGGAGTGAACAAGAAATTTTTTCGCAAGCGCGTTATTTTCTCTCGCAAGCGGACTGGTTAGCATTTCTGCTGCATGGTAAACTGGGAATTAGTGATTATCATAATGCCTTAAAGTTAGGTTATGATCTCGAAAATCTCTGTTATCCCGATTGGTTAGAGAATTTACCGATGTTTAATTTATTACCGCAAATTTTTGCCCCGGGTACAGCGATCGATACTATTAAACCGGATTTAGTGACTCGTTTTGCTATCCCGAAAGATTGTTTAATTTATACGGGAACCACCGACAGCATAGCGGCATTTTTAGCCAGTGGTGCTAATTCTTTAGGGGATGCAGTGACATCTTTAGGTTCAACTTTAGTCTTAAAATTATTAAGTAGCCAGAAAGTTGATGATAGTAACTATGGCATCTATAGTCATCGTTTAGGAAATTTGTGGTTAACTGGTGGGGCATCTAATACGGGGGGAGCGGTGTTAAAGAAGTTTTTTTCTCATGAAGAATTGAGAAATTATAGTTTAGCAATAGATGGACAAAAAGAAAGTAATTTAGATTATTATCCTCTACTAAAAGCGGGCGAGCGCTTTCCCATTAATGATCCTTTTTTACCCGCAAAACTGACTCCTCGCCCCGATAATCCTCTAGAATTTTTGCATGGTTTACTAGAAAGTATTGCCCGCATTGAAGCTTTAGGTTATCAGCGTTTACAGGAATTGGGAGCCAATAAATTAGAGCGAGTTTATAGTGCCGGTGGTGGGGCAAAAAATTCGACTTGGAGAATAATTCGTCAGCGTCATTTAGGGGTTCCCGTGCTTTTATCTCAACAGGATCAAGCAGCCTATGGTACTGCCCTATTAGCACAGCAATCGGTTACGCTATTGAAATAGTCTCATAAGTAGGGTTTGCGGCAAAAAGTTTGTTGGTGGGGTTAGGAGTCGGTCGTCAGGAGTCAGGAGATAGGAGTCAGGAGATTATTTTATTTATTCTCCCCACACCCCACACCCCACACCCCACACCCCACACCCCACACCCCACACCCTACACCCTACACCCTTCGTT
>NZ_JACJSV010000076.1 GCF_014698335.1 Microcystis viridis FACHB-1342 | reverse complement strand
AAACCGATTATTGAAGGGTGTTTGCAAAAAGATAGAAAACAAAGATGGACAGCACAACAGGTTTTAAATGCCTTACAACCTGTGGGATGGAATTCTCCCCCGTCACCTCCACCAGCACCGGCAGCAGTCAAAAAGCCTGTTTCACCAATACCCCTAATTGCTTCACCTACTCCATTTACCGAAAAAATATCCAACGGAGTCACACTGGAGATGGTGAGCTTACCAGCAGGTCAATTTCTCATGGGAGCTCCTGACAGTGATCCCGATGCTTGGGATGCTGAAAAGCCTCAACACCCAGTTAAAGTCAACAGTTTTGCGATTGGGAAATATCCAGTGACTCAGGCACAATATCAAGCGGTAATGGGAACAAATCCCTCTGAGTTTAAAAACAATCCGCAAAATCCGGTAGAACAGGTTAGTTGGAATGATGCTCAAGCTTTTTGTAAGAAATTGAGTCAAATAACCGGGAAAACCTATCGCCTACCGACGGAAGCGGAATGGGAATATGCTTGTCGTGCGGGGACTACTACTCGCTATTATTTCGGTGATGATGCTAATCAGTTAGGAGATTACGCTTGGTATGACGGAAATTCTCAGGATAAAACTCATCCTGTGGGCCAGAAAAAGCCCAATGCTTGGGGACTTTATGACATGAGTGGCAATGTTTGGGAATGGTGCGAAGACAATTGGCATGATAGCTATGAGAATGCGCCAAGGGATGGCAGCGCTTGGCTGACAAATGATAATGATTATCCAATACTGCGGGGCGGTTCTTGGTACTGCTATCCATCTGCCTGCCGTTCCGCTTACCGCCTCAGCGACGGCCTCCGCCGCAGCGACCACTACGGCGGCCTCGGTTTTCGGGTGGTGTGCGGTGCTGGGAGGACTCTGTAACCCTTTTTCCCTTTTTTTCCCTTTTTACCCTCATTCCCTATTTTTCAATTTTTCTCTTTTTCCCGCCCCTAGGCGGGTCGATTTTTTTTTTGAGAAAATTGAGGTGGCATGAGTAGAAAAGGGGTTTCTCGGAGAAACCGGTTTTCTGTGGGTTACTCAACGGATTTAGGATAGTATTGGTGGAAGTCCTCGATTTACCTGATCAAATCATTCAACAGTCCCAAGGAGCTATGGATATTCGTCACCTAGGTTCTTTGGAGTCCTCCCGTCTCCCGTCTCCTATTGTAAAGTTTTGTGAATTTTTCTGGGAATAGGGCGTTTTGTAAAAATAGATACAGAATTGTATGTTATATATATTAGTGGGTGATTAAAAAAGTTCTAAACACTATTTGCAGCTCGGAGGAAATGATTATGTCCACAGAACAACAAGCTCGTGCCTTAATGATGCGTCACCACCACGCCGTCAAAAATCGTCAACAATCGATGTTAGGCAGAAGTGCTTCTGAAATCGGTATTGACAATGACAATGGCCACGGGGAAACCGTTCAACGTCGCTTCTCGGCCGACTTCTCTTCCTAAACTTATGATCGCTCTGGTGCTACTCTGAGTTAGGCTCTGAGATTTCGCCAAAGTGTACGCTTTCAATCTTAGAATTAAGTGAACAATCAGCCCACACAAACCGAGATCGGAAGGTGTGGGCTTTCGGTTTTTAGAGATAGGGGTCAGTCTTGGGCCGATTACGGGATTTCATCGGGATTTATGCCTAATTGCCGTAATTGTGCCGCTAAACGTTCCGCGCGTTGACGTTCGCTTTCGGCCTGTTGAGAGGCATCCCTGGCCCGTTGACGTTCGCTTTCGGCCTGTTGAGAGGCATCCCTGGCCCGTTGACGTTCGATTTCGGCCTGTTGAGAGGCAGCCCTGGCCCGTTGACGTTCGATTTCAGCATTCTGACGTTCGATTTCAGCGTTCTGACGTTCGATTTCAGCGTTCTGACGTTCAATTTCAGCATTCTGACGTTCGATTTCAGCGTTCTGACGTTCGATTTCGGCTAATTCCGCAGGTAGGAGGATTAAATTGCCATCTAGGTCATAAAAACGCAGCCAAGGAGCTTCTTCTCGTTGGATGCTGCCCATCCAGACTCCTAACCATAATCCCAAACGTTGACACCATAACCAACCGCGATGGTCGGGAATAATTTTTTGATAGCATTGATTTTGGTCTAAAGCCCAACCTTGCAGGGAAGTGGCATCAAAGGGATTATAAACAAAGTATTGGGAACAGCGAAAAGTCCGCTCATAGAGGTCTTTTTTGGTAGTTAAATCGATTTTTGCGGTGCTTTCTGACATTAATTCCACGATCACATCGGGATAACGTCCGTTTTCGTTCCAAACCACCCATCCTTGTCGTTTATAACTACCATCGATATCGAGGACAACGAAAAAATCGGGGCCGCGAAAATCTTTATTAAAAACCCGCTCACGGCTAAAGTAAATAAACATATTACCGCCAACAAAAAAGTCCTCTCGATCCTGATAGGCTTGTTCGATAGAATCGATTAACACATTCATGGCCTTGCGGTGACGGTAGGTTTCCAAAGGTTCTCCATCATCAAAAATCAAGTCTTCCGGGGGAATGGGAGGTTCTTCCCAATCGATAACTGGAGGAGTGAGGGGTTGAGTCATCGGGGTTACGTCCGGGATAGAGATGGTTTTATTTTATTTGTAAGACGAGGCGATATTTAGGTTGTCCGGTTCGCAATTTTTCCATGGCTTCATTCACCCGGGAGATAGGATAGGTTTCTGTGACTGGTTCAATGCCATGGCGAGAGGCAAATTCAATCATTTTACTGACGGTACTGGGACTACCCAAAGGACTGCCGGAAATCGATTTTTGACCCATAATCAAGGGAAAAGCGTAGGTAGCCATGGGTTCAAGAACAGCGCCAACAATATGCAGACGACCTTTGGGACGTAAACAGGCGATATAAAGACCCCAATCGAGATTAACGTTAACGGTGGAGATGATGAAATCAAAGTAATTTTGTACCGATTGCAAAGCCTCTGGGTCTCTGGAATTGATAAAATGAGTCGCTCCTAGTTCTTTTGCTTCCGTTTCTTTGTCGGGACTACTGGAAAAAGCGGTTACTTCGCAGCCCCAAGCTTTGAGGAATTTTAAGGCTATATGGCCCAATCCACCAATACCAATGACACCAACTCGGGCCGTGGGTTTAATATTAAATTGGACAATGGGATTAAAGACGGTAATGCCACCACAGAAAAGCGGGCCAGCTTTGGCAGCATCTAACTGGTTCGGCAATGGAACTAACCAACTATGATGGGCCCGGACTCTTTCGGCAAAACCGCCATGGCGACCGACGATAGTTCCTTCGGCAGTAGCACAAAGGTTTTGATCCCCTGACATACAGGTTTCACAGGTGGAACAGGAACGGGAAAACCAACCCAGACCGACTCTTTGCCCTAATTTTAACTCTTTGACTTTAGCACCAAGAGCGGCGATCGTGCCGACCACTTCATGGCCAGGGACAAAGGGATAGGTGGTCAGTCCCCAATCGTTATCGAGCATACTTAGGTCACTGTGGCAGATGCCGCAATATTCCACCGCGATTTCTACATCTTCATCCCCTAATATACCCGGATCGTAGTCAAAAGGCTCTAGTTTTCCGCCTTTTTCTCGGGCAGCATAGGCTCTAATCATGATTAAGTCCTCTAGGATCAGTTTATTGGTTATTTTATCCTAAGTTTATCTGAGTATGGCTTGTCCTCAATCCTGTTTACAAGGTATGGAAAAGTGGGAAGTAGGGAGAAGGGAACGGATTTGATCTGGTCAGCGATCGCCAAATAGTCAAAAGCGTGATTTTTTGATACTACAAAGAATAGGAAGCGGAAGCATCAGCAAAATCACTGGTTTTGGGTTACTCTTGATATATAGTCCACTACACCAATCTGGTCAGGCTTGCGGACTTTACCGACGAGTTTTGTTAGCCTCGCAGGAAAACTACCAGCTTTCAACCGGGGCAAGATTAGACGAGGTAAAAAGCCCGCTTCTAATTTGGGGATAATTTTTGTCAGCGATTGTATCCTATTAACTATCATTATTATTAGAGCGTCATGGGAAAAGTCATCGGCATCGACTTAGGGACAACCAACAGTTGCATTGCCGTACTCGAGGGAGGTCAGCCGATTATAGTTCCTAACTCGGAAGGGGGAAGGACAACTCCTAGTATCGTGGGATTCGGCAAGGGCCAGCGCCTAGTGGGACAACTGGCCAAACGTCAGGCGGTCACTAATGCCGAAAATACCGTCTATAGCATCAAACGCTTTATCGGTAGGCGTTGGCAAGATACCGAGACCGAAAGGGGACGAGTTGCCTATCATTGCCAACGCGGTCGCGATGATACTGTCAATATCAAAATTCGCGATCGGGAATTTACCCCCCAAGAAATTTCGTCCATGATCCTGCAAAAATTAAAGGCCGATGCCGAGGCCTATCTGGGAGAAGCGATTAACGAGGCCGTGATTACAGTTCCCGCCTATTTTACCGATGCCCAACGTCAAGCCACTAAAGACGCGGGGATGATTGCAGGACTAGAAGTATTAAGAATTATTAACGAACCCACCGCCGCCGCCCTAGCTTACGGTTTAGATAAACAAAACGAAGATCAACATATCCTCGTTTTTGACCTAGGGGGAGGAACCTTCGACGTTTCCATCCTGCGACTGGGGAAGGGGGTCTTTGAAGTGAAAGCCACGGCCGGCAATAACCATCTTGGGGGGGACGATTTTGATAATCTCTTAGTGCGGTGGTTGGTGGAGAACTTTCAAAGCCAAGAAAACATCGATCTGTCCAGCGATCGCATGGCGATCCAAAGACTGCGAGAAGCCGCCGAAAAAGCCAAAATCGAGCTTTCTAGCATGATTAGCACCTCGATCAATCTCCCCTTCATCGCCGCCGACGAAACTAGCCCTAAACACCTAGAATTGGAACTAACTCGCGCTAAATTCGAGGAATTAACCAGGGAATTAGTGGAAAAAACCCTCGGACCCGTACAACAGTCCCTCAAAGATAGCGAACTGCAGCCTAGCGATATCGATCGTGTTGTTCTCGTTGGTGGTTCCACCAGAATGCCCGCCGTACAGCAATTAATCTCCCGTTTCTTTTCTACCAGCCAGATCGATCGCTCTGTTAACCCCGATGAGGCCGTTGCTTTGGGGGCAGCCATTCAAGCCGGAGTTTTAGGTGGAGAAGTAGAAGATATCCTCCTACTTGATGTCACCCCCCTTTCCCTCGGCATTGAAACCCTCGGCGAAGTCTTTACCAAAATTATCGATCGCAATACTACTATCCCCACCAGTAAATCTCAGGTTTTCTCCACCGCTGCCGATGGTCAAACTTCCGTGGAAATTCATGTTCTGCAAGGGGAAAGAACCATGGCCCGGGATAATAAAACCCTGGGTAAATTTCTCCTGACAGGAATTCCTCCCGCTCCTAGGGGGGTGCCACAAATCGAGGTGGCCTTTGAGATCGATGTTAACGGCATCTTGAAAGTGGCCGCCAGCGACCAAGGCACCGGCAAAGAACAAAGCATTTTAATTAGCCATACTGGAGGGCTGAAACCGAACGAAATTGAAAAAATGCGCCTAGAAGCCGAAAAATACGCCGAATCCGATCGCCGTCGTCTGCAAATGATCGATATTCGCCAGCAGTGCGATAGTCTTTTCTATAGCTACGAAGTCACCCTCAGGGAAAACAGTCAGTTAGTCGCCCCCGATATCCGGCAACTGGCCGACCAGAAGCGGCAACAGTTGGAAATCGCTCTGCGCGACCCCTCCCTATCCCCAGAAAAGCTAAAAACCACCTTGGCAGAATTTCGTCAGCTTGTCCTCGAAATCGGTACCCGCATCTACACGGGGAGACAAGAGCAAAACCAACCCCTTAACGGTGCTGGGTTTGAATCGATCGATGTCACCGAAAAACTGACTCGACCCACCCGCACCCGGGCTACTTCCTCGAATACCTTCACCAATAGGCCAACCCTCTCCCGCACTAGAACCAGAACCTATAGTAATCTGGAAACTAAATCCACCGAATTGGACAGTGATGATGATCCCTACGATGGCGAAGAAATCAGCACCAGTGACTATGAGGCCGTAGATTAAAAAGTGATCAGTAATCAGTAATCAGTAATCAGCTTTTTTCTCCCCTTCTCCCCACACCCCACACCCCACTTCCCACTTACCCACTTCCCACTTCCCAACCCCTCACCCCCAGCAAAAATAGTAGGGATAACCCAACTAAACTACTATGTATAGTTTGTTAAAGTAACAACTAGACTTAAACTTTATTTATAAATTGCCAGCAGAACCATAGCCCCCTATGCCCACTGATTACTACGAAATTCTAGGTGTCTCGCGAGATGCCGGCAAAGAAGACATCAAACGCGCCTATCGTCGTCTCGCCCGAAAATACCACCCCGATGTTAACAAAGAACCGGGAGCCGAAGAACACTTCAAAGAAATTAACCGCGCCTACGAAATTCTCTCGGAACCAGAAACCCGCAATCGTTATGACCGCTTTGGTGAGGCCGGGGTTTCTGGGGGCGCTGCCGGTTTTGATCCCGACAATATGGGCGGTTTCGCCGATATATTTGAGACAATCTTTAGTGGTTTTGGGGGTATGGGCGGCCAAACAACGGCCCGCCGACGCACAGGCCCTACCCGGGGCGAGGATCTACGTCTCGATTTTAAACTAAAATTCCGCGAGGCGGTCTTTGGCGGCGAAAAGGAAATCCGCATCCGTCATCTGGAAACCTGTCAAACCTGTAAAGGCAGTGGGGCCAGACCGGGGACTGGTTCTCGTACTTGTACTACTTGCAATGGTACTGGTCAGGTGCGTCGCGCCACCCGTACTCCCTTCGGTACTTTTGCTCAGGTTTCGGTCTGTCCCACCTGTGACGGTGCTGGAGAGGTGATCGAGGAAAAATGCGACGTTTGCGGCGGCTCCGGACGTAAACAGGAAACCAAAAAACTGAAAATTACCATCCCCGCAGGGGTTGACAACGGCATGAAGTTGCGCGTTGCCCGGGAAGGAGACGCAGGACTGAAAGGCGGGCCGCCGGGGGATTTATTCGTTTATCTAACCGTGGAAACAGATGCAGAATTTCAACGGGAAGGCAATGATATTAAATCGAATATCTCGATTAGTTATATCCAAGCGATTTTAGGATGTACTATTAAAGTTAATACGGTAGATGGCCAAGAAGACCTGATTATCCCAGCCGGTACTCAACCGAACAGCGTACTGATTTTAGAAAGTAAAGGGGTTCCCAAATTAGGCAATCCCGTCAGCCGCGGTGATCATCGTATTACCGTTAAAATCTCGATTCCTACCCGTGTCACTGGAGAAGAACGGGATTTACTGGAAAAATTGGCAAAAGTTCGCGGGGAAACCGTGGGGAAAGGCGGCATCGAGGGATTTTTAGGTAATATCTTCCATAAATAACTATGACTTTAGACCTGCGCGGCACTCCCTGCCCAATTAATTTTGTCCGGACAAAATTGCAATTAGAGAAAATGACCGCCGGGGAACGGTTGGAAGTCTGGTTAGATGCCGGGGAACCGATCGAACAGGTTCCCACTAGCCTGACAGTGGAGGGTTATCAGATAGAATCGATCGAGGACCGAGATAGCTTTTTTGTGCTCAAAGTCTATCGCCCCGATTCCTAAATGGTAGATGCACAATTAACCGATTTATACGGCACAGTGGTGGCTGTACAGGCGAATTTCTATCAGGTACGCTTGGATTCTGCCGTTATGGGCGAGAATCTTCTCTGTACCCGTCGCGCTCGCTTGCAAAAAATCGGTCAGTCGGTGATGGTTGGTGATCGGGTGCGCGTGGAGGAGGCCAATTTTGATGATCGGCAGGGTGCGATCGCAGAAGTTCTCCCCCGCAGTACCGAGATCGATCGGCCGGCCGTTGCCAATATCGAGCAGATTTTGCTAGTTTTTGCCCTTGCTGAACCCGTTCTCGATCCTTGGCTGATCAGTCGTTTTTTGGTGAAAGCGGAGTCCACAGGCTTAGAAATTGCGGTCTGTGTCAATAAAATTGATCTGGGGGAACCGGAACAAATAGAGATTTGGAGCGATCGCCTAGCTGGTTGGGGATACCGGCCTTTTTTTGTCAGTGTGGAGAAAAATCGGGGATTTGAGGCTTTATTGGCACAATTAAACCATAAAATCACTCTCTTGGCCGGTCCGTCCGGGGTGGGAAAATCGAGTTTAATTAATTGCCTAATTCCTGAGATTAATCAACGGGTGGGGGATGTGTCGGGAAAACTGCAAAAAGGTCGTCACACTACCCGTCATGTGGAGTTATTTGCTTTACCAAATCGGGGTTTATTGGCCGATAGTCCGGGTTTTAACCAACCGGATATTAACTGTTCACCGGAACAATTAACTTTTTATTTTCCGGAAGTGAGACAGCGTTTAGCTTTGGGAAATTGTCAATTTAATGATTGTACTCATCGTCGGGAACCTAACTGTGTGGTTAGGGGAGATTGGGAACGTTACCAACATTATTTAGAGTTTTTAGAAGAAGCGATCGCACGAGAACAGTCATTACAGAAAACTAGCACAAAAGAGTCAAGTTTAAAGTTAAAAATTAAAGAAGCAGGGCAAGAAACCTACGAACCCAAATTAGCTAATAAAAAATATCGTCGTCCTTCCCGTCGCGGCAAAAATCAAGATCAGGAACGCTACGAAAATAAAACTCTCCGAGATATTTATAATGATGATTCTGAATAGAATCGGTTAGGATACTTTTATCTTCAGGGTTAATTTATAAATACTTTCTAAAAATGAAAATTTAACAGCAATGACTGTATCTATGGGTTTTTATCTGAACTATTTTTGATTTTTATTCTCGCCCTTTTGCAATTAATTCAACTTATCTACGAACTAAATTTTTAAGAGTTCTAGAGTTGGCTATTTTCCATGTTCCCTCGTCATTTTCAAGATTATAGCGAACCAATAAGGTACTTAAACCACTATTCTTTTGATCAATTTTACCCTGACTGTTATAGAGGGTTCTTTCTTCAGTAACCACCACATCCACTGTAGCTTGATCGCCAGAGGTTGTAAAATTATTAACTGAATCTATTCTCTGAACTCCATAGATATAATAAGCGCCATTATTAGCTAACCATTCGGAAGAACTTTCTTGACCATCAGAGCTTTTTATTTTGTCATTATAAGCTTTACCTGTAAGTAATTCTTCTCCTAAATAGGTTTGATAGGAAGGACCGAAAATATCTCTTTTTGCCTTTAACCAGCGCTCGATTAAATTCACCGCTTCTGAACGAGAAATAGAGTTAACTGTCTGTTGAGGAACAGGTGAATAGACGGGTTCAGGACTGGGGGAATAGACAGCTTCAGGACTGGGTGAGGTATCGATGACACCTTGGGTGATTTTAACTTGATTAAAGTATTTAATTAGTTGCCTTTGTAAATCTTGAGCGCGATTTAAGTCACTAAAAGTTGCTACCTGAATATTACCATCATTAACAAAAGCATCGCTACAAAAGTTATTTTTAACTCTCTCTAAACTATCCTCATCAGTTACTACAACTTTATAGTAAGTATCGGTGATATTCTCATCTCCACAGACAGGTTTAGGAAACTCATTATTAATGGTAATATCTGAGTCTTGATTCTCTGGGGAAGGTGACGGAGAAATTGATTTATCTCCAGAAGAATTTGAGAGATAATGACTTAAGACAAAACCACCTAAAATGCCAGTACCGATCATACTCCCTATAATTATCGCTTTCACCCATTCAGGTAAAGTGCGGGGATTAGAAACAGGTTTTGAAGTTACAGGAGAAATTACTTGAGTAGGAGCGGGAGTAGGAGCAGGAACAACGATATTTGTTGCTACAATTGATGGGGTATTTTGTAGCGCTTCTAACATCTCTTTTGCGGTTAAATAACGTTCGTTAGAGCGCAGTGAAATAGTTTTATCTAGCACGGCTGCTAAACTGATATTAGTATTTAAAGCGAACTGCCGCCAATAAATTTTTCCTGTCATCGGATCGCTCTCTAACATTTCAGGAGTTTTGCCGGTTAGTAGATAAATAGCCGTCAATCCTAAAGCGTAGAGATCACTACTATAAACCGGACGACCGATCGCCTGTTCTGATGGCATAAAACCCGGAGTACCGATAACAATAGAATTAAGAGAATGGCCCGAATTAGAAACCACCGTTCCCATAGTTTCTTTAACCGCACCAAAATCAATTAGGATCGGTAAATTATCATAAATCCGTAGAATGATATTATCGGGTTTTATATCTCGATGGATAATTTTTTGTCCGTGAACATAAATTAAAACCTGTAGAATACTAACTAAAATCTCTTTGACTTGATCATCGCTAAAAACTCCTTTACTCTGTATTCTTTGGCTGAGAGTTTCCCCCTCGATAAATTCCTCGACTAAATAAAATTGATTATTTTCCTCAAAATAAGCGTACAGTTTGGGAATTTGAGGACTATTTTCGCTCAATTTTTCTAGGATAGCCGCTTCTCGCTCAAATCTTTCTTTGACAAGATTGTGAACCTGGGGATTATCATTAATCGGTTTTAGCTGTTTAATCAGACAGAGACGTTTTGAAGGCATTTGGCTATCTTCTGCCAAAAAAGTCTCTCCGAAACCACCATCGGCAATTAATCGCAGGACTTTGTAACGATTTTGTAGAATTAAATCCGTCATGGGGAAACATTACCGTTTACTTAACAATCTTCACCGATAACTAATAACTGAGGTGATGGTAGGGCAAATCAGATAAAGAGGGTATTTAATTGGCCATTTATTTTGATAATCTAAATCCATCTAGACCACAAATGTTGCATCCTGTAATAAAATTTAACATTTAGCGGTAGAAACATCCCATTTCGACAACATTTGTTAACATTTTATGACTTTATCTATCTAGTGTAAAAAGCTGATTTCTTGACACACATAAGCTAGAAGATAGCGCAGTTTATCAATGAACTTTTTCCCTAATTTTTGGCAACTTTTGCTAATTTAAGACTAGATAAGAACTCTTGTAAAAATCGGGTTAAAAGTTGATCGAAAGCTGTGAGGATATCTTTTGTTAATTCAAAAACACCTGTTTTGATATCAATGGCTACAATAGAATGAATGAATGGTTTAGTTTTTGGAAGTCCTTTATACCTTAATCGAACTAGGTTCATCGACGGCTGCGATAATGCGATGACAACCGGAAAAGGGTTGCGCCCATTGATACTGGTGTTCTAAAGGATTACCCCAACAGAGGCCGAGATATAATTCTGTACGCGCCACATCTAACTCCGCCCATTCGGACTGGGCGACTAATTCAGCTAGAGAATCGGCAGAAATGGGAGGACGGGAGTTAAGCGCCCACCAAAAATTCATATTAGGGGTGATACTGTTCCAAAACTCTAAAACGGAAGCTTTGGCAGCCATGAGAATTTCCTTGTCACCCGCGACGGGAACTAATTGATTATGAATTTCGGGATAACGAAGAGTGCGATCGCCCCATTGACAAACACGCCAGATAATGCCCGAAACCTGATATTTTTGTTGATAATCGTGAACTTGACGGCGAAAATCCTGATAGGCGAAGACTTTGCCCACCTTTTCTAGATTGATCGCCTTGGCAATCACCGGATTATCAATGCGCTCCGCCGGAGAGAGTAACAGACGTTCCCCTTTGCAAGTGGCGTGCATTTCTCGATCGAGGATTTCAATTAACTGCTGTGTCGAGTAAGCCATACTACCGCTCTTACCTGAGAGAGGATTTCTTTTTATAATAAACTCGAATTTCCGTAGTGGAAAGGCTCGATCGCTAGAAAATTGTCATTCATCGGACATATCGGCAGCATACCCCTTAATACTTATGGGCGAAAAAACCCCTCAAAACACCTGTCAGGGAGAGAAGACAGTCTAACTGCTCGGTTTTACATCGGTTACTTTTTTTCTGGTCCAGATGGTGAGAATTGTCAGGAAAAGTCAACCCATCACTCCCCCTCAAGGATTTTTATCAATTCCAGTTAATCGATCAAAAACAGTACAAGTGTATTTAATTAACTGGCCGACGTTTAATTTATCGTACTATTCCCCTGTTCTATTTCTCCCAGTCTTATTAAAATTTCTGATTGATCTGGGTGATTTCTAATTTTATTGATCTCTTCATAAGTAACCTCCATAATATCAAATAATAACCATATTAATATTTCTCTCTTCTTATTCTCGTCACTAAAATTTCCCCCGATGATAGCGTTTAATCTTCCTTGATATTTCTCTTGCGTTTCTTTCAGGGTAAATCTACTGATTAATTCTTGGATGTATTCCTGAAGAGTAACTATTTGAAAACAATTAAATCTAGGCTTGATAGAATTATATAGGCTGGTTCTCTTCTTTAGCAGTTTCGTATCTAAAGGCTTAATAATAGATATTTGAAATCCTTGGTACAACTCTAATAGCTTTTTGATCAGACTGGAGACAGGATTAATTGTCGATAGGCTAAATCCACCCGTTACTTGGTCGATTTGTTCTAAATTAGGGTTTAAGGAACTAATAATAAAACCGAAGACCAGAGCAATGATTAAACCAACATATACATTATCCTCGATTGAGCTTAATAGAGAAAATATAAATTGAATAAAAAGGTATAAGAGTATTGATATAAGAACTTTGAGAATTAATAACCTAACAAAAGTATTTAAAAAATCCTTTTTTAAATCGGGAAATAAATGACGAATCCTAAAAGCTGAGAAATAGCTACTTCCAGTTTCAACTGCTACTCCAATAATTATCGCAGTCACGACAAAAGGCCACCGATCTTCTCCCAGAAGTTTCCGTATTTCGCTGAAAAGATCGGTGGCAGCAGTTGTCTGAGAATCTACCAAAAATAGGTAATGGGTGAATGAACTGAAAAAAGGAAACTTGTCTAATTCCGTTAGAACCTGACTACAAAATACCATTTACCCTCAGCCAACGAGTTTTCCAAGTGGGAGTAAAGATTTTGTAGCTTTCTTCTTCATTGACTTTGATATAGCCTTTGTCCGCTAGTTTTTCTAATTTATCTTGTAAGTCAGCTTCTCCAATTCTATCTGTTTCAATTTCAAAGCTCAAGGCAGTGGCAGCCCTAACTTTGAGTAAATCAGATAAAAGAGACTTCTCCGCGGAGGTTAAATAATTGTCAGACTTAGCTGAAGTCCCAGAATCACCCTTGTCTTTGGACTTAGAAGGAAATATGTCAAGCATTCTGTTTTGTGTAGTTTATAAATACACTTCGACCAGTACATCTTGATCCTCAGTCATGACTCTCTGAGTTCATGACTGAGAATGACTGAGATATGTCTGAGTTTTTTGCGATAAAATAGAGATTGCGTCGATTGATGGAAGTTTATGGGGCGATCGCTTAAAGTAAAATCAGAATATATCCCTAGAGTCAAACAAGCAGTTAAACTCAATGGTTACGCAAGTCAAGAGCTGCTTGCTGAGGAGTTAGGATTCGCAAGATCGACTATTAGCCGTTTTCTTAACGGTAAATCGATTAGTAATCTCAATTTTTTTGAAATTTGTCAAAAATTAGGCCTTGATTATCGAGAAATCGCTGACTGGGATAAGTTGGAGGAAACACCGGCTGCCACGTCTGAGGATGAGGGAGAAAACCGGGCTGCGGATTTTTCCAAGTATGTTGAACGTCCTCCAGTGGAACAGCTTTGTCTGGAGACGGTGAGTCAAGCAGGTTCATTATTGCGGATTAAATCAGCCAAGGGGATGGGTAAAACCCTATTAGTCGATAGAATTTTGAGTCAAGTTGACAAAAGACAGTATAAAACCGTCAGTTTGAGTTTTTTACAAGCAAGTAAAGGAATTCTCGGCGATTTAGACCGATTGCTCTCTTGGTTTGCTTTGATTATTTCCAAGAAATTAGGGTTAGCAGCTCTCTTTCAGGAAAAATGGCAAGAAGGATTAGGACTTTATAGCTGTACTGCCTATTTTGAAGACCATTTGCTCAAAAAGCTGGATAAACCCCTAATTTTAGTTTTAGAGGAGATAGATAGTCTCTTTACCTATACCAGCGTTGCTGACGATTTCCTTAGTTTATTTCGTCTTTGGCATGAGGAGGCAAAAAATAATAATACTTGGCAAAAGTTACACTTAATTATCACCTACTCCACAGAAAATTATGTTCCTGTTGACCTGAATAAATCTCCTTTGAATGTTGTAGGAACAGAAATACTGTTACCTGATTTTACTCTAGAACAGGTCTTGACTCTAGCCAATAAATATCAGGCTAACTTGGGAAAAGATGAACTGCAAAAAATAATTAATCTTGTCGGGGGACATCCCTATTTAATCCAAAAAGCGATTTATGGGATTACCCAAAAACAACTGTCTTTAGCAGATTTTTTAGAGACAGCAGCCACGGAAGCGGGGATTTATGGGGATCATTTGCGAGGACATTTGCTAAACTTACAAGAACATCCAAACCTAGCAGCAGGAATGAAAAAGGTTGTAGAGTCCTCTTCTCCCGTTGATTTAGGTGCAACAATTAATTGGCAACTTCATAGTTTAGGATTAGTAACCTTTGTGCAGAATGCTGTTCAACCCCGTTATCCACTATACAGCGACTATTTTAGGTATCGCCTATCCTCCTAAAATCCAATATATTGAGTTAAACTGTTGTACATCTAAATCTAATATTCGTTTTCACCTGTTCCCCGTTCCCCCATCGAACCCAGAACTTTAAATGCGGACTAGCTTAGGGACAGATAACCTTTGATTAAATTATTCATCGAACTTAACCAATCAGACAAATTGCTAATTTTAATGCTATGGCGACCAATTTTTATTATGTTGGAGGCAGCGTCCCCCTAGATGCACCTAGTTATATCAAGCGGGAAGCAGATGATATATTTTATAACTATCTAAAAAATGGACAGTATTGCTATGTGTTAAATTCCCGTCAGATGGGAAAATCAAGTTTGTGGGTACAGACACAAAAACGACTGAAAGAGGATAATATTGATTGTGCTACCATTGATTTGAGTGGTATAGGAAAAAACATCTCCGAAGATATTTGGTATCGAGTATTATTTGAGCAACTGGTTAAACGCTTCAATCTTTCTATTCGGGGAAAAGAGCAAACTTGGTGGGATGAACGAGCCTATAAATCAGCTATTAATCGTCTTGATGAATTTGTTGAAGAAATTCTCTTAAAGGAGGTATCCCGACCTATTGTTATCTGTTTCGATGAAATTGATAGCGTTCTGAGTTTAAATTTTTCCACAGATGATTTCTTTGCTTGGCTGCGTAGCTGTCATGAAAAACGTCCTTATAATAGGGATTACCAACGTCTAAGCTTTTGTATGTTGGGGGTATCGGCAGTTTATAACTTTATTCTAGATAATAATCGTAGTCCTTTTAATATTGGTCAAGATATTCGATTATCTGGATTTACTATAAAGGATGCCAGAAAACTTGCCGAGGGATTGCAGGACAAAGTTATCGCACCGCAACGGGTTTTAGAGGAGGTTATAGAATGGACAGGTGGACAACCATTTTTAACTCAAAAAATTTGTAATTTAATCTCCACATCTCGCCCTGAATTTGGCAAGGAATCCCCAGCAAACCCGATTAATGTCGGCGATTTTATCCAGTCGCAAGTAATTAGTAACTGGGTATCTCAAGATAGTCCAGAACACCTAAAAACTGTTCAGAATCGTTTATTAAATAAGCGTGTCACGGGTAGAAGAATGCTGAAGCTTTACCTAGAAATTTTAAAAAATGGTGAAATTACCGATGATGGTAGTCGCGATCAAATAGAATTACGCTTAACGGGATTGGTAGTTCAAGACCGACAAAAGTTAAAAGTTTATAATAAGATTTATAGAAATGTTTTTAATGAAAATTGGGTGACAACGGAATTAAATAAAATCCCTGCATACTACGAAAAAGTAGATCAACTAGATAAAATACTATTAAGGACTGAATTTGATGAGAATCAAAGAGCAGCTTTAATTGAGGAAATTCCAGCTTGGACAGGTGGTAACTGGGAGTTAACGATAATAGTTATCCTTTTGCTAATCGACAATAAAAATGAGTTACGAGAAGGACAAGAAAAACCAAAAATTGAACAATTGATTCAGAAAAATATTGTAGAAAATTGGTTACAAAATAAAGCAGCAGACCATCTCCAGAAAATACAAAACAGTCTCTTAACTCCTGATAAAAATGTTAGGTCAAGATTAGAAATCTATCAAGAAATTTTGCAGCAGGGGGGAGTCTTTGCTGATAACAAACCAGAAAAATTGGCACTTCAGCAAGCAGAATTAGTGATTAAAAATGATGAGTATCTAGAAGTGACCAATCGAATTTATCAAGAGGTATTTAATATTCAATGGGTTAAACAAGAATTAGAAAAATTAGTTAAGGAGGAGGATTCTACCTTTTCGTCGGTACTATTACTACTTGGTACGTTTATTATTTTGTCCTTATTATCATTGCTACCACAAAGAACTCCCGATAAGGAACCCTCACCTAGTATTCCAGAAATTTGTACTAAACGAGATTTTAATATTAGCTTAGAAAAGAATATTCAACAACTGCAAGACTTGCAAAAGCAACAAGGTGATCAGTTTTATTACAAGTGTGGGACTCAATTAAATGAATTAAGGTTAATTCAGCAAGCAATAGGACTAGCTGTCGATAATTTTGTCGCTGATGTGCCGGGTAGAGAAGGTGCTTTTGAAATTTTGTGCAAAATCCCCCCAACTTCTGATAACTTTAAAGAAGCTCAATTTTGGGCAAAACGTTGGTATAATGACAGAGCTTGGAAATCGGATATCGATCGAGCTTTGCAAGATAATCTAGATTGTCAAAAACTTATTGAATAAACATCAATTTTTTAATTACTAAATACTCCATTACCACCCGTTAATTCCTCGGATAATGATACTCGGATTCCTTCCCCTCCCCGTGACCAAAATAAAAAGAATAGGTCAGAAACATTGAAGGATTGACTCCTGACAACAGGAGAGGAATTAACCTGTGGGTTCTTTTGACGTAAAACAATTACTTGCATATAGTAGAGGAGATTGCCAATCATTAGCCAGAGAATTAAACTAAAAATAACCCATCAAAAATTGAAATCGGCTATAACTCTCATGGGCAATTTCCCCTTTATAGTAATTGATTTAATCCCCTATCGTTCACTCAAAACTGCCTTTTTTCTTGTCCAGATAGCGAGAATTGTCAGGAAAAGTAAACCCATCACTCCCGCTAAAGGATTTTTATCGATTCCAGTTAACCAATCGGGAACAGTACCAGTGTATTTAATTAACTGACCCACATTTAATATATAGTATGCCCAGACTAAACCCGCGTGCAGACCGATACTTTTACCCAAATTACCACCACAGGCGCGTTTTGCCCAACCGAGAATCAATCCTAGCAAGACTAAGGCAGGAAATTGGGGAAAAGTGCGGATAATTTCGGCTAAAGGTTTAATAAAGTGAGCAAGAGCGAAAATTAAGGCACTAATCACTAGAGCGATAGCGGGACGATAATCCTTTTCCAATTCTCCCAGTAACCAGCCCCGAAATAGCAATTCTTCCGCAAAACCCACCGCTAAAGCGACTAAAAACCCCTCCAGGATGATTTTGCTGATTTGGGGATTTGCGGGTAAGAAATTTAACCAACCTAGGAACCCTTGGGACAGAAAAAGCGAGAAAGTGAAAAATAGACCGATCTCTAACCCGTTAATTAACTTGATCAGCGTTTTTCTTCGCCAAATCAACCCATAATCGGCTAATCCCTCATCACCATAAATTGTCCGTCCCCACCAATGGGATAACCCCAAAAATTCCAGATAGAGAACAGAAAGGGTCAAAATTGAGACAAGATTGGCATTAGTGGCAAAAAAGTGATAGAGGGGAAGTGCGATCGGCAACCAGAGAAAAAGTAAGAGCAAAATAAAAATTCCCAGTCGCAGGGGGACTGGGTAAGTGGCAATTACCCGTAATCTTTTATTCATCGGGTTCGATGCTGCTGGTTAAACCTTTATTTTTCAAGGTTTCACAGTAAAACTCCGCGTGTTCTTGGATGCAGGTAATCACCAAGGCTGTACCATTCGTGTGCGCTTCCATCATGATATCAACTGCTTGGGGTTGCGTCATACCGGCGATCGTTTGCATTAAACTCTGAACCACATACTCCATCGAGTTAAAGTCGTCATTGTGGAGTAAAACGCGATAACGCGGTGCTGGTTTACGGATTGTCGCTGTGGAACGCTTTTCGATGACTTCTGTGGACACCGTGTCTCTCCTTTGAATCTATATCACAAATAAAGGTCAATTACTAATGATCATAATCAAAATTTCCAGATTGAGCTAGGCTTTTTCTGTGATCCGTGAGGGGTTGGGTGTTGGGGAGTGGGGGACAGCCACAGGAATGACATTTCTAGATGGATAGATCATAATTGAATTAATTGGCTAATTTAAGCTTATTTTCCCATGGCTACTGACGAATTACAAAATCTCGATAAAAATATTCAACGCTTAAAAGAACAATTAGCGGGAATCCGCGATGCGTGGACAGTTGCGCGTTCAGAAGATAAAGTTCTTTTGGAGCAACGCATAAACGATAAGCGCATAGAAATTAAAGAATTGGAACGAGAAAAATGGGATTTAGTCGCCAGCGAGAGTCAAGAAGCATCTTTTCCTGATGCCGAGGTAATGGTAGCAGAAATTGTCACAGAATTGACGGCAATTACCAAAGAACCACCCCTAGAACTTGCTTCTGCACAAATCTTAGAATTATTAAATCAAATTCTGGCTAAACTCAATCAACCAGAGCGATCGGCAGCAGCCAAATTAAAAGCGGCCATATCTACTATACCCCCTTTTGTTTCCCTGACCTACGAAGCGGAATTAGATACTGAGTCAACTTTTAAGCGTTATTTTCCCACATTTAATCGTGTGATCGCAGGAGTGAAAAATCGTCTAAAAAAGTAAGTATTCCCTCTATACCTAGTAATGTGGGCAAAAGTACGGTTAATTTTGTCGGGAGGGAAGATGAGTTAACCTTAATTCATCAGAAATTGCAAACAGAACAAGGGGTGATTGTTTGCGCGGTGGAAGGGTTAGGGGGAATAGGAAAAACCGCTTTAGCTTTGGAATATGCGAAACGATACCAACAGGAATACGCGGCACAATATTGGTTATCCTTGCGACTATCGGGTTTAGCAGAAGAAATAGTTAAATTAGCTGGTCCCTATCTATCTTTACCAGAAATATTGAAAAAAGAATCTTTAGAAACACAAGTGGACTGGTATTGGCAAAATTGGCTACCTCAGCAGGGAAAATTATTATTAATTCTCGATGATGTCCCCAATATCGACCGAATTCCCGATCGAATGTTACCAAAAGATTCTAGGATTAAGATATTAGTCACCACTAGGGAAAGGTGTCTTAGTACGGAATTTGAGTCTATAGCTTTAGATGTTTTACCCTTGGATAAATGTGTAGAATTATTAACCAAAATTGTTGGTACTGCTAAAGTTGAGCAAGAAAAAGCTTTAGTAGAACAGATTTGTCACGAAATTTTAGGACGCTTAACCTTAGCAGTGGAGTTAGTGGGGGAATATTTAGCGAAAAATCGTCATTTAAAGTTTAGCCATTTACGCGATAAATTAAATTTAGCTCATACTGCTTTAACTAAGGAAAGAAACCACAGAGATTATGGACATTTAGGGGTAGCATCCGCAATTAAAATCAGTTGGGATGATTTAAGTTCTGCTGTTCAAAAAGTGGCAATGCTGTTGAGTTTATTCGCACCGGTGGCTATTGCTTGGACGTTGCTAGAAGATACGGCAAAATCCACAGAAATTACCGAAAGCGAACTAGAAGAAGCGCGGGGACAATTGGATAATTCTCATCTGATGCAACCCGTGGATGAGGACTATTCTTTTTATCGGATTCATCCCCTCGTGAGAGAATTTTTTCAACAGCAATTACAGGCAATTCCTCAGATAAATTCTCTTTATCGATGCGCTTTTGTGGAAACTTTGTTAACCATTGCCGAAAATATCCCGCAAACCCCCACAAGGGAGATTATTGCAGCGGTAACTCCCGCAATTCCCCATCTGCAACTTGTCAGTCAAACCATGTTAGATGATATTCCCAACCCGGAAGATAATTTAATTCAGGTGTTTCTTGGGTTAGCTTTGTTTTATAAGGGACAGGGAGAATATAATTTAGCAGCAGTTACCTTAACAAAATGTTGTGAAGAAATCCAATCTCGCTTAGGAGAAAACCATCCCTATGTTGCTGACATTTTCAATAATTTAGCAGTGTTATATGAATTACAAGGCAAATACGCAGAAGGAGAACTGTTGTGTAAGCACTCCCTTTCTCTGATAAAACAGCGATTAGGAGAAAACAATCTCGATTTTGCTATTAGGCTCGATAATTTAGCGATATTATACCGCTGTCAAGGCAAATACGCAGAAGCAGAATCGTTGTATAAGCGCTCCCGTTCTCTGATAGAACAGCTATTAGGAGAAAACAATCTCTATTTTGCTAACATTCTCAATAATTTAGCAGAATTATACCTCAGTCAAGGCAGATACATAGAAGCGGAACCCTTATGTAAGAGATGCCTTTCTCTGATAGAACAGCTATTAGGAGAAAACAATCTCTATTTTGCTACCAGTCTCAATAATTTAGCAGGATTATACTGCTCCCAAGGCAGATACGCAGAAGCGGAACCCTTGTATAAGCGCTCCCTTTCTCTGATAGAACAGCTATTAGGAGAAAACAATCTCTATTTTGCTAACAGTCTCAATAATTTAGCACTATTATACAAATACCAAGGCAAATACGCAGAAGCAGAATCGTTGTATAAGCGCTCCCTTTCTCTGATAGAACAGCTATTAGAAGAAAACCATCCCGATGTTGCTACCAGTCTCAATAATTTAGCACTATTATACAAATACCAAGGCAGATACGCAGAAGCGGAACCGTTGTATGTGAGAGCTATTGCTATTTATCAAGAAAGATTAGGAGAAAATCATCCCCATACCCAAACAGTAAGGCAAAATTTTATGATTCTGTTGTCGCGATTATCCGATAAAGAATTATAGTAAAGATTTCCCGATGAGATAGTTAATCTCTTAAAAAGTATCAGGTAATTAAAAGATATATCCGTTAAATAGTGCTGGCTTAATATTAGTAAATTCTTGCTAGAAAGGAGTTTTAAACTGCCATTGAGGTTGATAGACTATCCCGCTTAACGCAATTTTTATTCAATCAGTTCACGCGATTGGTTTTCTGGGTTTTGATTGCCAGAAGGCATCTTTAGCAGAGGCGATAAGCTGACTAATTTAACAGCAAATGTCAATATTTATCTTTATCTAAGCAGATTTTAGAAAGTTTTTTTGTCGATGTTAATGTTAATTATCAGTAGTCGGAGATAAAATCTTGAGAAATGTCAATTATCACTATTCTTACTGACCCTCAATAAATTAGAATCAGATCATAAATGCGATCGCTTGCTCAATTCTCGATGATTAATCTGGAGGCTAAAATCAGCAACTGAGGCAATTAACCTTTTTCAAGCTACCGAGTTTAGGTGGTAGTCACTGATAACTGATAACTGGTAACTGATAACTGAAATGACTCGCTTTATTTGGGATAAATTTAGCAAAGACTTCCTAGAAACCCTTCTTTCTCCCTACGGTACAGTAGTTGTCAGCAAAGAAGTCACCTCAGAAATT